>NZ_JBDPME010000053.1:0-33832 GCF_039871825.1 Nonomuraea sp. B12E4 | reverse complement strand
AACTCTGGCCTTGGACACACCGCCCACGTTCATGACAACGGCGGTTGCCTATGTCCCGAGACACACTCTGTTGAAGTTTCCTATGTCTTGCGACATGGGTTTCCTATGTCCTGAACCAGCACACTGCAGGGGGCACCACACGAACGGGCACCGTCAGGTGCCCGTTCGGCTTTTGCAGAGCCTCGTCCGAGAGGGTGCTGGCGATGTCGGCGGTTTCGCCCGTGAGGGTCACCGTGCAGGTTGCCGTGTGAGTGGTCTTGTCGTAGCGGATCTGTAGGCGGAAGACGTCGAACAGCTTACGGAGAAGCTCTTCAGGCAACCTGTCCAGGTTCGGGACTCTGGGCTGCTCTGCGGAATCCGGCCTCGGCGGGTTCGGGCTCAGCGAGCAGTTGGGGGACGACCTGCTCGGCCACGCTCACCCGGTCGAGTTCGTGTTGCACGTCGGTCAGTTGCTTGGTCAGGTGCTGTGCTTGCCCGGTCAGTTCGGCATCGCGGCTGGTGATTACTGTGACAACCACACGGATACGGATCCTGGAGGGTGGATGTAATCGACTGCGGCGGATCGGTAGCCGACGATTCCGATGCCCGGGGAGGGCAAGCGGACTCGTCGTCATGTGAAAGGCCCGTCACTATCTCTGCTTCGGAGTCAGGAAAAGTCGGGTCCGGTCCCCGAGCCAGGCCGCTTCGAGGATAGCGGTCAGGCTGGCGGTGTCGGTCGGGCCTGGATGGTTCTGGATCAAGCGGGTGACGCCGCCGGCCATCTCCGCGAAGCGTGGGAGGTCGGCGCGTGCCACGCCGATGTGCGCCAAGGTAGCAGGGATGCCGATGTCGGCAAGGAGCCCGTCGAGCCAGGTGAGGAACGTATCCGCGGCCTCGGCATCCGAGGCGTCGGTCACGTCGAGCCCGCACACCCGGGCGAGGATGGCCAAGCGGTCGCCGATGGCGTCCCTGGCCGCGTCCAGCGCGTAGGGCAGCAGCAGCCCGACGCCCAGGCCGTGCGGTGTGTGGGTGGCTGCGCCGATGGGGTACTGGAGCGCGTGCGGCGCCGCGTTGCCTGCGTGGGAAAACGCGAGCCCGGCCAGCATGGACCCATAGGACATGTCGGCGCGCGCGTCCTTGTCGCCTCCGTCCCTGACGACATGGGGCAAGCTGCGGGCGATCCGCTCCGCGGCCAGGAGCGCGTAGTGGTCGGTGATCGGGTTGCGGCCGAGGAAGACCTGTTCCACCGGGTCGCGCGGTCCGTGGGCCCGGGGTCGCGCGGTGTAGCTCTCCACCGCGTGACAGAACGCGTCGATGCCGGAGTGGGCAGTGACGGTCGCCGGGCAGGTGTAGGTGAGCTCGGGGTCGACGATGGCGAAGTCGGGCACGATGTGGACGCTGGAGACCCCCACCTTCAGCTCGCGGTCGGGGTCGGTCAGCACCGAGACGGGCGTGAGCTCGGAGCCGGTGCCTGATGTCGTCGGGACCGCGACGAGAGGCGTCGTCGGCCCCGGCACCTTCGACTCCCCGTAGAAGTCGCGCGGCGTCCCGCCGTGGCACCGGATGACGCCGACGATTTTGGCGAGGTCGATCACCGTGCCGCCCCCGATGGCGAGGATGACGTCGGCGTCCACCTCTGCGGCGGCCGAGACGGCCAGGGCGACATCGGTGAGTGGCACGTCCGGAGTCGCGTCGGCGAAGACCCCGACGAGTTCGACCTTCTCCCGTACGGCGGCCACGATCTCGGCCACGCCCGGCTGCCCCAGCAGGACTCGGTCGGTCACGATGAGGACTCGCGAGCCACACTCGGCCACCACTCGTGGGATGTTCTGCGCGACCCCTTCGCCCACTATCATCTGGCGCGGTCCGCGGACGGTCTCAAGCATGTCAGTGCCTCTCTGGAACGTCGGCGGTGATGTGCCGGGCGGACGTCCGGGTCACCTGCGAGACCGGGACGGCGTCGGCAAGGTGGGTTGCCGGGTGGCGCGGGCGCGCACGCCGGCGGAGTCGGCGGCGTCCCGGGGTGCCGGCGGGTCCGTGCCGGCCATGGTCAGGGTCCCGCCCCACGGGTGGAGGCCGGTCAGGTCATGTGCGCGCAGGACCCGGTGATCCCCGGCGGGGGCCCGGAGCAGCAGGCCGGTCACGGTAGGTCGATCGCCGCGTAGGTGACGTCGAGATACTCGAGGATGCCCTCGTGCGACCCCTCCTTGCCGATCCCGGACTGCTTCACCCCTCCGAACGGAGCTGACGGGTCCGAGATCAGACCACGGTTGATGCCGAGCATCCCCGTCTCCAGCCCCTCGGCGAACCGGAGCGCCCGCTGGAGGTCACGGGTGAAGACGTATCCGGCCAGGCCGTGTTCGGTGTCGTTGGCCTTCGCGATCACCTCGTCGTCGGACGTGAACGAGATGATCGGGGCCACCGGGCCGAAGATTTCCGCCTCCAGCATCCGCGCGTCGTCGGGCACGTCGACGAGGACCGTGGGCGGGTAGAAGTGGCCCGGCCCATCCGGGCGCTCGCCGCCCACCAGGACACGGGCTCCGCGATCGACCGCGTCGGCGACGAGCTCGTCGATCTTGGTGACCGAGGCCTCGTCGATCAGCGCCCCGACGTCCACGCCGTCGTCCAGACCATGGCCCACCGAGAGCGCGCCCATCCGCTTGGCGAAGCGTGCCGTGAACTCCTCGCGCACCGGCTCCTCGACGTAGATTCGGTTGGCCGCGATGCAGGACTCCCCGAGGTTGCGCATTTTGGCCACCATGGCACCGTCGAGCGCGACGTCCAGGTCCGCGTCGGCACACACGATCAAGGCCGCGTTGCCGCCCAGTTCCATGGAGGTGCGCAGCACGTTGTCCGCCGCCTGCCGGAGCAGCACGCGCCCGACCTCGGTCGACCCGGTGAACGAAAGCTTGCGGGTCCGACGGTCGGCCAGCAGTGCCGAGACCACCTCGCCGGCACGCTTGGTCGTCACGACGTTGACGACGCCCGGAGGAACGCCGGCCTCCTCCATGATGCGGGCCAGGAACAGCATGGTGAGTGGCGTCTGGGCCGCCGGCTTGGTGATCGTCGTGCAGCCCGCCGCCAGCGCAGGAGCGATCTTGCGGGCGCCCATGGCCAGCGGAAAGTTCCATGGCGTCACGAAGACGCACGGTCCGACCGGCCTCGGCACGGTGAGGATGCGATATCCACCAGCGGGAGCGGTGTTGTAGCGCCCCTCGACGCGCACCGCCTCCTCGGCGAACCAGCGGAAGAACTCGGCGCCGTAGGCCACCTCTCCGCGAGCCTCCGCGAGCGGCTTGCCCATCTCGAGCGTTATCAGCCGGGCGACCTCCTCGGATCGCTCGGTCAGTGCCCGGTACGTCGCGGTCAGCAACTCCGACCGTTTTCGCGGTGGGGTCGCCGCCCACTCCGCCATTGCCTTGCCCGCCGCGTCCAGAGCGGCGAGCCCGTCAACGACGTCGGCGTCCGCCACCTCGGCGATGGTCTTGCCGGTGGCCGGGTCCTCGACGGCAAAGGTGGCTCCGCCGGCGGCGTTGCGCCAGGCGTCGCCGATCCGGAGCCGCCGGTGCTCGGGGGCCAGGACGTTCATCGGGTCACTCATTGCGTCGCCTCCTGTGATGTTCTTGGTGATGTCCAGCGTGACCTCGGTCAATGTGGCCTTGGCCGCAGGGCGACGCCCCGCGCCGCCGATCGCCTGCTCGGGCCATGGCTGCTTCAGCGTCGTCAGGCCGTGCTTACCGGTGGCGGTCCGCCGAGGCTCGATTGCCACGTACCGGCGCATATTGACCTCGCCGCCCTGCGCGATTACCTCCCGGCCTCGGACAGCGCCAGCCCGGTGCCCGCATCGAACAGGTGCGCGCGGTCCAGGTCGACCGTGACAAGCAGCCGCTCGCCCGGCGTACCGGTGACGGTGGTTCGTGCCTTGACCTTGAGGATCTCCGTCCCCACCCGGACGTCGACCACCGTCCGGTCACCGAGCGGCTCAAGGCCGTAGAGCTCACCCGGCAACGACGCGTCCCCACGCTGCTCGACGGACAGGTCCTCCGCGCGCAGGCCCAGCAGCAGCGGACGACCGTCCTCAGCCGTGGTCCAGCGGGGCCGCGGCAGCGTCCAGCCTTCCGCCCCGACCAGACGATCTCCCTCGGCGTGGCAGGCGAGCAGGCTGATCGGCGGGCTCCCGACGAATCCCGCGACCCACTGGTTGGCTGGACGCTCGTACACCTCGGCCGGCGTTCCGACCTGTTGCACCTTTCCCTCCTTGAGTACCGCGACCTGGTCGGCCATGGACAGGGCCTCGACCTGGTCGTTGGTCACGTAGATGAAGGTCGCTCCGAGGCTCCGGTGGATGCGGGTGAGCTCGGTGCGCATCTCGACGCGGAGCTTGAGGTCGAGGTTCGTCAGCGGCTCGTCCATGAGGAACGCGCGCGGGTGACGGACCAGCGCCCGGGCCAGGGCGACCCGCTGCATCTCACCACCCGACAACTGCGCGGGACGACGCTGCAGCAGACGTTCGATGTGCAGCAGGCTCGACATCCGCTCGACGGCAGCGGCGATCTCGCTCGAGGAACAGCGGCGTGCCCGCAGCGGCGAAGCGATGTTCTCGTACACCGTGTGTCGCGGGTAGAGGGCGTAGTTCTGGAAGACCATGGCCAGGTCGCGTGCGGCCGGGCTGTCACCGGTCGCGTCCCTCCCGTCCAGGTGCACCGACCCGGCGTCAAGCTTCTCGAGGCCGGCGATCGCTCGCAGGGTCGTCGTCTTGCCTGCCCCGGAGGGTCCGAGCACGACGAAGAACGAGCCGTCCGGTATGTCGAGCGTCACCCCGTCCAGGGCCTGGACTTTGCCGAAGGACTTGCACAGCCCGCGCACTGCCACGGTTCCCATCAGGCCACCAGCTCTTCCGTGCTCACGTCGTAGACCGGCGGGGGCCCGCCGGTGTGCCGCAGCCCGACCGGTGCGCCAGCGGTGAAACGGACAGTCGGTGGCATCCGAACCCGTACGTCGCGCTGTCCGTCGTGGTCGACCACGTAGATGATCTCGTCGCCCAGCCACTCCGCCGAGACCACGCGGGCCGGGACCGAACGTTCCGCCCCTGGTTCCGTGACTTCCAGCGCCTCCGGCCGGACGCCCGCGACCAGGCGACGGTCGCGCGGCAGGCCCGGTGGTGGCATGAGGGCCAGCCCACCCTGACTGCGCAGCTTCCCGTCGGCCACCTCCACCTCGATCAGGTTCATCGGCGGGGAGCCGATGAACGCGGCGCAGAAAAGACTCGCCGGACGGTCGTAGACTTCCAGCGGCGTGCCGATCTGCTCGACGCGGCCCTTGTTGAGGATGGCGATTCTGTGACCGAGCGACATCGCCTCGACCTGGTCGTGAGTGACGTAGACCATCGTCGTCCCCAGTTCCCCCTGCAGGTGCTTGATCTCCGTGCGCATGTCCGCCCTCAGCTCCACGTCCAGATTGGTGAGGGGTTCGTCCATGAGGAATGCGCGCGGTCGTCGCACCAGGGCGCGGGCGAGCGCGACGCGCTGCTGCTCCCCGCCGGACAGCCGGTGCGGTCGCCTGTCCAGGAACGGATCGAGCCGCATCAGCCGGGCGGCCTCGTCGACCCGTTTGCGCACCTCCGCCTTGGGCAGTCCCTCGGCCCGCAGCGGGAACGCCAGGTTGTCGCGGGTTCTCAGATGCGGATAGAGAGCGTAGAACTGGAACACCATGGCGATGTCGCGGTCGGCGGGCGGCAGGTCGTTGACCAGCGTGTCACCTATGCGGATGTTGCCCGTCGTCTGCCTTTCCAGGCCGGCTATGGCCCGCAGGGTGGTTGTCTTGCCGCAACCCGAAGGGCCGAGCATCACGAACAGCTCGCCGTCGCGGATGGACAGGTCCACGTGATCGACTGCGACCGTCCCGTCCGGGTAGCGCTTGTGCAGGGCGCTCACCTCGATGCCCGCCATCAGCGTCGCACCGCCCCGAGCGTCACACCGGCGACGAGGTGCTTGCGCACCAGGTAGGCGAAGACGAGCACCGGCAGGGCGAACACCACGGAGGCGGCGGCCACGAGACCCCAGTCCACTGTGGTTCCGCCGATGAGGCCGGCGATGGCGGGCGGGGCCGTCCGCACGTCGTCGCTGGAGGTGAGGAAGATGGCGAACACGAACTCGTTCCACGAGAAGATGAGTGCGAAGACCGCCGTCGCGGCGATGCCGGGCAGGAGCAGGGGGAGGGTGAATCGCCAGAACGCCTGCAAGCGGGTGTAGCCGTCGAGCATGGCGGCGTCCTCGTACTCCGCGGGCACCTCGTCGACGAACCCCTTCATCATCCAGATCGTGAACGGGACGTTGAAGGCGGTGTAGATGAGGATCAGGCCGAGCTTGGTGTCGATGAGCCCGACTTGGCGGTACATGAGGAAGATCGGGATCACGACCACCACGGGCGGCATGAAGCGGGTGGACAGGATGAAGAACAGCTGGTCCTTCTTGGCCTTCACGGCGAAGCGTGAGTAGGCCCAGGCCGCCGGGACCCCCAGCACGGTGGCCAGCGCCGTGGAGACCCCGGCGACCAGGACGGAGTTGAGGAACGAGGCGGACAAGCTCGAACGACCACCGCCGGAGGCGACGAACACGTCCTTGAAATGCTCCATGGTGACCTTGAAGTCGAAGAACTTGGCCGGGATGGCGTAGACGTCCCGGTTCTCCTTGATGGACGTCTCGATCATCCACAGCACCGGGAAGAGCATCACAATGGCCAGCACGGTCAGGAGCGCGACCTCCAGCACGGCGCGGCCCCGGCCGCCGAAGCGGCGCGAGGGGGGCGTGTGATCCCGGGCAGGACCTGTGGACACGGCCTCGTCGACGGAGAGGGCCATCAGTCCTCCTTGAGCTTGTTCAAGTAGCGCAGGTAGAGCTGCGTAAGGACGATGACGATGAGGACCATGAGGATCCCGTACGCCGAGGCGGTTCCGGTGTTGAAGCCCAGGAACGCGACCTTGTAGACGTGGAACGACAACGTCTCGGTGGAGACCCCCGGGCCTCCGCTGGTGAGGATGTAGACGAGGTCGAACAGCCGGAAGGCCTCGATCGCCCTGAACAACACGGCGATGAGGAGCAGCGGCCACACCAGCGGAAGAGTGATGGTGCGGAACTGGAACCACTCGGACGCCCGATCGATCGAGGCGGCCTCGTACAGGTACTTGGGAACCGCGGTGAGGCCCGCGAGTGCGATGAGCATGATGAACGGCGTCCATTGCCAGGTGTCGACCAGGATCAGGGAGATCAGTGCCGTTCGCTGCCGGGTGAGCCACTCCACCTGCCCCAGGCCGAGCGAGCCGAGCATGCTGTTGATCACGCCGAATTGCGCGTCGAGCATGAAGCGCCAGAACAGCCCGACCACGACCGGCGACAGCATCATCGGAACCAGGAACAGGGTGGTCAGCAGTCCTCGTCCGTGCGTGCGCCGTGAGATCAGGTAGGCGATGGCGAAACCGAGCACGGTCTGCAGGGTGACCGCGCCGACCACGTAGATCAACGTCGTCAGGGCCCTCTGGTGGACCTGCGGCGAAGTCAGGATGGCGGTGTAGTTCTCGAACCAGAGGAACTGGGCGGGCCCGCCGCGAGTGGCCGAGTAGTCGGTGAAGGACAGGTACAACGCCCACAGCAACGGGAACACCGACATGGCGAGCAACAGCAGCAGCGCGGGAGAGGTGAAGGCCACGGCGAGCCCGCGGTCGCTCAAGCGGCGGGACCGGCCCGGTGCGGGCGGCGTCGCGGACGCCACCTGCCCGGGGTGGTCGGTCGTCAGAGGGGCGGAGTCACTCACAGTCCGCCGCCGCCCTTGCCACTGCCGGCGTTGAGCACGCCCTGCTGCTGCTTGGCGATGTCGTCGAGCGCGTCCTTCGGCGCCTTCGCGCCGTTGAGAGCCGCGTTCACGTTGGTGTTCTCGATGTCGACGAGGCGCGCGTACTCGGGCACGTTCCACATGTCCCGCATCCGCGGAACCGAGTCGGTGTACACCTGGTTGAACGGCTGGGCGTTGAGGAACTCGGGCGACTCCAGGGCGTCCGTACGCGATGGCACGCCACCAGCCGCGGCCCACTTCTTCTGGATGTCACCCTGCTCGAACCACTTCATGAAGTTCAGGGCCTCCGCCTGGTTCGCCTCGGGCGAGTAGGCCGACACGTGCATCCCCATGCCGCCGAGAGGCACCAGGTTCGTCTTCTGGCTCGGCAGGGTGGCGAAGCCCAGCTTGTCGAGAATCTGCTCCCGCGTGGTGCCGAGCGTCGACTGCTTCGGGTCGAGCAGGCCGCCGCTCGCGGCGATCCAGTTGAACGCGATGCAGGTCTTGCCCTGGGCGACCGCCGCGTTCACCTCGTCGATGAACCAGTTGCCGGAGCCCTTGGCGGTCAGCGGCTTCATCTTGTTGACCAGGACGTCCATCGCCTCCTGGCCCGCGGTGTCGTTGAGGACGCCGTCGATCTTGCGCGTCTTGGGGTCCCAGAGGTTGCCGCCGTAGACGCCGTTGACCGTGTTGTAGGTGACGGCCGCGGCGTCGGAGCCGTTGGCCTGGTGGAAGGCCAGCCCGCTGACGCCAGGGTTGTCCGCCTGGCACTTCTCGGCGACTGAGATCATCTGGTCCCAGGTCTGCGGTGGTTCGTCGCCGATCAGGTCCTTGCGGTAGATCATCGTCCAGGTGTCGCCGAGCAGCGGCAGTCCGTACAGGCTGGCGTTTTCGTCGCGCTTCCCGGTCTCCGCCTGGGGGAACTGGCCGTAGGCCGCCAGCAGGTACGGGTTGTAGGCCTTGACGTCGATGTTCTTCTTGACGAAGTCGGTGATGTCGAGGATGTTGCCGTTCGTCACGGCCTCGCCGATGTGTTGCGAGTCCAGGATCGGGATGTCGAAGTCGGTCTTGTGTGCGGCGAACTGGGTGAACATCGCGTCGTGCCAGTTCGCGTTCGGCACGGTCTTGACCTTGATGGTCACGTTCGGCCGTCCCTTGGCGTACTCCGCGTTCGCGAAGGCTTCCAGCGCGTGGGCGGGGGGCCAGTCGAACCAGATGAAGCTGAGGGTCAGCGGATCCTTGGTGAGCTCCGGGATGGTCGCCGGCGCCTTGGGGGCGCTGCCGTCCTGACCGCCGCAAGCCGCCACGGTCGTGGCCACTAACATGGCCGCCGTAGCCAGCCGCGCCTTTCGACCGGGAACCGACAATCGTCCTGTTCGCTTTGGATACCGCATCTTCTTGCCTGCTTTCTGGGGGGATTTGTGGGCCTTGCCGCGTGCTTCGCCGAGCAGTTGCTGGGTTGGTCAGGCGTGTTGCCGGCTGTCGCGGGGGCTGATCAGCAGACCGGCGTCACGAGTACGCCGCGACTTCATGGGGCTTCAAGCAGTCGGGAAGTCCTTCGGTCCTGGTGCGGCCCGATGACGAACCGAATAGGACGTCGAGCATGCTCATAAGAGCTCCAACTGATCGAAGCGGAGCGATGGCGGGCGATTCCCCGATGGGTGAAGGATGACTGGCGTCCGCCACCTTTCCTATACGATCCGAGGGGGAGCGTCAACATCCCGCAATGCTGCGACCGATGCCAGCAGGTTCCCGAAGACGCGAGAAAGGACCTCACGTGACGATGGACGACGAAGCGATGATCGCGCGGCGCCGTGGGGCCATGACGGGCGGAATCCCGCCGGGAAGATCTCGCGGCCGGCTTGCCGACGAGGTGTACGACACGCTGCTCGGACAGATGATGTCGCTACGGATCGAGCCGGGCTCCCGCGTCACGATCGACGCCCTGGCGCGAGAGCTGGGGGTCTCACAGACGCCGATCCGAGACGCTCTGAACCGCATGGAGGCCGAGGGCCTGGTCGTGCGTGTGCCCCACGCCGGCTATCGCATTCCCCCCCAGATCACCCATCACCGATTCGAGGACATGCTTGAGGTCCGCCTGCTCCTCGAGCCGGCGGCGGCGCGCAGATCCGCCGAACGCGCATCCTTGCAGCAGGTGGCCGGTCTGCGGCTGCTGCTGGAGGAGATGGCGGAGCTGGAGGGGGGCGACGGGCTCATGGCCTATGGCGCCTTCGGGCTGCGCGACGCCGCTTTCCACGATCTCGTCGCCCTGAGCGCGGAGAACCAGGTCATCCGCGAAACGCTCGCCCGCCTGCACACGCACGTGCACCTGTTCAGGCTTCTCCACGACACCCAGGTCACTCACCTGGCCATGGCCGAGCACGAAGAAGTCCTGACCGCGATCGCCGCGCGTGACCCCGACGCCGCCGCCTACGCCATGCGCCGGCACATCCTGCGGTCCGGCGAGCGGTTCCGGCGATTGTTCGACGAGGCCGAGGGCGCGGACGGAATGGTGGTGCAGGCTTGACGGGCGGGCCGGGCCGGGGAATGCTAAGTCAACCCGATCGGATCGGATTGGATCCACCTCACCCGCCCCAGATGCGAGGAGAAGCAGGTGCCCAGAGCGCTGCTCCTGACCGGCGACGCCGCCGAGGAGCTCGACACCATGTATCCCTACTATCGCGTACAGGAGGGCGGCTGGGACGTTGACGTCTCGTCACGGACGATGCGTGACGTTCAGCTGGTCATCCACGAGTTCGACCCCAACTCCGACGCCTACGTGGAGAAGAACGGCCGGAAGTTGCCGGTCGACGTGCCCTGGGCCGAGGTCGACGTCGAGCGCTATGACGCCCTCATCATCCCCGGGGGACGTGCCCCCGAGTGGATCCGGGTCGACGCCGACGTCAGGCGCATCACCGAGCACTTCTTCGCGCGCAATCTCCCGATCGCGCTGGTGTGCCACGGCGCGCAGGTGCCGGCTGTGTACGGGCTGCTGAAGGGCCGGAAGACGGCGTGCTTCCCGCCCATCACCGGTGACATGGAGAACGCGGGCGCGACGGTCATCGACGCTCCCGACGTCGTGGACGGCAACCTCGTCTCCTGCAGAGGGTGGCCGGACATGCCGAAATTCGGCAGGGCGATGATGGAGGTCTTCTCGAAGTCCGTCAACTCCGCATCGGCATGAGCACACCTGGCCCGTCCCGGTGACGGCATCCCGGACCGTCACAGTCGACGGCTCCCCCGTCCACGTCCTGGAGAGCGGCACCGGGCCCGCGGTGCTGATGCTGCACGGCTCCGGACCCGGTACGACCGGATCCGGTGCCTGGGCAACGACGGCACAGGCGCTGGGCACGTCCTGGCACCTGGTGGCTCCTGACCAGGCGGGGTTCGGCCGTACACCGATCCCGGCCGGCTCCAGGGGCGGGCTCCGGCTGTGGACGGAGCAGGCCGCGGGCCTGATGGATGCTCTCGGTACCGAGCACTACGCCGTGGTGGGCCACTCCATGGGCGGCGCCGTGGCGCTGGCGTTGGCGGCCGCGCGTCCCCGGCAGGTCACCCATGTCGTGGCGGTCTCGACGATGGGCGCCCCCGGGGCGCCGCTGTCGGCCGAGCTCGACGCGATCTGGGCCGCCCCTGCCGACCCGCTCGGGGCACGAGACATGTTGAGTCGCCTCGTCCTCGACCAGGCGCTCGTGACCGAGTCGGCCGTCGCCGCCCGTGCGGCCGCGATGCGAGCGGGGGCGGCCGCATTCGCGTCGTTGTTCCCTCCACCCAGGGCACGCTGGGCCGACGACCTCACCCTCTCGGCGCGAACGCTGGCAGGGGTGCGCGCGCCCGTGCTGCTCGTCCACGGTGCCGAGGACCGGGTCACCCCGCTCGGGACGGCAGCCCTGCCCCTGCTCGAGCACCTGGCCGATGTCCGTCTGCACGTGCTCGGCCGATGCGGGCACGTACCGGCGCTCGAACACCCGCACGACTTCAGGCGGCTCCTGTCGTGCTTCCTCGGCCGGGAACGAGGTCCCTGACTCGTATCCGTGGGCCGTGGGTTCAAGTCCCGCCCGCCCTGCCACTGCGCTTGCCGAAAATTCCATCCGTGCAGTTCAAGCGGCATGTGAGTACTCGTGGAGTATTCCGCCGAGCCGGTCTCGCCGGCGTATGGTCAAGTCGGCGATTCGCTCTGGAGCAGCCATCGGATCCGGGACCGGACGCAGCGGAGCCGCCTGGAGAAGGGCTTGGTGGGCGCGGTGCCGGTTGTAGAACTCTTCGTACTCACGCAGGGCATACCGCGGGTGGCGTTCGTTCCAGAGCAGGCAGCGGTCAAGCAACTAGCGGCGGCACGACTGCACCCACCGCTCCATGAGCGCGTTCATTCGCGGCATCCGGATACCGGTGAGAACGGTCTGGATGCCGACATCTGTGGTGCCGAGGACGCGGACGCGTCTGGTGGCGTGCTCGATGACGGCCAGGATGTACTGACGGCGCCCCTCAAGGGTGACGGTCTCGATGAAGTCACAGGCCAGCAGCGCGTCAGCTTGGGAGCGCAGAAAGCCGGCCCAGGTCGTGGACGCCCGCTCGGACGTGGGTTCTCCCGGACCAGGCGCAGGACGAGGGCGCGGATGGAACGGACGGTTCGCGGGCGCCCGCGCCGTTTCGGCACGCAGGCACGCCATCGGCAGCAACCGCAGCACTGCGAAGGTGTTCGTGACAGCAAGATAGGCCAGGTGAAGGAGCACGACCGGTCATCCTGCCGCACTGGCTCCCTCTGGAGTCGAAGCCTGCCTACGAGAGAAGCCCTGCAAGGTCGTGACCTGGAGGGATGAAATCATCGGCAGGCGCACGCAGGGCCAGACGGACCCGTTCGCGCCGTGCGGGTCGATCCCCGCGGCGTTCAGCATCTCCCGGACGGCGACCTTCGACAGCTCGCCGGCAGGCGTCCCCGTGTTGAAAGTTCCACAAACACCGCCGCGCGGACGACTGTGATGACGCGGGTAGACCGCCGCATCGCACGGCGTCACATGGTCTGCGACCAGCCTGTTGATCCGTGGGGCGAGATCGTCGCCCTTTACGGGCCGTACGGAAACCGCGATTCACCGCTTGTTTCGGAGAGCGGTCCTTTATATGGGGCTGTCCAGTTCGTGGCCATTGTGTGATCCTCCCCTCGAGAAGGCATGTCCCGCGGCGTCTCGGGCGCGGCCCGCGCGCTCTGGATCGCGACCGGCGGCGGGGAGAGATGGGAAATCTTTTCACAGAATGCGCGCCCTAGTGTCGACTGCAACCAGGGAGTTTTGTACATCGGTGGATATCTCTCCTTGTAGCGGGACGGTACTATCCGGGTTCCACCGAGACCCATCAGAAAAATGTGGCTTACGCCGATAAAAAGCACCATGGTGTCGCTCCGCACCCCGACACCGTGTGCCGCACGATCGCCCAGGTCAGCGCTGCCAGCGTGGATGCCGCCTACGCCGCCCATCGAGCCGGCCAGATACGTGAGCTGTATGACGACCCCGACGAGTTGATCCCGATGACGGTCGACGGCAAGACCCTGCGCGGCACCGCCACCCAGGACACACCCGCCCAGCCCCACCGAGACGTTCGCCGGGGCTGGGCCGATATCCGGTCGCGAGGTTACGCGCTGGTGCAGGTGTATCCGGTTGGCAGGGCCGTGTTGCCGGCGGGACGGCTGGCCTGGAAGCCGAAGCTGGTGGTGGCTCCGGGGGCCAACGTGCCGTTATGGCTCACGCTCTTGGCCGTGACGGTCTGCCCGCTGGTGGTGACGGTGGCGTTCCACGAGCCGGTCAGCGTGTGCCCGGCCGGGAGCGTGAAGGTGACCGTCCAATTGGTGATCGTCGAGGTACTGGTATTGGTGATGGTCAGCGGCTGGATCACATAGCCGGTGCCCCACTGGGTCTGCACGGTCGGCGTCGCCGAGCAGGTTACGGTGGTGGTGCCGCTGGTGGTGACCTGGACGGTGTTGGACACCGGCGAGAGGTTGCCGGCGGCGTCCCGCGCCCGGACCTGGTAGCGGTAGGTGGTGCTCGGGGTCAGGCCCGTGTCGCTGTACGAGGTCGTGGCCGAGGTGCCGACCTGGGCGAAGGTGCCGCCGGTGGCCCCGGGTGCGCGCAGGATGTCATAGCCCGCGACCCCCACGTCGTCAGTGGAAGCGGCCCAGGACAGATTGGTGCCGCCGGCGGTGGTGCCGGAGGCCGCCAGCCCGCCCGGGGCGGTGGGTGGCGTGGTGTCGCCGCCGGTGGAGGTCGTGGTGAACGTGACGAACGCGGAGTTGGCCGACAGGTTGCCCGCGCCGTCGCGTGCTCGTACGTAGACCTGGTATTCGGTGTCGGCGGTCAGCCCGGTCAGGGTGATCGAGTTGGTGGTGGACTGGCCGAGCAGCGGGTCGGTGGTGCCCGTTACTCGGTAGACGTTGTAACCCGCCAGGCCGGAGCCGCCCTGGTCGGTGGATGCCGTCCAGGTCAGGGTGGCGCTGGTGGCGGTCACGTTGGAGACGGCGGGAGTGCCCGGAGAGGTCGGCGGAGTGGTGTCGTTCGTGCTCTGGAACTGGTTGAAGAAGTTCCACACCACTGCCTTGGTCCAGGTACGTGCGCCGTCGTCAGCGGTGGACCCATCCACTGGGCCAGGGGTGTGCCCCCCGTCGAACGCCGCCCACGCGACCGGGTACCCGGATCGGCATCCCGAGTAGGCGGTGACGACGTGCGTCAGGCTGCCCTGTGCCGGCTCGGGCGGATTTTGGGGAGTGCACCCGTTGTTCCTGACGAACGTGTCGCGCAGCGACCGGCCCTGAGAGATGTTGAGTACGTTGTCCCTGAGGCCGTGGAGCCCGATGTAGGCGATGGGCTGGGTGCCGCCGCTGCATCCGCTGAGCTGTGCGCCGGAGTAGACCGCGACCGCGCGGAAGACCGTCGCCCGGGCGCAGGCCAGGGCGTAACTCATGCCGCCGCCGTAGCTGAAGCCTCCGGCGAACCGCTGCGTGGTGTCGACGCACAGGTCTGCTTCGATCAGCCTGAGCAGGTCGTCGACGAAGGTCAGGTCTTGCCCGCCGGAATTCGCCCAGCCGTTGTTCAGCCCCTGGGGGGCGACGAAGATCGCAGTGTTGTTCGCCAGTTGCCTGAGCCCGTAGTAAGACCAGGTGAATCCGCTGCTCCCGCCCGAGTCGACGTCGTTGGCGGTGCCGTTGAGCCAGTGGAAGCCGAAGATCAACCGGTAGGGGTTGGCGTTGTTGTAGTTGTCGGGAATTCTCAGAATGAAGGAGCGAGTCCGGCCGCCGCTCTGGATCGATTGCGTACCGCTTCTGAGTGTTGGAGTCTTGCCGCATCCTGGCGTCGCGGCGGCGGCGCTCGCCGCGCGTGACGTGGTTTCGCTGCTGCTCAGCGCCGTACCTCCGGTGGCCACCGCGAGAAGCACCGCCGCGATGACAGCGGCGAGGACGGATTTACGCCGCATCATCACTCACCCGCCTGTGGCACCGCGGGGAGGGACGGTGTCAGGGCGTCGGTTAGCGTTAACATGAGCTGGATCAGTCCTCTCCTTCGTGCGGAACTGGCGTGATCGGAGGGCATGACGGAAAACCGTGTCATCGTTCACATCGCTTTGCCGCGCCCGTTCCTGCCGATGGGTGGTGGTGCGACGGAGCAAATACGAGGCATGCAGATCCGTCAAGGCGCGGCTCGCTCCTCTGACGTGACGGGCGGCGCTCCCATGCCGTTTTGCTGGCACGTATCGCGTCATTCAGCCTGGAAACATATTGAAAGTTTCAGGGCGAGGCTCCCAGAAAGCCATGAGGCCGAATTGAACCCTTCCCCGCCCTTGGCCGCGCTGCTTCCAAAGCTCCTGAACCAAAAAAAGCGGGCTCGGCTCGTCGGCCTTCGACGACGCGTGGCTTGCCCGGTAGTAAGTCAGGAACATGTCAACGCCCGTGGTGATGAGCTGTTTCGTGAAGTCGGCGTCGAGGCGCTCGCCGTAGGCGCTGTGCACGACGCGCGGACAGAGCACCAGCGCGTAGAACTGGGTGAGCGCCAGGTGCATGTCCGGGTGTCTGATCACCCGTACCTGTGCGCCGTCGCGTTCGATGGCGTGAGTGAAGAAGCCGGTCACCAGGCGGATACGGCCGCTTTCGACGTAGGCGTGCAGGCGGGCGCCGAGCGCGACCTGGACCGTGCGCAGGCACACCACACGGAGCTCCGGCGGTCTGGCCGGCAAGGACACCAAGGGCACCATGAACCGGTCCGGGTTTCTTGGAGGCCCCGATGAAACCCGGCCCGGTTCATCTGGCTCGCAAACACCGCGCTGGCTGATGGCTGCTCGATGATTGCTCCTATGCGCGAACAGCGGGCGGCGTAGCGCCGAGGCCATGCGGTCGCGCTTGCCCGTCACGTCGGCCACGGTCACGCCGTACGGCAGGTCGATGTCCGCCCGCCAGCCGGGGCCGTCCCGGGTGATCGGAGCGACGAACCGGATGGCGTCCTTCGGGTTCTTGGCGATGGCCTGGTTGATGCCGGCGATGCCGAGCACGGTCAGAGACCGAACGACGATGTCGCTGGTCAGCTTCTCCACCGTGGACGGTACGACCGCGCGGTTGATCAGCGGGCGGTCGGCGGGCTTGCCGAGGACGCCGAGCGTGGCGATGGCGACCGCGAGGGCCATCCACTGCACGGGGTCGGTCTGGCCGGCCACGATGACGCCTGCGATCAGCATGCGTGATGCCCTGGTGGAGACCATCGCGACGCGGCGGATCAACTGGTCGTCGCAACACCTCGATCGTCGAGAAGGATGTTGTGGCGCAGGGGAGAGCGCGCCCGGCGCTTCAGGCTGGTCGTCCGCCGCTTCGGGCATCTGGCCGGCCCCCGGACAACCGACGCGAGGAGCGGCAGCGTTCTGGCGGCTGATCACAGGTCGTTCAGGCATCGCTGGTGGTAGCCGTGCAGGTCACGGTGGGGGCGCCGGCGGATCCGGGGAACGATCGAGAGTCTCTAACACACGGGAGTGAGTGGAATGACCCACTGCCCCGACAGCCGCTGCCGCCATCCGCGAGTACCTCGTGCTCACCGGGCCCAGTAAGCCGAAGGCAGGCATCACCGTCCCACCGCAACCCCCTGCCATGTGACGGTTTCATCGCCGGCGCCGCAGGAAGACCAGGACAGTCCATTCGGCACCCAAGGCCACCGGCTGCACCCGTGGCTGCGCGACGCCGACAAGGCGTCGGCGGCTTCCGGCTGAGCGATGAACCACGTGGGACGGTGTTCGATGAGCTGATGTCGACCTCGGGACGTGATCGCAGGCAGACGTGCTCACCGAGTCGTGCACCTGCAGAGCCGCGGCCAGCGCCGTGTCCGTGTTGGCCAGGTTGCGGCCGGTGGCCGCCGCCGCTGCGCGCGCGGCATAGGTCTCGAACTTCTCCGCGCTGAATGGCGGCAAGCTCCTGCCGGCCAAGCTGCTGGCCGAGAAGCCGCACCCCAAGAGCGCCGGCCCCTTCGGCAGCTACGGCCTCGGGACATACGTGCAGGACCTGGGCCCGAACTGCGGCGCCGTCCTCCATCACAACGGCAGCACCGCGGGGGGCTACGTGTCGGATGCTGTACGGCACGCCCGACGGCAAGAAGATTCTGACCGCCTCGATCACCTACGGGGACGCCGATCCCGACCTGGACCATTCGTGGTTTGCCACGACTTCGTAGTGCGTCACGACCTGGCCGCCGTCCGCCCGCCAGGCCCTGCGAGCCCCCAGGACTGCCGCGGTGTCATGTCGGCGGCCGTGTCAGCGCGGTGACGGCCCGGTATCAGCGCAGCCGACGATGGTGGTGCCATGAGCAGTTCAGCGATTGCGACGCTCGCGTCCGCGGCAGCGAAGCCGAGGACCGAACTCTACGGCGGGTTGACGCAGCCCATTTCTCCCAGGGGCGGCGGCGGGCTCACCCACGAACAACGATCAGGTCGCCCGCGCCCATGGACACGATCGCGGATTACCCCCTCAGCTATTCGGTGTTGCTATGTACCAGTAGTCAGTGTTACTTTGTACTGGTAGTCAGCATCACCAAGTAGCTGAAGGGGGGGTGTTCCATGGGCAAGCTCGTGACCGAGATGCTCAAGGGAACGCTGGAGGGCATCGTCCTGGCGATCCTGGCCGGTCGGCCCGCCTACGGCTACGAGATCACGGCGTGGCTGCGCGATCAGGGCTTCTCCGACATCGCCGAAGGCACCATCTACGCACTGCTGGTCAGGATCGAGCAGCGCGGCCTGGTCGACGTGGAGAAGGTCCCGTCGGAGAAAGGGCCGCCGCGCAAGGTGTACTCCCTCAACGCGCAGGGACAGGCGTACCTCGAAGAGTTCTGGAGGACCTGGAGTTTCCTGGCCGAGAGGCTCGAACAGCTCCGCGAAGGAGGCAAGTAGACATGGCCACAGAGCCGAACGAGCCGAAGAGCCGCTACCTGCAGTACCTGGAGATTGTCACCGGGTCGCTGGAGGAGAAGAAGCGCTGGCGGCGGTACAAGGCGCGCATCAAGCAGCTTCCCGAGAACTATCGCACGGCGGTCGAAGCGCTGGAGCGGTACCTGATGCACTTCGGGCCGGCGGACGGCACCGGCGCGATGACGATGTACGAAGACCTGGCCGAGCTGTTCGAACAGAGCGCGGCCGACAGAACCCCGATCCGCGACCTCTTCGGCGAAGACCCCGTGGAGTTCGTCGAGGCGTTCATGGCCAACTACCCCCTCGGCCAGTACAGGACCCGCGAGCGCAACCGCTTCACCAGCGCCATCGCGCGCGCCGCCGGCGAAGACACCGGACGACAAGACAGGACGGACTGATGACGGCACAGCAAGCCCCGGCCATCCAGGTGCAGGGCCTGGAGAAGTCGTACAAGGAGCTGCGCGTGCTGCGCGGCGTGGACTTCGACGTGGCGCGGGGCAGCATCTTCGCCCTGCTCGGCTCGAACGGGGCGGGCAAGACCACGGCCGTGAAGATCCTTTCCACGCTGCTCAAGAGCGACGCCGGGACGGCCCGCGTCAATGGCTTCGACGTCGCCAGGCAGGCGGCGGACGTGCGCGAGTCGATCAGCCTCACCGGGCAGTTCGCGGCCGTCGATGAGATCCTCAGCGGGCGGGAGAACCTCGTGCTGGTCGCCCGCCTGCGGCATCTCAAGAATCCCGGAAAGATCGCCGATGATCTGCTCGATCGTTTCTCGCTGACCGACGCCGGCGCGCGGAAGGTGGCGACGTATTCGGGTGGCATGCGCCGCCGCCTCGACATCGCGATGAGTCTCATCGGCAACCCGCCAGTCGTCTTCCTGGACGAGCCGACGACCGGGCTCGACCCCCAGGCGCGCATCGAGGTGTGGCAGGCCGTCAAGGAGCTCGCCGCTCAGGGCACGACGGTGCTGCTCACCACGCAGTACCTGGACGAGGCCGAGCAACTCGCCGACCGGATCGCGATCCTGCACGAGGGCCGGATCATCGTCAACGGCACCCTGGCCGAGCTCAAGCAGCTGCTGCCGCCCGCCAAGGTCGAATACGTCGAGAAGCAGCCGACCCTCGAGGACGTCTTCCTCACCCTCGTCGGTGCCGACAGCAAGCACCGCAACGCCGTACCAACGCGTAAGGAACCACGATGAGCAAGCATTTCTTCGGCGACACCGCCGTCCTGCTGGGACGATCCCTGCGCCACATCACGCGCAGCCCGGACACCATCATCACGACCGCGATCATGCCGATCGCGATGATGCTGATGTTCGTGTACGTGTTCGGCGGCGCGATCAACACCGGGTCGGTGTCGTACGTGAACTATCAGCTGCCGGGCATCCTGCTCATCACGGTCGCCTCGGGCATCGCCTACACGGCGTACCGGCTGTTCATGGACATGAAGGGCGGCATTTTCGAGCGCTTCCAGTCCATGCCGACCGCGCGGTCGTCGGTGCTGTGGGCGCACGTGCTGACCTCTCTGGTCGCCAATCTGATCTCGCTCGTGGTCGTGGTGCTCGTCGCCCTGCTCATGGGCTTCCGCTCGGGGGCGGGAGTGCTGGCGTGGCTCTCGGTCGCCGGCGTGCTGATCCTGTTCACTCTGGCGTTGACGTGGATCGCCGTCATCCCCGGCTTGTCCGCGAAGACCATGGAAGGCGCGAGCGCGTTCTCCTACCCGCTCATCTTCCTGCCCTTTCTCAGCTCGGCGTTCGTCCCCACCGACACCATGCCCGGCCCGCTGCGCGTCTTCGCCGAGCATCAGCCGGTGACCTCCATCGTCAACGCCATCCGCGCCCTGTTCGCCCAGCAGCCGGTGGGCACCGACCTCTGGGTCGCCCTGGCCTGGTGTGTCGGCCTCCTCATCGTCGCGTACGTCTTCGCCATGGTCACCTACCGCCGCAAGATCTCCTAGGCCGTACCGGTCGTGCTGTGGACCGGAGCGACCGGCACCGCCATCGACACGAATCGGCCTGTCGCCAGAGCAGGTGGCTCGCTGCCATTCCTCACAACGTGGCCTTCGAGCGAGCTTCACACAGAGCGTCCCATCACGAGAGAAGGAAAGCTCATGACCGAATCCCCCCACACCGTCCCGACGATGCCGACCGCGCGTCAGTCCGGCTGCCCCTTCGACCCGCCCAAGGAGCTGATCGACGCCCGCGAGCAGAGCCCGATCAGCCGCTTCCCCTTCCCCGACGGGCACCAGGGCTGGCTGGTCACCGGCTACGACTTGATCCGGTCGATCCTGGCCGATCCGCGGTTCAGCTCGCGCAGGGAGCTGATGCGCCACCACCCGACCATCGACTACGGCGAGATCGAGGTCCCGCCGGCGCCGCCCGGTGAGTTCCTGCTGATGGACGAGCCGCAGCACGGCCGCTATCGCAAGCCACTGGTGGGCAAGTTCACCGTCCGGCGGATGCGGCTGCTCACCGAGCGCGTCGAGCAGATCACCGCCGAGCACCTGGACGCCATGGAGAAGGCCGGGCCGACGGCGGACCTGGTGACCGCGTTCGCCAAGCCCATCCCCGCCATCGTGATCTGTGAGCTGCTGGGCGTGCCATACGAGGACCGGGGCTTCTTCCAGGACAACATCGACAAGTTCCTCGGCGGAGAGGTCAGTGACGAAGAACTGTTCGCGGCCTACACCGCCACCCAGACCTACCTCGCGGAGCTGGTGGCCGCCAAGCGCGCCGACCCCACCGACGACGTGCTCAGCGACCTCCTCGACAGCGATCTGACCGATGAGGAGCTGAAGGGGATCGCCCTGATCCTGTTGTCGGCCGGGTTCGACACCACCGCGAACATGCTGGCGCTGGGCACCTTCGCGCTGCTGCAGAACCCGGAGCAGCTGGCCGCGCTGCGCGCCGACTCCGCGCTCACCGACGGAGCCGTGGAGGAGCTGCTCCGGTATCTGAGCGTCGCCAAGCAGTTCCAGCGGGTCGCGCTGGAGGACGTCGAACTGGGTGGCCACACCATCACGGCCGGCACCACTGTCATCTTGTCCCTCCACACCGCCAACCGCGACCCTGAACGCTTCCCCAACCCCCACGTCCTCGACCTCCAGCGGCGGGACGGCGGCCACCTGGCCTTCAGCCACGGCATCCACCAGTGCCTGGGCCAGCAGCTGGCCCGCGTCGAGATGCGCGTCGCCTTCCCCGCACTCCTCAACCGCTTCCCCACGCTGCGCCTGGCCGTGCCGGCCGAAGAGGTCGCCCTGCGCCCGGAGACCGCGGACATCTACGGGGTCAAGAGCCTCCCGGTCACCTGGGACGCGTAACCACGAACCCATGACAGGCGAGGACGCGTACGGGCCACCCGTCACCGCCGTGGCTGCTCGCCTGCGGCGCTGACCAGCACCTGTCCCACCGCGCACGCACCCGGGCCGGGATGTCCGCTGCGGAATCGCCGCGACCTGTCCGCGACCTCTGGATCACGGTCTGCAGGCAATCGACGACCGACCCCGAGCCAGAGCCCGGAACGCCCGCCCTCAACCCGCGGCACCCGACGGCCGGCGCCCGGCGGGGCGAGCCGCCGACGCTTCCGCGCGGGGCCGAGTCTTGGCCCTGTCTGCCCAAGGCCAGAGCCGCCCAAGGGCGAGATCACCTCGGGCGGCCCCGGCCTCAGCGATCGAGATGCCCCTGGGCGCCCCCCAGGGCGGCATTCCACCATCCGTCACTTCACTTGAACGTCAGAACAGATCCAATAGGAGCACACGATGCAGAAGTTCGGCACCCCGACCCCGATCACCACCATCCTGGACATCCCCGCCGGACGCGTGCACTTCATCGCCGCCGACCGGGCCGACACCACCGTCGAGGTCCTGCCCGCGAACACCTCAAAGAGCCGCGACGTCAAGGCCGCCGAGCAGACCACGGTCGACTACGCCGACGGCGTCCTGCGGATCAAGACCGCGACGAAGAACCAGTACCTCGGCCCCACCGGATCCATCGAGGTGACGATCAAACTGCCTGCCGGCTCCCGCATCGAGGCGAAGACGGCCAGCGCCGAACTCCGGACCGTCGGCCGCCTCGGCGACGTCGCCTTCGAAGGCGCGTACCGCCAGATCAAGCTTGACGAGACCGCGAGCCTCCGCCTCACCGCGAGCGATGGCGACGTCGAGGTCGGCCGCCTGGGCGGCCCCGCCGAGATCACCACCGCGCGGGGCGACATCCGGATCGCCGAGGCCACGGGCGGCAAGGTTGTGCTCTGCTCCCAGTCCGGCGACATCTCGATCAACGCCGCCGCCGGCGTCTCGGCCGCCCTGGACGCCGGCACCGCCCACGGCCGCATCACCAACGCCCTCAAGAACGACGGCACCGCCGAACTCGACATCCACGCCACCACCTCCAACGGCGACATCACCGCCCGCCACCTGTGACCCGCAGCCACTGAGGGTTCCGGACTCTTCCCGTGGGGCCGATCGGGGCGGACAGACCTTGCCTGATCTTGTCCGCACCGTGAGCGGGAGGAGAAGTCCCGATGGACGGTCGCCACTCAAGCTTCCTTGGCGCGGGTCAGCCCCGGGGTCGTGACGACCAAGTCCTGGCACGGGACTGTTGACATCGAATGTTGACGAAATTCCCGCGATCAAGCACTCACTCGATATCTCGTACGTGGACTCGTGGTGCCGGGGTCGTGCTTGCCCGAGGACGCTCGGGCGTACCGGGCAGCCAAGCCAGGGCGAGGAGGACGCCGAGGAGGCCGAGGCAGCCGCTGGTGGCCAGGACGAGGTCCAGGCCGTGGACGAAGGCAGAGCGGACCGTATCTTCCAAGGTTGCGGAGTCGGCAGATCGTGCGGCGGCCAGCCCCGCGAAGACGCTCTCACGTGCTTGCGACGGTACTGCGGCGCGGTAGGCGGACGTCAGGATCGAACCCAGGATCGCCGCACCGAAGCTGCCGCCTAAGGTGCGGAGGGCCTGATTCACCGCGGCGCCGATGCCGGCGTTGCCGGGCGACAGAGCGCCCAGCGCCGCATCCATGGCCGTGGGCAGGGCGCAGCCGAGCCCGAGGCCGTACATGGCCGTCCACGCGGCCGCCCACGCGGTGCCGCTGTCCGTACCGGTGGTGGCTCCCCAGAACAGGCCTCCGGTGAGCAGGATGAACCCCAGGCCGGCCGCGAGCTTGGGGCTGATCATTCTGCTCAGTCTGCCTGCCGCTGACATTCCGATGAGCATCCCGGCGATGAGCGGCAACAGCCGCAAGCTGCTGCCCATCGCGTCCGTGCCCAGGTTCGCCCGGAAATACTGCGGCAGCGCGAACAGGACGCCGAACATGGTGAAGTTGACGACCGTGGCCAGCGCGGTGCCGACGGTGAAGCGCGCGTTGGTGAACAGCGAAAGGTCCACCAGCGGCTCGTCGGCCCGTCGTTCCCAGACCACGAACAGCGCCAGGGCGGCCATCCCGGCGAGGATCGGTCCGAACACGGCGGCGTCCGTCCAGTCTCGCTCACCGATTTCGATGAGGCCGTAGGTCAACGCCGTCAGCGCCGCGCTCGACAGCACCACGCCGCCCGCGTCGATCCGCCTGCCGCGTTCCCGCTGCGATTCGGGCAGCCAGGCGGCGACCGCGAGGAGCGCCAGGACGACCACGGGGATGTTGATCAGGAAGACCGAACCCCACCAGAAGTGGTTCAGCAGCCAGCCGCCCAGGACGGGGCCGATGGGAAAGGCCAGCATCGACGCGCCCGCCAGCGTTCCGATCGCTTTCGGCCGCTCCTTGGTGGTGAACATCGTCGGGATCAGCGCCAGCATCGTGGGCATGATGAGCGCCGCTCCCAGGCCCAGCAGGGCACGCGCCGCGATGAAGATCCCGGTCGAGGGGGCGTAGGCGGCGGCCAGTGAGCTGATGCCGAAGACGGCCAGCGCGACCAGGAGCGTCCTCTTACGGCCGAAGCGGTCGCCCAGCACTCCCGCCGGGATCATGCCGGCGGCGAACACCAGTGTGTAGACGGTGACGAACCACTGGAGTTGGGCGTTGTCGGCGTGCAGGTCCTCGGCCATGCTCGGCAGTGCCAAATTCAGGATGGTCACGTCGAAGCCCACGGCCAGCGACGTGAGCACGAGCGCGGTGAGCGCCCACCATCTGCGTGAGTCGGGTTGGTGCGGCATCGCGGGGCCTACTTCGCGGCGTTCATGGCGAGCTTGTCGAATTCGCGGTCCGGCAGCGTCCTGTTGAGCTCCAGGAGCTTGGCGGCCATCCAGCCGACCGCGTAGCGCGTCTCGGGCTTGCCGGCCTCGATGGCCTGCCGGATGGTGGTGGCGACGACACCGGGGTCGCTGCCCTGGGTGTTGTCGCCGAGTTGTGTCTCGGCGCGGTTGGCCATGGCTTCGGCCATCTCCCCGTACGCGCTCGTCCCGGAGACCTCGCGGAGGTCTTGTGCCGTGCGGTCTTCGAACTCGGTCTTGATGATGCCGGGCTGGATGATCACGACGTTGATGCCGAACGGCTCGACCTCCATGCGCAGGGTGTCGGAGTATGCCTCCAGAGCGTGCTTGCTCGCGTAGTACCAGCAGCCGAGCGGGAGCGCGATCTCACCTCCGATGGAGGAGACGTTGACGATCGTGCCGGATCGCCGCTCACGCATGTACGGCAGGGCGAGCTGGGTCAAACGGGCCGGTGCGAAGACATTGACCTCGAACTGGTCGCGCGCCAGGTCGATAGGGATGTCCTCGGCCGCGCCGTGCAGGACGGTGCCGGCATTGTTGATCAGGACGTCGATGCGGCCCTGCTCCTCGACGGCGGTGCCGATGACGCGTTCCAGGTCCTCCGGCCGCCGTGCGTCCAGCGCCAGGGCGTGTCCACCGGCGTCGCGGATGTCATCCATCTTGGGTACGCGTCGCGCGGCGCCGTAAACGATGTGGCCGGCGCGGATGAGTTCAAGTGCGGTGGCCTTGCCGATGCCGGCGGAGGCGCCCGTGACGATAACGACCTTTTCCATGATGAACCTCCTCTTCGGTCTGGGGAAACGCTAGGGTTGGGTTCCGAGATGAGACAACTCGCAAAGCTCATATGTGCAGGTGGGAGTGCCTATATTGGTGCAGTGAGTTTGTAGCTGAGTGCAACAGTGTTGCCAGAGCACCGCGTCCGCCTGGGCCGGCGCATACTCAACCCGGGGAGAGGATCACATGGCAGGGGGCCGGTTGACCGCCGAGGATCGTCGTCGCATCGCCGAAGGGCTGGCCGCCGGCTTGACCTATGCGGAGATCGCCCGTCGGCTGGGACGGTCCAGGTCTACCATCACCCGCGAGATCGCCAGGAACGGTGGCCCGCACGGCTACCGGGCGGCCCGCGCGCAGCATGCGACGAGTTGGCGCGCCCGCCGCCGCAAGCGCGCTCCCCACGCCGACGTTTCGCACCCCATCGACAACCGTGACGTCCGCACGGCCCGGGAGTTCGAGGAACAGTTCGTCTCAATGATGATCGAGACCGGGATGGCGCCCATGACAGCCAGGGTGTTCGCCGCACTGTTCATCAGCGAGGCCGGCAGCCTGACCTCCGCGGAGCTCGTCCAGCATCTCCATGTCAGTCCGGCGACGATCTCCCATGCCATCAAATGGCTTACGCAGAGGGAGATGGTCACCCGGCAGCGCGAGGCGCGCCGAATGCGGTACTTCGTCGACGTCGACGTCTGGTACCACACCTGGGCGACCAGTGCCAGGGCGATGACGATCTGGGCCGACACCACCCGGCACGGCGCTGGCATCTTCGGCACCGACACACCCACCGGCGACCGGCTCCATACCACCAGCCAGTTCTTCGAACTGCTCGGCCACGACATGGGCCAGGCGGCCGAGCATTGGCGGCAGGCCCTGTCCATGCGACGCCAGCGGTGAACTCCGGCACGTTGGGGATCGCATCACTGCCGAGGGTCATGCCGCCGCGTGGCCATCAAGGCCGAGGGCGATGACCAGGTCGCGCGGGCACTCTTCGAAGACGGGCTCCAGACCGGTGTAGGCGAAGTCCCATTCGTGCAGGACTTCCATGCACAGCAGCCCGTACAGCCTGATCCAGCGTTCGCCAGCTGCACAACTCCGATGAGCCGGACTGCGAGAAGACATCCTGTAGATCGCCGTCACGTCGTGTCTTGGCGGCCCGATGCGCGGCGACGCGACACGCGGTGGCGCAGAAATCGCGCCGGGCGGCCGGTGGCCGCCTGCCGTAGTCGCTGTCGCCGCGGTCCGTGGCGGCCAAAGCGCATGAACTCGGTGAGACCGGGCGTCTCTGGCTGGATGGTGTCGGGGAATGGGCGCGACCGACGTCAGATCGGCGCGCCGTCCGGCGGGAACCATGCCCGCAGGTTCTGCGGGTCGATCGGCACCGAGATGTGCTCGTGCGTAATCAACCACTCATCTCCCACACGCCGGAAACAAAGGGACGACCTGACCCAGATTGAGGTCTGCATGCCGTTCTTACGCTTCCCGCTATCCAAATGGAGCATGTGCGCGAACGCGACATTCTCTCCCGCCGCCACGATAAGCTCGCGCGTTTCCAGCTCGATGGGCCCGTCGTACTCATCGAACCAGCGGACGAAGTTGCTGCGAATCTCATCGAGCCCGGCGAACTGCATCGGTGGAACGACGTCGTAATACACGATGTCAGGAGCGTAGAGCTCCACCAATCGATCGACGTCCTTCGTCTGACAGGCTTCGACGCGGATCTCCAGCAGTGCCCTGATCTCGGACTCGCTCGACATCATCGCCTCCCGGCCCTGAGCGCGCCAGCGGTCTCTGTGACGCGGCGAGCCTGGTAGCCAGCCGCCTCCAGGGCCACCTCGGTGGGCGGGCCGTCGCCCGCCACGTGGGAGGCGCCGTAGGGGTTTCCGGACTGGAACTGGATGGGGTCGGTGTAGCCCGGCGGCACGATGATGCCGCCCCAATGGTAGAAGGTGTTGCCCAGTGCCAGGATGGTGGATTCCTGCCCGCCGTGCGCGGTGTTGGAGGCAGTGAACGCCGAGTACACCTTGCCCGCCAGTATGCCCTGCGCCCACAGCGGGCCGGTGGTGTCGATGAACGCCCTGAGCTGGCTGGCTGGGTTGCCGAACCGGGTGGGGGTGCCGAACAGCACCGCGTCGGCCCATTCCAGGTCGTCGTGACTGGCCTGGGCGATGTCGGCGGTGTCGCGCAGGTGCTGGGCCCAGGTCGGCTGGGAGTTGATCGCCTCGGGCGGGGCCGTTTCCGCGACCCTGCGCAGCCGTACCTCCGCGCCCGCCTTCGAGGCACCCTCGGCGGCGGCCTGGGCCAGCGCGTGCAGGGTGCCGGTCGCACTGTAGTAGATGATCGCTATCTTCACAGGTTCCATGGCGAGAACGCTAGGCACCTGCTCCAGCGGCCCGAATCCGTGGCGCCACGGTAGTCACCACTGGGGTGGGTCACACGAGGGCGGCCAGCTCCTGCCGGGACCCGACGCCGAGCTTCGGATAGGCCTTGTAGAGGTGGTACTCGACGGTCCGATGGCTGAGGAACAGCTGTGCCGCGATGTCGCGGTTGCTCACCCCCGCCGCGGCCAGCCGGACGATCTGGAGTTCCTGAGGGGTGAGCACCGCGAGCGCGTCGGTCGGCCGGTCGGCGGGCGCGCTCCCCCCGGTGGCGCGCAGCTCGGCACGGGCACGCTCGGCCCACGGCGCTGCGCCGAGCCGCTCGAAGATCTGCAGAGCCGACCTCAGCGGCGAACGGGCCTCGGCCCTGTGCCGCGCGCGGCGCAGCCACTCGCCGTGCAGGAGTTCGGTACGCGCGCGTTCGAACGGCCGGCCCCCTTGCCGGTGCAGCCGTACGGCACGCGCGTAGTGCTCGCCCGCCTCCTCGGCAGGGCTCAGCAGGCCACGGCAGCGAAGCGCGACCGCGTGGGCCCATGGCCGGTCGGCCGCCTCAGCCCACGCCGTGAATCGGGCGTACGCCCCCGCCGCGCGGTCCGGTGCCTCGGCACGGACGGCCGCCTCGACCAGGTCGGGGGCGTCGAACACGGGGGTGGCTCCGTCAAGGTCGCGCAGCGCCTGCTCGTGCCGGCCCATGGTGAGGTTGAGCAGGCCCCGATGCGCCGGGACGTGGCAGCGTTCCGGGTCGCCCTCGATGGCCGCGATCCGGGCGGTGATGGCGTTGAGCTGCCCGATCCGGTGGCTCTGGCCGGTGTCCGTGGCGAGCTCGATCGCCTCGGCCACGGTGGCGCTCGCGTCGCGGTGCCGGCCCGCCATCAGTTGCGCGTGCGCGAGCGCGTGCAGTGTGACGGGTAGCGCGCCGGCCAGACCCTGGTTCCTGCAGCGGATCACGTCGGCGGTCGCCAGCTCGCCCACGGCCTCGTCATCGCCCAGGAACAGCGCGGCGCTGGTGACGAAGATGCGGGCGAGGGCGCTTTCCTGCGGCTGCGCGCGCTCGGCGGCCACCAGCGCCGCCAACGCGGGCAGTCCGCCGGCGTAGTCCTCGTCGACCAGGCGCGCCAGGGCGCCGATGGCCTGCGCCGTACGGCCGGGGAAGGAGCCTGCGAGCCGTGCGACACGCCGTACGGCATCATCCTCGCCCAGCGGCCAGGCGTTGGTCGCCGCCATGGTCAGCATGGTTAAGGCGAGGCCGGGATCTTCTCCCACGATGGGCTCGGCCCGGTCGGCAAGCAACTGGGCGGCGCCCTGCGGCGTGCCCCGTTCGAACGCGACGCTCGCGCGTACCATCGCCAGCCCCGCGTTCAGCTCAGGGTTACCGCCGAGCTCGGTGGCGCGTTCTGCCAGCGCGGCGGCCTGCTCGGTACGCCCGCTGGCCACCGCGGCCCGGGCGGCCAGGGTCATCCGCCGCGACCGCTCGGCCGACCCCGGGCTGAGCAGCGCGGCCTGCTCGAAGATCGACGCGGACGTGGCCATACCGCCCCGGTCCGCCGCGGCCCTGGCGGCCTCCTCCAGCCGGGCGGCGATGGCCTCGTCCGGTGCCGTCGCGGCCGCGGCCTGATGCCAGACCCGCCGTTCCGCGTCCACGGCCCCGGCGAGCGCCTGGTGTACGGCCAGGCGCAGGCTCAGCGGGGCGCGCTGGTAGGCGGCGGACCGGATCAGCGGATGACGGAACCCGATCGAGACCCCGGAGATCCGCAGCAGCCCCGCCCTCTCTGCGACGTCCAGGTCCTCGAGGCCGGCGCCGAGGGCTCGCGCCGCCTGCAGGACGGTCCCGAGGTCGCCGCTCGCCTCGGCGGCGGTGACCAGCACGGCCAGCCTGGCCTGCTCCGGCAACTCATCGATCTGGGCGCCGAAGGAGGCCAGAACGCGGTCGGTGGCCGGTAGCGCGCCCGGCATCACGTCGCGCCCGGCGCGCTGCTCCGCGCTGAGCCCGGCGGGCAGTTCGATCAGGGCGAGCGGGTTCCCGCCAGACTCCCGGACGACCCGATCCCGTACGGACGCGGCCATCCCGGGGAAGCGTTCGGCGAGCACCTCGGCCGCCGCCGCCCGGTCGAGCCCACCCAGCCGCAGCTCGGGCAGGCCGGGAGCGTCGAACCCGTCCCTGGTCGCGAATACCATC
Organism: Nonomuraea sp. B12E4; assembly: GCF_039871825.1. Taxonomy (NCBI): domain Bacteria; kingdom Bacillati; phylum Actinomycetota; class Actinomycetes; order Streptosporangiales; family Streptosporangiaceae; genus Nonomuraea; species Nonomuraea sp. B12E4. Next base: position 4,074 of record NZ_JBDPME010000053.1, on the reverse strand, counting down.
GCGACGCCGTCGGCCGCCAGGCGGCGCGCCACGAACAGCAGCGCGTCGGCGGAGGCGGCGTCGAGCCAGTGCGCGTCGTCGATCAGGCAGAGGATCGGCCTCCGCGCGGCCAGCTCCGACAGCAGGCTCAAGACGGCGAGGCCGACGAGGAACCGGCTTTCGTTGGTGGCCTCGCCCAGGCCGAGCGCAGACCGCAGCGCCGAGTCCTGCACGCCGGGCAGGGCGTCGAGGTGGTCAAGCACGGGACGCAGCAGCATGTGCAGGCCGGCGAACGGCAGCGTCGCCTCGGCCTCCACTCCGGTCGCGCGGAGGACCTGGAGCTCGCAGACCTGCCGTTCGAGCTGATCGAGCACGGCCGACTTGCCGATGCCCGCCTCACCGCGAAGGACCAAGATGCCGCTCTGACCGGATCGCGCCCGCTCGACCAGCCGCTCTAACTCCGCCAGCTCCGTATCTCGCCCCCGCAACATGCCCAGAATCTACCGTTACGCCGTGAAATGCCTGGCCCCCACCCTGGCATGGACCGGGAGTTATGAAGATCATCTAGGTACCGGCGCCCGCCAGGCGCCCATCTGCGGGGCCCGCGCACAGCCGTACCAGCTCGGCGGGCCCATCGCGGAGCACCTTCCAGAAGGTCATGAGGTCCCGGTCCAAGTCGTTGACCGTTTCGGGGGCCGAGCCGCGATCCGCGCCTTGTAGGCCCTGGTGAACGTCCGCCGTTTCGGGCGGGTCGGCTGCTCATCGGTCACCCGACCATCCTGCCCCGTCATGGCGGCCTGGTCGGCGAGGGTCATCGTCACTGTCTTGATCGTCCTGTCTCGCCCTGCTTCTGTCACCCGGCGGGGGACGGCGTCCTGCTCCCGAAGCCGTCTCAAACCCCATAGCAGCTGTGAGCTAGATCACGGTTGAGGTTGACCTTGGGTCAGGGTGGAAGCTCGGCGCAGCGGGTCGACACCGACCCGGACATAACAGATTCAAAGGATCAAACAACCGTGACGATCACCCTTTCCGACCAGGACAAGAACACCCTGCGGATTGCCGCGTACGGCGCCGTGACGCTGATGACCGCCGCCGGTGCCGCCGGCAAGCCCCGCGAGATCGCCACCCACGGCAGCATCGCGCTGGGCTCGGCTACCGGCCTGATCGGGCACGTGCTCGCCGACTACCCCAAGGCCAAGGACCTGACCGGCAAGTCCGTGGCCGAGATCGCCGGCCGCGTGCTGCCGGCCCTGACCGCGGCCATGAACCTGCTGAAGCAGCAGGATCCGGCCGAGGCCGGCAACTTCCGCAGCGCCGTTCTCATCGCTGTCGAAACCGCCCAGATGCAGCAGGGCCGGCCGAGCCCCGCCGCGGCCGCAATGGCCCGAAAGATCACCGAAGCCCTCGACGCCGCCGGGGCAGCCGCCGCGGACAGCGGGGCCGTTCCGGCGGCTGCTGCCGGGCAGGATCGCCCGGAGCTGCGGAAGGCGATCGAGGAGATCGTCGAGTCCGGTTTCGTCGGGGTGTCGCTGCGCGTGCACGATGAGCGGGGCGAGTGGGCCGGCAGCGCCGGGGTGGCCGAGCTGGGCGGGACCGCGAAGCCACCGGTCAACGGGCATGCCCGGGTCGGCAGCAACACCAAGACCTTCACCGCGACCCTGGTGCTGCAGCTGGTGGCCGAGGGCAAGATCGAGCTGGACACCCCGGCGGCGGACTACCTGCCCGAGTTCGGGCTGGACGAGCGGATCACGGTGCGGATGTTGTTGCAGCACACCAGCGGGCTGTTCAACTTCATCGGCGAGGTCTACGAGGACGGATCGATCGTGCACGGGATCCCCGTGCCCTTCGGCACCACGGGTAAGGAGTGGGTGGACAACCGGTTCCACACCTACCGGCCCGAGGAGCTGGTACGTCTGGCGCTGTCCAAGCCGCCGCGGTTCGAGCCGGGGACGGGCTGGAGCTATTCCAACACCAACTACGTGCTGGCCAGGCTGCTGATCGAGAAGGTCACCGGCCACTCGCTGGCCGAGGAGATGCAGCGGCGGATCCTGGGGCCGCTCGGGCTGTCGGGCACCGTGGTGCCCGACGCCTCGCCGGAGATCCCCGAGCCGCACGCCCACATCTACTACCGCTACGAGGAAGACGGCCGGCAGAAGACGATCGACATCACCCGCTACAACCCCTCCTGGGTCTCCACCGGCGGTGACATGATCTCGACCAGCCAGGACCTGCACACGTTCATCTCCGCGCTGGTAGGCGGCAAGCTCCTGCCGGCCGCACTGCTGGCCGAGATGTGCACCACGCGCGCCACGGGCGTCCCGAACATGGACTACGGGCTGGGGGTGTACGTACAGAAAACGGACTGCGGCGGCACCGTCATCACCCACAACGGCGGCAATGTCGGCTCCTTCACGCTGATGTACAGCACGCCCGACGGCGGCAAGACCCTGACCGCCGTACTGAACTGGGTGGACGACGCCGACCTGTCCATCGCGCCAGCGCTCCAGAACGCCCGGCAAAGGCTCGTCAACGAGGTGTTCTGCGGCGAGCAGGCCGATCCGGCTCAGCCGGCGGACTGAACACCTGTGACCCGTACGCCTTGAGCGGCGCCCCCTTCCGGTCGTGCATCAGGTAGAACGACAACTGGGGCCACATGCTCGGCTGTGATCTGCCTAGTCGCCGAGCTCGAGCACAAGACAGGATTCTGCAGATGAACGGAGTCACGATCGGGCAGGCGGCGGCATTCGTCGGCGTCACAGTGAAGGCGGTGCGCCACTACCACAAGCTCGGCCTGGTGAAGGAGCCCGAACGCGACAGCTCCGGCTACCGCAGGTACGGATCGGCCGAGCTGTTGCGGCTGGTGCAGGCCCGGACGCTGGCCGCCGCCGGGGTGCCGCTGGCCGAGATCGGGCCCCTGCTCGACGCCGACGCCGCGGGGTTCGCCGCCGCGCTCGCCGACGTCGAACGGCAGCTCACCGAACGGATCGAGGAGCTGATCGCGCGCCGTGACATGCTGCACCGGCTCGCCGACGGAGACCGGGCGCTGCTGCCCGACCGCGCCGTGGCGCTGCTGGAGCGGCTGTCCGGCCTCGGCCTCCCCGCGGACGAGGTGGCGGCCACCAGGGAGGGCTGGGTGCTGGCCAGGGCCCTGGTCCCCGAGGGCTTCGACGACTTCCTCACCCATGTCGAGCAAGCCCTCGACGACCCCGGCTTCGTCGCGTTGATCAAGCGCGCCCCCGAAGCCAGGGCATGGGAGCCGGACGACCCGCGCCTGGCCGAACTCGCCACTGCCATGGCCGACCACTTCCTCGCCAACCCCGCACACCTGAAGATCGTGACCGGCATGCAGGCCCGCACCGACGCCGCGGCCCGGTACCACCTGATCGCTCACCACGGCGAAGAGCAGGGATCGGCCACGGCCCGGGGGGTCGCGCTCGTCGAGGCCAAGCTCCGCGCCGCGGGCATCCATATCCCCAGACCAGACACCCACTGACCGGCCGGGATCTGCCGGTGGACGAGCCGCTGGAGCGGCTCGTCCCACGCTGGGTGTTTCGCTTCAGCCATCCACGCGTCCTTAGAAGGGGACAGCGAGACCTATGCCGCGCGCGCGGCGCCGGTTCGGCGACCCTGGCCGCCGCGCTCGACGCGGAACAGGCCTGAAGGGCAGGTCCTCGCGACGCAGCCCGGCCGCCGCGCCCGCCGCACGCCCACCCGGGCCAGCTGCAGCATGATGAACCGGTCCCTGGGCGAAACCACAGAACCGCCGAGACCGTCGGCATCCGCGCTCGCACCGGGATGGGATCGGCGACATCGTGCTCCGCATTCATGCGGACCAGCCTGCCCGTGAGGGACCGCCGGATCGACCGACGAAGCGCAAACCGGTCTCCGTTGTTTTGCGACAGACGTCGCATGGCCGTCACCTCAGCCTGATCAGTCTGGCGACCTTGAGCCCGAGGTGCAGGGCGAGGCGGTCGTCCCCGCTGGACAGGTCGACCGAGGCGATCTCCTCGATCCTGCGCAACCGGTAGTACAGGCTCGCGCGGTGGATGCACAGGCTCGCGGCGGTGCGCTTGACGTCGCCTGCGTTGCCCAGGA
>NZ_JBDPME010000052.1:0-36108 GCF_039871825.1 Nonomuraea sp. B12E4 | reverse complement strand
GACGCTGTCGCGCTTGTCGATCTCGAACTCCAGCCAGGCCCCCCGGGACGGGATGACCTTGCAGCCGTACAGATCCTTGTCCGACGTCTTGTCGACCGTGCGCTCGAAATAGACGCCCGGCGAACGGGTCAACTGGGAGGTCACGACACGCTCGGTGCCGTTGATGACGAACGTGCCCTTCGGCGTCATGAGCGGGAAGTCGCCCATGAACACCGTCTGGCTCTTGATCTCACCGGTGGTGTTATTGATGAACTCCGCCGTCACGAACATCGGGGCGGAGAAGGTCATGTCCTTCTCCTTGCACTCGTCGACCGAGTATTTCGGCGACTCGAACCGGTGGTCGCGGAACGACAAGGACATGGATCCGGAGTAGTCCTCGATCGGACTGATCTCTTCGAAGATCTCTTCGAGGCCCGACTGGGCCGGGACGTCCTTGCGCCCGGCCTGGCGAGCCGCCTCCACCCGGCCCTTCCACTTCTCGTTGCCGAGCAACCAGTCGAACGACCCGGTCTGCAGGGCGAGAAGGTCAGGAACCTCAAGGGGCTCCTCGATACGCGAGAAAGACACACGACGGGGACCGGCAGGTATGGCGGAAGCGTTGCGCGTGGTTGCCAACAGATGTCCTTCCGAGGGATCGCGGCGGACGGGACTACACGCGCGCCGGACACCCCGGTGAGTGAAAACGCAGGAAGCGGGACGTCACAGAGCAAGCGTGGGAGGGCAGCATAACCCACGCGACAGACAGATGTCCACATTTACAATGAACGTCAACCCTCGATCCCGGAACCAGGATTTCACGCTCGCCAGGATTCGTCAATCCCGCCGTCGGCGCTCCGGCGATCGGCAGCCGCGGGCCTGACGGCTCGCGGCTGAACAGGATGAGGACGCGCCGCCGGACACGAGCCACACAGCGCTTGGCGACGTGCCGCCGGATGCGGCAGATCCGCGAGGCGGCCCCCCACATGCGCGGCACGTCGGAGTTCTGGGACATGACGACCGGATGCGTGGGCCGGCCAGCCGCCCCGGCCCGTGCGCGGCGGCGCGTCGGTCACGTCGAGGCGGTCGGGAGCCGGTTGAACAACCGGCCGGCGAGGTCCACCCCTACGACCGTCCCGGCGGCGTCGCGGGCGAAGAAGCCGCGCTGGCCCTGGAAGGCGCCGCCGGTGATGATGTACTCGTCCTCGTCACCGGGCAGCAGGCCGAAGTCGAAGGGCGCGTGATCGGCGGGCAGTTCGACCTCGGCCGACGCCCGGATCTCCGGCTTGATGAGGACCTCCAGCCGCAGCCCCGCCCCCTCGGTGGTGACGGTGAGGGTCATAGCGTCGTTCTCGTACGTTCCGGTGAGCCGCCGGGCCCGCGCCGCGTCGTACGGGACCGGCTCGGGATCCCGGTCGACCACGCCCAGGTAGTGCTCCAGCGCCCAGCGGACGATGGCCTGGTTGCCGGGGATGCCGTCCGGTCCGGCGTTGGCCAGCGAGACCACGGCGAAACCCCGTTCCGGCACGGTGAGCAACTCGGCGAACTGCCCGTTGGCCGACCCGCCGTGCCCCGCGGTGCGGACGCCGTCCACGTCGCGCAGGAACCAGCCGATGCCGAGCGCGTGGCCGAGGTTGCTGGCGCGCAGCGCGACCGTCGGCTCCTTCATGCGCCGCAGCAGCTCGGCCGGCAGCACGCGGTCGCCGCCCGGCGCCCGGCCGTCACCGAGGTGGAAGCGGGCCCACCGGAGCAGGTCAGCCACCGAGGACGCCAGACCCGCGCCCGGGTTGTTGGCGCGCCAGTACTTCCACGGCCGCGAGACGGTCAGCGTGCCGTCCTCGCCCCGGTCGTGCCCGACAGTGAAGCGCCTGGTCATGACGTCCGCCGGGAAGAAGAGGCTGTCCGACAGGCCCAGCGGCGCCAGGACGAGCGAGGTGACGGCCCGCTCGTAGGTGAGGCCGGTGACCTTCTCGATGACCCGTCCGGCCAGGTTGTAGCCCGCCTGGCTGTAGGAGACCCTGGTGCCGGGCGGGGCGATCGACTTCAGCTCGCCCATCCTGGCCACGAAGGCGCCCAGCGCGTCGTCCCCCTCGCCGGTGTCGGCGATGAGGTTCCAATCCAGGCCCGCGGTGTGGTTCAGCAGGTTGAGCACGGTGATCTCGGCGGTGGCCCCCGGGTCGGCCGGCACGAATTCGGGGACGTACCGGCGCACGGGCGCGTCCAGCTCGACCCGGCCCTCGGCGACCAGGCGCAGCAGGGCGGAGGCGGTGTAGGTCTTCGTGACCGAGCCCACCGGGAACAGGGTGTCCCGATCGACGGGCAGCGGGTTGCCGGTGCTGGTCACCCCGTGGCACGCGTACTCCGCGCGGCCGTCCACCCACACGCCGACGGCGACCCCCGGAAGGCCGAACTCGGCCGCGGTCGCCTGCACGAACTCCGGCAACGTCTCACGTGACATCTCATTTCCCTTCGCCTGGGGCACGACCCCGCAAGCTCGACTTGCACACTGTTCAAGCCAGAAGGTAGCCGAGCAATTGAACAGTGTGCAAGTCTTGCCTTGAACGATGTGTAAGTCGTGGCCCGGGTGCCCTATCGTGGGCCCATGCCCCGTGACACGCTGACTCGCGAGCAGATCGTCCGGACCGCGATCGACCTGCTGGACGCCGAGGGCCTGGACGGCCTGAACATGCGCGCGCTGGGCAAGCGGCTGGGTTCGGCGGCCACCGCGGTCTACTGGCACGTGGGCAGCAAGGACAATCTGATCACCCTCGCCGGTGACCAGGTGTGGGACGAGATCGCGCTGCCCGACCTGGACGCGGTCGGCTGGCGGGCGGCCGCCACGTCCATGGCCACCGGCCTGCACGCGATGCTCGGCCGCCACCCCTGGCTGGTGCAGTCCTTCGGGTCCTTCGTGATGTTCGGCCCCGGCAAGGCCCGTTATGACGATCACAACCTCGCCGTCTACGAGGCCGGCGGATTCACCGGGGCGCAGGCCGACCAGGCGGCGGGCGCCGTCTTCACCTTCGTGCTCGGCAATGCCCTGAGCCCGGCCGCGGAGGCCTCGCTCACCAGGAGGCTCGGCCGCGACGGCGGCGATGTGGAGGAGCGACTGCGCGACACCATGGCGCGGGCCACGGAGATCGCGGCCGGGTTCCCGCGCCTGCGCGCCCGCCTGGACACCACCGCGGCCACCGACTACGCCGCGGCGCCCGACAACAGCTTCGAGTTCGGCCTGCGCGCCCTCCTCGACGGCATGGAGGCCCGGCCGGCCGGCCGGCCGGGATTCTGACGCGCCCGCGTCATAGCCCTATCCGGGCGGCGACTACCGATCTCCACGGTGTCCGCCGCTTCTAAACTCGGACGCATGGACGGAAGCGGCGGCCTCCCAGCTCCAGCTCACCGCCGCCCCGGACGACGAGCCGCGTGCTCGGGCCGCCGTACCGGCGCAGGACGCGGCGACCGTCTATGACCTCATCCGCGAGCTCGGGCGCCTGCACGCGGAGGGGCTGCTCACCGATGAGGAGTTCGGGGCGAAGAAGGCCGAGCTGCTCGCAAGGTTGTGAGCCGGCGGCCGGACTCCGGGCTCCCGGGCCCCACGGCGGCGATGACGACGATCAGCAGGAACGCCGCCAGGCCGGTCAGGGTGCGCAGGGTGTGAAAGGTCTCCCAGCGCTGCAGGATCTCGACGTGCCCGGTCGGGGCCGAGGTCGCGGCCGCCCACTGCCGGATGTGGGCGTGCAACGGGACGTTGCCGAACACGGTGATCAGCAGCGACCCCAGGGCCAGCGCGCCCGCGCCGCCCGCCAGCCACCGCGCCCGCCCCCTGGCCGCGACCGCCAGGCCGAACGTGGACAGGATCGCCAGCGCCATCGCGGTCTGCATGACCGGCTCGTTGATCTCCATCATCGCGGTGTGGAAGGTGAGGCGCACGTCGAGCGGGACGGCGTTGAAGGTGGGGACCACGTTCGCGGCACCGTACCCGAACGCGCCCGCGAGCAGTCCGGTGGCCGTCAGCGCCACCCCGTGGAGCAGCTTGGCAGGGGTTCTCATGAGTGGCCATCGTGCCCGGCCGAGGGGGCGCGGGCGTCCGGCGTGGGGAGGCTTCCCGGCCTACCACGCCGAGACGAGGATCGGCCGATGTACGACGGTGGCAGTACATGCGGGATCGAGCCGCCCCTACGGGCTCCGCTAGGGTCTCGGGGTGGTCCTCAACGCATGCCGGCCGCCGAGGTGGACGTCTCCGCGGACCTCCTACGGCGGCTCCTGACCGCCCAGCACCCCGTGGCCGCGGCGGTGCGCGCGGTCGCGGTGGCCGTCATCGTCTGGTCACGCCGCAGGGCCTCTCGGTCCCGCTGACCCGCCAGGAGCCGCCGGGGGGATCTCATGTCGGCGGTGCCGTCTCGGGGATCTTCCCTGCCGCGGCGGCCAGTCCTCTGCTGCCGGGGAGGACGAGATCGCCATCGGTGATCAGCATGAACCGCTCCAGCCCCGGCACGATCACCTGCACGGCCGTGACCCCGCCGGGGAGGGCGCACGCCGTACGGTGATAGGCGGTGAAACCCCGCGCGGCCAGCCTCGCGGCCACCTTCCGCACCTGGTGGCCGGGCGGGCCGGCGGCCTCGGCGGCCCGTGGGAAGGGCACCACCCGCGCCTCGCGCAGCAACCCCGTGAGGTCGAACCGCCCGCACGCGTGCAGCGCGGGATGTGCCGCCAGCCCGGCGAGGTCGCCGCGCGCCGGGCGCGCCCTGTGCTCGCCGAGGGTGGTCTGGACGAGCTCGGTGAGCGCACGCCAGGCGGCGTGGGCCGGGGTCGGCGACGTGCCGGTGCCGCGCCGGTGCGGACCGCCGGCGGTGGGCACCGTGTACGCCAGCATGGTCGGCACCCCAAGGTCACTGGTGATGTCCAGCAGGTGTACCGGTGATGCGGTCACCTCGCCGGCCGTCGCGTAGGCCCGGGCGAGCCCGGGTGGCAGTGTCGCCGGGTCGATCAGTGTGGGCCGGAAGCCGTCCGCACCGAGGAAGGCGCGTACCAGGAGCAGGGACAGGGCGTCCCGTTCGATCACCTCGTTGAGGGCGTGCAGCAGCGCCTCGGCGGTGGTGACGCCGGCGGCCGAGCCGCTGTTGCAGCTGTAGCGCATGAGGTGGGTGTAGTCGCAGTCGTCCCCGGCCCGCTCGCGCACCGGGGCGGCCCCGGCCTCGACGTACCAGGGGGCGAACAGGAACAGCGGCATCAGCGCCTCCCGTCCCCCGCCGAGGGGGCGGTGGCGCAGGCAGGCCAGCCGCCGGCCGGGCATCCGGGCCAGCAGCAGGGCCGAGGCGTCGGCACGCAGCGGGCCTGCGGCGATCACGGCCGGCGCGACCGGCTCCACGGCGGCGGGGTCGAAGCGGGCCGGGCCGGTGAGATAGTGCTCGACCGCCTCGAACAGCGCGCCCACCCGGGCCTCCGCCGGGCGTCCCTTCCCCATCCCGCACGCGGCCGGCGAGGCGTCCCCCGTGCCGTCGTGCAGCGCACACCACCAGGCGGTCGGATCGTGCCCCTCGCCGACATCCACGAGCTCCGCCCGCAGCCCCAGCCCGGCCAGCGCCACCTGCACCCGCCTCCCGGCCTCCCCCACCGGCACCACCTCACCGGGAGCGACCTCATCGAGAGGAAGGTCACGAGGAAAGGCCACATCAGGAAAGGACCTGTCAGGAAAGGCCGGGCCGGGAAGGGCTCGCCCGGAAAAGGACTCGTCGGGAAATTTCCGCTCGGGAAAAGGTCTGCCACGAGAAGCCCGCCCGGGAGAGGCATTACTGGGCGAGGCGCCGTCCCAGGTCCAGCGCCGGCCCGAGCTATCGCTCACTGTCGCCGGGCATCGCGGACAGCAGTTCCTTCAGCCGGTTGAGTTCGGCCCGGGTCAGCCGCTGTTCCCGGCTGTCGAGCGATTCGACCTTGAGGTAATCCACTACATTTCCCACGGGGCCTCCCTCACGCTTTCTCCGATTGTAGCTTCACCCCGACAAACAACTAGAAAATCAACCCGAGCACCATTTGATGACATATTTGCGCATTTAAGGGCTTACCAGCGACAAAGCCCGGCACTCACCCGGCGGGACGGAGCAGCACGGCCAGTGGATTCGCCAGCCCCCGCGGAGGCTCGTCGGACACCGTGAACACCCGCCCGTCCCCGTCGCCCACGGTGATCCGGTAGGTGATCAGGTCGGCGCCCACCTCACCGGCCTCCCCCCTGACCGTGGCGGCCTCGATGGCGGCCAGCGCGCCGTACACCCTGGCGGCCTCCCGCGGAGTGAGCTCGTCGGTGTCGTAGCCGGCGACGGTCTCCTGGAGGCCGGCGAGGCCACCGGCCTTCTCGATCCGCACCCTCATGTCGGGCTCCCGGAGCTCACGCGGCGAAGGTCACTTGAACGCCCTTTTGAGCGCCTTCAGCTCAGCGGCCAGGATGTCGTCGTCGGACAGGTTCCCCTGAGCCGTCAGCCTCTCCGTGTCGATGACCTGGAACTCGGGCATCTGCATGGTGCCGCAGCAGGTCGAGCGATCCTGTACGGCACGCAGGCTCGCGGACGTCGTGTCGGCGGCCTTCACCTTGGTGACGTCCTTGGCGGCCTTGCCGTCCCCGGTGTAGTCGGCGTTCATGAGATCCATCTCGCCGGAGAGCATCTTGGTGAACGGCGTGGGCGAGCTCACCACCTCGCGGACGGCGAACCGGTTGCGGATGAAGGTCCGGTAGATGTTGGGATCCTGCTGGTCGGCCGAGAGCCGCAACATCTGGTTGACGACATCGGTGTACGTGGCCCCGGTCGCGGGCGCCTTGACGATGGCCTTGAACAGCAGCTTGCACAGCCGGTCCGCCACCTCCATGAGGATCACGGTGGGACTCTTGACCATGCACTGCTTGGTCCTCTCGTGCGCGTAGATGTCGGCCAGCACGTCATAGACGCCGCCGGTGAACACCTGCGAGATCGCGTGCACCTCGTTGCCGACCTCGCTCAGCTTGAGGTCGTTGTCGGCGTTGCGCAGGCCGAAGTTCAGGCCGAGCGACGCGCCGAACTGCTCGGCCACGCACGTCAGGAACGACTTGGCGTGCAGGTTGGCCTTGGTGAGCGCGACGAGCGCCTCCGCCTGGTCCGGCTGCGACAGCGCCAGGAAGATGGCGGTCAGGTCGCCGAACGCCTCGTGCAGGCCCCCGGTCTGCGGCGGGTTCTCCGCGCCGAGCCAGCCCGGCTTGAGCCCGTCGAGGATCGCGTGACCGGCCTCATGGGCGACGATGTCCAGCGAGCGGCAGGTGAAGACCTCTTGCTCGGCGCCCTGCGGGGTGAAGTGGAGGAACTTCAGCGCCTTGGCCGTCCTGCTGTAGAAGGCGTTCGCGCCGACGCCGGCGTGCGGGAAGACGGTGAGCCGTTCGATGTTCCCGCCGGCGTTCCACGCGAACGGCAGCGGGTCGCCGCCGTTGTGGCGCTGGTGCATCGTCAGCGTCTCCCGTACGACCGCGTACGTGTGCGCGCAGTCGAACTCCGGCGAGTTGGGCGCGAACACGAAGTCGCCGTTCACGCTGCGCTTCACCGGGGTGGTACCGGCCAGTTCGGTGGTGAGCCGGGCGTCGGTGGGCCCGTTGAGCACGGCGCTGGGGATGAAGATCGCCCTGACCCCCAGCTCGGCGATGCTGGGATCCTGCTTGTAGACGAGGATCCGGGGCCCGACGATCGGCGCGAGCGGGATCGGGGTCGGGGTCGGCAGCGGGCGCGAGACGGGCACCACGTCCATCGTGAAGGGCGGCTGGAGCATCCGCGCGGTCGAGTCGGCCACGGCCGCTCCCGTGATCTCGCGGCGTTCGGGGATGATGACCTTGTCCCCAGGGTCGTGATTGATCATCCGCTCTTCTCTTCCCGTGTGCGGTCCGGCCCGCGGATCATTACCGCGAATCTCGCCAATCTGGACGCGCTTCTCGGAGCGTCCCCGGCACCGGATCATCAGTCGCACACGGGATTTCCAAGGTTCGGCCAGGCTTCCCGGCCACCTCAGCGGACCGTCAGTGAGCTGGAGCTCCCGGCGGGTTTCGTCCGGCGCTCCTGCGGGCCGCGCGGACGGTGGCTGCCCCACACTGTTTCGCATGCCTCCTGACCAGCACGGAAGCACAGCGATCGTGCTCTTCAACCGGGACCTGCGCGTGCACGACCACCCGGCCCTGGCCGCCGCCTGCGAGCGGGCCGAGCGGGTGGTGCCGCTGTTCGTGCTGGACCCGGCTGTGCCGGCGGGGCGGCGGACCGGCTTCCTGCTGGAGTGCCTGGCCGACCTGCGCGCCTCGCTGCGGGAGCGCGGCGGCGAGCTGTTCGTACGGCACGGCGACGCCGTACACGAGACGCTGAAGCTGGCCGCCGAGCTGGGCGCGGAGGCCGTCTACGCCAGCGCCGACGTCAGCTCGCTCGCCAGGCGGCGTGAGCGGCGCCTCGACGACGAGCGGATCGAGTTCCAGCGCTTCCCGGGCGTCACGGTCGTGCCCCCGGACGAGCTGCGGCCCTCGGGCGGCGGCGACCACTACCGGGTCTTCACTCCCTACTGGCGCGAGTGGACCCGCCACAAGCGGCGCCGGCGACTGCCGCCTCCCCGCAAGGTACGCACGCCGCCGGGCCTGGACGCCGGCCGCCTCCCCGAGGGCGAACCGCATCCCGGCGTGCCCGGCGGCGAGTCGGCGGCCCGCGAGCGCGCCACGCGGTGGTTGCGGCACAACCTGGCCGGTTACGCCGACGGGCACGACGACCTGGCGGGCGACCGTACCTCGCGGCTCAGCCCGTACCTGCGCTTCGGCTGCCTGTCGCCGCTAGAGCTGGCCTGCCGCGGTGAGGACAGCGCGGACTTCGTCCGCCAGATCTGCTGGCGGGACTTCCACCACCAGGTGACGTACGCGTTCCCGCGGATCAACCGGGAGAACTACCGTCACCGCGAGCGGAGCCGGCGGCACGACCCGGACGCGCTGCAGGCGTGGCAGGCGGGCATGACGGGGTTGCCCATCGTGGACGCGGGCATGCGCCAACTGCTCGCCGAAGGCTGGATGCACAACAGAGCCCGGCTGATCGTGGCGGCGTACCTCATCAGGATGCTCGGCGTCGACTGGCGGGACGGCGCCTGGCACTTCTGGCAGCACCTGCTCGACGGCGACGTCGCCAACAACTTCGGCAACTGGCAGTGGGTCGCGGGCACCGGCAACGACACCCGGCCCAACCGCGGCTTCAACCCGCTGCGCCAGGCCAAACGTTTCGACCCGGCGGGCGAGTACGTCCGCCGCTACGTACCCGAGCTCGCCGGCGTGCCCGCCGGCGACGTCCACGAGCCCTGGCGTCTCCCCAAGCCGCCGTCCGCCTATCCCGCCCGCCTGGACGGCACCGACCAGTGACCCGCGCGGCCGACCTCACCCGAGCGTGACCTGCCGCCGGGCCGCGGCCACGGCCACGTTGACGGGCATGCGCCCGAAGATCAGGCCGTGGAAGGGGTAGATCGCCCACCAGTAGAGGTGGCCGAGCAGGCCGCGCGGGTAAAAGATCGCCCGCTGCCGGTAGAGGGTGTGCCCGGCGCAGCGTGAGACGCCGAGCTCCAGCCAGGCCAGCCCCGGCAGCCGCATCTCGGCCCGCAACCGCAGCAGGCGGCCGGGCAGCACCTCCTCCACCCGCCAGAAGTCGACGGTGTCCCCCACCCGCAACCGGTTCGCGTCCCGCCGCCCGCGGCGCAGCCCGACCCCGCCGAAGAGCCCGTCCAGCAGGCCGCGCAGACGCCAGGCGCCGGGCAGGGAGTACCAGCCGTTGCGGCCGCCGATGCCCTCGATGACCTGCCACAACGCCTCCGGTTCCGCGTCCACCCAGGCGGTCCGGCAGTCGATGTAGAGGCTGCCGCCTGCCCAGTCGGGGTCGGTTGGCAGCGGGTCGCTCGGGGCGCCGGGCGTGGAGGCCGAGGACCAGCGGGTGGCAACGTCGGCCTCCTTGATCTTCTTCAGCGCCAGCGACACGGCCGTGCGGAAACCGATCAGCCCTTCCTCGGGGTCGGGCACGTAACGGGCGATGTCGTGCTCGCCGCAGATCGCCTCGTTGCGCAGCGACTCGACCAGCGGCCGGGCGATGCCCGCCGGGACCGGGGTGACCAGGCCGACCCACAGGCTCGACAGCCTCGGGGTGAGCACCCGTACGGGAATGATCAAGCGCTGGGGCAGGCCGGCCACGGACGCGTACCCCCGGATCATGTCGGCGTAGGTGAGCACGTCCGGGCCGCCGATGTCGAACCCTCGGTTGACCTCCCCAGGCACGCTCGCCCAGGCGGTGAGGTAACGCAGCACGTCGCGTACGGCGATGGGCTGCGTACGGCTCTGCACCCAGCGCGGCGTCGTCATGATCGGCAGCCGCTCGGTCAGGTGGCGCAGCATCTCGAAGGACGCCGAACCCGAGCCGATGATCACTGCGGCCCGCAGCACCACCGCCGGCACGCCCGCCCGCAGGAAGATCCCGGCCACCTCGGCCCGGGAGCTCAGGTGCGGGGAGAGCGGCCCGCCCAGGTCGAGTCCGCCTAGGTAGACGATGCGCCGCACCCCCGCCCGCTCGGCCGCAGCGGCGAACGTCTCGGCCGCCCGGCGGTCGTTCTCGGCGAACTGCCCGGTTCCGCCCATCGTGTGGATCAGGTAGTAGGCCACGTCGATGCCGTCCAGGGCCGCCCGCGTCCGGCCGGGGTCGGTGGCGTCCGCCTTGACCGCCCGTACGTGCCCCGCCCACGGCAGGTCGCGCAACCGTTCGGGCGACCGCACCATGCAGCGGACCTCGTGGCCGGTCGCGAGCAGCTCGGGGACCAGCCGGCCGCCGATGTACCCGGTCGCCCCGGTCACCAGACAACGCGCCATCTCGTCGTCCTTCCCTGCTCCCGATTCCTCCTATGTCGGTTCCATCCGACATCACGGACTACCCGAATCCCACGCAAAGATCTCTTTGCCGGCCCGACCTCCGGCCAGAACCACGTACGGGCCGGTGCGCCGCTTGGCGGCTTCCCTGCCCGGCCGGTGACCGTCGTCGAACAGCTCACGCTCGGGCTGTGCGTGCCCTGCTCTGTGGTGAACAGCGCCAGCCCGACCCACCGTGGCCGGTGCGCCGGTGCTCGTGCGGCGTCTCCGCGTCCCAGAGTTGCACCGTGCCGTCGAGGCCGGCCATGGCCGGGCAGAGGCGCTCTCGTTGGAGCGGATGCGTGGATATCACTGCCTTCGAGCGCGTGCTACAGACGCTTGCGGCGGGCTGATCGAGTCCCAAGAGCCGGAAGCCATGACATCGACCTTCAAACGGCGGGATTGGCTCTGACCGGAGAATTGGGCACCCGTCACACCCGCAGGACGGTGATCTGGCGGCCGGACGGGGTGATCGCCTGCTCGAAGCCGCCGCGTTCCTTCCAGGGTGGGGCTTCGGGGCGCCGATCGAAGACCACCAGCACGCCGGTGGACAGGGTGAGCCGGTCCAAGTACCGGTCGAGCTGGGCGAGGCCGTCGGCCATCGGGTCGTTCTCGCCTACCCGCCAGACCTTCAGCTCCATGGCCTCGCGTTGCGTCAGCCGTTCGCCTTCGGGGGCGGTGTAGGGCCAGCGGACCAGCACGTCCAGGCGTTTGGTGCCGGCGGCGTACTCTCGGTCGAGCTGGCCGCCGCCGTTGACCAGGCGGTGCAGGAAGGCCATGAGGATGATCTGGCAGGCGGCCTCGTGGTAGCCCTCCTGCTGGATGAGCACCTCGCCGTGTTCGCGCCAGAAGACGACGAACTCTTCCAGCAGGCGCGGCAGGTCGAAACGGCCGTCCGGGAGCACGAAACTGTGCGGATCGGCCTTCACGAACCGCTCCGTGCGATCGCCCAGGACCCGTAGCAGGACCTCTTGATAGATGGGGTTGGCGATCTGCATATCTCTGGTCCCCCGGATGAGGCCCAGATCGTGGACGTAGGAGGTGTCCTCGTCAAAGGCGACGTCCGTACCCGGTGATGTGCCGGCCACGATCGGCTCGATCACTCGCTTGACGCGGGGTTCGTGCAGCCGGGCCACGAGGGCGTCCAGATGAGTGGCGCGTGCCCCGATCAGCCGCTCCTTGGCCTCCTCCACCCGCCCACTGGTGATGGCGCCAGTCACTCCCATCTCGGTGATGAGTTCATCAGCGAGGGCGTTGACCAGCCATGGTTGTCCCTGGGTCAGCTCGAAGACCCGGTCCACCGCGTCCTTGGTGAACTCCTGACCGGTCGCCTGCGTGTGCTGGTCGTACAGCTCGGCGATCTGATCGGCGGTGAAGTCACTCAGGCGCAGCGACTTTCGGATGATGTTGAACGGGCTGGCTGGGTTGGATCGGCCGGGTTCGCCGCCCGAGGCGACCTTGTAGTCACGTACGTCGCGCAACCCGCACAGCACGACGGACGTGGGGAACGGACGGCCCCCCGGCCGCGCGTTGTGACCGTCGCGGAGCTGGCTGAGGATGCTGACCATGCTGTTGCCCTGCAGGGCGTCGATCTCGTCGAGAAAGAGCACCACCCGGCGCGGGCAGCGGCGGCACCACTCGGTCAGCGCCGCACCGAACCGGCTGCCCGGCGTGACCTGCGGCCAGACATCCGGCGGCAGCAGCTCCTCCGGCCATCCCGCCCACTCGGCGGCTTCGCGAATGGAATCCAGCAGAAGCGACTCCGCGGCTGCGTAGTCGTCGCCGGCCGCCTTGGCGCGCTCGCAGGAGAGCATCAGGGCGGCGGTGTCGCCCTCAGCGGTCAGCTCGGACGCCAGGGTGCGCAGCGCGGTCGTCTTCCCGGTCTGCCGGGGCGCGTGCAGCACGAAGTAACGGTCCATCTCGATGAGTTCGCGCGCCTGCGGGAGCCGCTGCATGGGGGGCAGCATGTAGTGGTGCTGCGGGCCGCACGGGCCGGTGGTGTTGAAATATCTCGCTCGGGGTGGCCGCATGCTCACAGTCTGCCATCTACTTGACGCTCCCAACCGGTCAACCGGAACCATACCGAGGCGCCGTTCACGGCCTGCCGAAGCCGCGGTCCGCGCGGTCGCGTCTGAAGGCGTTCAAGCGGTCGAAATCGAGCTCGTGGACGGAGACGGACGCGCCAGGGGCGCCGGTGAAGAAGCTCGCGGGCGCCTCGGGGCACGGGTCGGCCAGCCCGCTGACCCCGGCGCACGGGTGCCCGTGGTAGGTGGCCTCGTGATGCCAGTCGCTCACCGCCACGTACGTCATGAACTCGTACGCGCGCGCGACGCACATGTGCCGCCACAGCTCCCGCGCCGGGGCCGGGCTGTCCCAGCGGGTGACGGAGAAGGCGGGCACCAGCACCGCGTCGAGGTCGCCGAACCCGGTCAGGCTCGCCGAGTACCACACGTCGGCGCAGAGCAGGACTCGCAGGCGGCGGCCGTACAGCTCGAAGCCGGGGTTCGGCCGACCGGCGACGGTACCGGAGCGCAGTTCGACGCCATAGGGGTGGACCTTGTCGTACTCCGCGATCAGCGTGCCGTCCGCGTCGTAGACGGCGCCACGGTTGACGGCGCCGTCATAGTGGGACCCGCCCGCCACCGCCATCCCCGCGCTCACCGCCAGCGCACGGACCCTTTCCAGGTAGTCGGCCCGTGGCAGGCTCGCGCCCGCGAGCTCGGGCAGGAGCGCCAGGTCACCGGTTCCCGGAGTAATGAGCTCGTCGATCGCGTCGAAGTTGGCATGGCCGTCGGGGGACCAGGCGGAGGGCTGAATCAGGAGGATCTTCACCATTCCTACTGTGGCCGATGGACCTCGGAGCCGCCGGCGACGTTCATGCCGCCGCAGGGGGACATGCGCAGTCGGGACAGCCCAAGATGTTCGATAAGATGAACATATGGTTCATCTTTCTGGCACGTATGAAGACCGGCAGGACTCCCTCTACCTGGAGGACACCTACCTCACCGACGTCGCCACCAGCGTGACCGCGACCGGATGCGACGAGGCCGGCACCTGGGTCGCGCTGCGGCACAACATCTTCCATCCCCAAGGCGGCGGCCAGCCAGCCGACCGCGGCCGGCTGGGCGAGTGCGAGGTCGTTCCGGTACGCCACGCCGCGACCGGCCCGGTGGTGCTCCAAGCGGCCGGGAGCCCGGTCGCCGGACTGGACGACCTGTCCGAGGGAGATCCCGTGCACGCGTGCATCGACGCCGGCCTGCGCCTGCTGCACGCCGCGTTGCACACCGCCGGCCACCTCGTCGAAGCGGCGGGCCGGGCCGAAGGCTGGATCCTGGCCGGCAACAATCACTTCCCCGGCCAGGCCCGCATCGAGCTCACTCCACCGGAGACCGGCGTGCGGCTCACCGATCCCGAGGACCGGGACAAGGCCGCCGACCGGCTGCGCGCGTTCATGTCGGCGGCCATCGCCGAGGACCTGCCCGTCATCGCCGGCCACGACGACGAGGGCCGCCGCGTGGTCCGGCTCGGCGACCTGCATGCCGCCCCCTGCGGTGGCACTCATGTGCGCAGCCTCGCCGACCTGCACCAGGTGACGATCTCCGCCGTCAAGCTGCGGAAGGGCCGCATCCGCGTCTCCTACGCCGCCTCCCACAGGCCCGCGTCATGACCACCGCCGGCCGGGACCGCCGTCCCACCAGCGGCGCCGCCGCGGCGGCCGGCGCTCAGATCCAGCGCCGCCGGCAGCAGCGCGGGATGAGCCAGGCCGAGCTGGCCCGACGGACCGGACTGAGCAAGGCGACGCTGTCGCAGCTGGAGGCCGGCATGGGCAACCCCACCCTCGACACCCTGGACGCCATCGCCGTCGCCCTGGCCATCCCGCTCACCGATCTGCTCATCCGCCACGGCGACCCCGGCACCGTGCACATCGCCTCGACGATCGCCCGCCAGGACGAACCCACCCGCGAGCTGCTGCGCCGTATCAGCGGCGGCCACAGCCTGGAGATCTGGCGGCTGCGGCTCCCGCCGGACACCACGGTGGACGGCATCCCCCACGCCCCCGGCACGACCGAGCACCTCCTGGTCGCCTCCGGCGACCTCCTCGCGGGCCCGGCCGACGATCCCCGCCACCTGCTGGCCGGCGACCTGCTGGCCTTCGCCGGAGACGCCCCGCACCGCTACCGCACCACCGACACACCCGCCGACGTCACCGTCGTCATCGCCTCCCCGGTCGCCACCTGAGCACCGGACGTGGACGTGCCGGCGCCGTAGTACATCGAGCGGTAGGCGTCGGTCGTGTCCCACAAAGTCCTGATCAGCCGGGCCAGCCGGGGCATGCCCGCGCATCCGCCGTGACAGCCGCGGATTCCGCCGCCGATGCCTTGGCTGCCACTCCCACGGCTCCGGCCGCGAGCAGGCCGCTCCGTAATATCAGCCGCCGCCCGATCGAATGTCCGGCCCCTGGCTCGTCAATATCCTTGGACACCCGCCCACTGTCCCACCGGCATTCTGCGCAGACAAGGAATATAATCTGGATATATCATTCGATATCCCCAGCATGGCGCCTGGAACAGCGAGGATTACCCACCGGAGCGGCTAACCAAGAATTCGGTCGGACGAAATTCAGGCCCGGGCCATAAATGGAGACCGAAACCGGAATGCACACTTGGAGCACGCCGAAGATTTCCGATTGCGACACGTCACAACAGGGGTATTCAGGAGGCGCTCATTCCTCATGTATCGCGCGGTCGGCCGGCCCGGGCGTGAACCGGGTGAGGCGACCGATCATGATACCGCCGGCCGCGGCGCCCGCCAGGCCCGCCACGCCGACTTGGCGCCATGGTGATCCGACTGGTGAACGGTACAGTCCGAACCGGGTCACGATCCGCGTCCTGGGGCTTACGCATCGCTACTCCGAGTCGTAAAGTGTCAGAATGACGGATCCGGACGATCAACATGACGTGGCCGGCCCCGTACGAGGGGGACCGCGTCACCCGCGTTCGACCTGCCCCGTGTCGTGTCAAGGTGAGACGTGACGGGAAGGGATGACTGCGCGGCCTCGCCGCCGCCGGCCGGGACCGGCGTCACACGCCGCAGGTCCGCCGCCCGTGCCGAACTGCCCCCTGAAACACCCCCCGACGCTCCCGCACCCGCGGGACGCGAACGGTTCCGCATGTAGTCAGCCCACGAGCATTCCACGAGAAGGACCCCCCATGGCCCAGACCAGCCACCCCAGTCCTACCGAGGAGAGCAGCACTCAGTCCGACCTGAAACAGGTGATGGGCCCGGGCCTGCTGCTTCTGTTCATCATCGGCGACATTCTCGGCACCGGCGTCTACGCGCTGACCGGCCAGGTCGCCGGTGAGGTGGGGGGCGCCGCCTGGCTGCCCTTCGCCATCGCCTTCGCGGTCGCGTTGATCACGGCCTGTTCCTATCTGGAGCTGGTCACGAAATATCCCCAGGCCGCGGGCGCCGCACTGTATGTGCACAAGGCCTTCGGCAAGCACGCGCTGACGTTCCTGGTGTGCTTCACCGTGATGTGCTCGGGCATCACGTCGGCCTCGGCGGCCTCGCGGGCCTTCGCGGCCAACCTCACCACCGGGTTCGGGCTGGACGTCGGCAACGGCGTCATCCTGCTCATCGCACTGGCGTTCATGCTCCTGGTCCTGGCCGTCAACCTGCGCGGCGTCGGCGAGAGCGTCAAGGCCAACATCGTGCTCACCGCGGTCGAGCTGTCCGGGCTGCTGCTCGTCATCGTGATCAGCCTGTACTTCATCGCCGGCGGGAACGCGGACTTCTCCCGCGTCGTCGCCTTCGAGACCGCCGCGGACAAGAGCGTCTTCCTGGCGGTCAGCACCGCGACGTCGCTGGCCTTCTTCGCCATGGTCGGGTTCGAGGACTCGGTCAACATGGCGGAGGAGACCAAGGAGCCGAGCCGGATCTTCCCCCGCATCATGCTCACCGGCCTCGGCGTCACCGGGCTGATCTACGTGCTCATCTCCATCTGCGCCGTGGCCGTCGTCCCGGTGGGCCGGCTCGCCGAGAGCGAGACACCCCTGACGCTCGTGGTGCAGACCGCGGCCCCCGGCTTCCCGATGGCCGACCTGCTGCCGTTCATCTCGATGTTCGCCGTGGCGAACTCCGCGCTGATCAACATGCTGATGGCCAGCCGGCTCCTGTACGGAATGGGCAAGCAGGGCGTGCTGCCGTCCTTCCTGGCGAAGGTGAACCCGACCCGGCGCACGCCGCACGCGGCGATCGTGTTCACCACGATCATCGCCCTCGGGCTCATCACCTACGTCTCGCTGGACCCCGAGAGCCCGGTCGTGGCCCTGCTCGGCGGGACGACGTCGCTGCTCCTGCTCGCGGTCTTCGCGGCCGTCAACCTGTCCGTGCTCGTGCTGCGCAAGGACCAGGTCGCGACCAAGCACTTCAACGCGGGCCGCGTCCTGCCCGTGATCGGCGCGATCACGTCTTTGTACCTGGTCCTGCCGTGGTCCTCCGGGCGACCGGCGGGCCAGTACGAGATCGCCGGCGTGCTGCTGGCGATCGGCATCGTCCTGTGGTTGATCACCTGGTACGCCCGGCGCCGGGAGAACGCCACCCAGCAGGGCTGACCGCATGCCTCTCCGCGCCCGGCGGGACGGCCGGGCGCGGACGGGATCAGTCGTTGGTGTGGACGGTCCCGCCGTGGGCGGAGGCCTGCGGAGCGGCCGCGACCGAGAGGGAGAGCAGCCCGGCGGCCACGAGCGCGGCGATGGCGATGAGCCTTCTCACGCGTCGCACCCCAAACCTGCGCCGACCTGGGCGTCTTCGTGAGATGTGATGAATCCGGCCGGGCTGGTCCGCAGGGCTTGGGGCCGCGACAGCGAACCGCAAGCGGATGACAAGCGGGATCCGCATCCTTGGGAGTGTCAGGCGGTACGAGCCGATGCACCCGCGGAGGCGATTCCCATGACCGGCACGAGGATGCGAGAGTTCCCGGCCCTGCTCGAAGAGCTCGGGCACGTACGTCATTTCGTGGGCGGCGTCGTGGCCGGCCACCCCGCCGCGGACGACGTGGTCCTGGCCGTCTCCGAGCTGGCCGCCAACGCCGTCGAGCACTCCGCCTCCGGCCGTGACGACAACTTCGAGGTGCGGATCACCCATCTGGCCGACGCCGTACGCGTCGAGGTGCACGACCACGGCGGCGCGGGCAGGCCGCGACTGGGCGTGGCCGGCGCGGAGGCCACCCGGGGACGAGGGCTGTTCCTCGTTGACCGTCTCTCCCGCGACTGGGGCATCACCCACAGGTCCGACCACACCGGCGTCTGGTGCGAGATCGGCTGCACCTGCACGGCCCCCGAGATGGCCGCCTGAGAGGGCGGACGTTCGGCGGGTCGGCGTCCGTCAGCTGATCCGCAGGCTCGCGATCAGTCCGTCGCGCAGGTGGAAGGTCATCGGGCCGGTGCCGTTGTGGCCGTTGCCGCTCACCTTGAGGGTGGCGACGTAGCTGTCGGAGTCCGGGCCGGGCTCGATGGAGATGAGCTCGAAATGGGCCTGCACGCCGATGTTGTCGGTCCGGTCCCAGTGCGCACGCCGTCCCGGGCGCCGAAGCCGCTGGAGGCGCCGGTGATGACGATGACGTTGCTCATGTGGTGCCCCCTTTCGGAAGAATGCGACGCGTACGTGCCGTCAGGCGAGACCGCCGTTGGTGTAGATCACCTGGCCGTTGACCCACCGGGCCGGACCGGCGAGGAAGGCGACGGTCTCGCTGATGTCCTCGGGACGGCCAAGGCGCTCCAGCGGGGTGGCCTTGGCGAACCTCTCGACCGCGGCCTCGTCCTTGCCGTTGTAGAACAGCGGGGTCGCGGTGGGGCCGGGGGCGACCGTGTTGACGGTGATGTCCCTGCCGCGCAGCTCGCGGGCCAGGATCATGGTGATGCCCTCCACGGCGGCCTTGCTGGCGACGTACGCGGCGTAGGTGGGCAGTTGTGTGCGGATGACGGACGTCGAGAAGTTGATGATCGCGCCGCCCGGGCGCACGCGGCGGGCGGCCTGCTGCGAGACGACGAACGTGCCGCGGATGTTGGTGCGGTGCACGCGGTCCAGGTCGTCCAGGTTCAGCTCGGCGACCGGCGCGAGGACCATGATCCCCGCGGTGTTCACGACCACGTCGATGCCGCCGAAGGCGGACTCGACGGCGTCGAACGCGGCGGCCACGTCGTTCTCGTCGGCGATGTCGCCACCGATGGCGATGGCCCGCCCGCCACCGGACACGATGCCGGCGACCATCGCCTCGGCCCGCTCCTTGTTACCGGAGTAGTGCACGGCCACGGCGAAACCGTCGGCGGCGAGGCGCCCGACGACGACGCGGCCGATGCCCCCCGTGCCACCGGTGACCAGGGCGACGCGGACGTTCGCCGCGGTGTTCTCAGGCATGAGGGATCTCCTTCTCGTGTGTCAGGGGTGATGTGGTCGATCAGGCGGATCGTGAGGTCACGGCCTGGTGTCTTGTGCCAGCCGGGTGAGCCATTCGGCCAGCAGCTCCCGCTCCGCCGGGCTGAACGACTCCGGCGGCTGGGAACGGAGCAGTGCCGCGAGGGTGGTCGCCGCCTGCGGCACGCCCAGGGGCGCGGGCTGGGGGCCGGCGTCCGGCTCGGGGGTCAGGATGCCGGCCAGCACGATGTCCCTCACCCGCACGGAGAGCTCCGCGCTGCGGTGCAGCTCGGGCCGGGTGAGCAGGGCGAGCGCGACCCCGCTGTTGGCGGAGATCACGATCTCGGCGGCGCGGTCGAGCTCGATCGCCAGCCGGCCGGCCCGGGCGACCCGCTCCAGCACCGATCGCAGCAGCTCGTGGGCCTCGCCGACCGACTTCGGCGCGGAGGCCAGACCCGGCGCGTACATGAGCCGGTAGACGTTCGGGTGCTCCAGGGCGAACCGGGTGTGGTCGTCCCAGCCGCGCCGCAGGTCCGCGACCGGATCCGAGGTGGGCACCGCGGCGCGCTTGGCCGCGAGGTATTCCCCGAATCCGTGATCGGCGACCGCGGAGAGGAGACCGTCCTTGTCGCCGAACAGCCGGTAGATCACCGGCTGCTGGAGGCCGGCCTTCTCCCCGACGCCGCGGGTGGAGATGTCCCCGTTCGGCGAGGCCTCCAGCAGCTCGGTGGCCGCGAGGATTATCCGCGATCTCTGATCCATGTTGTCGACGATAACGGGTCACCTAGATCGTCGCAAACAGATTCTTGTTATCAGTGAATCGGACAGGGCTTTCACGAGGCGGTCTCGGTGTCGATGAACCTCAGGAGGCGGGCGTTGACCAGGTCGGGCGCCTCCGCGGGAAGCCCGTGGCCGATGCCCGGCACGATCTCCGCGCGCACCCCCGGGATGAGGCTCTGGGCGCGGGCCAGTGCGGGACGGGCGCTGACCAGGATGCTGCGCTGCGCCAGCAGGACGAGAGCCGGCAGGTTGATCGATCGCAACTCCTCGTCCGTGAACGGCCTGGCCGAGGGGCGCGAGGAGGGGCGGAAGGTCCTGATGCTCAGCATGATCGGGGCCATCAACTGCCGGGGGGCGACCAGCGCGTGGTTGGCCAGCACCCGGGCGAACCAGGGGCGGAGCCGGCGCGGGGCGGGCATCGCGAACAGCCCGCCCAGCGTGCTGAACAGGAAGCGGGCGGCGGGCACCTGCTCCAGCCCCGCCGGGTCCAGCGGCGCGATCGAGGCCAGCCGCCCGGGCGCGTAAATGACCTGGTTGAGGGCGAGCCAGCCGCCGTAGGACAGGCCGACGAGGTGGACGCGGTCGAGCCCGAGGCCGGCGAGCACCTCCTCCAGCCAGGCGGCGTTGTCGCGCGAGTCCTTGGCGACCACCCGCTGAACGCTGCGGCCGGGGTCGTCGAGGGTGTCGATCGCGTACACCGGGTGGTGCTCGCCCAGGGCGGCGATCTGGGGATACCAGGTGGAGGCGTTCGCGCCGTGGCCGTGCAGCAGCACGACGGGTTCCCCGCCGGCGGCGCCCGCGCGATGTACGTGCACGGTGCCGAAACGGGTCTCGACGTCGGTTTCCGTACGCGGCTCCGGCCACAGCCGCATGGCCTCGTCATATGCCCGCAGGAACTGCGCATGTGCCTTTTCGCTGGTGAAACGTCCGACAGCGGTCCTTGTCACCTTGAGGATCCTTTCTTTGGTAGTACAACCGTACTACCAAAGGCCCGTTAAGGTGCCTGGCGAGGAGGTGGAGCCGGTGCCGAAGCTGGCGGACCACGGTCAGCGGCGGGTTCAGATCGCCGAGGCGCTGCTGCGCATCGCCGGGAGCAGCGGGCTGCATGCCGTGACCATGCGCTCCGTCGCCGCCGAGGCGGGCTTCTCCGTCTCCGTGGTGCAGTATTACTTCGAGTCCAAGGAGAAGCTGCTGCTCTTCGCGCTGCGCTACCTGGCGCGGCGGGTCAGCGAGCGGGTCGAGGCTCGGATACGCGCGTCGGGATCCCCGCCCACCTCACGGGGTGTCATCGAGGCCGTCCTCGCCCAGGCCCTCCCCACCGATGCGGAGAGCCGGACCTTCCACCTCGTCTACACCGCGTACGCGGTGCTCTCGGTGACCGATCCGGCGCTCGCCGCCCAGCCGTTCATGGCCGCTCCCGACGAGATGCGCGCCTTCCTCACCGACCGGATCCGCGCCGCGCAGAGCGCCGGGGAGGCCTCCCCGGACCTCGACGCGCACGCCGAGGCCACGGGGCTGCTCGCCATGTCGGCCGGACTGGGCACCAGCGTGCTCCTCGGGCAGGTCACCGCCGGCGACGCGCTGTCGATCCTCCGCTACCATCTCGACCGCATCGTGCCCGAGCCTGAGACCTGATCCGGTGCGGGCCCCCGCCGGCCGTCGTCACAGGCAGGCGACCCGGACCGGGCCGGCCGCCATCGACTGGTCGCCCGAGGTGTTCCCGGAGCCGTTGTCCTTGATCTCCACCATGCGGAGGAAACCGACCGGAAAGGCGTGATGAACCGGGCCAGGGATTTCACATTCCGAAACACGACCGCGGCGGAATTCCGCCCGTTCCGGAGCGGCCGGGAGTGAGGCGGGGGCCGCGCTACGGAGGTCAGCCGCCCTGCCGGTGCAGCAGGAGCATCGCCGCGTCGTCGAGCAGCGGACCGCCCACGTGCCCGACGAGGTCGGCGCGCAGCAGGTCCAGGGCGGCCTGCGGCTCCTCCTGCCCGAGGAGATGAGCGCGCTCGGTCAGCGGGTAGAAGGCGCCGTCGGTGTTCCTGGCCTCGATGACCCCGTCGGTGAAGAACAGGATGCGGTCCCCGCTGCCGAACGGGATCCGGTGCGCCTTCACCGCCGCGGTGCCGAGCGCGCCGAGGCCGAGCGGCAGGCCGTGTTCGGGCAGGTCCACGGCGCCGATCCGGCCGTCCGGGCCGATCAGCATGGGCGCCGGATGACCGAAGTTCACGAGCGCGATGTCGCCGTCGTGCACTTCGGCGACGATCGCGGTGACGAACTGCTCCCCGTCCAGGTGCCTGGCCAGGCTGACCTCCAGCCGCTCGCCGATGTCGGCCAGGTCGGGCTCGTCGTAGGCGGCCTCGCGGAAGGCGCCCAGCACCCAGGCCGCCGTCTCGACCGCCGCCAGCCCGTTGCCCTGGACGTCCCCGATCAGCAGCCGTACGCCGTGCGGGGTCGTGACGACCTCGTACAGGTCACCGCCGATCTGCGCCTCGGCCGCCGCCGAAGTGTAGGACAGTGCCACCCGCAGGTCGCCCGCCCGCCGGGGAACCGGGCGCAGCAGCACACGCTGGGCGGCCTCGGCGACGAGCCGCACGCTGGCCAGCTCCCGCTCCCTCTGTAAGCGCAGATGGCTGGCCAGCATGCTCGCCACGGTGATCCCGACGATGGTCACGATGGTGAGGTTGTTCTGCCACCTGAACAGTGACCCGTTGAAATACGCGAGCGGCACGCAGATGGCCAGCGCGACCACGCCGACCAGGGCGGTCCTGCGGACGCTGCCGGACACCGACGCGAAGGTCGGGCCCAGGGTGAGGAGCGGCAGGAAGCCCAGCTCGGGGGTCGCCGACAGGTCGATCAGGGCGACGCCCAGCATGACCGCGAAGGGCAGCCAGCGAAGGGCACGCTCTGATCTCATTCGACCCCCGCATCACCGTAGGCGTGTCCGCATGCCCGCTTCACCCGCCGGGCCGCCTCCCCGGCGAACGACTAACGTCGATGGTGTCGATGCACAAGCATTACTCAGCACGCGTTTTTCCTCAAGCGCAACTCGCCTTTGTGGCCAATTTGCGGATATGCGAGAGATGCCCGAGTGATGAGCAGCTTCGGGCAGCCGTCGGCCGGCCTGCCGGGATCAGATGTACAGATAGGCGAGGAGGGCGATCGTGGTGTTGGCGGCCACGTGGGCGGCGTACGGGTAACCGATCCCACCGGTTCGCATGCGGATCACGCCCAGCAGGTAGCCCCAGGCCAGCGCCATCACGACGCCGACCGGCCCGGAGGGGAAGCCGTTGGCGTGCGAGATGCCGAACGTGATCGACTCGATGACCAGCGCGGCGCGAAGTCCCCAGGTGTTGACGAGCTCCGTCAGCAGCACGCCGCGGAACAGCAGCTCCTCCCAGGCCGCGTTGACGAGCGCGAAGCCGACGATCGCGGCGACCGCCTGCCACGGCGGGGCGTACCGCAGCCCGCCCAGGTATTCCGAGACGTCGGCGTCGGCGGTGAGGGTCCACAGGACGAGGCCGGCGACGCTGGCCACGATGGTGGTGACGAACAGGGCGATCGTGACCGGGGCCAGCGGGCCCCACTTCAGCCAGGGCGCGACCGGCCGGAGCCGCCCCAGCCGGTGCAGCGCCACGCCGGCGGCCACCGGCACGACCACGAACGACGTCGTGATCAGCGCCGGCGGCCAGCCCGCGTAGACGTAGAGGGTGAACAGGAACGCGATCAGGTCGGAGCAGAGAACCATGCGCAGCACGGCGGGCGAGCGCCGGCGGCAGGCGAACAGTGTGACGAGCAGCAGGGCGATCACGCCGGTCGTGGTCAGCGGCGGACTTTCCGGCACGAGGGTGAGCCCGATGGCGATCGCGGTGGCCAGAGTCAGGGCCCGCTCGAAGCGGGAGAACGATCTCCGCTCTGCTGTGTCCGTCCGCGACGCCACGGAGTCGCTCATCATCCCCCTGTCCGAGAACTTCCAGCCGAAGGACACGGCCATGCTATCGGAATTCGGCTTCGAACTCGTCGATCTCCGTCTGGTCCAATTCGACCAGTGAGACGTCCGACGGGGTCAGCCCATTGGCACCGGCCTGGATGACCTGGTCTCCGAGCGCTGCCAGCACCTCCAGCCAGCGGTCCGCGATTTCGCTGACCCGCTCCTCTTCGAGGACTTCCGCGGGCCACGTCAGATTGACAGAAAGACGCGGACCCGACGGGTGGACCTGGACGACCGCCACCACGTCCAGGGCGTGGGTCAGGGGCATGCCCGGTGGCTGGGCGGTCAACCCGAAGGAATTCGGATCCGTCAGCCAGTAATCGTCGCCGGGCATTTCCTCGGCCATTCTGAAACGGCCGAGATAGTTGAAGCGGATTTCCGGAGCGGGCAGTCCGGCCAGCACGGGGCGCGTCACCGGGTTCAGATAGCGCAGGAGCCCGTAGGTGACGCCCTTTCCGGGGAGTGCCCGCAGTTGCTCCTTGACGCGTTTGAGGGACTCGACCGCGCGGACGCCGAGCGGCCGGTCGTCGGCGGCGTCGCCCACATCGCAGCGCACGGGATAGAGGCTGGTGAACCAGCCGACGGTGCGGACCAGGTCCGCACCGGGCACGACGTCCTCCCGGCCGTGCCCCTCAAGGTCGATCGGGATCCCGGTGTCCCGGCCGGTGACCTGGGTGAGCGCCATCGCCAGCCCGGTGACGAGCGCGTCCTGGACATCGGCGCCGAAGGCCGGCGTGGCCCGGTCGATCAGCGCCTCGGTCTCGGGGACGCCGAGGGTGCGTACAAGCGATGCGGACCGTCCGGCCACGTCGCGCCGCGGGTCGAGGGGCCGGCGGGCCAGGGCGGGTGCGGCCGATCGCGTCGCCAGCATGCCGGTCCAGACGTCCAGGGTGTCGGCCACCGCGGGGTCGTGGGCCGCCAGGATCAGCCCTTCGGCCCACCGTCTGAACGAGGTGACCGGCCTGTCCAGGGTGGGCCGTTCGCCCGACACGATCTCCTGCCAGGCCGCGGCGAGGTCGGCCAGCAGGAGGTGCCAGGACACCGCGTCCACCGCCAGATGGTGGGCCACCAGCAGCAGGCGGCCACCGTCCTGGCCCTCGTCGAACCAGACGATCTCCAGCATCCGCCCGGCGGCCGGGTCGAGCCGGTCTCGCGCCTGGACGAACTCCCTGTTCAGGTTCGCGGTCCACGGCTCGTCCGATCGGCCGGTCGCCCGGCGTACGCAGTCCCGGGCGCTCACCTCGCCCGGCTCGCGTACCACCAGGCCCCAGACCGCGCCGTCCCCGCCCCTGACGAGGC
The DNA here is from genome assembly GCF_039871825.1 of Nonomuraea sp. B12E4. NCBI lineage: Bacteria > Bacillati > Actinomycetota > Actinomycetes > Streptosporangiales > Streptosporangiaceae > Nonomuraea > Nonomuraea sp. B12E4. The sequence goes on along the minus strand of NZ_JBDPME010000052.1, from coordinate 10,738 downwards.
GCGCCCTCAGCGTGTCGTGCCTGTCGAGGAGGGCTTGGACGGCCGCGACGAGCTCCGCCTCGCCGAGCGGCGGGACCTTCACCGCGATGCTCTGGTGGAACCCCTCGACGGAGCCCCCGGCCTCGCGCAGCCAATGCATGATCGGCGTGGCCGGGATCAGGCCGACGCCGTCGTCCACCGGGGTTCCGGCCTGATCCGCCGGGGCGCCGGCCTGCGACACCGCGGCCAGCAGGGCGGGTGTCCGGTGACGGAAGACGTCCCGGGGAGCCAGGGAGAGGCCGGCCTTGCGGGCGCGGGCGACCACCTGGATCGCCAGGATGCTGTCCCCGCCGAGCACGAAGAAGTCGTCGTCCGCGCCGATCCGCTCGATGCCCAGCACCTCGCCGAAGATCTGGCACAGGTCCTTCTCCTGCGGCGTGGCCGGCGCGCTGCCGCCGGAGGCCGCGGCGAGGTCGAGGGCGGGCAGCGCCTTGCGGTCCACTTTGCCGTTCTGGTTCAGCGGCAGCGCGTCGAGCGGGACGAGAACCGTGGGTACGGCGTAGTCCGGCAGATGGTCCACCGCGTGCGTGCGTACGGCGTGCAGGTCGGAGGTGCCGACCACGTATCCGGCGAGGAGCTTCTGCCCTGCCGGGCCGTCGTCGGCGACGACCACCACGTCGGTCACGCCGGGCGCGTTGCGCAGCACGGTCTCGATCTCGCCGAGCTCTATCCGCTGTCCGCGGATCTTCACCTGGAAATCACGTCGCCCGAGGAAGTCGAGCTGCCCGTCGGGGAAGTAGCGGACCCTGTCCCCCGTCCGGTACATCCTGCCGCCCGCGCCACCGTCGAACGGGTCCGGGACATATCTGGTGCAGGTGCGTACGGGGTCGTTCAGGTAGCCGCGGCCCACGCCGACGCCGGCGATGTAGAGCTCGCCGGGCATGCCGAGCGGGACCGGCCGCAGGGCGTCGTCCAGCACGTACAGACGGGTGTTGCGCAACGGCCGGCCGACCGGGACGCGGACCACGTCGAAGGGGGAATCCTTGGTGATCACGGCGTGGCTGACGTCGTCGGAGCACTCCGTGGCGCCGTAGGCGTTGATGATGTCGACGTGCGGATAGATGCGGAACCAGCGCGCGCACATCTCCGGCGGCAGCACCTCGCCGTTGACGATGAACCAGCGGAAGGCCGGCAGCGCGGGTGGGGCGGTGGCCGAGCCGTCACCGCTCCAGACCGCGAGCGCCGCGCGCATGAAGGACGGCACCACCTCCAGCACGGTGAGCTGCTCCGCGCCGATGAGGTTGAAGAGCGCGAACGGGTCGGCGGCGACGTCATCACCGACGATCCTGGTGTGGCCGCCGACGAGCAGGGGCGAGATCATCTGCCACACGGAGACGTCGAAGGTGAGCGGCGCGTTGTGCACCACCGAGTCCGCGGCGGTCATACCGAGGTCGCCGACCTTGGCCACCAGGTGGTTGATCATCCCGTGCCGGTGGACCATCGCGCCCTTCGGCCGCCCCGTCGAGCCCGACGTGAAGTAGACGTAGGCGAGATGGTCCACGTCGGGGGCCGTCGGCGCGAGGTCCTCCGGGGCGTCGATGCTCTCGTCGAGCGGCACGACGTGGACCGGCCGGCCGGCGGCCGCCGCGATCTCGTTCGCCAGGTCGGTGTACTCCTCCTCCACGAGCAGCAGGCGCAGGTCGTTGTCGCGCACGAGCGACGCGTTACGCGCGAGGGGGGCGTTGACGTCCAGCGGGACGTAGGCTCCGCCCGCTCCCCAGATGCCCAGCATGGTCGCGACAACGTGGACGCCTCTCCCGGTGAGCACCCCGACGAGCACCTCAGGGCCGACTCCCGCCTCCCGTAGTCCGCGCGAGAGCGCGCTTCCCCAGCCGACCAGGGAGGCGTAGTCCAGGCTCCTGCGCTCGTCCACCGCCGCGACGGCCCGGGGAGACTCCGCGGCGATCTTCCGGATCCGCTGGATGACGTCCTCGAATGACTCGGGCTCTTCCGTGGCGTTCCAGTCGGTCAGCACCTGGCGGCGTTCGGCGGGGAGGAGGAGGTCGGTGTCGGCGATCGGGCGATGGGGATCGGCGGCGAGTTGTTCGATGAACCACTGGACGCGATCGGCGTGCAGGGCGAGGTCCTCGACGCTGTAGCTACGGGAGTTCGCGGCGAAGTCCAGATATATGTCCTGGCCTGCTCCCGGGTGCGCGGTGAAGGAGATGTCCTCGACCGGTCCGTACTGCAGGTATCGGAGCGTCGCGGGCGCCCCCGCGAAGTCGAATTTCTGGTCGACCGGCAAGACATTGACCTCCGGGCCGTACAGGCGGTGACCGGAGTCGACATATCCCAGGTCGCGGCGGAGGTACTCCTGGTTGTAGCGCTGGTGCCGGACGAGCCGGTGGGTCTGGCGGCCGATGTACTGGATGAGCTCGACGACGGTGGCGCCGGGCTCAATGGTGAGTCGCAGGGGCAGGACGTTCGAGATCATGCACGGCGTACGGAGTGCCCTGGGGGTGCGCCGCGCCGTGACGGTCAATCCGAGCACGACGTCGCGGGCCCCCGTCGCGCGGTGCACGTAGGCGGCGATGGCCGCGAAGTACGCGCCGGTCCAGCCCTGGCCGGACAGACCCGCCGCGTCAGTGAGGGGGGTCAGGACCGCGGCCGGCATCGTACGGGCAAGGCGTAGCTGGCCGCGGCCCGGCAGGGAGACGACGTCGGCCAGCCCGACCACCTCGGGCCGGTCGGCGAGATGGGCGTTCCAGAAGTCCTTGTCGCGTTCGAAGTCCGGGGACGCGCGGTACGCGGCCTCCTCTTCGACCAGCTCACCGACCGTCGCCCAGGACGACGGGGGATACGCCGATCCGGTCACCAGGGCCGTGTAGACCTCGGCGACGCGGCGGGCCAGGAGGCTGGCGCCGTACCCGTCGATGATGACGTGGTGGCTGCGCATGTACCAGAACCAGTGATCGGGCCCGAGCGCGAGCATGTACGTCGCGAACAGGTCCTGCCCGGTCAGGTCCGCGGGGCGGTCGATGTCGGCGTTCATCCATTCGATCGCGGCCTGCCGGGGGTCGGGCGAGCCGGTCAGGTCGACGAGCGGGAAGTCGATGTCACTGCCCGCCGCGACGACCTGGTGGAAACCGTTCTCGTCGCTGAGCACCCGCACCCGGATCGCCTCGGACTCCTCCAGCACCTGGCGCATGGCCTTCTGCATGGCCGGCAGGTCCAGCGGGCCGAGGATCTCCACGTATTGCCCGGCGTTGTAGGAATGGTCATCCGGATCGAGGTGCTGTGCCGTCCACACGCCGGACTGCGACACCGAAAGCGGAAGCGGTGAGTGAGAGGGAAACCGCATGCATGACCTCAGCAATCGACGGGCGCCGCCGGCGGCGGAAGTGTCTGGAAAGGGCCGCGAAGTTATCTCGGTCCTGACCGCAGTCTCGATCAGGGGGTTGTTCAGCTTTTCGCCGCGGAGCGCGGAGACACGCTCGGCATGGCGGTGCGGCGGACGCGGTATTCGGGATCCATCCGCCTGGCGGGGGGCCGGCGGGCCAGCGCGGCCTCAATCGCCGGGGCCAGCCGCTGCATCTTGGCCAGTTCCTTGCTCTCGTGCCGCTCGGCGAACTCCGGCATCACCTCGCGGGCGAACAGTTCCATCGACGCGCAGATGTGCTCGTGCTTGATGCGGCCGGACTGCGCGACCAGCAGGATCTGGTCCACACCCGCGGCCTCGTACTCCCGGAGCGTCTTCTTGATCTGCTCGGGAGTACCGATGCCGCTGTACGCGCCCTCCAGCACCCGCGGGAACTCCCGGTTCACCACGTCCTTCGGCTCGTCGAGGCCGAGGTCACGGGCGAGTGTGGACTTCCCGGGCACGTGCGCGCCGAGTCCCCAGTAATATGCCAGCGACCTGGCGAAGAACCGGTGGTCGGCCAGGCCCCGCTCGCGGGCGGTGGCCTCGTCCTCGTCACACATCAGGTAGAGCGTCATCGCGACCTGGGGGTTTACCGAGAAGCCCGCCGGTACGCACTCCTCCGACTCGATCGTCGCGTAGTAGTCGCCGACCCATTTCCTGGCCTCCTCCGGCGCGACGAAGGAGAAGGTGAGGGCGCCGAGCCCGTGCCGGGCAGCGTGCGAGAGGCTCTCGCGTTTGCTGCACGCCGCCCACAGGGGCGGGTGGGGCTTCTGCAGCGGCTTGGGCACCACGTTGCGCGGCGGCATATGCACGTACGTGCCTTCGTGACCCGCGAACGGCTCCTCGACGAACATCCGGGTGACGACGTCGATCGCCTCCCGCCACTGCGCTCTCTTGGTGGAGAAGTCCACCCCGAACGCGCCGAGCTCGACTTCGGTGCTCGATTCCCCGGTGCCGAACTCGACCCTGCCGTTGGACATCAGGTCGAGCATGCCGATCCGCTCGGCCACCCGGGCCGTCGGGTTGATTCCCGGCGGCAGCACCGTGATCCCGTGGCCGAGCCGGATGCGCTGGGTCCGCTGGCTCGCCGCGCTGAGCAGAATCTCCGGCGCCGAGCAGTGGCTGTACTCTTCGAGGAAATGATGCTCGACGGCCCAGGCGTAGTCGAAACCGAGCCGGTCGGCAAGCTCGATCTGTTCCAGCGTCTCGTGCACGATCCGCAGCTCCGAATCGGGCTGCCAGGGCCGGGGAAGTTGAAGCTCGTAAAAGAGCCCGAACCGCATGATCATCCCTTCCGAGTGAAATATTCCGCCGAACACCGCGGGTAGCGGACCCGGCGAACCGGAAACGCCGGCGGGGCGCCGAACGGGCCACTGGAAGAAGCCGGGGAGGAACAATTCGTGAGCCAATTCCTCCCCACTTCCATTCAGCGGATTGTGGAGAATTCCTCGGACGATACACTAGGCGACCCCGGTGCCTGGCAAAAGGGCGGTCCGCCGATCGGCCGAGCAAGCTTAATTGGACCCCACAACCCTACTTAAGAATGGTTTTAATTGGCCTTTAGAGTACGCTGCTACAGTCTCTCATGGATTAGCCCGCGAAAAACATGTCGCGCATTTCCGCTGCGAGATGCCCGGAGGCGGCATAGTCCGTGGGAGCAGCGTACGGCCCGGGTCGCGTCGGCTCTCGTCGAATCCGGGGAGCACCGCCTCTGTGACCTTTGCTCCGGAGCGAGCCCTGGAGGAGAAGCAGATGACAGACAGCCTTGAGACCACGAACACGAGCGAGCTGCAGTCCTGGATGCGGGAACGGATCGCGTTCTATCTTGACCAGCCGGCGGAGACCATCGACCCGGACACCGAACTCGCGCACTACGGCATGAACTCCGTCTACGCGGTCAGCCTGCTGGGCGATCTCGAGAACAAGCTCGGCATCGAGATCGACTACATGGCGGCGACCTGGGGATACCCGACGATCAACAAACTCGTCGAGTACCTGGAAGGCCTGCGGGCCGCGGAGTCCAGCGCCGACTGATCCCTTCGATCGCGGCTCGCCCGGTGAGTTCGCGAGCGGACGGATGGGGATGCAGGTGCGGTCGCCCTTCACGTCGTTCGATGTCGGCTCGGCCCTCGTCACGCGGCCGGCCGGCTTCGCGTTGCCGCCCCGGCTTCCGGCGGCGGCCGTCTCGGTCCGTCCAGCCACGGGGAACATTCCGGAAGCCTGTCGAATCCGGTCGATGTCGCGCCCGGCGGATTCTCGGACAGCGAGTGTCACGAAAACGGGAAATTCTCCGCGCAAGCGCGTTTCGCATGGTCGGCGGCCTGACCGTGCCGCTCGGGGGCGGCCGCTCGGGCGCCGTACCCGCCGCGCGAGGGGGCGTCGTCCATACCAGAGGGGTAGTCTCTGTGAACACCGACCGCGCCAGGGCTGATGCAGGGGCGGTCGATCAGAAGGCGGACCTTCATCCGGTCAACACGACGAGCACACCGGGGCAGTCGGCGACATCCCGGGGCAGGAGGAAGGACAGTGGGCGGCAACGCGGGTCAACCGGCCTCGCCCGCCAGCTCGCACCGGGGACGGCACAAGTCGGCCACCTCACGCCCGGCCCGAAGCCGCACCCATCCGCCTCCCCGGCCAAAGGAGCCGCCCGATTCCCGGAGTCCCGCCAGGACGGCGTCCGCCTCCCCCCTCGAACCTCTCTCCTGCCCGCGCCACGACGGCCCGGTGCCACGACGGCCGCCGCGAACGCCACCGGCCCCGTGCCGTCCAGGTCTGCGATCAACAAGCGAGGCGTCACCGCCCCCGATGACGGGCGGGCCCATCGGCTGGCGAAGCCCCGGCACTCCCCCGAGATCAGCGACCTCATCCTGCGCGTCCCGCGCCCCGCCACGGCCGTGTCACCGGAATCGGCGACTGCTGTGAGCCACGGAGATACCACCCAAGGTCTTGACACCTCCTCCATGATTCTTTAAGGATGTGGCTGTTCTACACATTTCGAATTTTGTCAAATCTTTGACGAAGTCGCGAACCGACCAGGTGAGCATTCGCGCGCCGACGGGGGCATTCAAATGCATATACGGCCATCCAGGCTGAACGGGGAGTCCAGGCGGCAACAATGGCTGCGATCACAGCCGCGCAGCGGAAAGCCGCCATACCTGATCATTGTCTGTTTCCCGCCGGCGGGCGGCGGGAGCGGCTCCTTCGCGAAACTCCGCGAAGTCGTGGCGGCGGACGCGGAATGCGTCACCGTCGAGCTACCCGGCCGCATGTCCAGACTCGCCGACGAACCGGTCCGAGACCTCGGCATCCTGGCCGACCGCATCTCCGAGTCGGTGGTCGAGACGATCGAGCCAAGAGGCGTCCCTTACTTCTTCCTCGGGCTCTGCCTGGGCGCGGTGCTGGCGTACGAGACCGCCACGCGCGTCGAGGCGGCGGGGGCGAACGGTCTGCGCCGCGTCGTCGCCGCCGGCAGCAACGCCCCTCAGGAAGGCCCGCCGCTGGTGGACGACCCGGTGGAGTTCCTGCGCCGGATGGGGAGCCCCGAGGAGATATTCGAAGCTCCTCAGTTGCTCGAGATGACCCTGGAAATCCTGCGCTCCGACCTGGAGCTGTTCCGCTCCTACGACTGCACCGGTCGGCGGCTGCGGACACCTCTCAGCGTCCTGTACGGCAGGGACGACACGCTGGTCGAGTTGACCAAGATCGCCCGATGGGAGCACCTGGCGGACAAGGTCTCCATCGAGGAGCTCGCAGGCGGGCATTTCTTCCTGGACCAGAACTACGGCCACCTGCTCTCCCAGCTTCGCGGCGACCTGCTCGAAACGCCGCCGTAGACTTCCCGGTCGCATTGTTCCTGGTGCCGGACCGCGCCGAAGCGTTGTCGTGGTCCCGGTTCGGGAGTCATCAACCTGAGCTTGATCGTGTCGGTCTCCAGGAGAACACGATGGCGCACGTCCACCGCGGCGATGACCTCGGCGGCCGCACGTCCCCGAACCTGACCAGGTCAGGCCCATGGGGGACATGGTCGCCCGGCATATCCCGCACACCCCGTCTCGCGCGGGATCACCCCTCCCATCGGCGCGCCCGGCCTCACCACATCTCTGAACCCCACAGGACATGACCTCAACAGGAAGTTCGATCCACGCGGCGGACGTATTACATGCTGCGCTCAACTGGAGAAGTAATGCCCAAACTAGGAGTACTCGGTCCTCTCTCCCTGACGACGATAAGTGGAAAATCGTGCAGTCCGCGAGCCCTGAAGCTACGCATCCTGCTCGCGAACCTGCTCTGTGCCCACAACCGCGCCATTCCGATAGAGCATCTCATCCGCGAACTGTGGTTCGAGTCGCCACCCAAAACAGCGAAGACGGCACTGCAGGTGTACATCTCCAACATCCGCAAGATCTTCGACCGGATGGATCTGTCACCGGACTACGCCAGGATCGTCACCCAGCCCCCTGGTTACATGCTCGAGGTGAACGAGAACGAGCTGGACATCGCGCTCTTCGAGAGATATTGGCTGCAGGCACGTAACGCGCAGGAGGACGGCCAGCTCAAACTGGCCTCGCATCATCTTACAGACGCGCTGGCCCTCTGGCGGGGCCCGGCCCTGTCGGACGTCTGCACCACCCCGGACCTGCAGGCGGAGGCGCGCCGGCTGAACGAGATGCGGCAGGCCGCGCACGAGCGCAGGATCCTGCTGGATCTGCGGCTCGGCCGCAACACCGAAGTCATCAGCGAGCTGTACGCGCTGACCTCGCGGCACCCGTTCCACGAGAACTTCTGCGCGTACCTCATGATCGCCCTGCACAAGCAGGGCAGACCGGCGGACGCCCTTGAGGTGTACAGCGAGCTCACCGGAGCCCTGCGCAACGAGCTCGGCCTCGACCCGGGCACCCAGTTGCAACGCATCCATCAGTCGGTGCTCCTGCGAGAACCGATCCCCATCGACTCGACCTTCGACTTCCTGATGGTCAACAACCTGGCCTGACGATCCGCGACTCCCGCTCTGTCCGCGTGCCCGCAACAGCATTCTCAGGAGGCGCGCCATCAACCGGCGACACAACTTATCGAGGCACCGACCATGGCCGGCCGGGAATCGTGACCAGCTCTTCCGTACACGGCCACGACCCGGCCGACATGGCGTCGGCCGGCCGACCTCATCGGATTCGAAACGATATTAAGCTCGGGCCGCGCACCGCAAAAGGGCCGCACCGGCAAATCATGTCATCGCGCTACCGCCGCTCCCGGCACGACTTAAGCTGCCTTTTAGATCAGTTTTAAAGCCGGCTGCTAGATTCATCCCCGGTATTCCATATCACCCGCTCCGCAAGGGGACGAATATGGCACTGGGTCCGGAGACGACGCTGGTGCATGTCTTGGATGACAAGGCCGAGCACCATCCGGAGCGAGAGGCCCTCGCGTTCATTCCGGATATCAAGGACGGCGGCATACGGGACAGGCTCACCTTCGGGCAGCTCGCCGAGCGTTCCCGGCACCTCGCAGCACGACTGGTCGCCGCGGGATTCGAACCGGGCCAGCGGGCGCTGCTGCTCTTCCCCAGCGGCCTCGACTTCGCCGTCGCCTTTTTCGCCTGCTCCTACGCCCGGCTCATCGCGGTGCCCGCTCCGCTGCCGGAACGTTCACGTACCAGTATCCAACGGCTGGCGGGGATGATGGCCGACGCCGAGCCCTCCGTCATGCTCACCGTGGAGAGCTCGCTGGACGTCATCCGCGAGTGGACGGACGCCCACGGCTATCAGGCGTTGCCCCGCGTCACCGTGTCGGACGCGACAGTGGCGCCCCTTGCGGGCTTCGGCCCGCTCGAACCGCCGGAGCCTGACGACCTCGCGCTGCTCCAGTACACCTCGGGTTCCACCAGCGACCCGAAGGGCGTCATGATCAGCCACCGCAACCTGACGAGCAACCTGGATCTCATCCACTCGTATCTGGGCCGGGAACCGGAGGCCAGGATCTGCGGATGGTTGCCCGCGACCCACGACATGGGGTTGATCGGGCAGCTTCTTTACCCCCTGTACACCGGCGGGTGGCTGCTCATGTTGCCTCCGTTGGAGTTCGTGAAGCGACCGTACAAGTGGCTGGAGCTCGTGGACCGCCACCGGGCGATGTACACGGCGGCACCCGACTTCGCCTATGACCTGTGCGTCCGGATGACGAATGAGGAGCAGGCGGCGAAGCTGGACCTCAGCCATTGGCGGGCAGCCTTCAACGGCTCCGAGCCCATTCACGCCAGAACGCTGGAAAGGTTCGCCGACCGGTTCGCGCCCGCCGGATTCCGGCCCCCGACGTTCCTGCCCTGCTACGGGCTGGCCGAGGCGACCCTCATCGTGACCGGCAAGCCGTACGGCCAGCCGCTGGAGCGGAAGGTGGTGGACCCCGAGCAGATCGCGCGCGGGCGTTTCGTGCCCGTGGCGGCGGGGGAAGCGGGCAGGACCCTGGTCAGCAGCGGTGTGATCCTCCGCGACAACGTGCTGATCGTCGATCCCGAGACCGGGGTTCCTCTCGCGGACGGCCGGATCGGGGAGATCTGGGTCACCGGCGAGGGCGTGAGCAGGGGCTACTGGCGCAAGGAAGAGCTGAACCAGGCGACCTTCAACGCCCGTACGGCCGATGGCCGCGACGGATACCTGCGCACGGGCGATCTCGGAGTACGCGACGGGACGCAGCTCTACGTCACCGGGCGCATGAAGGACGTCATCATCTCCAACGGCCGTAACCTCCACCCGCACGACCTGGAACGGGCCCTGCAGGAGATGGCGGAGGACCTGATCTTCGGCTCGTCCGCGGTCTTCGCGCTCGATGACGACAAGGTGGTCGCCGTCCAGGAGGTACGCCACCAGGAGCACAACGATCTCGCTCGGGCGGCGACGCGCATCAAGCAGGCGCTGGCCCAGCAGTTCGGGGTCGGTCAGACCAGCGTCGTGTTCGTACGACCGGGAGCGGTCCGCAAGACGACCAGTGGCAAGACGCGGAGATCCGCGATGCGCCAGCTCTTTCTGGAGTCGGGGTTGCGCCCGATTTACATGAGCCTTGCTCCGGACGTGAGTGAGCGGCTGAAGGAACCGCGGCGATGATGAGGGGCCTCCGTGTGCCCCCGCACATCCGCCTATCGTCTCACTCCGCTCCGCTGCGACGCCACAAGGGAGATTGAGACATGTATCCAGCCTCTTATGCGCAGCGCCGCCTGTGGTTCCTGGCCGAACTGGAAGGCCCCACCCCCACCTACAACCTCCCCACCGCCCTGCGCTTCCACGGCCCCATCGACACCAACGCCCTGCGAGCAGCGCTCCGCGACGTCCTCGAACGACACGAAAGCCT
>NZ_JBDPME010000051.1:0-39893 GCF_039871825.1 Nonomuraea sp. B12E4 | reverse complement strand
CTCCTCACGCAGGTCGAATACCATCTTGACGGCGCGATCACGCAGCTCTGGGGGATACTTCCTCGGTGCGGGCACGACTCCCAGCCTTCCAGTCTTGGGAGCCTCCAACCAACCCGGGGCAGCTCAGGATGTCCACCGGACGGCCGGGATGGCGCATCTGGAAGGCACGGATGCGTCGAGACAGGAAGGATACGAACCAGTCCGGGACGCGCCGCTCGCGCGTTTCGGAAACCGGCAGGGTCAGGCCGCGAAGGTAGTTCGCGAGATCGCGGTCGTCGAGGTTCCCGAGTGTTTCCACGAGGTGGTGCAAGCCCTGGTACACGTAGCGGTCGCGGTCCCGGAAACGGGGCATCTCGGCTGAGAAGACCGGAGCGTCCTCAAGGATCACGGCGGCGGTCCGATCGGGGATGTTGGCCGCGCACCAGAGCGCGATCAGCCCGCCGGAGGAATTGCCGGAGATCGCGGCCGGAGCGCGTACGACCTCGGTCAGGAACGCCGTCATGTCGGCGCCGAGGTGCCGCCACGAGTATTCGCCGGGGGTCCAGCTCGACTTGCCGTGGCCGCGTACGTCGACCGCGTAGACCCGCCACCGGTGCGACAGCGGCGCCAGGACCCGCTGGTAGCTCTCCCAGGTGCCGGTCTGTGCCGGGATCAGGACCAACGGAGGCCCTGCGTCCGGGCCTTCCACGTAGTTGATCCGGATGGTCCCGGTGTGGAACTGACGCTCGCGGAAGCCCGCGGCTCGGACGGCCCGGATGCCGATTGTCCCGGACGGCTTCTCGTAGGGGTTGTGGTATTGCGCGTTCATGGCGCCTCCTCGTCGGTACGGCCCATGCCTGAGCCGCGCTCATGGCCGGCCGCAGTGGGTTCGGCGAGCCTGCGCAGCGTCGTCAGCTGGCGATGCATCATGAACAGGTCCCCCCAGGCCAACACCCGCCTCCGGGCACGGCACAAGAGGCCGTCCCCCTCCTCGCCGACGTTGAGCTTCACCACCAGACGGGTGGTGCCAGAGGCGCCGTCCCGCACCGCGTAGGTGAGCGTCAGCGGCCCGAACGCTTGCACGGCTTTCGGCGCGGTCATCCGGAGGGTGAGGTGATCGTCCGGGCCGAAGTCGACAAGCTCGAAGATCGTCATGAACCGCTGGCCGGTCGCCAGGTGCTCGGCCCCGGGGGTCAGCGTGCGCGGACTGCGGCGGCCGTAATTGTCCAGGAGGTCGTAGCTGTACGGAGCCGTCTTGAGCTGGCACAACCAGCGGAAGGTGGTCGGCCGCGGCGCGCGCACGCTCACCGCTCTGAACCAGACCTCCGCCGGATTCGGAGTGACCTGGTCGCACGGGTATGCGGCGGCCATCTCTTCGGCGTCCACTCCCCAGGCGGTGGCGACCGACATGATCCTCCCTCATGACACCGGCTCGAATATGCGAATGGGACGGTAAGGGCGGGACGACACCACGACCGAGGCCGGCGCGCCCACCTCCCGCTCGCCCGTGGTCCCGGTCGGCGGCAGGAGCCGGTTCACGGGATCGTCTTCTCGACGCGCAGGGAATCGATGGCGGCCAGACTCCCACCCGTGAGGTCCACCCCGACCGCCTGCAATATCACCACGAGCACACCGTCGGCGAGATTTCGCGCCAAGCCGTCCGTCCCCGCGCCCGTCAGCCGTGTGAGTTCTTCCAGAACTGCCGAGATGACGGCGCGGCAGCGCGCCGCCACCGTCTCGTCCCTGCGTGCGGCGGCGCATGCCTGCAACCACAGGCCGGTGATGAATCCGTCGGCGAGCATCTCCCGAAAGCCGGCGCGCATCGCGGACAACGGATCGTCCGGAGACGTCGCCGCGGCCTGCCGGATGAGCTCAAGCATCTGACGTTCCATCTCGTCGAGGCAGGCCAGGAAGAACGCGTGCTTGCTGCCGAAGAGCCGGAAGACGTACGGCTGCGACACCCCGATCTCGTCCGCGACCTGCTGGATCGATGCCGTCATGAGCCCATGGTCGGCGAAGACCCGCATACCGGCCATGATGGCCTCCGCGCGTCGTTGGTTCGCGGTGCTGCGCCTTACGTCCATGTTCCCATTTTACATAGTAACTACTTACTAACAAGCTCGGACGGCAGTGGGATGTGGGATTGCCCGGTGCTTCGTCAACGAGCAGGATGTGTTCGTCGGCGGCCGGCGCCATGCGAAGCCGATCTATCGCGTGACCGTCACGATTCCCGAAGGCGTGCCCGGGGTGTCCGGCCCCGTCCGGGTCCCGTTACGCCAGATCTCCAAGGGCCACTGGGCAGCGTTCGGTGAGGTCGTCACCCGGTCCGAGCTCGCGGCCTACGGGTTGATCATCGATGAGCCAGGGGAGTAAGGACGTGAAGCGCGGACCTGTCGACGACGGGTGAATTCCGGCCGTCGTCGACAGGTCTCCAGCCCTGGCCTCGCTCACGCGATCGGTCCGAAGGTAACGGCTCGGCCTCCTTTATCGATGTTCTGCCGGCCCGTCGGGCGCCTGCTCGAAGTGGAACGATTTGATGAAGCAGTCCCGGGGCTGTCTGAGGGCGAAGAACACGCACTCCGCCACGGAGTGGGCCGTCAGCATGTCGCCGGAACCGCGCGGCGTGCTCTCCCACTGCGGGGACAGCGGGTCTGGGTTGCAGAAGTCTGGCGGGTAGAGCGAGATAACCCGCACTCCTTGGGGTCGCAGCCGCTTGGAGAGGATGTCGGCGAAGCCGGCTTGTGCGCTCTTGGCGGCGTAGAAAGCGTCATGTGCGTTGGAGCGCTGATGGGCCGGAAGCCCGGCAGCGGAGATCATGTTGACCACGTCTGGTCTGTCGGATGCGAGCAGCAGCGGCAAAAGACGCTTTACGGTCAAGACCGTGCCGGTCGCTCCGGTGGCGATGGTGTCGGTCACGTCCTCGTCACTGGCGGAGAGGAGATCCGGCCCCTCCAGCCAGCGAGCGCCGTTGTTGACCAGCACGTCCACCCGGTCGGTGCACTGTGCCACTTGTGCGGCGAACTGCCGGATCGAGGCGGGGTCCGCCAGGTCGCATGCGAAGGCGTGCACATGTTCATGGCCGAGGTCACGTATCTCGCCCGCCACGCGTCGTGACGCCTCCAGGCTGCGGGAGGACACAAAGACCTCGGCACCGTGCTGGGCGAAACGGATGGCGAGAGTCCGGCCGAAGTCGCGGGACGCACCGGTGATGACGACACGTTGCTGTTCGAAGCTCATGTAAATGCCTGCTGCCTCTGGAGTTTCATCGCACGACAGGGCCAACTGGGCGCAGGTCAACCCGAGTAGCAGCATCTGGCCCACGACATGGCTGCGGTCCGGGTCCACGAACTGGGGCAGCACGGCTGTGAGGAACACGACGCTCTTGGGGTTCGTCGCCCCGACGATCGTGCCTTACCACACCGTGCGTCGCGCCCTCTTCGGCACGCTCTGTATGCCGCTGGTCGCCTGCCGCGTGGTCCGACCAGCCCGGATGGCCTTTCGTGAACAGCACGTTCGGACCGGGAAGGGCGGCGAGGAGCGAGGACATCGCGCAGAACGCGATCAGTTGGGGAAGGCCAGGCATGTCGACAGCATCACAAGCCGATCAGGTGAGGGGAAGGAGACTTTCGGCCTAGGACTTCGGTCCAGCGCGGCGCGGTGGGGTGCGAGCGGCTGACCTGGTGACGGGTACGGCTGCAAGCCGCTCGTGAGGAGCGGATCTCGCCGTGGAGGGGTCGCTTCTCCGTTACCGTACACAGCCCAGGTGAACAGCGGCACGCCTTGACCAGCCCATGGGAGCGGTGAGGCGAGCGGTCTGCTACGCGTCCCGGAGCGGGTCCGCCCACTCTTCGGTGACAATGCGGGCCAGCTCGACACGGGATGCGATGTCGAGCTTGGCGAAGATCCGGCGTAGGTGGGTGGAGACCGTATGAGGAGACAGGAACATTCGTGCGGCGGCCTGGCGGTTGGTCAATCCCTGGGCGATCAGCACCGCCACGGCGCGTTCCGTTTCGGTGAGGCTGTCCCATCCGAAGGCGGGCCCTTGTGATTGGGCCCAGTGGCGGCGCCGTACACCCAATGTGCGCAGTCTGGCTCGCACACGTGCCGCGTCCCGGAGCGCGCCGACGCGCTGGTAACCGTCGAGCGCGTGGTCCAGGTTGCTGACGGCCTGTTCGCGGGCAGCGGTGCCGGGTGTGGTGGCCAGCAGAACCCCGAGATCTTCGGCGGCCGACGCGCGTGCCCACGGTTCAGGCTGATCGGCGACGGCGGAGGCCAACGCCTCAGGGTCCTTGTGGAGGATGCCGTAGGCGTGGGCGGCCGTGATGGCGATGACAGGGAAGTCGGGGTTGTTCCTGGCCAGGGATTCGACCGTGTCGACTATGGCCTGCGCATACCGGCGGTTCCCCGTGGCCAGCGCCAGCCGGGTCATCCAGGCGGCGGTGAGAGGCGTCGTGATGAGCGCCCAGCGCCGCTCCTCCTGGTTGGTGTAGATCGCGTGGAGTATGTCGATCGCCCGTTCGGGGTCGCCTTGGGCCTCGGCCACCGTCGCCATCACCCACCGCTCCCACACCGACCCGAACAACATTCCGGAAGCGGCCTGTATGGAGTTGTACCGCTCGATGTACCGGACCGCGGTGTCGATGTCGCCACGCCGCATGGAGATGAGGGCGAGCATGGACAGCCCGACGCGGATGAACCCATGCGTGCCGAGTTCGTCGGCGATCGTCATCCCGGCCTGGGCCTCGGCGGCGGCATCATCGAATCGGCCGAGGGCCAGCTTCAGGACGGAGCGGAACAGCGCGGGTCCCGCGGCGAGCACGGTCAGCCCGAGGGCGCTGATCTCCTCCTCGGCGTTCTGGATGGCGATGTCGGACAACTCGAACTGTCGCATGGCCCTGTAGTTGAGGCTCAGCAGCAGGCGGGCGTACGGGCGCTGGATGGCCTCGACGGTGCCGCTGTTCGCGATCCGCTGGGCTTCGTGCAGGTGGGTGAACGAGTCGGCGACCCGGCCATCGGCTATGGCGAACCGGGCGAGCAGGAGATGAGCCCCGACCACGGCGGCATCGGTGTGTCGCCCGCGCTCGGCGAGCACGGCCTCGGCCCGCTGCCGCCCCCTTTCGAAGTCGTTCAGGCAGATGAGACACCAGAACACCGTCCATTCGGCGATGCCCCGAACGTCATCCGGGATGTTCTGTGTGAGCAGTCTTTCTGCCTCGGATTCCGCGTCTGCCGGCTGGCCGCTCAGCAGCAGGATGTAGGCCAGCGCGCACCGCAGGTGAGGGTCGTGGGAAGGCGGTGCCCTGCCGAGCGCGGTACGGGCCAGATCGGCAGCCTCCGGCAGCCGCCCGATCGCCGTCAGGGCGTCGACCGCCGTAGCGGCACGGTTGACCCAGTCCGGGTCGGCGGGATCGCTGAGTTCGAGCGCTCGCGCGGCGAGATCGGCGGCGGTCTGGGGTGAGGACCGCAGCACCTCGCGCGCCGCCCGGTCCAGTTCCCGCAGTGCGGACGCGTCACCTCGACGGGCACTGTGGATGAGGTGCGAGGCGGCGGGAACGGCCGATCCACCTCGTTGGAGCAACATCTCCCCCGCATCGTGGTGCAGGGCCCGCCGTACGGCGCTGGGGATAGTCCCGACCACCGCCTGCCAGAGCAGGTCGTGGCGGAAGGTCAGCTCGTCCCCCGCGGTGTCGACGATGCCCGCCGACATCGCCTCCTCCAACATGGGCAACAGACCACTGGTGGACTCGCCGAGCATTTCGGCAAGATCCGTGACCGAGAACGAACGTCCCAGGATTCCGGCGGCCTGCAGCATGTGCCTGGTCCGTACCGACAACTCCTCCAGGCGTTCCCGCGTCACCGCCTGGGCCCGTGCCAGCCCCGCCGACACCACCCGCGCGCGACCGTCTGCGACCTGGAACACGCCCTCACGCTTGAGCCTTTCGAGGAGGTCGACGAGCAGGAAAGGGTTGCCGTTCGCCAAATGGGCCAGGGCCAGCACATCTGGCTCAGGAGCCGCTCCGAGAACGTCGATGACTATCTTCCCCACCGCTCGCTCATCCAGCGGCTCCAGCACGATCCGCGTCGCGCCGTCCTGTTCCAGTACGTCGAACAGACGGTCCAGCCGAGGGACGTCGCCCCTGCCGACCGTACGAGCCAGCATCCAGACGAGCGGATAAGAGGAGAGCTCCCTCGTCATCGACCGCAGGGCCAGCAGCGTCAACGGGTCGCTCCACTGCACGTCATCCAACGTGAGAAGCACGGGCCCATCAGCCACCAGCGTTTCCAGAGGTTCCTGCAGGTGCTCCAGCAACAGCAACCGGTTATCAGCCAGATCGGGAACACCCGCGTTCTCGCCCGCGAAAAGGGTACGTTCGGGCTCCCCGAGCGCCGACATCAGCGGGGCCAGCGGTATCAGCTGGGTCAGCTCATCCGCCACGCCTGTGGCGACCTCGAGCCCCGCCTTGGCCGCGGCGGCTGCGGCCAAATCGAGGAGGCGGCTTTTACCGACGCCCGACTGGCCCTCGACCAGCAGGACTCCGCCCCGGCCGACCTGAGCCGCCTGGATCAGGCCGACGACGAGCTCCCACTCCCGCGTACGGCCACGCCACCCAGGCCAGGATGACCCCCGGGAGCCAGGCCCACCTGCCATTTCGAGCCCCATATCCATGAGATACCCAGCGCATCGGGTCCGATAAAACGTGTGGCGGCCGAGTTCGTCGAGCGCGGAAACCAAAAGTCACACAGATATGCGATACGGCGGCCTTACCCACCGTGCAGACTCGCAGCCGTTCATTCATCACTTCTCATGAGGTGATACGGAATGATCCCCTCGGCAGAGAGCGGCTGAGAGAACGTCAGCGGCGGCCCCCGCTCACGTCGACTCCTGGCCTTTCCCGAAATTTGGCATCCCCTCGAATCTCCCTTTCCGAAAGGATGGCGATGGAGGACCCGCCCAGCGATTGGTTGATACGCCTGTGGCCTTTGGTCAGATCGTCCATGGCAATCGCCAGAGGACTCGCCCGCCTTCTGGCCCGCAGATCATCGAAGGCCAGATGGAACGAACCCCCGGCGCGCGAGATGTCGACAATCATGAAGTTCGCTCACGGAGAGGGTGATGAGGGCGGATGGAGAAGTGCCTCTCACCGTGTCTCGCAAGCCGGCTGGACGCAGTACCGCCCGTCGGCGATCGGTGCAGCCGCCGACGGGCGGACCGAGGCCGTGCGAGAGACCCGTGGCCCCACCGGGGCGGAGCCGGCCGGCTCGGCGAGCCACGAGACCGTCCCCGGGCGTCTCCCGCCGGATTCGAGCCGTGCGCGACAGCGGGCCTGCGCTTGGTCAAGGGTCTGGAATCAGTGCAGGCCGCGCTCGTTGCGAGGGCAGATCACCTTGTTGGCCACCGTCGTGGCCTCCGCCACTCTCGTCATCGCGGGAGTGGGGCTGAGTCTGATGGCCTCGCCCTCCACCGCTCAGAGTCCGAGCACCGTCGCAACGCCACCCAGTGAGCACGGGCGGCCCTCCTGGCCCGGCGAGCGGCGCCCGGGGGACCTGCGCACGCCGGCATACGGAGTGCGTCCCGCAACGGTGTCCCGAGTGGCCGCCGTCGAGACGCGGCAACCGCTCTGGACTGATAGCCCCGAACTGACGGTGGCCCTCATAACCGTGGAGCTGATGGTGGGCGCGTGGGTCACCTGGAAGGTGACCGGCAGGCTGCTGCGCCCCCTGGAGACCGTCCGCGCCGAATTCAGGATGATCGACCCCGCGGACCGGCCCCCGCGCATCTCCGAACCTGAAAACGCGCATGAGATCACCCGATTGTGCCACACAATCAACAAGGTTCTGGAAAGCCTCCACAAAGAACGGAAAGAACTCGAGGAGTTCGCGCACTACCAACGGCAGTTCGCCTCCGACGTCTCCCATGAACTGCGCAATCCCATCGCGGGATTGCGGACACAGTTGGAACTGGCACGACAGGATCCCGCCCACGCCCATTTGCCCGAGTTGCTCGGAACGACGTTGGACCAGGTGGAGCGGCTCCAGGCGATCACTGACGACATGCTGGGCCTGGCTCGTATGCAGACCGGTACACCCGGCGAACTGCAGCATCTCGACCTCGCGGCACTTGTCCAGACCGAGATCTCCCGTCGCGCGGATCGGCTCCCGGTTCGGCTCCACCTGATCCACGGCAGCGCCGTCACCGCCGTGCCGTCCCAGATCTGCCGGCTGCTCGCCAACCTGCTGGACAACGCTCAGAGGCACTCCACCCATCTGGTACGCGTCGAGGTACGCCCTACCAAGGCCGCCGTCGAACTCGCGGTCAGTGACGACGGGCCGGGGATACCGGTCGGCGACCGGGAGCGGGTGTTCGAGCGTTTCACCCGGTTGGACGACGGCCGTCGGCTCGACCGCAAGGGCACCGGACTCGGCCTGGCCATCGCCCGTGACATCGCCCAGGCGCATCACGGCACCCTCCATGTCGAGGAGGGCGCCGCGGGTGGGGCTCGCTTCGTTCTGCTGCTGCCCCGGGTCCAGCTTCGCGGAACGGGACGGTCATGAGGCTGCGGAAGCGCTCGATCAGATTTCGTGTGGTGCTGTTCACCGGCGTGGCGGTGGGTTCGCTCTGCATCGTGTTCTCCACTGTCCTGCTGGTCGCCATCAACAGGTCGGCGGCCCAGAGCCTCACCAAAGAGGTGACGGCCGTGGGCGAGCTGACCGGGTACTACGTTGACCGGGGGGAACTCGTCAATCCGCTTCCGCCCATCTCACAGGACCTGATCCGGCCCGTTCAGGTGGTCGATCCGCACGGACAGGTGGTCGCCGCGACCGAGGAACTGCAGCACAAGCCCGTCATGGCGGATTTCGTACCCAAGGGCCCGCACCGAGTGGCCAGCGCCGTCGTCTGCCACTCCATCGTCGGATCCGGACGCTGCTACATCGTCGTCGCCCAGCACGTGTACCGCGACGGCGACTGGACCATCTACAGCGCCGCACCGACGCTGCCGTTCTACGTCCATCCAGATGTGGCGGGCATCTTGATCGTGGGGACGGTCATCCTCACCACCACGGTGGCCTACGGAGCGCGGCGCACCGTCACCAGCTCGCTCAGACCCGTCGACGACATCCGGGCTCAGCTCGACCACATCCGCAGCACCAACCTGGGCCGCCGGGTCCCGGTCCCCACGCCGGAGGACGAGATCCACCGGCTGGCCCGAAGCGTCAACCAGACACTTGCCCGGCTGGAGGACGTGCTGGAACAGCAGCGGCAGTTCTGTTCCGACGCCTCCCACGAACTCCGCACCCCGATCACCGCCATCCGCGCCCAGATGGAGGATGCCCTCCTCGCACCGGAGGACGTAGACCTCGCCAGTCTGTGCGGCGCCGTACTCCGGAGCATCGAGCGGCTCCAGTCGATCGCATCAGGCCTGCGGACGCTCACTCGGCTGGATGCCGGCGCACCATGCGTGCGACAGGCCGTCGATCTGGCGCAGCTCATTGCCGCGGAACTGAAGAAACACCAGACGAGCAGAACGGTCGTCCAACACCTGACGCCGGGCGTCACCGTCATGGGCGATCGGTCCCGGCTGGGGGAGTTGGTCGCCAACCTGGTCCAGAACGCCCAGCGATACGCGTCGTCCACGATAACGGTCACCCTGCGGTGCGGCGACGCCGGCCTCACCGAAGACCCGAGATTCCCGGGGAGCGTCGCGGAGCTCGAGGTGCTCGACGACGGCGCCGGAATCGCCGCCGACCAGCGAGAGATGGTGTTCCGGAGATTCACCCGGCTGGACAGCGCACGTAGCAGGGACGCGGGCGGCGTCGGGCTCGGTCTCCCCATCGCCCGGCAGATCGCCGAGAGCCATGGCGGCACACTGACCATCCAGGACAGCGATCGGGGCGCGCGCTTCGTCGTCCGCCTTCCGGCGTACTCGTAGGTCGGTTCGTCACTGAAGCGTGCCGCAGCGCGTTGGTGACCGGGTCGTCGGTGAGGAGTTCGGCGACGTCGGTTTCGCCGCGGGCAAACCGGCGCCACACCGGGACCACACCGACCCTCTCTAGTTTCGAATACGTCAAGTCATTCGAGCTCAACGGAGTGATCAGCATGCCGACTGAGATCGTGGAAATGCCGAAGTTCCCGCTCGCGGGGAGCACCAAGCCCAGCGTCACCACCGATGCCCCGCACGAGCGCGCGTGGTACCCGCCCTTCAACTCTCCCCGAGCCGAGTAAGCCGAACAACGCTGCGCAAATCAGTCCGGCGGCGGGCAACCCGCCGCCGGCTCCCATCCTGAAATCGAGGTGACGTCCATGGCCGCCCTGGCGAATATCGACCTGACACTCGGCTCGGATCCCCGGTTCGGCTGCGCTCAGTCAATCGAGGCCAGAAACCTGGCTCGCTACCGGCTGGGCCTGTCGGTGCTCGCCCGCCACCAGGTGCGTGCCGCCGACCGGCTGGAGCGGCTGAGCCGGACCGCCGACGCCGATCTTCGCCCTCTGATGTACGACCCGGTGCTGCGCAACGCGTTCGAGAACGACCTCGTAGCCCTGGAACGGCAGACCGGTGAGACCGGCAGCCTGGCTGGCTATCTGGAGAGCGGCGCAGCGGACGCGCTCGACGGCGCCGGGCCCTGTGAGCGCCTGGCCCGCCCTCGCCTGCGCCCCTGGCCGGAGCACGCCGCCTCCTGGGTCTGGACGGACCTCGACCCGAGCTCTGACCAGGAACGGGCGCTGAGCTCCCGCCTGGATGAGCTCTTGGCGGGAACGCTCTCGCAGAACGGCTCGGGCGCTCGGGTACGCCCCGACGCGGACATGCTGGCCGGCCTCCGCCGGGGTGCGGAACTCCTCGCGGCTTTGCTGCCCCACGCGGGCGCCGGGGTGTTGCCGCACGTTTCTCTAGCCGGGTTCGCCCATGGCGAAATGGCCGACGGTACCCTGAATTCGATCTCCGGCGGCGACCCGCTTCCTTCGACTCTCCTCTTGGCCCCCGAGCGGCTGGCCGACCCCTGGACGGCAGCGGAGACGCTCTTCCACGAGGGCCTGCATCTGAAGCTGTTCGACGTGTTGCGTACCGGCTCCGTGACCGTCGACCCCGGCCGGTCGATCCCGATCCCGTGGCGCGTGCGGCCGTGGACGTTGACGCGGGTGTTGTTCGCCATGCACGTCTACGCCCACCTGCTGGTGTTCCGCCGGGCCGCCGCCGAGGCGGGATCCGACCTGCGTGCCAGGTACGGGGAGCCGCCCGCGACCGAGTTCGTCGACCGGGCCACGCCCGGCAGCGAGGCGGCCGGGAGCGGGGCGTACACCACCAGCCTCGAACGGGTGACCTATCTCGCCCGGCAGGTCTCACAGGTTCACGGCGGGATGCTGACGGCCGATGGCAGGCGGTTCGTCGACTGGTTGATCGGCGCGGTGTCGCCCTTGGCCCCCGGGCTGGCCGCTCCCGGGCCAACGCCCGAAGGGGAGCCTGCCCCGCCCCAGCCCGCCGCGGAGGTCGACCTGAACGTACGCGGTTACCTCCGTGTCCAGCCGGTGCAGGTGTGCCCGATCCCCGAGCAGGGCCAGTTGGTGGCGTTCTCCCCTGATCCGCCGAGGTTCCAGTGGCTGAATGACCACGCCTGGCTGATCTACGCGCTGTGCGACGGCAAGGACCTGTCGTCGTTGCGCGACCGCTACCGCCAGGCGGCGGGATCCGGCGCCGACGACCGGCTGGACCTGGGCCTGACCGGCCTCCTGTCGGCCGGGCTCATCGTGCCCGCGGGCTCCTGAGAAGGCTGGGAGGTACGCCGTCGGCCACCACCGATTACGGCCAGAGCCGTTAACCGGGCATATCCCCAGGGGAGAGCGACGAGTGTGTGGATGCGACCGGCCGCGTGTGTTGTGATCGGTGGTTGCTCGGGCTCATGCCCTTGACGCGTTTGAACGCCGCGCTGAAGTTGAACGCGTCAGCGTAGCCCACGCGTTTGGCGACGTCGGCGATGGTCGCGTCCGGTTCGATGAGCAGGTCCGAGGCGATGGTCATACGCCACTGGGTGAGGTAGGCCAGCGGGGGTTGGCCCACGAGCGTGGTGAACCGGCGTGCGAAGGCGGAGCGTGAGACACCGGCCCGGGAGGCCAGCTGCGCCACCGTCCAGGGGCGCGCCGGGTCGTCGTGCATGTGTCGCAGCGCCTCGCCCACGATCGGGTCGCTCATCGCCGTGTACCAGGCCGGAGCGCTGGTGTCCGGGTGGTCGAACCACGCGCGCAGCGTGCAGACGAGCAGCCAGTCCAAAAGGCGGTCGAGTACCACCTGTTGTCCCGGCCGGTTGAGCGCGACCTCCGCCGCGATGTACTCGCTCACCGCGGCGGTGTCGCCGTCCATGGACACGGTCAGCACCGGCGGCAGTGCCTTGAGCAGCCGCCGGCCGATGTCGCCGCGCACCGGATACGCGCCCACGATCAGCGTCGTGGACGCATCGGGGTCGCCGGACGTCCGCCGGCCGAGATGGTGGACTGTGCCGCCGTTCGCGGGGAGCGCGCCGTGCTCCCCGCAGTCGGTGACCACCGGCGCGTTCGTGGCCGGGTCGTCGACGAACAAGAACGGTTGTGGGCCGCGCACGACCACCGCCTCACCGACCGTGATGCGCCGAGGCGCCTGTGCCTCGGCCATGATCCACCCCTCGCCTCGAAGCAGGCCGCACAGCGTCAGCGGCGCGCCGTCGACGAACCGCAACGACCACGGCGGCGACAGGATCGAGTGCCCGAAGACAGAGCCGTTGGCGCGTATCCCGCGCAGGAGATCGGCAAAGGCATCCATGGTTGAAGCGTAGACGAATGGACATGCGAAACGCGGTTTTGACCCATGGAAAGTCCACGTCTGGCACGGTTTCCTGGGATCCATGAGCCAAGATGTGTTCCTGGTGCTGGGTGCCACGGGAAAGACCGGCCGGCGGGTGACCGCCAGGCTGCGGGCCGCGGGCAAGACCGTTCGGGCGGCCTCCCGATCGAGTGAGGCGCGCTTCGACTGGGCTGATCCGACCACATGGGACGACGTGGTCAACGGTGTCTCAGCGGTGTACGTCATCGCGCCCGAGGTGCCGGGTCCCGCGCACGAGTTCGTCTCCAGGGCGGTGGCCGCCGGCGTGCGCCGGTTCGTGTTGCTGTCCGGCCGCGGCGCCGACACCTGGGGCGACTCCCTTTTCGGTCTGGACGTGCGCTCGGCCGAGGAGGCTGTGCGCGCGTCCGGTGTGGAGTGGTCGATCCTGCGCCCGACGAACTTCAGCCAGAACTTCGACGACGGTTTCTTTCACGCCCCGATCATGGCGGGTGAGCTGGTACTGCCCGCCCGTGGCATCGTGGAGCCCTTCATCGACGTGGACGACATCTCCGACGTCGCGGTGGCGCTGCTCACCGAGCCCGGGCACGCCGGCCGCAGCTACGAGTTGTCCGGCCCGCGGGGGCTTACCTTCCGCGAGGCCACCGAGGTAATCGCGCGGGTGTCGGGTCGGCCGGTTCGTTACGTGGAGGTCTCGTCCGAGGAGTTCGTCGCCGCGCTCGTGGCGCAGGGGTACCCGCCCGAGGTCGCAAGCT
The DNA here is from genome assembly GCF_039871825.1 of Nonomuraea sp. B12E4. NCBI lineage: Bacteria > Bacillati > Actinomycetota > Actinomycetes > Streptosporangiales > Streptosporangiaceae > Nonomuraea > Nonomuraea sp. B12E4. Next base: position 26,356 of record NZ_JBDPME010000051.1, on the reverse strand, counting down.
ACGGCCGGGAGATGTTCGACCTGATGCGCCGCGGTGTGACCGCTGAGGTCACCGACGACGTGTACCGCGTTCTGGGCCGCCGGCCCCGCGATTTCGAGACCTATGTCGTCCGCGCAGCGGCGGCGGGGGCATGGCGTTGATGCCGATCGGTCCTGGTGCTTGATGTGACGGGGAAGACCGGCCACCCGCACGGCCCATCGGCTCAGGCGCCCGCTCTACCGCGCTGCCCCGCAAGCTATCGCGCTGCCCCGCAAGCAAGACCGCCGTCTAATGCGACGACCAGCCCCAAAAGCGCGCCCCGCCCGGACCGAACACGCCCGCATCCGTCGGCCGCGACCGTTCCTCAACGCCAAGGACGGCCGTCTGCCGGACCGCTCAGAGGTACGCCTGGACACCGCCAAGCGTCTGCCGCTCGGTGGCAGTGCGAGTACTGCGCAGCCGGGCGGCCCGGAGTAGTTCACGATCGTGTCGTTGCCCGATGCGTTCGCGTGGGTGGTCAGGTGAAGTCGTCGTCGAAGGCGGCGTGGAGGGCGGCGGCGATCAGGGCGGGCAGGTCCGTGCGTCCGTCCTCCTGGGCCCAGCGCATCAGGGCGACGTGCATGGCGGCTAGGCAGGTACTGGCCGCGACCCAGGTGCGGAACTCCGCTTCGGGGTCCGGTGCGTCGCCGAGCAGGGCGTCGACGATGGCCTTCTGGGTGGCGAACTGGCCGTCCAGGTGGCGGGCGCGCAGGGCCGGCGTGTCGATCATCAACCGGAGGCGGGCGAGCAGCAGGTCCTTCTCGGGCGGCTCGCGCGTTGCCGGCGCGTCGTCGGTGGGCCCTGCGGCGGTACGGGTCGTTTCGACCAGGGCGCGGGTGGTTTCGACCAGGGTCCGCCCGATCCGGCGTACCAAGGGCTCGTCGGCCGGTCGGGCTGCGACCCGGGCGGCGATGAGGGGGTCGTACTGGTCGTGGAGCACCAGGTCTTCCTTGGTCGGGAAGTGCCGGTAGACGGTCATGGGGGAGACGCCGGAGGCCCGGGCGACGTGATCGACGGTGGTGGCGTCGTAGCCGTGTTCGATGAACAGCCGCATCGCGTGCGACTGGATCATGCGCTGGGTCTCCGTTCGTCGGCGTTCGCGCAGGTTTGGTCTTTCGCCATTCACGTGGGATACAGTACCGTGCTGGTAGTTACTAACAGATCGAGAGCTACTAACAGATTGAGGTGTGGAAATGAGCAGACTGACTGGCAGGATCGCCCTGGTGACCGGAGCCTCGCGCGGCATCGGGCGGGCCATCGCCCTGCGTCTGGCCGCTGACGGCGCGGAGATCGCCGTGCACTACGGCGGCAGCGAGCCGGGGGCGAACGAGACGGTCGCCATGATCGAGAAGGCGGGCGGGCGCGCCTTCGCCGTACGGGCCGAACTGGGCACGGCCGGGGACGTCGACACCCTGTTCGCCGGTCTGGAGCAGGGGCTGGCCGGGCGAGGGCTGGACATCCTGGTCAACAACGCCGCGGCCCTCCCGGCCGGGCCGATCGAGACGGACACGCCGGAGCAGTTCGACCGTCTCTTCGCGGTGAACGTCAAGGCGCCGTACTTCATCATCCAGCGGGCCCTCCCGCTGCTGCGCGACGGCGGCCGGATCATCACCCTGACCTCGGTCGCCGCCCGGATGGCCCTGCCCGGCCAGACCTCCTTCGCCATGGGCAAGGGCGCCCTGGAGACGATGACCCTGACCCTGGCAAGTGCGCTGGGCACCCGGGAGATCACGGTCAACGCCGTCGCTCCCGGCGCCACCAAAACCGACGTCAACGTGCCCGTCTTCGAGGCCCCGGGCATCGAGGAGCTCATCACCGGCCAGACCAGCCTCAACCGCCTCGGCCGGGCTGAAGACGTCGCAGACGCCGTCGCCTTCCTCGCCTCCGACGACGGCCGCTGGATCACCGGCCAGGTCCTCGACGCCAGCGGCGGCCTCCACCTCGGCGCCCGAAGCTGACCCACAGCCCCGCCACAGCCCCCGCCACTGCCCCGACAGCCGTTTCCGCCGGACGGATCCACCCTCAAGCCGCTGCGGAGCAGCACCATGCCCTGATCAGGAGTTACACCAGTGACCGTACAGAACCGGTTTCCGCGCGGTATCCGGAAGGCGACTGACCCGTGCTCTTCTTGAAGACCCGGCTGAGATAGAACGCGCTGCGATAGCCGCACTGTTCGGCGATGTTCTGCAGCGTGAAGTCGGTCCCGGTCAGCAGCTCGCGCGCTTTCCGCAACCTGACGCGGCGCAGGTAGTGAGCCGGTGTGACGCCTCGAACGTCGCGGAATCGTCGCGTGAGCAGCGAAGGGCTGACGCCCAGCATCCTGGCGAGGTCGCCGAGGGAGAGATCCGGCGAGGCGAAGTTCTCCAGAATGAAGGCGGTCGCCTCCCGCACCAGGGCGTCCTCATGCGTGCGTTTCCCGTGTACGGCGATGAGCACGTCGTTGACCACATGGGCCGTGACCATGTCGTCGTCCAGGTCTTCATGTGATTCGAGCAGCGAGAGGTTGGCGCGCAGCCGGTCGACGTCCGGCAACGAGCTGCCACCGATCGGCGGCCTCAGAGCGGTCAGGAATCGCGCGAAGAAGAACGACGTCGGCTCCTTCATCTCGCGCCGCAAGGTGCCGCCGGGCGGGCTGATGACCACATCGCCGAAACGCGCCTCACCACTGAGCCGGGTTCCGCCCACGTCATCGACTTCGTAAGAGAACGCTCCGGTCCAGGGCAGCAGCATGGACCAGCTCTCGTAGGTATCGGAACCGAGGCTGAAACTGGGCCGCTCCGGCACGACCACATACCCGTCAAGGCGAAAAATGTGCATGCCCCCGATCGAAACGGTCATTCCGCGGGCTGTTGCAGCCCGAGAAGATAAAAAAATGAGAGCTGATATTTGCGTCTACGGCGGAACGCCGGCAGGCTGCGTCGCCGCCGTCACGGCACATCAGGAGGGCGCATCCGTCATTCTCGTCGAGCCAGGTCGCTGGCTGGGCGGAATGCTGGGCGCGGGCATCAAACCACTGCAGGACTGCCCTGTTCCTGAGGCGGTGGGCGGTCTGACGAGCGAGGCCGTCTTCCGTTTCGGCACTCGGCCCCCGGACATCGTTCGCATGTTCCGGGAATGGGTCGCCGAAGCCGGTGTCACCGTCATTTACGAGCACCGCGTCACGGCGGTGACGCGACACGGCGACCGGATCAGCGCCATCCAGCTCGCGTCCGCGCCGCCCGACACATGGGGGGTTCCCGCGCCCGAAGCGGGAGACACCTTCAGCGTATCGGCGTCCGCTTTTATCGACACCTCTTATGAAGGCGACCTGATGGCTCTCGCGGGGGTGCCCTATCGGACCGGGCGCGAATCGCGCCAAGAGTTCGGGGAGGAGGTGGCCGGTGTCGGGCAAGTCACCAACTGGACGCCGATCGACCCCTTTGTTGTGCCGGGGGACAGCACCAGTGGGCTCGTCCCGCTCATCGACGAGGACCACGGACTGCCGGTCGGCTCGGCGGACGACTACACGCAGGCGTACAATTTCCGCTTCTACCTGACGACGGACCCGCGGCACAAGGCCGAGATCACCGCGCCGGACGACTATTCTCCCGGCCAGTTCGAGCTGGTCCGGCGATACATCAAGAGCGCTGCCAGTCTCCGCGACATCTTTCCCGGATGGCTCAACTCGGGCGAGTACAACTACCAGCGAGCCTCCCTCGTCACGAACGCTCCCCTCGGCGTGAGCCGCGACTACCAGGACGGCGACTGGAAGGCCCGGTCCCGGATCTGGCGCCACCACATCGACTATCTCCGCGGTCTGCACCATTTCCTCTCGACCCACCCCGAGGTGCCGGAGGAGTTCCGCCGGGAAACGGCCGCCTACGGCTTGGACTCCAGTCTCTTCCCGGACACCGGCGGATGGCCGCATCAGCTCTATGTGAGGGTGTCCCGGCGGCTCAAGGGCCGGTATACCCTCACCCACGCGGATGTGCTGAACCAGACCGACCCCTGCGATGCCATCGGGCTCGCGCTGTTCGGCGTGGATGTGTATCCCGCTCGGCGCATCCCTCATCGCGATCCCGAAACAGGGCGGCTCGGAGTGGCGACCGAGGGCGACATGTTCATCGGCGGACACATGGGAACGGGCCGGCCGTACCCCGTTCCCTATCGTGCCGTCACGCCGCACCGAAATGACTGCGGAAATCTGCTCGTGCCCGTGTGCCTGTCGGCGACTCACATCGCGTACGCGGCCACGCGCATGGAACCCGTCTTCTGCGTGCTCGCGGAATCGGCCGCCGTGGCCGCGGCGATGTCGATCCGGGATCAGGTCGCCGTTCAGGACATCGACACCGATCAGCTGCGGAAGCGCATCATCGAAAGGGGACAGATCATCTCCTGGCGGTGACCTTTGGCGTCAGCCCGGGTGCGCGGCACCACGTGATCAGGCACTGCTCCTCCCGGTGCGGACGTCGTCGGGCCATTCGAGCGTGACACCGAGGTCGTCATGAAGACGTTCCCGCAGGCGGCGCAGACTCGCGGGATCGGCCCGGAGTTCCGCTGGAGTCAGTAACGTCTCGGCGACCTGGGCCGCCAGCGCGCCGACCGCCTCACCGATGGACCATTCGACCGGATGCAACCGGTACGCGCCGTTGGAGACGTGGGTGGTGCCGATGTTCTTGTTCGCGGCGACGAGGTTGTCGACGTCGACCGGGATGAGGGCTCCGAGCGGGATCTGGAAAGGAAAGCAGTCGATGTCGACGTAGCCTCGGCCGGCCGTGCTGGGGTGCAGGTCGATGCGGTAGTGGCCGATGCCGACGCTGTCCTCGAACAAGGCGCTGCCCGCGCCGGCGCCGCGCATCTCCACCCCGATGTGCGCCTCGGTCACCTGGAACAAGGGGCGGATCCGTCGTGATTCGCGAACGTAGGGCTCCTTCGCCAGGCCGTCCGTGGTGCCCATGACATCGCCCCTGGGGCGCAGCTCGGGGTAGCCGGTGCCGCCGTCATGGCGAGGGGCCTCGGTCTGCATCCAGTGGACGAAGCCGAGCGTGAGGGAGCGTGCCTCCGTCAGCGCCTGTTCACGCTCCTGGGGGCTCACGCCGAGCAGGGGGCGCTCCCAGTAGTCGATCTGCGGCCAGTTCGCCAGCGTGATCTCGCCACCGGGGAAGTCCGGGTCGAGGTTGTGCCGCGACAGGATGCGACGGTAGTGCCACAGGTCGTCGGCCCCCGTACGGACTGCCTGCGCGGGGGAGTGGACGAACAGCGGCCGCCACCGCACCTCTCCCGAGTCGGGCACGATGTCCCTCCAGGACAGCTGCGGGCCGGGCCACCGGGGGTCGACGGTGTCGCGCCAGTGCTGGTAACCGGCGGGCCGATCGATCGTGTGGTCCTCGCCCGGGCGGTACTCGAGCGCCACGCACCAGGTGATCGCCTGCTGGTCCCGTGAGTCCGGCTCCAGCGGGGCGTGCAGCTCGCCGGTCTCCTTACGTGACTCCGCCCCGATCGTGTGGAGCATGCCCGCATGTTCAAGGAGATCGCCCTCCTCGGTCGCGTCGGCCACGAGGCGGGCGGTCACGTCCACGGTGCGGCCGTTCCGGTCGCGCAGTCGTACGCCGGTGATCTGCCGATCACGGCGGTCCACGCTCACCACCTCGTGCTCACGCAGTACGGTGATCGCGCCCGAGGCGAGGTGTGCGGACAGCAGCTCCTCGATCGCCAGGGCGGCCACCCTCGGCTCGTGGCACAGCGCCGACACGTTGCCCCGGCCCGGGTTCAGCCGAGGGTCCGCGGCTGCGTCCGACGTAAGCGGATAAAGGCGGCGATAGTGGGCGCGGATGGTCTCGCGCAGCTCGCGGTACGAGGCTGAGCCGAGTTCGCTCTCGATCCACCGGTGCTCATCCGGCGGAACCCCCTGCGTGGTCAGCTGGCCGCCGAGCCAGTCCGACCGCTCGGCGAGCACCACCCGCAGTCCGAGGCGGGCCGCGGTCAAGGCGGCGGCGACTCCCCCCAGCCCGCCTCCGACCACCAGAAGATCGATCATGACGCACTCCTTACCGCAGGACCGACGATCGTCCCCATCCGCGCGAACCACTCCTCGGCGAAGTCGAGGTCGGGCGCCCGTCCGGCAGGCAGGACGATCTCCGCCATCGCCGCGGGTTCAGCCGGCCGCTCACGCAACTGCGCGACCACCTCGGCCACCCGCGTCCCGATGGGTTTCGTCCGGCCTTCGGCGTCTATGAGGCCCAGGCCGTACTCGAGCTCGTCGAACCCCGTGAAGCGGCGGCTGATGTCGTGTGACGCCCACCAGGTCACGGCGGCGAGCCCGGGAATCGCGGCGGCTCGCCGCACCATCCGCTCGGCGAAGTCCTCCACGGTCACGTCCGTGAGCCAGAGGGGCGACACCCCGACCTCCTGGATCCATACCGGTTTGCCCGCGGAGGCGGCACGGGCGACCTGGGCGAGATAGTCGGGCACGGCCCAGGCGCGCTCCTCTCCGACCCTGGCCAGGGCACCGGTGAAGTACGGCCACGCGTGCACCGGGATGAGGTCGCACGCGTCGGCCAGGAACGCCCGGCCGATCGGGGCCTCGTCGTCCATCCACGGCACGTGGTCCACGCCTACGGTGACCGGCACGCGGGCCGCACGCGCGGCGCGCAGCATCCGCGCGGCCCATGGCTCGCCCTCGCCCGCCTTGAGGTGGCGCATGAGGACGTTGGGCTCGTTCGCGACGTCGACGCACCACAGCGCCGGGTGGCCTTCGACCGCACGCGCGACCTCGCCGACGAGGAGCTCCGCGGCGCTGACGGCCCCGGCGTCGGTGAACGGATCAGCGTCCTTCAGCCAGCAGGGCCGGAAGTCGAAGCCGCTCAGCCAGCCGTCCAGCACGGTCACGCAGACGTCCAGCCCGTTCTCGGCCGCACGGTCGAGCAGGTGGACGAGACGGCGCAGCGCGCGCGGCGACACCCACGACGGGCTGGGCTGGAACAGCGGCCACAGGCACTGCACGCGGACATGGTCGAACCCGAGCGCGGCGATCTGGTGGAGATCGTCGGCGAACGTGTCGTCGTCCTCCGCCCAGGCGTACCACCAGTTGTCCCGCGGCAGGTAGTTGACCCCGTAGCGTGCGTTCATGCCCGCGCCGCCTCCGCCAGGAGGGCGGCCTGCCGGGGCCATTGGGCGGCGGCCCCGCCTTCGTGGCCGTTATAGGCGTGCACGGTGATCTCCTTGGGACCTGCGTAGGCGTTGAACGCGGCGAAGACCGTGGACGGGGGGCAGATCTGGTCCATGAGAGCGACGGAGAACAGAGCCGGAGCGGTGGCCAGAGCGGCCAGGTTCACGCCGTCGAAATAGGAGAGCGTGTCGAACACCCGCTCAGTGCTCTCCCGGTGCACGCCGAGATAGCGCGCGATCTCCGCGTAGGGCTCGCGGTCGGTCAAGCCGACGGCCCGCTCGAAATGGCACAGGAAGGGCACGTCGGCGAAGACGGCCATGAGGCCCTCCGACAGGCCCGCGGCGGCTAGCGCGATGCCCCCTCCTTGGCTGCCGCCGGACACCGCCACACGGGCGGCGTCCACGGACGGATGCTCGCGCACCGCGTCCACCGCGCGGACGGCGTCGGTGAACAGCCGCCGGTAGTAGTACGTCTCGGGGTCCTCGATGCCACGGGTCATGGCGCCGTTCGCGGCGGGTCCTGAGCCGTGTGGATCCGGAGTGGTCCCGCCGGCCCCCCAGGTGGAGCCCTGGCCACGCGTGTCCATGACCAGGCACGCGTATCCGGCGGTGACCCACGGAAGGTACTCGTGCGGCAATCCGCGGCCCGCCCCGTACCCGAGGAACTGCACGACGGCCGGGTGAGGCCGGTCTCCGGGCGGCAGGAGCAGCCAGCCGGCGATCGGGTCGCCGGCGAATCCCGGGAAACGCACGTCGAGGACCCGGCAGCCGACGAGCGGCGTCTCGGCCGGGGTGAAGCGGGCCTCTCCGCCCGCCTTCCTGGCGTCGGCGATGGTCCGCCGCCAGAAGCCGGCGAAGTCGGCGGGAACCCTGACCTCCGGCCGGTATGCACGGAGTTGGTCGATGGGAAGGTCGAAATGAGGCATCGATGTCCTTCAGCCTTTGAGCGCGCCCGCGTTGCCTGCGGCCTGCAGGAACTGGCGCTGGAGTACCAGGAAAAGACCCACGGGGATGATGACCGAGATGAAGAGCGCGGCCATGAACTGGGAGAAGTCGATGGTGCTCTGCAGCCTCGGCAGCGCGACCGAGATCGGCTGGTCCTGCGGGTTCGGCAGGACCAGCAGCGGCCAGAGGAATTCCTTGTAGGAGGCGACGAGCGTCAGCAGGCTGACGACGCCGAGAATCGGCCGCGACATCGGCAGGACGATGGAAAGGAACATTCTGAAAGGCCCCGCTCCGTCGATCCGGGCCGCGTTGAACAGTTCGCGCGGGATGTTGGCGAAGAATCGCTGCATGAGCAGCACGTTGACGGCGTTGGCCGAGGACGGGAGCCACACCGCCCACATCGAACCCAGCAGGCTGCCGTGCACGAGCGGGACGTCGATGACGGTCAGATAGAGCGCCACGAGCGAGATCACACCGGGAATGAACAGGGTGGCGAGGATCGCCGCGAACACGGCCTTGGCATACTTCGGCCGGAGAACGGCCAGGCCATAGCCGCCGGTCGTCGCGACCAGCAGCCCCAGGAACAGCGACCCGGCCATGAGTTCGAGCGTGTTCCAGAAGTACCGGCCGAAGTCGACGCGCGTCCACACCTGGACGAACGCGTCCCAGTGGATGCCGCTGGGCCAGAGCGAGAACGGCGACGACAATGTCTCGGCAGTGGTCGACGTAGCGGCCTTGAACAGCCAGAACAGCGGACCGGCGCAGAGGATCACCAGGCCGGCCAGGACGACCGCTCCGATCACCCCGACGGCGACGCGGACGCCGGGCCTACGTCGATCGAGAAAAGAGAGAATGCCACGCTCGTCGGTCATGACGTGCTCCAGCCTCTGGTCGCCCTGAGATACACAGCGGAAAGGGCCGCGAGAACGAGTGCCAGCAGGATGCTCAAGGCGGTGGCCCGGCCGTAGTCGCCAGAGATGAACGCGTAACGATAGATGAGCATCAAGACCGTGACGGTCCGGTTCTCCGGGCCGCCGTTCGTCATGATGTACGGCTCGGTGAAGACCTGGAACGTGCCGATGACCTGCAGCAGGAACATCACGAGCAGGACCGTGCGCATCTGCGGAAGCGTGATGTGCCAGAACCGGCGCAGTGCCCCCGCACCGTCGCTCTCGGCCGCGTCGTACAACGCGGTCTGGATGCCCATCAGCGTCGCCAGATAGATGATCGTCGCGGTGCCGAACGACGCCCACGTCGCCTGCAGCACGATCGACGGCATGGCCAGATCGCCGTTGTTCAGCCAGGGAACCGGGCCAAGGTGGAACCAGCCGAGAATCGAGTTGAACACTCCCTGCGGACTGGGGTCGAAGAACGCCTTCCACAGCAGCACGGCGACGACCGGAGGGAAGATGACCGGCACGTAGACCAAGATGGATGCGAGCTTCCGCGCGCGCCGCAGTTCGGCGATGAACACCGCCAGAAGCACCGGCACCGGGAATCCGATCACGAAGGCCAGTACCGAGAACCACAGCGTGTTGGACGCCGCGGTCAGCAGCAGAGGGTCCTTCAGGACGCGGGCGAAGTTGTCCAGCCCGACCCACTCGGAGGTGAGAAAGTTCGTCCGCTGCAGGCTGAGCAGCAGTGAGCGAAGGATCGGCCACCACGAGAACAGCCCGAAGGATACGAGCACCGGAATAAAGAAGATCAACGTCGAGAGCCCGCCGCCGCGCACCCAGCGCGAAAACCCCTGCCTGGGGGAGCTTGCGTCCGTCATCGTTCGAAAGCGCCTTTCTGGACTGTCGTCCCCGCCGCTTCGGCAAGAGCGGTGGGGAACGACGGCTCAGCCCGCGTCAATGGCGGACTGGACCTTCTTCTGAGCGTCATCGAGCAGAGCGGTGATATCGGCGTCCTTTCGCGTCAGCACCGCCTGCACGACGTTGTCGAGGATTCCGTAGGTCTCCTGCGCCTTGGCCGCCGGTTCGGGCACGAGCGGCAGGGTCTTGGCCGAGTCGAAGTAGGCCGTGAAGTGCTCGCGGGGGACGTTGATGTAGTCCTTCACCCAGGTCAGATACCGGTCGGTGGTGGCCTGGTCGAAGAGCGGGAGCACCGGTGCGCCCACCGGCAGCTCGTCGGCGGCGCTGGCCTTGGCGAGCGTGACGGCGGCCTGCTGGTCGCTGTACCTGTTGAACTCGGCGTAGTCGATCCACTTGAGCGCGGCTTTGATCTCCTCCGCCGTGGCCCGCGGGTTGATGATGGCCACAGAGCCGCCGCCCAGGGTGCCGAGCGCGCCGGGCGCCTGCGGCAGCGGGGCGAGGCCGAAGTCATCCGGCTTCATACCCAGGGACTGGACCACCCGCGTGTACGTGTCGGCGCCCTGCACGATCATGCCGACCTTGCCGCTGGCCAGCGCGTTCGTGATGTCCTCGTACCCGATGAGGAAGTCGGAGCCGAAGGCGTCGTCCTCCCAGCGCACGGCGCGGTAGAAATCGAGCGCGCGCCGGATGGCGTCGTTGTTGACGGTGGCCTGCTTGCCGTCGTCGGACTGGATCTTGCTCCCGTAGGCGTAACTCATGGCCGTGAGCACCCAGCCCCCGGTGTTGTCCTTGGTCATGGCGCCGAATCCCGCCACGCCGGTCTTGGCGTGGATGGTCTTCGCGGCGGCCCGCACCTCGTCCCAGGTCTTCGGCGGCGCGTCGGGGTCGAGGCCGGCCTTGGTGAACAGGGCCCGGTTGTACAGCAAGCCCATGCTGTACGCCTGGACGGGAACGCCGAAGATGTGGTTCTCCGGGCCGGTGGCGACCTTCAGGATCGACGGGTTCATGCGCTTGACGTTGGACCCGGCGCCGATGTGGCCGGTGATGTCGGCGGCCTGCTGCCGGGCGATGATGCCCTGCATCTCGGTGAAGGGCACGTAGAACACCGTGGGGAGTTTCCCGCCGGCGACGAGCGCCTGGAAGGTGTTCACGTCGAACAACGATTCGTCGCCGGTGACCTTGATGCCGGGGTTGGCCTTGGAGAACTCGGAGATCTTCCGCTGGAACGCTTTGAGCAGGCCGGGGTTCTCCTGCGTGGGCTGACCTGCGACGGTGATGGACACGGAACCGGGCTTCGACGTGCTCTCGGTGCCGCCACAGCCCGAGACGAGAGCGAGCGCCGCGGCACTGACACTGAGGGCGGCAGCGAACTTCCGGACATCGGTGGGGGGCATGGGTCTCCTCAGGATGTGGTACTGGTGTGTCGGAAAGCTGCGGTCAGGGGGCGATGAGTCCACCGTCCAGTCCTCGTACGCGGGCGGCCCAGGCATCGTGGCCCGACAGCCCGGCGGGGAAGCGGGCGGCGGCGGATTCGTCGAGGTCGATCCCCCAGCCGGGGCTTTCGTTCGGGCGCAGCCAGCCGCGCTCGATTCGCAGGGTACCCGGGAACACCTCGTGCACGGCTTCGCTGTACAGGTGTCCTTCCTGGATGCCGAACGCCGGGCTCGTCACGTCCAGCGCGACGTTGGCGGCGGCACCGATGGGCGAGGTGTCGCCTGGACCGTGCCAGGCCGTGCGGACGCCGACGAGCTCGGCCGCCGCCGCGATCTTGCGTGCGGCCGTCAGCCCGCCGATGTCCGACACATGTGAGCGGATGAAGTCCACGCCACCGCCCAGGACCAGGCGCGCGGCGTCCGTCACCGACGTCGTCAGCTCACCGACCGCGATCGGCACGGGTGAGGCGGCGCGTACCTCTGGTAACCGGTCCCAGTGCTCGGGGGCTATGACGTCCTCGAGGAAGAAGAGCCGGTAGGGCTCCAGGGCGCGCGCGAGGACGACCGCCTGCTTGGGGGTCAGCCGCGAGTGGACGTCGTGCAGCAACTCGATGTCGTCGCCCAGGCGCTCGCGGGCGGCGGCGAACAGCTCCGTCGTCCGCCGCAGGTACTCCGGCACGCGCCAGCCACCCGGATACGGCGCGAACTTGTCGGAGATGCCGGTCGTCATCGGAGCGCCGTAGGTGCCGGGGCCCGACTGGCCGACCTGGAGCCTGATGTGCCGCAGGCCGGCCTCGCGCAGGTGTTCGGCCTGGTCAAGGGTCTCGGCGATGGTGGCACCCGCCGCGTGCAGGTACGTGTCGGCGGCGGCGCGCACCTTGCCGCCCAGCAGCTCGTGAACCGGCCTTCCCGCTCGCTTGCCGGCGATGTCCCACAATGCCTGGTCGAGTCCGGAGATCGCGTTGTTGCCCACCGGGCCTTCGCGCCAATATCCGGAGAAACGGGCCAGCCGTACCAGGTCCTCGATATCGCCGGGGTAGCGGCCGAGGACGAGCCGGGCGAGATGGTCCTCGACGTACGAGGCGACCGCGCGCCACCGCTGGGTGTAGGTGGCGCAGCCCAGCCCGTAGAGCCCGTCGTCGCTGGTGGTCACCTTGACGACGAGCAGCGGGATGCCTTCGGGGGCGGTGACGATGGCCCGGACGCCCGTGATGCGCACGTCGTCGGGCGCGTCCCACGGCTGGTCGAATGCGGTCATGCCGAGGTCTCCAAGCAGATCGGGTCGCCCAGCCGGTGCTGGGGCGTCCAGCCGAGGACGCGGCGGGCGGCGGAGGTGTCGATCGGGGCGGTGCGGCCGGGGAAGTCCCTGCGACGCTCGCTCGCCGGGGCGAAGCGGTCGAGCAGCAGGTCGGTCGGCTCCTCGACGAGAGTGTCCGCCGCGGCCAGCAACAGGGTGTGCATCCCGGTGATCGGTCGCGTCAGCCCGCGCAGCACCGCGTCCAGCGCGTCCGCCATCGCCAGGTACGCCCAGCCTTCCCGGGCGAGACGTTCCAGCTCGTCCGGGTTGTCACGCAGGCGCGCGGCGAACGCCCGCAGCTCGGGCAGATCTCGTACGAGGGGGAAGCGCAGCGCGATCACCGTGATGCCCCAGCGGCTGTACGCCCAGGCTGCGGTCTGCTCGTCGACCCACTTGGACAGGGAGTAGGCATCGTCATGGGCGACCGGTGACAATTCGTCGAGCGGATAGTAGGCGGGGGTGAGGGCGTGCCGGTTGAAGGGCACGCCGAAGGCGTTGATCGAGCTGGCGATCACCGCACGGCGCACGCCGGCCTCGCCGGCGAGGTTGAGCACGGTGAAGGTGGCCGAGGTGTTGCCCACGAACACCTCACGAGCCGTTCCCAGGCCCGGATGCGGTATCGCGGCAAGGTGCACGATGGCGTCCACGTCCTTGAGCGCCCGTCGGACCAGGCTCTCGTCGGCGGCGTCGCCGGTGAACACCCGGTCGGCCTGCGACGGGGTCGACCAGGCGGCCGAGAGCGCCGTCACGGAGATGCCCGCGGTCAGCAGCGCTTCCACGACCGGCCGGCCGATGGTGCCGTCGGCACCGGTCACCAGCACGCGCGTGAGCTTCACGGGCGGGGCGGTATTAGTCAAGTGTAGTCCTCGGAGAATTGGTGCGAAACCGCTTTCGCTAGCAGACCACAAGATCTCAGAGCGTGTCAATCGCCGCGCTACCAGCCGATTCGCCGGTCTTTCAGGGCCGTCCCAAGTCCTGGGACGGCCCTTCTACCGGGCCGGGGCGCTCACCGGCGACAGCGCGGTGGCCTTCACCCTGACCGTGCCCGGAGCGGCCGCCATCAGGCGCAACGGCCGGAACTTCGAGGGGTCCTTCGACTCGGCCACGCCCTTGCCCCACGTGCTCCAGCCGCGCCGGCCGGAACCGTCGTTCTCGTTGACGGCGACGGTCGCCGCGAGGACCCTGTCGGCCGCGTTCACCCCGATCGCGCTGAACGGGACGGACAACTCGTACGTGGTCGTCTTCGCGGCCTCGTCCCGCGTGACCGCCGACGTCATTCCCTCGGTCGTGGTGTTCGCCGGCAGCCAGCGCGCGAGGTCCACCGGGCCGGCGCCGGTCAGGGCCGTGCCGATCTCGTTGACCGGTTCCGCGGCCTCGCCCGGCCAGCCCGGTGTCACCCCGAGCTGGACGCTGTCGCCCTGCCAGATGTTCGTGGAGCGCGCGGGCTGGGCGTGCGCGTTGTCGGTGATCACGGCGCTCACGTACAGGCGTTCGGTGTCGTGGGTGAGCCAGAGCCGGCCGCTGTGATCGTCGTCGCCCGCCCAGCCGGTGATGACCTGCTCGGCCGCCCCGAGCGGCTGCGCGGGAAGGACGGACACGGACTCGTCGAGCTTGCCGTCCACGTGCACGGGGCGGAACGGCACCTCGACCGGTTTCACGTCGGCGAGTGTCCCGTGCGCGGTGGCGGTCGCGTCGCCGGTGGCCGTGGCCGACCAGGCGCCCGGCTCGGACGCCGGTACGTCCGCGGTGACGGTGTCGTTCCCGGCGACGGTCGTGCCGGGCAGGGATCGGCCGCTCGACGAGCCCACTGTCCAGTCGATGCCGTCGAGTTCGACCGGTTCCGCGCCACGGTTCACGAGCGTGAGCCTGAGCAGGTCGGCGCCGGTGGCGTCGAGCGCGTGCGCACCGGTGAGCCCGAGCCGGGCCACCACGTCGGCGCTCGTGGTGAGCAGCCCGATCGTACGCTCGCCCTCGCGGACCTCGGCGGTCCAGGTACGCGTCCCCACGCCCGCCGCCGGCACCGTGACGGCCACGGACCTGGTCTCACCCGCGGGGACCTGGGCCGGCGTCGTGCCGGTGCCGGTGCGCAGGGACACGTCCAGCGCCCGGTCCCCCGCGGTGACCGTCCACGTCGCCGGAGGCGCCAGGTTCTCGATGGCCTTGCCGGCCGTGAGCGAGTACGGCGACTGCGGGGACACCACCCCCAGAGCTCCGGTGAGGTACACCGGGTCCTGGCCGACCGCCACGTGGACCAGGCCGCCGGCGTCGGGCTGCAGCGTCGTCCGTGCGCCGTAGAGACCGGTCACCGTGACGTCACCCGCCGCCTTGACGCTCCAGGTCTCCGGCTTCAGTGACCACAGGGCCTGCACACGGGTCGTGGCGGGCTCGCCCGGGCGGGGGCCGAACTCCACCCCGTACCGGCCGGCGCCCAGGTCCAGCACCTGCCGGACGGCGCGGTCGTCGATCTGACGGGTCAGGATGCCCTGCGCGACGAAGGACGGCTTCGGGGTGTACGCGCCGCGGGGGTCGTCCTCGTTCCTGATCATGCCGAAGCGGTGCTCGGGTTCCCTCGGGTCGGTGCCGTCGTCCTTGAAGTCGTAGACGGTGTAGCGCCCGATCCCCTTGCCGACGGCCAGCAGTTCCGCCCGGGACAGGTCGCGGGCCTGCGACTTCTCGTCGGCGCCGAGCGGCGTGTCGGAGGTGTGCCAGCCGTGCTCGCTGAGCCAGATCGGCATGTCGCGGTGCCCGGCGGCGTCGAGCTTGGCGCGGATCACGCCGACGTGGTTCATGAACGCCTCAGGCTCCGCGGCGAAGTCGTACGGATGCGTGGTGAACGCGTCGATGTCATCCAGGCCGCCCGCGGCGATGAACCTGTCCACCCAGGCCGACCAGTCGTCCATCGGAGCCAGCGCCGGGCCGGCGAGCTTCACGTCAGGGTGAGCCGCGCGGACCCGCTCGGCGGTCGTCTTCAGCAGCGCCGCGTAGTTCTCCGCGGTCGCGCCGGCCGGCCCGGTCCTGTCGCGCAGGTTCCACTCGTTCCACACCTCGTAGAACGTGTCGTCCGTACCGAAGGTAGCGACCGAGACGTCGGCGTAGTTCGCGAACCCGTCACGCCCGGCCTGCGTGGCCGGGGCCTCACCCTCGTGGTAGAGGCCGTTCCCGTACGCGAGGATGTCGAAGAACTTGAGGTTGTTCTGCGACAGCGCGGCGGTGTACGCGTCCACCCTGGCCGGGAAGTCGATCGTGCCCTTGACCTTCTCCGCCTGGGCCCAATACGCCTCGTCCCTGGCGAAGCCGATCCCCGCCCTGGCGAGCAGCGGGATCGTGTCAGGGGACCACGCCTGCCCGTAGTGCGTCGCGGCTCCGATGCGCTCCTCGCGGGCGTCGGACGCGGGCAGCACCGACACGTCGGTGCCGCCCGCGACGCGGCGGCCGTCGGGCTGCACGGCCACGAGGTCGACCGCGTACCAGCCGGTGGGCAGTTTGCCGAGCGTCAGCTTGCCGCCCAGCTCCGAGGTGTCCCGCCTGCCGGAGGCCACCACGGCGTTGCCGGCGTCGCGTACGGTCCACTCCAGGGACCTGGCCGCGGTCCGGAAGCCGAACGACACCTCGTCCCCGGTGCTGAACGCGTTACCGGTCGCCACCGGGACGACCGCGAGATCGGGCACCGGGCCCTGCGCGGTCACGTCGTCCACGTCGATCGTCGCGGCCGGGCCGTTGACCAGCCGGAACGCGTCGACCAGGAGCGACATCTGCTTGACCGGGCCGTGCCAGACGCCGTCGTTCGCACCGCCCCAGTGGAGGTACTCCCTGCCACCCGCGAAGTCGCTCACGGTGAGGTTCTGCCACTGCGATCCGGGAGTGAGCGGGAGGGTCTGCTGGTGCGCCTGCCCGGTGCTGTCGACCATCCGCAGGACGACGCCGTTGAGCTGGGTGCTGCGCAGGGCGAAGGTCAGCGAGCGAGCATCGACCGAGGAGACGCCGCGGGCCAGCTCCGCGGTCCCGCTGGGTGCGTTCACCTGCAGGCGCGCGGCGCCGATGCCGCTCGCCGGCGCGTCCGAGGTCACGCTCAGCGCCACGGTCGCGCCGCCGCTGGTCGCCGTGAACCATGGGGTGACGCCGTTCTCGAAGTCCCCGAGTACGACGTCGCCCGGCACGGCCTGGGCCGGCGCGGCAGGCGCGATGAGTGCCGTCACGGCCACGGCGATCGCGACGAACGTTCTCCGTAAGGGGCTTCCGGTCAATCGGCGGGCGGGGGTGCGGCCCATCGACATGCTCGCTCTCCTCGTCTCTGGGGTGCGAAACCGATTTCGCATTGGGCGCAGTGTGAGCGGCGGCTGAGGCCGCTGTCAAGGTCTGGCCCGCGTTCCGGTGTCGGCGAGGCCATTGACCCTCCTTCGGTACAATCGCCCAGTGCCGTCCAACCGCAAGGGCAGTGTTCGGCTGAGCGATGTGGCAGCGATTGCCGGAGTGTCGCTCTCGACTGCCTCGAAAGTGCTCAACGGAACGGACCGGATTTCCGAGGCGACGCGTGCGCGGGTGCTCGCCGTCGCCGAGCGTCTCGACTTCAGGCCGAACGCGCTCGCGCGCTCCTTCGCGCTGGGCCGCAGCCGCACCATCGGTGTGCTCACCCATCGCGCGGCGAGCACGTTCTCCGGCCCCGTCGTCATCGGCGCGGTCGTGCAACTGGGCAAGCTCCAGCAAGCCGCTCTCGTCTTCGACGAAGACGTTCTCGTCCATCGTGAGATAACCGAAAGCATCCGCCAGTTCCAGGCCCGCCAAATCGACGGGCTTCTCGTCGTCGGCGACGGCCACGAACGCCGGTCACCGTCGATCACCCACCATTTCACCGTGCCGGTGACCTACGCTTTCGGCGCCTCCGACCACCCGGAAGACGTCGTCTATCTGCCCGACAACGAAGGCGCGGGAGCCCTCGCCACCCGCCATTTGCTCGAACGCGGCCGCACGCATATCGCCCACCTCACCGGCAACCCGTCGAGCATCGCCGTGGACCTGCGAGAACGCGGCATGCTCACCGCCCTGAAGGAGGCCGGTCTCCGCCCCGCCGCCCCGACCCGTTACGGCTCCTGGATCGAGGACTCCGGCGAGCAGGCCATGCGCGAACTGCTGGACTCCGGCGCGAAAGTCGACGCGGTTTTCTGCGGCAATGACCATATCGCCCGCGGCGTGCTCACCGTCTGCGCGGCCAAAGGCATACGCGTACCTGATGACGTGGCCATTGTGGGCGTGGACAACTGGGAGGGAATAATCGTCGACCAGGGCGTCCGCCGGCTGACGACAATCGACCTCGAACTCAGAACCCTGGGACAACTGGCCGCCGCCGACGTCCTCGCCGCCGACCGCACCCCGGGGGAACATCACGTCCCCCCCACCCTCGTACTCGGCCCATCTTCCTGACCACGATGAGGTACGGCGGGTCTCCCACCGCCGACGCGATGTCCCACGCCCACACGCCGGGACGTCAACGGCGTCCAGCCCTGACAGGGGCCGCTCACCTCCCATTTCAGCGCCCTTCAGCCTTCGGGGCTATGATGCCCGCTTCCGGTGTTGGTTCCTGTACGAAGCGTGGGTTTATGGCTCTGTTGTGGCTGATCATCATTGTTCTGATGATCGCCCTCGTCACGTCCGCGATCAGTCCTGAGTTCGGTCAGAAGCTGTTCGTCTGGAGGCGTCTTCCCCTCGGCTCCGCCCGGTTGTGGTCGATCACGGCGCTGGTCGTCCTGGCCGCAGGGATGTTCTTGTACCGGGACGCGGTCACCTACGACCCCGCGTGGCGCCTGGCCGAAGAGCAGCGGGAGGAGGCCGCGGAGCAGGCGGAGCGCGACGAGGAGACCGAAAAACTGATCAAGAGCGGCGACGCGCGAGAGCTCGGCGTCGAGCCCGGCTCGGACGAGCACACCGGCCACATCATCGGCTACAGCGCCGACGACTACACGGGGGACGTGCGCGTCATCTTCAAGATTTCGACGTGCTCGCCTCTCCTGCAGAAAAAGTCCGACGAGAACGGGACCCAGATCAGGGTGCGCATCGTGGAGAACCTCCAGTGCCCGGATGACCTGGCCGACGTGTCCCTGCCCGCGATCAGCCCTCTCCAGCTCGACGCACCGCTCAGCGGCCGGCGGGTCACCACCTGGGACGGCACCGAGATCCCCAGGTGTGAGGCCGACCCGGAGCGCGCGAAAGCCTGCGACGTGGTCGCCCTGGAACGCGCTTCGAGGATCAGGAACGGCGAAGTTCGCGAGCTCGGGCTGAAGCCCAAGTCGGATCGGCTCTCCGGGCGCATCATCGGCTACCGGCTCTACGTTGACAGTTTCGGCAGGGCCGACGAGCGCCGCCTGATGATCGTCTATATGGAGTCGCCGTGCGCTCGCCGCGGTGACGAGGTGGTCGAGGAGAAGGCTCGCGAGGTGACGGTGAGCCTCTTCGAGGAGCCGATGTCTGGCGCTGGTCCACGTCTTACCGAAAAGTGCACGAACCGCTACCAATACCCGGTCATTCCGGGACAAGCGGGCTTCACTCTCGACGAACCGCTCGGCGACCGGCGGCTGGTTGTCGCGGGCGGGGACGAGATCCCCGCCTGCGAGGCCGATCCGCGACGGAAGCGGCAGTGCGACGCCGCCGGATGAGGTGGGAGCTTCATGACGCACTCCGACAGTGATCGCGACGAGGCCCTTTCCGGACAGTCAGCGGAGCGCCGGGCGGCGGGCATGCGCTGGGGTTGGTTCGGCGCGGGGGTCGTGATCGCCGGTGTGGCGGTGGCCGGGTGGGGTCACGCCCTGCGCTGGTCCTTGGTCGAGGAGCCGTCGAACGGGCTGAACGTCATGCTCCTCCTGACAGCAGGGTTGCTGCTGGCGCCGATGTTCGCGGTGATCAGGCTCGTTCGCATGGCCGCCCCTCCCGACGGGAACCCGCGTCCCATCCCGGACGCGGTGCACGGTGTACACGCGCGGGTCGTCCTGGCGGTGCTGGTCGTGTGCCCGTTCGCCCTGTACGGCCTGGTCCGCCTGCAACGCGGCTTCATGGGCGGGCTGCCCGAGCCCGGCGATGTCCTGTTCGGTCTCGGCATGACGTTCGCCGCGGCCGGGCTGGTCGTGCTGGGCAAGGGCGCGGCCGGCCTGACCACCCGGTCCCTGACGAGCCTGTGCGCGGGGCTGCTCACCGTGGTGGCCGTGGCGCAGACGGGTCTGCTGGCCGCCGAGACGCTGCCGATCGAGGCCACCACCGCGGTGGCCACCGATCCCTCCTGGACGGGCCCAGGTCCCGCCCCTGAGAACTCCGCTCCCGCCTCGGTGAGCAAGGTCGCCTGGCAGTGGCGCCCGCCGGACGGCGGTACGGTCCTGCAGTCGGTGGCCGCGGGCGGGCACGTGGTCGTGCGCGTGTTCGACGGCGTGGTGGCCCTGGACTCCGTCACGGGCCGTGAACGCTGGCACTACCGCCGTCCCGGCGCGGCGGCCCTGCAGCTCCTGGCCGCGCCGGACGGCGACATGGTGGCGGTGGAGTTCGGAAGGGAGAGCGAGAACCAGAAGGTCAGGGACCGGACGGTGCTGCTGGACGCGCACACCGGCGGGGTCCTCTCCGAGCAGGCCCGCGGGCTGTACCCGGACGCCGCCATGACCTCGTACGGCTTCGTCACGGCCGACGCCGACGACGAGACGGTGGTCGGCTGGGATCTGCGGGACATCGGGGAGGCCGCCTGGTCGTATCGCCTGCCCAGGGAATGCGACGCCGGCTCCTCGACCTCCTTTCGGCCAGGGCCCTGGCATGTGAACCTTCGTAACGTGATCGCCCTGCCGGTGTTCTGCCACCAGAGCGTAGCGGTGATCGCCCTGAACCCCCGGAGCGGGGACGAGGTGTGGCGCTATGAGTGGCCGTGGCCCCACGACAGACCCGACATCGTATCCGAGCGCGCGCAGGACGGGAGCGCCCTGTGGCTGCGTTTCAGGGACGGCAGTAAGGCCTCCAAGGAGGTGGTCCTGGCGCAGGAGCACGGGGAGGAACTGGGCTCCACCGACTGGTCCGTGAACGCGCCGGCGGCGTTCAGCACGGATGGCTACCTGACCAGGTCGTTCGTGAGCGATTGGGAGAGGTACCGTTGGACGCCGTACAGCGGCGGTGAGTCGAAGTTGGCCGAGCCGGCGCTGGGGAGCATGGCCGAGTCGGCGCTGGAAATTTTCGAGGCGCTACGCCTCGAAGACGGCCTGCTCATGGCGCGGGCGGCTTTCAAGACGGTCAAGGCGGACACGGTGACCATCGAGATCAGCATGGTCGGCTGGGGCGCGACCCGACCGACGAACATCTCCTTCGACCTGGGCTACCACCGGACCGGCTCTCATTGGCGGGACCTGCAACTGCTGCCGGTCTCGGGAGCGGTCGTGGTCGCCTTCCGCGGCGGCACCACGGTCGTCGGCCTCACCTGAAGTCGCCCAGGTCTACGGGCGAAACCCGGATGGATCCGTCCATTGGGCCGGCAGGAGGCTATGCGGCGATGCCGACGGTGGCGGGGATGCCGATCAGGGAGGAGACGGTGCCGAAGGCGAGCGGCCCCAGCGCGGAGCCGGTGAACAGTCCGCCCCTGGATCGCGGCGGCGGCGCGGGCGCTTTGGCTGGGGAGCAGGCGCATGGCCGCGCGAAAGGCTGCCAAAGACGGCAGGTCCGGCGTGAAGCCGACCTAGTCAGGCCGCGCCACAGCCGAGTGGGTGCCGCACGAACTCTGGATGGGCGTCGCCGAGATCGATGCTGTTCTCATCAAGAGCGTTGGCGATATGGAAGCGGCCCGTGTCGAAGACGAACTCCACGGCGAGGGTGCCGGCCGCCACGTCGCGACGCGATGGCCGCCACTCGAGTAGAGCCACCTCGCGCAGTTCCTGGCCGATGAACGGCTCAAGCCGCTCGTCGGCGCCGGACCACGCCGGAGTCAGCTCGAACCACTCCCAGCCGGTGATCGCAGCCGTCGTGTCGATGGTGTTCCAGCTGATCGACAGCTCATCGAACTTCGAGTGGCTGATCTCTACTTGGACGCCGTCGAAGTCCAGGACGACGGGGCATTCGGCATACCAGTCCCCGTCCTCGATGAAACGCACGATCGCGAAGCCAGTCAGACGCCGACCACCAAGCGCGGCCAGGCCCGGTCCGCGTTCGTCGCGGATGGCTTCAAGTCCGACAAGAAAGGTCGGCTCGAAGCCGGAGATACCCATCACGACAGACGATTGTCCAGGTTCATCGCGAAACCGGCCAGTCGATATTCACCGCCCAGCCGTGGTGCCACGCTTGACAGATCAGATTCCACATAATCTGCGACTACCTGGCCGAGGAGGAACTGCGGCCGCCGCCAGCGGATTGGCGAGGAGCCGGCCGCGGATGTCCACGACCGTCCCCCGGCGTTGATCCGCCGTACCGGCGGCACTCGTGGACCCCGCTCAAGCCAGAACCCGCGGTACTTCTCGGCATCCGACGGCAACGATCTTTCACCCAGCCCTCGTTGCCACCGGGAAGCCGCACGGCGTGTCACGAGAATTCGGCAACAGATCGGCACCGAGCTGGGGTCGCCGGACGCGGTGCGACAGCTCACCGGAGGGCATGGAATCCGCTCAGTCGCAAAACTCCCGAAGCCATGAAATCCTTCAAATCGCAAATCCGGCAGAGGGCACACAATTGCTCAGTCCGCAAATCCGGCCGAGGGCATATCGTCCGTTCGACCGCAACAGTTTTGACAAGAATTTCTAAACTTGACAGTGTCGTGGAGTTTTCTTATGGTCGTGCGGGTTCCCCGTCGATCGATATCCGAAGGTGTTCATGACCGCGCCTCCGACGCTGCCGAAGTTCAGGCAGCAGTTGATTCTTGCCGTTCTCATGGTGTGTTCGCTGCTGATTTGGCTGGACAACACCGTCCTCAGTATCACCCTGGAGACCCTTGCCGATCCGGTCCGTGGACTGGGTGCCGGCCCGGCCGAGCTGCAATGGGCCACAGGCGCATACACCCTGGTCTTCGCGACCTTGATGTTCACCGCTGGCGCACTGGGCGACAGCTTCGGCCACCGGAATGTGCTCGCCATCGGCTTGGTGATCTTTGCCGGGGCCTCGATCTGGGCGGCGTACGCAGGCGATGCAGGCCAGCTGATCGCCGCCCGGGCCGCGATGGGAGTCGGCGCCGCACTGATCATGCCCGCCAACTTCGCCATCCTGCTGTGGACCTTCACCGGCCCCGGGCGGGCAACCGCGATCGCCATTTCCTCGACATCCACCGGTGTCGGAATGGCAGCGGGCCCGGTGTTGGCGGGACTTCTGCTCAGCCATTTCTGGTGGGGTTCGGTCTTTCTGGTCAACGTCCCCATTGTCGTGGTGGCGTTGGCTGGGATCGTCCTGTTGGTCCCCAATTTCCGCAGCCCCACCGTGCGACCGCTGGACCCGGCTGGGATATTGCTGTCGATCAGCGGACTCGCGGCGTTGACCTACGGCCTGATTCGCGCGGGGCAGGTGGACGACTGGAGTCGTCCGGACGTCTGGGCGCCGATCGCGGTGGGGCTTGTCCTGCTGGTCGCTTTCGTGCTCGTCGAATTGAGAACCAAGGAGCCAAGTTTCGATCCCCGGCTGCTTGCGCAGCGGGTGTTCGGTGGTGGCAACGCGGCCATGGCGTTGCTGCTCTTTTCGGTGGCTGCCGTCACTTTCTACAACGCGTTCTACCTGCAGGGTGCGTTGGGCTATTCGCCGATGAAGGCCGGCTTGGCCAATATTCCGACCGCGGTCGGCGCTGTCGTAGGGGCGCCTCTGGGCGCACGTCTGGTTCGCCGATGGTCGCTGCGCCCTGTCGCCGTGCCTGCGCTCACTGTGGCGGCGTTCAGCATGGGCGCGGTCGGATTTCTCGATCTGCACACCCCGCTCGTCTGGATCGAGATCCTGTTGCTGGCGCAGGGCCTTTCCGTCGGCATGGTGCTGGCCCCGGTGACCGGAGCACTGATCAGCGGCCTGCCGCTGGAACGGTCCGGTGCCGGGTCGGCCGTCACCAACACGGCGCGGCAGGCCGGCAGTGTGATCGGGATTGCGGTGGGCGGCACGATCATGTCGATCGCATATCGAGGCGCGATCGAACCCTCGCTGAGCGATGTCCCGGAGGCGCTACGGGATAGCGCCCGGGTTTCCGCGGAACAGGCTCGGCATGTCGCCGCCGCGCTCGACCGGCCCGCTCTTGCGCAGGCCGCCGATCATGCGTTCATCCACGCCATGCACGTCGGCGCGGTCTGGATCATGATCATCGCACTCTTCGCGGTAGCCGTGCTGGTGTACGCCTTGCGTCCGGTCGGAAGCCTCAGGGGGTCGGCACAGAAACCTGACGATGGCCGCGGAAGTAGCCGCTCCGCGACTGGGGCCGTCCCCCGTGCCGGGACCGACAACCAATCCACGTATTCGGGCGCTGACATTGACAGCCACTGACGCAATGGGAATCGGGTAGAAGCGTCCGGGTGTCCTGCTTGATAGTCAAGCCGCGTACCCGCTCGACCATCATATGTTCGCGTTGTGGACCTGGTCTGGGCATCATCGTGCAGTGGGGGATGCCCCACCGCATGGTGATACCCAGAGCGTTGCCTTGGTGTCCCGACAGCGGCGGGTTCAAGGTGTCCGACGTCGGCTGCGCGCTGATCGAGCCGGACAAGGTGGCCGGCGTACGAAGGAGACCGGCCCTGCAGCGCTCGGGACTAGCCGAGACGGCGCGGTGAGCACGACTCGGTCGGTGGGGTGAAGATCGGGCCGGTGCACGTGACGACGCGGCGGCAACCTGATGTCGTGGGGCCACGATCTCAACATCCTTGCTGCGATCGTCCCGGCTGAGCAGGACCTGCAACTGCAGGACGCGGAGTATCGCGACTGTCACTTGGTGATGAGCCGGTGTGCCAGCTGGATCAGGGGCACGGTCTTGTCGCTGTCGTAGTTGCCGAGGACCACCGACACGCAGTCCAGATCGGCATAGACGTTGTAGCAGGCGCCCGTGCCCGGACCACCACCAGTGTGGCCGAAGATGCGCTGGGAGTTGAAGATGCTGGTCGCGAACCCGTACCCGTACAGCGAGCACTGCTCCAGCGAGTCCGGCTCCGCCTTGTCATCCGCCTTGTCAGAGGCGACATCCGGTACCTTGCCACTGGTGGCCAGGTCGGCGAACGAGTGCCTGAGCAGCCTGCCGTCCTCCCGCAACGCCATCACGAAATTCAGCAGTTCGCGAGCGGTGGAGAAAGAGCCGCCGGCGGGCATGCCGACGAACGAGAAGTTCGGACTCGCCGTGAAGTCGATTTCCTTACCGGTCTTCCGGTCGATCGTGTAGTTGTGGGCGATGTCCTTCGCGGCCAGCACCTGCGGCTTGGTGTAGAAACCCGTACGCTCCATGCCGGCTGGCTTGAACACGTGCTCACGCACGTACTTGTAGTAGTTCTGCCCGGACACCTCCTGCACGATCGCGCCGAGCACGATGAAGCCGTCATTGCTGTATCGCCACTCGGTACCCGGGGTGAACCGCAGCTTCTGAGCGCGGATGGCCTTCAGGGAGCCCTCCCACACCTCCTCGACCGTGTCCCATTCCGGCTTGGTGGGCGGGCCGTTCGGCGGCCTGCCCACCCCCGACGTGTGAGTCAGCAGCTGGTGGACGGTCACATTTTCGGCCACCTCCGACGGGAACCCGTCCAGGTAAGTGCCCAGCTTCTCGTGGAGGGCCACCTTGCGCTGCTGAACCAACTGCAGCAATGCGGTGGCGGTGAAGCATTTGCCGATCGATCCGAGATGGAAGAGGGTATCGGTCCGATTGGGAATGGACTTGGCCTTGTCGGCCATTCCGAAAGCCCGCTCCAGGACGGGTTTACCGCGGTAGGCCACCATCAGGGTGCCGGAGAACTCACCGGCGGCGGCCCGTTGGGCGACGAACTGGTCGTACTCACCGCCGGGCCGCATTCCCTTGGGGACCTGGCCGCGCCGGGCGGACTCAGCGGACGCGAAGCCCTGACCCGCCACCAGGGTGCCGGCTGCCGCGACCGGCGCGGCTCCCAGTAGCCCCAGCACGGACCGCCGGGATGCGAATGGTGTTGGACCTTCCATGAAGCTGTCTCCTCGTAGGCAACGAAGCCGGGATTGGGGTGACCTCCACCCGCACGATGCACATCCAATACGGCCACGCGTTTCCTACGCGTTTCCGCCCGTCACAGGCCCGCGGTCCGAGGCGTGTGTGACGGGGCCTTGAGGCAAGGGGTCCAGGTGAACGGGGCGCGGGGCTGGGCTGAAGGGCCCTCGCCCGGCGATGCTGGCCAGTCGTGAACGCGGCCAGGCCGCCGAACACAAACCTCACCCGACTCGCCGCCGCTAAGCTCTGCGCGGTGTGCTGTTCTGCGGCTTCTGCGACCGCCGGATGCAGGGCAACCGGAACAACAACCAGGCCGACTACCGCTGCCGATGCCAGG
The DNA here is from genome assembly GCF_039871825.1 of Nonomuraea sp. B12E4. Lineage (NCBI taxonomy): Bacteria > Bacillati > Actinomycetota > Actinomycetes > Streptosporangiales > Streptosporangiaceae > Nonomuraea > Nonomuraea sp. B12E4. Next base: position 249 of record NZ_JBDPME010000051.1, on the reverse strand, counting down.
CGAGTACGGTTTCCAGATGTTCGCGGTCATGGTCCGGTCCGGCGAACCCACGCTGATGCCCGCCCCGAGACCGCTGCCCCGCCCGGGAGGTGGTCGGCTGCGCGGGCGGAACCGCTTCATCGAATGAGGTTTTCTCTGCGACTTTCACATGATCCGTCCGTGCTCGAAGTGGGTGAGAACCAGCGCTGCTCGGGCCACATCGCCAATTCGTGAGGGGCTGAGCGTCAAATGCTGAAGGGTGCGCCAGCG
>NZ_JBDPME010000050.1:0-41687 GCF_039871825.1 Nonomuraea sp. B12E4 | reverse complement strand
TGTGCCTGAACGTCGAGGTGCTGTCGAGCGACGGCATGTCGATCGAGATGCGTGACACCGACGAGGACGTCTTCCGCGCCGCGGAAGAGCTCGGTATCGATCTGTCCCGGCGTGAGCCGAGCAGCGTCGAGGAGGTCTGACCGGACCTGGTCCCGTCACCGCCGGGCCGTGCGGCCCGGCGGTGACGGGAATCGGACGTGGGCTGTGGGTCAGAGCATGCGGCGCTGCGCGGCCCAGCGGGCGAGCCGGTCGCACTCGCCGCTCGGGCAGCGCACGAGGTCGGCGTCCCGCAGGAACAGCCTGCTCTCCCGGAAGCTCTGCTCGCCCGCCTCCAGCAGCCGGTAGAAGGTCTGCCGCTGGCCGCCCCAGGTGACCCAGTTGTAGAGGGGCGTGTCGCCGGCGGGCCGGTGGTGGCGGAAGTCGCCGGCCAGGGTCCTGCCGAAGCCGGTCAGGCAGGTGGCGTAGCCGATCCTCGCCTCCGTGGGCCTCATCGCGTAACCGGACATCAGGCCGTGGTCGTGGTAGCGGTAGAGCCGCGCGCCGTCGCTGTTCCGCACCCGGGCGTCGCACCGCTTGACCGCGGCCGGGGTGGTCGCCGTACGGACGAACGGACGGCTCGGCGTGCGCGCGTAGCGGCTGACGTACGTGAAGCTGGTGACCTTGGACGGTCTGGCGACTTCGTCGCACCGCGGCGTGAGGTTGAGCGTGGTGCCGGCTCCCTGGTCGGCGATCAGGTGCTGGCCGAAGCTCCCTCGCCCCTCCAGCAGCATCAGGACGTACGGACGGCCCTCGACGGTGGCGGAGCGGTCCTCCCTGAAGTCGGCGGTCTGGCCGCCTGTCTGGACGAAGTGGCCGATCCAGTCGGCACGCGACATTCCGCAGCCGTCCGAGGCGGCGGCCGCGAATGTGGGCGCCGGCTCGGCGGCGCCCAGGATCGCGGCGAACGGAATGGCGGCCAGTGCGGTGGCTAGGCTACGCGGCACGGCTCTCTCCCCCGTATCAAAGAGTGACTGAACAACTGCTCAGCGTAGTGAACAGAGCGGGGAGGGCAAAGCAGCCGCAGGTCAGGCGTGTCACGTGGTCAGGGCATCCGCGGACGTGAAGAGACTCAGTGGTTCCCGGGCACCGTCACGGGGGCGGCGAACGGGAGCACGAAGAGCGGTCCGGTCACCACCGCGCGCTCGCTGCCCGGGCCGTAGGGGAGGTCGGCGATCTGTCGGCAGGTGCCCCGGTCCTCGATCCCGTACCTGGCGTTCTGGCCGTCGGGGCCGGAGTTGAAGCGGCCGATGAGCGAGATGCGGTCGCGCACCCGCCCCTGCTCGTCGATGAACAGGCCGTGGATCGGCGCCGTGGCGGCGAAGCCGTCCGCGGTCAGGACCTCCTGCACCAAATCCGAGATCAGGAAGCGCAGCGTCCGGCCGTCGGCGTCGGTCACGGTCCCGTCGAGCTCGCCGAGGAACGGGGTGAAGATGCCCGGCGCGCCGGTGGCGAAGCCGTCGGTGTAGGGGAGCGGCCGCCTGGCGAACTGCGAGGCGCGGAACGTGCGCTTGAAGGTCCCGGTCCTGATCGTGTACGTGCCGTTGCGGCACTCGAAGGGGCGCAGCGTGAGCCCGGTGAGGTTGATCGTCTGCCGCTCGATCGGGTTGCCGCTGGCGGGGTCGCCGAACCGGTCCTCATCGACGCGTACGTCGAGCCCGCGCGGTGACAGCTTCAGCACGAAGCCGGGGCCGATCGCCTTGACGTGGGACCGGTGCTCCTTGATCTTCAGGCCGGGGGCGCCGGGTTGGACGCGATCGGCCGCCGCTGGTGACGCGGGTAACAGGGTGGCGGCCAGCGCCGCGACCATGGTGATGGCGATCCGCATGACCGGAATTTCAGGACGCATGGGTCCTCCTCGCAGCCGCGACGATCACGTCATCGTACAACGGGTGCGTGGCGAAAGCCGATCGAGTTTTCCGGGATCATTCAGCTGAGCTCGCCGGTGACGGCGTTCGTGACACGGTCGTCGAGGTCGCCGGCGTGGCGCGCGTGTTGCGTACCCGTCGCGAAACGCGGGGGCGCCGATCGCGGGACGGGCACGAACCGCGCGGTGGTCCTGTGCGTACCTCTTTGCGAAGAAGCGCGTCCCCCGGCGGGAGGGGGCGTTTCTGCTGCGCGAGGAGGGTGCCGATGCCGGCGGTTGAGCGTCAGACGTGGCGGTATGCCGGTGTCGCGGTGGGGGTGGGCGTCCTCTTCCTGGTCGGCTCCCTGTGGTTCGGCGGAGGGCGGCCGCAGCCGGCGCTGCCCGGGCTGCCGGATCCGGGGCCGTTGACGGGCTGGGGGCTGCCGCTGGTGCGGCTGGCCGGCGACCTGTGCTCCATCGCCACCGTGGGGACGCTGGTCGCCGGGGTGATCCTGGCCCCGCGTGGCTCGCGGGAGTCCAACGCCTGCGTACGGGCGGCGGGCCGGTGGGCGCTGGCCTGGGTGCTCTGCACGGCCGCGGCCTACCTGCTGACGATCTCCAACATCGTGGCCCTGCCAGTGCCCGAACTGCTCGCGGACGTCACCGCGTTCCGCTTCGGGATGGCCTTCTCCCAGGCCCAGGCGCTGCTCATCGTGGTGCTCTGGGTCGCGGTGGTGGCCCTCGGGTCCTGGCACGGCAGGAACCGGCGCAGCGGGGTGCTGCTCGTGATCGCCGTCCTCGGCCTGCTGCCGCCGGTCTACGCCGGTCACGCCGTGTCGGCCGGGGACCATGACATCGCGGTCTCCGCGCTCACGACGCACCTGCTCGCGGCGGCCGTCTGGGTGGGCGGGCTGGCCGCCGTACTGGTGTATTTCCGCAGGTCGGAGCGGTTGGCGGTGATGTTGCCCCGGTTCAGCACGCTGGCCCTGTGCTGCTTCGTCGCGGTGGCGGTGTCCGGCGTGGCCGGCGCCTGGGTCAGGCTGGGTGAGGTGACGCAGCTGTGGACGACCGGGTACGGGGTGCTGGTCCTGGTCAAGGGGGTGGCGCTGGCAGGGCTGGGGGTCTTCGGATGGACGCATCGCCGGCGCACGGTGGCGGGGGTCGCCGAGCGACCGGTGCGGCGTACGTTCGTGCGGCTGGCCATGGGGGAGGCCGTCGTCATGGTCGCCGCCGTCGGGCTGGCGGTCGGCCTGTCGCGTACGCCGCCGCCCGCCGCCGTCAGCCGTGACGCCATCCTCGACTACAGCCTGGCGCCCTACTCGGCGATCAGGCTGGTCACCGAGGTCCGGCTGGATCCGCTGATCCTGCTGGCGCTGGCGCTGCCGGTCGCCGGTTACCTGGTGGGGCTGCGCAGGCTCGCCCGTGCCGGGGTCGACTGGCCCGCCGGGCGGACCGTCGCCTGGTTCGCCGGGCTACTGGCGCTGGCCCTGGTGCTGGTCGGCGGCGTGGGCGGCTACGCGCGGGCCATGGTGTCGGCGCACGCGCTGCAGTACGCGGTGCTCGGCGTCGTGGCGCCGCTGCTGCTGGCCCGCGGCGCGCCCTTGACGCTGGCCGCGCGGGCCACGTCGGCGAGCTCCCAGTACGGCGAGGCCGCGACGGCCGTGCTGAACAGCCGGGTGGCCCGGTGGCTGACCCGTCCGGGCGTCGTCGTCGTGGTGCACGCGCTGCCGTTCGGGCTGCTCTACGGCGCGCGGCTGCTGGAGCTGTCGGTGTCCGACCACGTCGTCCACCTGGTCTCGCTGGGGCTCTGCTTCGGCGCCGGGCTGGTGTGCTGCTGGGTGCTGGCGGGTGTGGACCCGCTGCCGCGCCCCGTCACCTGGCGGGCCCGCGCGTGGCTGCTGGGAGCGGTGGTCGCGATGCAGGCGGCGGTCGGGCTGCTGTTGCTGGCCGGGCCGCCGCTGGCCGAGATCTGGTTCTCGCTGGTGGCTCCGGCGGGCGCACCGGACCCGGTGGCGGCGCAGGTAGCCGGGGGAGTGGTGTACCTGACTCTCCCGGTGGTGGCGCTCGCCGTCCTCGGCGTACGGCTGGCCCGGCTGCGGCGGATCGCCCGGGCGGCACCCGTGGTGAAGCCCGCGTAAGCCCCGAGACCAGGGCTAACCGGCGTTCCTGTGGGCCGTTTCGCCCCCACGCGGGCAGGCCCGGCTCCAGCGGCGGCAGCCAGCCGCCCATGGCCACGACGGGCACGCCGCTCAGTCCGCCCGAGCAGGCCGGGACAGTGGGCGGCGTACCCGCTCGCCGCCCGTCGGGGTCCGCGGTCGTGGTGACGCCGACGACCTCCACACCGGGCCAGCCCAGCACCATGGCCAGGGCGCAGGCGTCGTCGGGATCTCCGGCGAAGTCGGTGTCGATGTGCACGCGCATGGCCCGGCCCGGCCTCTCAGCCCACGCAGTCCTGTGTCGTGAGGGCGAGGGACAGCTCCTCCAGCTTGCCCTTCGCGGTGGCGAAGAAGAAGTAACGCGCCTTGCGGTTGCCGGGGACCGAGACGGAGGGGATGCCGTCCCGCGGCGTCTGCAGGCCCGGGTACGCCTTCTTGACCTGCGTCATCGTGGAGCCGATGCCGATGCCCCGCGGCGTCCTGACACCCTTGGGGGCGAAGATCACCGCCACCCCCCGCTTCTTGGAGATGTACAGTCCCACCGCGTTCTTGCCGGTGGGATGGGCCCGCAGGTCCCATCCGGAACACGAGCCGCCCTGGGAGGCCATCTTGAGCGCGACCCCGCCGGTGGCCCTGGCCTGTTTCTCGGTCATCCCCAGCCTGACCTTGCCGTAGCCGTAGGGCCCCAGCGTGGCCTTGGCGGTCTGGGCGAGCGCGGGTGTGCCGGGGAGGAGCAACGCGCCGCCGGTGACGAGCGCGACGAGCACCTTCTTCATGGTGGCCTCTCGTATATGACGAACCGTCTGCCCTGTTCGAGTGCCGTGCGGCAGGAATGGTTCGCTGGGCAGGCTGCGTGTTATTGCCCTGGTTTGATCTACGTGGCAGCGAAAGGCGACTCCGGCGTGGCGGCAGCACCCGCGGCGACCCGCCGCCTCCGGGACCACGGACACGTGATCGGCATGGTGAACGGCTACGGCAAGTTCGTCGGGGCCACGCAGGTCGACTCCTGGCTCTCGTCGGTGGAGCCGCGCCCGGTACAGGGGCTGATCCCGATCACCAACGTGGACTCGACGGGCGCCGAACGCGCCGACGGGCACGCGATCCGGGTCAGGCGGCTCCGCTGCCCCGCCGTTCGTCCGGCCGCCCCGCTCCCCGGGCCGCCACGAGGCGGGCAAGGGGCGGGCAAGGGGCGGGGGTCAGCCGCCGAAGAGCTGGGCGAGCTTCAGCAGCAGCTCGTAGACGCCGTAGGCGAGCGGCAGGGCGACCCAGGCCCAGGCCACGATCATCAGGGGGGCGGACAGGCCCGTCCTGGCCGGCTCGGTCATCATGATCCTCCTGGTCCCGTGATCACCGCGTCCTGCCGGCCCTGCTCCGCGACCCGGGGTTCGTGGAAGCGGGGATGCACCGGCCGGATGAGCTCGTTGGCCACGAAGCCCACCACCAGGAGCGCGATCATGATGTAGAGGGACGTCGTGTAGAGCGCGGGCCCGGTCTTGCCGGCCTCCGCCTGGGAGTCGGCGATGGCGTTGACGATCAGGGGGCCCAGCACGCCCGCGAGCGACCAGGCGGTCAGCAGCCGGCCGTGGATGGCGCCCACCTGGTAGGTGCCGAACAGGTCCCTGAGATAGGCCGGGGCGGTGGAGAACCCTCCCCCGTAGAAGGACAGGATGCCGACCGCGCACAGGATGAACACGAAGTTCCGCGAGTCCCCGGCGAGCGCGATCGTCAGGTACAGCAGGGCGCCCACGCCGAGGTAGACGCGGTACATGTTCTTGCGGCCGATCAGGTCCGAGATCGAGGACCACACGAGCCGGCCGGCCATGTTGGCCAGGGACAGCAGCGCCACGAAGCCGGCCGCCGCGCCCGCCGACACCGGTGCCGCCGTGTTCTCGAAGAAGTCCTGGATCATGGGCGAGGCCTTCTCCAGGATGCCGATGCCCGCGGTGACGTTGAAGCAGAGCACGATCCACAGGCACCAGAACTGCGGCGTGCGGATGGCGTTGCGGGCTGAGACGTTCGCGGTGGTGATCAGCGCTCGTGTGGCGGCCTTGGCGGGAGTCCAGCCGCGCGGGAGCCAGCCCGCCGGCGGGACCCGGACCAGGAACACGCCCAGCGACATGAAGATCGCGTAGACCACGCCGTGCACCAGGAAGGTCGTGGCGATCCCGCCCGTACCGGTGCCGAAGGCGTCGAGCATCTGCGTGGACCACGGGGAGGCGATCAGGGCGCCGCCGCCGAAGCCCATGATGGCGATGCCGGTGGCCATGCCGGGCCGGTCGGGAAACCACTTCATCAGGGTGGAGACCGGGGAGATGTAGCCGATGCCGAGGCCGATCCCGCCGACGAAGCCGTACCCGACGACGACCAGCCAGTACTGGCCGGTGGCCACGCCGAGGGCGGACAGCAGGAAGCCCGCGGAGAAGCAGATCATCGAGACGAACATCGCCCAGCGCGGGCCCCTGCGCTCCACCATCGGGCCGCCGAAGGCGGCGGACAGGCCGAGCATGACGATCCCCAACTGGAACGGCAGCGCGCTGGCCGTGCCGGACAGGTGCAGCGACGACTCCAGGGGCGACTTGAACACGCTCCACGCGTAGGCCTGGCCGATGGACAGGTGCACCGAGAGGGCCGCGGGGGGGACGAGCCAGCGGCTCCAGGTGGGCGGCGCGACCGTGCGGGCGCGGCTGAGGAAGCCACCAGGTGAGGGAAACGGTGATATTTGGCCGTCTTCAGGCATGAAAACGTAGTATGGAGGAGTAAATGCCTGATTGTCCACTATTGGGATACGGTTTGCGTCGGCGCTTGTTCAACCACCACGAATCACACCAGTCCCAGAGGTTCCTCCCAGGTCCTGTGAGGGGGCGACCGGGCCGCCGGTGCGCGACCGCGGGAACCCTGTCCCCGGCCCGGCCGGTGTGCGTTGATGGCGTAATTTTTACATAACTAACATCTCAAATTGAGGTTTCGGAGCGGCTAAAAAGGCTCCGTAGCGGGACGCCGGCGACAAGGGGGCTGCGGATCGGGGCGCCCAACGCGTTCTGCGAGGACGGCGCCAGGACGGTGGCCGAGGAGGCCACGCTCCGCCGGGTCGCCCGCGACCTCTTCGCCCGGCACGGCGTGGCCGAGCCGGCCCGCCGGCTGACCCCGGCGTTCACGCCCGGGAAGGCTCGCTCGCGGAGGGCCGGCGTGTCCCGGCCGGCAGGGCGCGGATCTGCTCGGTCCCGCCGTGCCGGAGCCAGGTCCGGAAGTCCAGCAGGCCGGGATGGCGTTCGCGCAGCCCCGCGATGTCGGCCTGCCACACGCCGCGCTCGCCAGCGAGTGCGCGCTCCGCGTCCCGGCTCAGCCCCAAGCCGTCGCCGGGGACCTGCCGGTAGGTGATCTCGCGGCCCAGGCTGTCGCTGATGAGCCGCACCGTGTGGCTGGGGGTCAGCTCGTCGCCGGCGAGCTCGATCGCCTCACCGAGGTAGTCGGCCGGCCGGGTGAGGGCGAGACGGGCGAAGGCGCCGATGTCGGTGACGGCGATGAGCTGCACGGGCGTCTCCGGGTCGAACAGGTGCCGTAGCTCGTCGTCGACGATGCCGCCGACGGGCAGCCCTGGAATGGCGTGGTTCTCCATGAACCGCACCGGCCGCAGGATGGTCGCGGGCAGGCCCAGCGCTCGTATGTGCTGCTCGATCCGCCACTTGCTCTCCCAGTAGGAGATCCCGGTGCCGCGCTCGGCGCCGCCGACCGAGGCGAACACGAAGTGGGCCACGCCCGCCGCCATGGCCGCTTCGGCGAGGTCGTGGCCGCGGCGGACCTCGCGTTCGGGGTCCTCATCGTCGGGTGTGACGCCGAAGACGCCGTACGCGCCCGCGGCGGCCCGGGCCAGCGAACCGGGATCGTCGAGGTTGCCGACGCGCAGCTCGGCGCCCCGCGCTCGCAGCGCCTTGGCGGCCGGCGCCTCCGGGTCGCGGACGAGGGCGCGTACCGGCAGGCCGGCGGCCAGCAGGTGGGCGGCGGCCGCGCCGCCCTGGCGTCCGGTCGCGCCGATCACGAGGACGGTCTTGTCGTTCATGAGAAGCCCTTCTGGCAAAGCGGGCATGGCGCCGCTATGGGCGCGCGCCGCCAAGTAAGCTGAGACTGTCTCAAGAAATATATTGAGACAGTCTCAACTTAGCAACCCCGGGAGCCTCCATGCCGACCACCGGCCCGGCGCCGCAGCGCAAGATGCGCGCGGACGCGCGCCGCAACTACGAACGCCTGCTCGCCGCGGCGAAGACGGCCTTCGCCGAGCACGGCGTCGAAGCCTCGCTGGAGGAGATCGCCCGGCAGGCCGGAGTGGCGAACGGCACGCTCTACAGTCACTTCCCCACCCGGCAGGCGCTCCTGGAGGAGCTGCTGCGCGATCGCATGCAGGCGCTGTCCGAGACGGCCCGCGACCTCCTCGATCACCCGTCCGCGGACGAGGCGCTGACCGGCTGGGCGCGGGCGGCGATGGCGCATGCCACCGCCTATCGGGGGCTGGCCACCTCCCTGATGCGCAGCATCCAGGACGAGACCTCGCGACTGCACGCCGCCTGCCAGGCGGTGCTCGCCGGCGGGCAACGCATCCTGGACCGCGCGCGGGCGGCCGCTGTCGTGCGCGGCGACGTCACGGCCGAGGACGTGTACGCCCTGATCAACGCGGCCGCGTGGGCAGGCGAGCAGACCTCGCCGGAGCAGGCCGAACGCCTGCTGTCGTTCGGCCTCGAAGGGATGCGCCCGCCAGCCGGCGGGTGATCCTCGCGCTCGGCGGGGCGAGCCGGGGCCGGCGGCCGCGGTCACCGTGGGCGGGGTGAGCGGGGGCGGGGTGAGCGGGGGCGGCCGCCGTGTGGATTCAGGGGCACACGGCGGCGGCGATCAGCCCGTACTCGATGGCTGTCGCGGCCTGGGCGGGGCCGGTGGCCGGCACCGAGGCGGCCGCCGTGAGCGGCAAAGCGAAACGTCTGGCCATGGAGCACCTCCACAAGTGTCTGCCGCGCATTCGAGGACCGGGCCGGCGCGGATTGCGGCGGGAGGCACCTGTGGCCATGACGTTACCTTGGCCCGCCATTTGCCGGTGGATCAGGTAAAGCGCAGCGGGTTTTTCCCTGCGGCGCCTGGGGTCAAGTCTCTTTGAAATCGATGCTTATGTCCGGGTTTATGTATATATGCGTGCTAGCGTCTGGATTTGGGAGAGCAGCCAACGGGGAGGAAACATGCTGCTCGGGCGGCATCGGCACCCGGATCGCAGCGCGTATATCCTGCTCAGCCGCATCCGGATGGAGGGCGCGGGCGTGTAGGAGGTCAGCCGGTGGCGGGGCTGACCGTGAAGTACGGGGTGAAGTCCAGCTTGTTCGAGACCTCGAGCAGCTTGTTCGTCAGCTTCCCGTCGAACGCCACGACCCTGACCTCGTTGGAGGCGACGTTGTTGTCGTATTCCCAGCAGTAGAGGTGTGACTCGTCGTACCAGCCGAGCACCTTGTCGCAGTCGGAGGTGAACTGGCGGACCCTCTTGCCGCTGGCGGTGTCCCAGAGGCAGGTGCCGCCGTCGTCGTCCTTCGGGCAGTCGGTCACGAACATCCTGCCCGAGGGGGAGAACAGGTCCGTGGTGCCGGACGAGAGCGGCCCGACCCCCGCCACCTCGTGGGTGGGCTTGCCGGACAGGTCGAAGAAGCGCAGCCCGGCCTCCTCGCCGTAGCCGATGACCACGCCGGTGTCCTTGGCGTCCCAGGCGAAGTCGGAGCCCCGGACCGACTCGTCGGCCACGTTGACCACGCTGGCCTTGGCCTGGGCCACGTCCACGACGACGAAGCCCATGGAGAGCCACTCGTCCTTGCCGTCCTCGCCCTTGGCCTTCTGGTCGATGTTGAGCAGCAGCTTGGAGCTGTTCTTCGACCAGGCGCGGATGGTGGAGATCAGCGGCTTCTTCACCGTCTTGACCCGGAACGTGGAGCCCGCCTGCCGGTCGGTGAACAGGACGGAGTCATAGTCGTCCGAGGTGTACTCCTGGGCCCGTCCGGCGAGATGGCGGCCGTCGGGGGAGACGAGGGACTCCCAGTTCTCCGGGTAGCGCTCGAAGGAGCCGTGCAGCGACTGCCTGGCGTAGTCGATGTCGTCCTTGAGCTTCTTGTCGTAGACCTCGTACGCCGTCAGCGTGACCCGGTCGGCCGGCCGCTCGTAGAGCGTGATCGGCCCGCCGGGCAGCGTCTTCTTGGTCAGCGTGGCCGGGGCCGTCGTGGGTTGGGCGGCCGGGGCCGTCTGCTCCGGGGCGGCGGTGGCGGGCTTCACCGTGGCTCCGGTGGCGACCGGATCGTCCCGCAGCATCATGGGCACGGTCACGGCCAGCGCCAGCACCAGGGCGGCGCCGGTCGCGAGGCCGACGGCGAGCGGCCGCCTGCTCCGCTTCCGTTCCAGGGTCTGCCGCCCGCTCGGCGTGGCCTGCTCGGCCCCCCGTACGAGCAGGTTGGAGTCGGGCACCGGGAATCCCAGCAGCATCCGGATCGCCTGCTCGGCCGTCGGCCGCTCGGCCGGATCCTTGGCCAGACACCTCCGCACCACGTCACGCAGCGGCCCGTCGAGCCGCCCGAGATCGGGCTCGGCGGTGAACACCCGGTTGATCAGCGGCTGCAGCGGGCCGTCGCCGAACGGCGCCTGCCCGCAGGAGGCGAAGACCATCGTGCCGGCCCAGGAGAACATGTCGGACGCAGGCCCGACCGCCGCCCCGTTGATCTGCTCGGGAGACATGTACGCGGGCGTGCCGACCGGCGTGTTGCTGAAGGTGGAGGTGGCGGAGAGCGCGCGGGCGATGCCGAAGTCGATCACCCGTGGCCCGTCCGCGCCGAGGATGACGTTGGCCGGCTTGAAGTCCCGGTGCACGATCTCGGCCTGGTGGATCGCGGCCAGCGCGGTGGCGGTGCCGATGGCCAGCCGGTCCAGCGCCGCGCCGGCCCGCGGGCCGTCCCGCCTCACCGTCTGCTGCAGGGACAGACCCTCGACGAACTCGCTCACGATGTAGGGCCGGTCCTGCTCGACGCCCGTGCCGAGCACCGCGGCCGTGCAGAACGGCGCGACGCTTCTGGCGACCTCCGCCTCGCGCAGGAAACGCCCGACGTTGACGGCGTCGTTCGCCTGGTCCTGCCGCAGCCACTTGACGGCGACGCGCGTGCCCGCGGAATCCGTGGCCAGATAGACGACGCCTTGCCCGCCCGCGCCCAGCCTGCCGAGCAGCTCCAGGTCTCCTAACCGTTTGGGGTCACTCGACGTAAGCGGTGCGTAAGGGGTCATGGGTGAAATTCTGGCCTCCGGGAGCGGATCTACGGAACCTACTGACTGGTTTTCCATCGGAGGATCCCGTCAAGGACGTGTTCCGAGGTTGTGAAGCGGCCCCCTTGGCCCCGTCAGGTCATCGCCCCGGCAGGCTAGCCACGGGCTGCCGGGACCGGTCCCGGCAGCCCGTCATGGCGGACCGGGGTGAAAACGTGATGGCGGGGAACGTGCCGGGACGGTGGGGTCAGTCAGCCGTGCTGTCCGTGGCCGCCGGTCCGGCCGGGTGCGTGGGTGCCGGAGGCCGGCGCTGGCAGGGAAGGCGCACGGTGAAGCAGGCGCCGCGGTCGCTGTCCTCGATCCGCAGGGTGCCCCCGTCGGCCTCGGCGATCTGCCGGGCGATCGGCAGGCCCAGCCCGGTGCCCCCGGCGTCCTTGTTGCGGGCGGCGTCCAGCCGGGCGAACCGCTGGAACACCAGCTCGCGCTTGTCCGGCTCGATGCCCGGCCCGTCGTCGATCACCTGCAGCTCCGCGACGCCGTCCGGGCCGCGGGGGTCGTCGCCGGCGGTGTGCCGCAGGTTGACCGTGATCGTGCGCTCGGCGTGCCGGTCGGCGTTGTCGAGCAGGTTGGTGAGCAGCCGGCCCAGGCGCAGCCGGTCGCTCATCACCACCACGCCGGGTTCGAGGCGGCAGATGATGCACTTGGTCGTCTGGTGGCGCATCCGGCACTCCTCGTCCACCAGTTCGGCCAGGTCGACCGGCACGCGGGTGGTCGGCGGGCCCGCGTCCAGCCGGGCGATGGTCAGCAGGTCGGAGACGATCGACCCCAGGCGGTCCAGGCTGGCCAGGACCGTGGTGCCGAGGGTGGGCACGCTGGTCTCCCCGGGTGCCATCAGGGCGTCCTCCACCTCCGCGCGCATGGCGGCGATGGGGCTTCTCAGGTCGTGGGAGGCGTCGAAGGCGAACCGGCGCTGCCGCTCCATCGCGGTTTCCAGGCGGGCCAGCGTGTGGTTGATGCTGTCGGCCAGCTCGTGGACCTCGTCCTCACTGCGGGGAACGGGCACCTGGCGGCCGGGGCAGGAGGCGTTGATCTCGTCGAGCTGCCTGCGGATGGCGTTCACCGGCCGGAGCGACGCGGTGACGATGCGGTTGCCGAGGTAGGTGATGGCCACGGCGAGCATGATCGCGGAGCCGGCCACCAGGGTGGCCAGCCAGGGCTCGACCCACACGGGGACCGCGGGTGAGGAGGCGTAGACGGTCCAGTCCCCGTCCGGCCGGTGGGCCGACTGCGCCACCACGATGTCGCAGTTGCCGCGCCCGAAGACCCCGCCGCACACGATCGCGGCCCTGCTGTTCTGGCGGTCCGGGTCCATCTTCGCCATGGGCGGCCGGCCGCGCAGATCGGGGGTGGAGGTGACGACCCGCCCATGGCTGTCGACGACCTGTACGTTGCGGGCCTCGCGGTGCGCGAGCGGGTAGTCGAGTTCGAGCTGCTGCTCGACCTGGATGGCGACGCGACCGCCCGCCGCCCGGACCTCCTCGGTCAGCGCGCCGGTGGCGAAACGGTGAATGGCGATCATCAGTATGATCGCCAGCAACGTGGACATCAGGGCCGCCACCACGCCGGTGAAGAGCGTGATGCGGGCGGTGATCGAGCTTGACGCTTTCATCCTCCGACCCCATCGGTGCGGGCCTGGGGGCTCTCGTGCGGCCTTGGTTTGCTGGACGTCCGGACGGGAGCGGACGCTCATGGGCGCTGCCCGCCCATGACGTCTTCGACCATACCCGCTGGTCAGGGCGCATTTCCAAATCGAGAGGGAGGAGCCGGGCGACCGCGGCGGCGCGGTCGCCGCGGTCAGCCGGGGTGGCGCGGGTCAGGGGGCCTTCGCCACGGCGTCGCCTCCTGGCGGGTGGGTTCGGTCAGTACGCGGGCCGGCAACGTCGGATTCACCGAGCCATCGAGCCGCACTGATCGCGCGCTGTCGGGCCCCTGCCTTCCGCTGATTCATTGCGGATGCAATGATCCATGGAGATCCCAAGTGGTCGGATGGACAAGGAGCAGTGATGACCGAGCAGGAGCGGGCGCCCGCCGGGGTGGACCCGACCGTGCCGAGTGTGGCCCGGATGTACGACTACCTGCTGGGCGGCAAGGACAACTTCGCCGCCGACCGGGCGGCCGCCGCGCACATCATGAAGCTCTCGCCCAACGCCAAGGAGATCGCCCAGGCCAACCGGGTGTTCCTGGGTCACGCCGTGCACGCCGTCGCCGAGAGCGGGATCCGTCAGTTCCTCGACCTCGGCACCGGCCTGCCCACCCAGGAGAACGTCCACCAGGTGGCGGCCCGTGTCTCTCCCGGCTCCCGGGTGGTCTATGTCGACAACGACCCGATCGTGCTGGTGCATGCCCGGGCCCTGCTGGCGGAGAACGCCGACACCATCGTGGTGGAAGCCGACATGCGCGAGCCGAAGGACTTCCTCCGGCATCCGGAGATCACCGGCCACCTCGACTTCGAGCAGCCCCTGGCGGTGCTGATGCTGGCCGTGCTGCACTTCATCCCCGACGACGACGTGGTCGAGGGCATCGTCCGGGAAGTTCGCGAGGTCCTGCCCTCCGGCAGCTACCTGATCATCTCTCACGTGACCGTGGGTGAGCTCCAGGGCGACGTGGTGGGCGAGGGGCGTGAGGTCTACAGCAAAACCAGCGCGGGCAACCTGACCCCGCGTACGCGCGAGCAACTGGCGGGGTTCTTCGAGGGCCTGGAGATGATGGAGCCGGGCCTGGTGTCGACGACCCGGTGGCACGCCGAGAGCCTCGACCCGTCGCTCGCCGGCCCGGGCGGCGCCGACATCCTCTGCGGCGTCGGCCGCGTCCCCTGAGCCCGGCGTTCTCCGAGGCGTCAGGTCGCGGGTGTCGCGCGGACGAACAGGGTCGCGATGTCGTCGTTCAGCCGCCCGCCCTGATAGTCCAGCGCCGCCTGGCTGACGGTGTCGGCGAGTTCGGGCAGCGGCGTGCCCGCCGTGCGTTCCAGCAGGGCGGGCAGCATGGCCTCGCCGAACAGCGGGCCGTGCCGGCGGGCCTCGGTGATGCCGTCGGTGAAGAGCATCAGCGTTTCCCCTGGCGACAGGGTGAAGCGGCTGGTCCGTACGGAGAGCCGGGGGAGCACGCCGATCAGCGGCCCGGGCTCGCCGACCTCACGTACAGCTCCGCGCCCGTCCACCTGGAACGGCAGCGGGTGCCCGCACACCACCATGTCGAGGTGCTGCCCGTCGTCCTCGGGGCACAGCGTGAGGTATACCAGGGTGCAGAAGCGTTCGGTGCCGTGCGTCCGGACGGCGTCGTTGAGCACGGTGGCGACGTGGGCGGGATCCGGGTCGATCATCGCGGCCGCGCGGGCGGTGTGCCGGACGAGCGCGGTGAGGGTGGCCGCCTCGGTGTCCTTGCCGCAGACGTCACCGAGGATGATCCCCCAGCGGCCGTCGCGCGACTGGAACACGTCATAGAAGTCCCCGCCCACCTGAGTGTCGTCGTCGGCGGAATGATAGCGGGCGGCCAGCTCCACGCCCGGGATGTCCGGAAGGTGCGGCGGCAGCAGGCTCTGCTGGAGCGTACGGGCGATCTCGCGCTGCTTGTCCAGCGCGGCGGTCTTCTCGATGCAGGAGACGGCCAGCTCGGCGAGCTGGGTGAGGATCGCCTCGTCGTCGATGGTGAAGTCGCCGCCGTCCATCTTGTCGGAGAGCTGGATCAGCCCCAGGTTGCCGCCGCCGGAGGCGATCAGCGGCACGGCCAGCCAGCCGCGCATCGGCGGGTGCTGGGCCGCGTGGTCACCGAAGCCGCGCCACCCCGGCTGCGCCTCGAGCTCGTCCTGGCTCATCCGCATCGGCTGGTTGCCGCTGCACACCTGGGCGTAGATGCCCTGCCCGGTGGGGGTGGCCTCGAAGCCGCGCCAGGCGGTGTACTTGTCCGACAGCGAGGTGGCATTGACCGTCTGCGCCCAGGACCGGTCGCGGGTCAGGCTCGACGTCGACTGGTGGGCGCCGATCAGCATGCGGGCCTTCTCCGTGACCGTGCTCAGGGCCTCGGCGAGCGAGCCGGCCGAGTTGATCTCGATGCTGGCCTGGGCCAGGCCCTGTAGCTGCCGCGAGCGCCGCCGGGTGGC
Source organism: Nonomuraea sp. B12E4 (assembly GCF_039871825.1). NCBI lineage: Bacteria > Bacillati > Actinomycetota > Actinomycetes > Streptosporangiales > Streptosporangiaceae > Nonomuraea > Nonomuraea sp. B12E4. Next base: position 26,227 of record NZ_JBDPME010000050.1, on the reverse strand, counting down.
CTGCGCCTGCGCGTTCACCCGGCTGGACACCGAGAACTCGAGCTGCAGGCGGATCTCCGACATGGCGGCGGTGGCCAGCTCCCCGAGGGTGCGGAGCTGGTCGGTGGTCCAGCGGTGCGGCCGGGTGTGCACGGCGCACAGCGCCCCGACGGCCTGCCCGTCCAGCACCAGCGGTACGCCGGCGAAGGCCCGCATCCGGGTCGGCGCGACGGCGGGGTTGGAGGCGTAGGCGGCGTGGGAGCGGACGTCTCCGATGACCAGGGGCTGGTACCTGGTCACCACGATCGGGGAGAACCCCCAGCTCAGGGGCAGGGTGCGCTCGGCCGTCCGGGGGTGGCGCGAGCCCACGTGCTGGATGACCCGCTGCCGGTCGGTCTCGACGATGGTGACCAGCACCACGGAGGCGTCGAGCAGCCGGGCCGCCAGCCGGGCCGACCGGTCGAGCGTCTCCCTGGCCAGCGCGTCGATCGAGGCGATCCGGTCGAGGGCCTTGAGGCGATCGGGAGTGGCGAGCGCGTGGATGAGACCTGGCGATTCGATCATGCGGGGACGACCCCGCGTTTCCGCATGGTCGCGGCGGGCCGCCCGCCCCCCGCCCGTTTCCCGCCCGGGCTCTGCTTGCTCCACGACATCCTTCCTCCCTTGTGCCGCATGTTCGCTTGGTGGGGGGAGGTGCGCCGCGGGCAGGATGGCCGTGTCGTGGCCTTCCTGCCCGATTGGCGCCATGATCGGAGCACGTCAACTTCGAGATGGCGTGACCCGTTTTGTGGGGTTATATGCCTGATTGTACAGTTTTCCGGCCCGGACGCCGCCCATCTCGACCCCGGACCTCCTCGGCCCGCGCGCGTGTGACCGGGTGGGCACGAAGGTGTCGTCCCGGCCGGAGCCCCGGTGAGTGGTCAGGGCTCCAGCCGGTCCATTGCCAGGGGTGCGGCGATGGAAGTGGGGTGGGTGTCAGGGCGTGGGCGCGGTGCGGCGGTTGGGGAGCATGTCGTCGGCCGGGAGTGGTGCCGCCCGCGGGAGGCGCAGCGCCGGTGACGACGCCGCCCAGCGTCGCAGGGTGTCCGTGGCCGCGACGCGGTCCGCCTCGGACAGACGGGCGATGTTGGCGCCGTGGTTGGCGCCCGGCGCGACGTACAGGGCGGAGTCACGCCGGCTCGGCGTGAAGCGTTCGGCGCTCCACGGGTCGTTCTGGCCGTAGACGAACATCATCCGCTCCGACCTGGTGCGCACCCAGTGGTCCACATCGAGCATCGGCCGCGGATCGTGCCGGGAGCGGAGCTCAGCCGGGAGCACCGAGTTGGGCTGGTAGAGCTCGCGGTGGCGGGTCAGCCCGCGCAGGTGCCTGAACCGGAGCTCGGGCCAGCCGAGCTGGGTGGCGGCCTGGTAGTAGTACGGGAGGTAGTAGTCCAGGCCCTGGTCGGTGTAGAAGCCGAAGAAGACGACGTTGTCGATCCAGGCGTACAGCTCCTCGTCCGTGGCGGTGGACGGCGGCACGGACGGGCAGTCCGCCTCGGAGGAGTACTGCCAGAAGGCCCACGCCGTGTCCAGGATCGTCATCTCGAACGACCGGTCGGCGCTGCCGAGCGTCCTGGTGAAGGTGTAGCCGTTGCGCTGGGCGTCCGCCTCCAGGAGCGCCACCATCCGGTCGCGCCGCTTGAGCGCCTCGCGCTGCACGTTCTCCACCGCGCCGCGGCAGCCCTCGGGGCCGACGCCGGCGAAGAAGTCGTCGTACTGGCGGTCAGCGTGGTTCACCGGGTCGTTGGGGGCGACGTAGGCGACCACGCCGTCCACGTCGGCCGGGTAGAAGCGCCGGTGGTAGACGGACGTCATGCCGCCCTTGCTGGCACCCGTCTGGATCCACTTGCCCGAGTAGATCGTCTTGAGCGCCTGGACGATCCGGTGTTCGTCGGTCGCCTCCTGCCAGATGGTCAGGTCGTCCCAGCCGGCGGGGGAGGGGCGCGAGGAGCGGAAGAAGCGGTGCTCGACGGAGACCTGGTTGCCGTCGAGCAACTGGGTCGGCTCGGTACGCGAGGCCGTCGGGTTCACCGGCAGGCCGTACCCGCCGGTGTAGAGCACGACGGGGGCCTCGGCCGAGCGGTGCAGCAGGGTGAACCGCTGCTGGAAGGTCCCCTTGCGCGGGTGCCTGTGGTCGATCGGCTGCGCGTAGGACAGGACGAAGAACCGGTAGCCGGTCGGCTGGGTCTCCGACACGACGGTGAGCCCGGGGATGGCCTTGAGCCGGTCCAGCACGTCGTCCTGCGCCGCCACGGGGGCGGTGCCGGCGGCCGATCCGGCCTGGGCGGGGACAGCGTGTAGGGTGAGGGCCGTCGCGACGGCCATCGAGGCCGCCAGGGCGGCCAGGAGTCGGGATCGCACGATGGGCGTCTCCTTGGAGGGGGCGTACCGCCCGACGGTATACCGATCATCCCCGCTCGAACAGCGGCCACATCGCCGAACCGCCACCCGACGGCGCCATCCCGCGGCCCCGCCCGCGACGGCGATGCCGTCGTACATGGCGCTGGTGTTGAGCCGCGGCCCGGCGTGAAAGTTTCAGCGCCGGTTGACGGGCGTGCCACCACCCTTCATGATCACTGTGCCTCCTGGTCAGGCGGGGGTGTCGAGTGAATTCCGCTATCCAGGGCGAGGTACGCCGATGCCGCGAACGCTGTTACGAACCGCCACTGTCCTCCTGCTGGCGCTGACCACCCTGAACGCCCCCACGGCCCGGGCCGACGACGTCACGCCGGTCGCGGTGACCGTCAACGCGCGGGCCGCGCTCGCCGCCGTCCCCGAGACCGGCATCGCCACCAACCATGCGATCTGGGACACCAATCTCGGTACGGACGAGACCGCCGACCGCCTGAAGGCCGCGGGGGTCAAGCTGCTGCGCTATCCCGGCGGCTCCTACTCCGACATCTACCACTGGGCCGACCACACCGCCCCCGGCGGCTACGTGGCCCCCAACACCGGCTTCGACACCTTCATGGCGGGCGTGCGGCGTACCGGGGCGCAGGCGATGGTGACCGCCAACTACGGCACCGGCACCGCCGAGGAGGCCGCGGCCTGGGTGCGGTACGCCAACGTCACCAAGCGCTACGGCGTCAAGTACTGGGAGATCGGCAACGAGAACTACGGCAACGGACACTACGGCACCGCCTGGGAGGCGGACGACCACGCCGACAAGAGCCCGGCCGAGTACGCCCGCCACGTCGTCGCCTACGCCGACGCGATGAAGGCGGCCGACCCCAAGATCAAGATCGGCGCGGTGCTGACCACGTCGGCCAACTGGCCCGACGGCCTCGTCGGGACCGGCGACGACGGGACGTGGAACAAGGTGGTCCTGTCGGCGGCCGGCCACAAGATCGACTTCGTCGTCGTGCACTGGTACCCCGGCGCCCTCGACCGGACGGGCCACGTACCCGACATGATCCAGCTCACCCGCGAGCAGATCGCGAAGTACGCCGGGGCCGGGTCCGAACGGATCGGCATCGCGATGACCGAGTTCAACACCGGGTCCAGCAGCGCCGGCACGACCACCCAGCCGGGCGCGCTGGCCGCCGCCGACGCCTACGCGACGCTGCTGGCGAACGGGGTGTTCGCGGTCAACTGGTGGAACGTGCACAACGGCATCGGCAGCGTCACGCAGGTCGAGGGGCAGACCGATTACGGCGACTTCGGCCTGCTGTCGAGCGCCACGTGCACCTCCGACGGCAGCGTCTGCGAGCCGGCGCTCAACACCCCGTTCGCGCCGTATTACGCGCTCCAGATGATGAGCCTGTTCGCCCGCCCGGGTGACCGGTTCATCCGTGCCGCCACCGGGCAGGCCGACGTCGTCGCGCACGCCGTCCGCCGGGCCGACGGCGACGTGGCCGTCCTGCTGATCAACACCTCGTCCGGCACGGCCCACCCCGTCAGCATCGATTACGAGGGCTTCCACCCGGCCGCCGGGACGGTCGCCGTGCGCACCCACACCAACGGGGCCACGAGCATCGCCGGTTCGGCCACGGGCAGCGCGATCAGCCAGACGCTGCCGCCGCTCTCGATGACCACGATCGTCGCCCGCCCCGCCACCGCCCAGCCCGGTCGCCCGGGCACGCCGGGTCAGCCGAGCGCGGCCGACGTGACGGACACGACCGCCGCGATCTCCTGGCCCGCCGCCTCCGCCGGCTCCCGCCCGATCGTGAAGTACGAGGTCCACCGCCAGCTCGGGGCCGTCACCGAGCAGCTCGGCGAGACCACCGGCACCAGGTTCACGGCCCGCAACCTCCAGCCTGGCACGCGCTACACGGTCAACGTGATCGCCCGGGACAGCGGCGGCTCCCTCTCCTGGGCCTCCCCGCCGCTGACCTTCACCACCGGCACGCCCGCCGCCAGCGCCTGCACGGTACGGCTGACCGACCAGAACGACTGGGGCAACGGGTACGTCGGCGGCATCGACATCACCAACAACGGCGCCGCGATCAACGGCTGGACCCTGAACTTCGCCTGGCCCAGGACGTGGCAGAGCCTCGGCAGCGGCTGGAGCGGCACCTGGACCCAGAACGGGCAGGACGTCAAGGTGGTCAACGAGACCGGCAACGCCTCGCTGCCCACCGGTGCGACGACCACGATCGGCTTCGTCGGCAACTACAGCGGCCCGAACGTCCTCCCCACCGTCTTCACCCTCAACGGAACCGTCTGCACGACCCTCTGACCGGACCCCCCGAAACCGCCCGACCACCCACCGGCCGACCACCCGCCGCCCGCCCGGCCGCCTACCGCTCGCCCCCGGCCGTTGATCGCCGGGGGCGAGCGTGTCGGCGCGGTAGACCAGTAGTTCGCCGTCGCGCACGCGTACCGTTCGGACATCTCACCGGGATCCGCAGCCGGTCAGTCCCGTTTTGTGACAATTGCCCAGAATGAAGTGATCGTTTCTCTTCCCTTCAGCTCCCCCACACACAACGTTCACTCGCGCGCTCCAATGTGTCCGCCCGAGAGCAAGCCGCCTGATCAAGGTCTTCGGCTTCAGAACGCGATAGAAGGGACTGCATCCCGATGCAGCCGACCGCAGCACGCAACTTACTGGGTGGCTTAAGGAAACGGGGGAGGCTCAGCACGGCCGCGGCGATCGCGGTGGTGCTCGCGACCACCCTCGTGACGGCCGCGTACGCCGACCCGGCGCCCGGCGAGCAGGACCGCGGCCGCCCCAGGCCGACGCCGACCGGCTCCCCGGCCACCCCGGCCCCTCCGGCGCTCACCCCGGCCGACGGCTCCTACCTGGAGGGCACCGCCAAGGTCGCCGCCACCCCGACCGCGGCCGGTGACAGCCTCGCCAAGCTCGACATCGACGGCACCGCGCTGAATGCCACCCGCACGCTGGGCGTATCCAAGCTCCGCTTCGACGTCGGCTCGAACTCGACGGAGGCGCAGTACCACAGCTACATCCTCGTCAACGGCGCGTACCGCAGCGACATCGGCGACCACGTCAACGAGCGGGCGACGATCGACATCCCGAACGAGCACCTCGTCAAGGGCGAGAACACCGTCGAGGTCGTCGTCGGCACGATCCAGTCCTCGTGCGGCGTCAACTACGACGACTTCGTCTTCTCCGACGTGGGCCTCGAACTGCTCGGCGAGGTCGCCGACGGCGAGGACAACCCCTACACGCTGTCCTTCGGCGACGGAAGCTGCGGCACGAACACCACGCTGCTGACCCGCGCCACACTCAGGTTCTTCGTGCAGTCCGACCCGCGGGGCACCACCGGCCTCAGCGCGGAGGTGGACACGACGACGCTGGAGAACGGCGAGCACGCCATCACCGCCACGACCGCCGCCGGGCAGACCACCAAGCACACCGTGACCGTGAACAACGCCCCGGCCGGGGCGCCCCGGCTGCAGCCCACGGACGGCACGCTCGTGGCGGGCACCAAGCCGGTCTTCGCCACGGTCCCGGCCGCCGGCGAGGGCGGCGTCGCCTCCCTCACCGTCGACGGTGACAAGCCGGCCACGAAGCCCACGCTCGGCAACGGTGCCGCGATGTTCGGTTTCGACGTGGGCGCGGACCCGCTCGACGACAAGAACAACGACTTCCTGCTGGTCAACGGCAAGCGCATCGACCTCGGCGGCTCCTGGGCGAGCCGGCGCGCGACCGTCGCCGTCCCGGCCCGCTACCTGGTCCCCGGCGAGAACACGATCAAGATGGTCACCGGCGACTACAAGGAGTCCTGCGGCAACGACCGCGACGACTTCTCGATCGCGAACCTCGCCCTCACCCTCGACGGCGCCACGGTCACCGGCCAGGACATCAAGCCGTCGTACGAGCTGGGCGACGGCACCTGCGGCAGCAACCAGACCGCCCTGCGCGAGGTCGAGCTGCGCTACACGATCGACGCCGAGCCGGTGCCCGTCATCGAGACGCTCGGCACGGGCGAGGCCACCCTCAGCTTCAACGTGGCCACCAACTCGATCGAGGCGCGCTACCAGAACCACGTGCTCGTCAACGGCCAGAAGGTGGTGCTCGACGGCGACTTCGTGAGCCGCCGCGTCGACCTCACCATCCCGAACGAGTTCCTGGTGCCCGGCTGGAACACGATCGACTTCGTGGCCGGCACCTTCCCCACGTCGTGCGGCGGCAACCGGGACGACTTCACGATCTCCAACATCGCCCTCACCCCGGTGCGGGGCACGGCGGCCGGGCAGATGCTCAAGAGCTCGTACGCCATGGGCGACGGCAACTGCGGCGACAACGTCAACCCGCTGACCGAGATCGACCTGGAGTTCCTGGTGGACGCCCCGGCCCGCGGCCTGCGCGCGGACCTCGACACCACCGCCATCAAGGACGGCAAGCACACCATCGAGGCCAAGTCGGCCACCGGCGAGGTCGCCACGCGCGTCCTCATCACCGACAACTCGGCCCCTGCGGTCGTCAGGAGCGTCCCGGCGGAGAACCGGAAGATCACCGCGTCGGTCGTGCTGGACGTCAGGCTGGAGGACGCCTCCGGCGTGGTGTCCGGGCCGGACGTCAAGCTCGACGGCCGGCCCATCGAGCTGGGCACCCAGGTGGGCCCCGGACTGAAGGCCGGCCCGCACACCCTGGCCGTGACCGGCGCCGACGGGCTCGGCAACACCGCGACCCGCGAGATCGTGTTCGAGTCCGCGGGCATCCCGGACGCGCCCGCCGAGCTGTCCCCGGCGCTGGGGGCCGTGGACGTGTCGGACCCCGCCAGGCTCTCGGCCAGGGTGGCCGAGCCCGACGGCGGCAAGGTGACGGCGACGTTCTCCCAGGCCGAGATCCTCACTCCGGACGAGGTGTACCAGGGCACGGCGAAGTCCGTACCGGCCACCCTGCGGGTCCCGGGCGAGCGGCGGGCCAAGTCCCGCGGGCTTGAGCCCGCCGACGGCGAGACGCTCGACGCGCCCGCCGGCCAGGACGTCACCTACCAGCGCTTCGACGTCGAGGTGAAGGGCCAGGTGGACGCCCCGGTGCTGCGCTGGGAGGGTGCCATCGACCCCGAGCGGCTGGCCTCGCTGCGGGTCTGGAACACCAAGACCGACGCGTGGGACCTGCTGACGAGCGCCCGCGGCGCCGCCACGGGCGAAACGACCCTCACGTCCGTCGTGGACGCGAAATACGTCGACCGGCAGCGGATCCATGTCATGGTGACGGGTGAGGACCCGTTCGCCGACGACATCGACCCCGGCGACCCGAACGGCTTCGACGACCCGTCCGACTACGACTTCTCGATCGTCCACTTCACCGACACGCAGTACCTCTCCGAGGGCGCGGTGGAGCAGGAGACCGCCGAGGAGCGCGCGGTGTGGGAGAAGGCCTATTCGAGCATCGTCGACTGGATCAAGGCGAACAAGGACGAGCGCAAGATCTCGTACGTCGCCCACACCGGCGACATCATCGAGAACAACATCCGCAAGCCCGCCGACGAGGCCACCCAGCAGCAGATCGCCGGCGAGTTCGAGGTGTCGTCGAAGCAGCAGCGGGTGCTGGACGAGGCAGACATCCCGAACGGTGTGATCGCCGGCAACCACGACAACCAGTCGGGCACCGAGGACGGGCCGGAGGCGATCTACAACAGGTACTACGGCCCCGACCGCTACCAGAACGCCTCACAGGGCTGGAAGCACGCCAGGTACGGCGGCCCGTGGAAGCAGGGCGACAACCAGAACCACTACGACCTGTTCTCCGCCGGCGGGCTGGACTTCGTCGTGGTCGGCCTGTCGTACGGGGTGACGCGGGACGAGGCCGAGTGGGCCGGCTCGGTCTTCAAGAAGTACCCCAACCGCAACGGCATCCTGCTCTCCCACGACTATCTCGTGCCGAGCACCAACCCCGACGGGCGCGGCACCGGCTTCTCGGCGCCCGACGGCTCGATGCTGTACAAGACGGTGGTCGAGCAGAACCCGAACGTCTTCCTCATCCTCGCCGGGCACGAGCACGGCGTGGGCACCAACGTGAAGCCGAAGGTCGGCCAGATCGGCAAGGGAGTCGTCGAACTGCTGGCGGACTACCAGTTCTACACGGTCTCGGCCGACCGGCTCGGGCTCACCGAGATCGGCGGCTACAACCCGGAGGACCAACTGCAGTTCGGCGCGAGCTTCTTCCGGATGCTGCAGTTCGACGTCAAGCGGGCCGAGCTGAGCGTGGACACCTACTCCCCGCTGCTCAATGACTTCGGCGCCACCGAGTTCGACCCGTTGCGCCGCTACAACGGGCTTGAGGACAACATGGTGCTGCCGGTCGATCTCACCTCCCGTACGACCACCTTCCAGACCGACTCGCTGGCGCTCTACAAGCCGACCCGGATCATCGGGCGGAGCACGGTCGCCTCGGGCCAGGTCGCCTCGGTGAAGTGGGACCGCCTCAAGGACGACACGGCCTACGCCTGGTTCGTCACGGCACGTTCCGCCGGTGGCGGTGTGACCGCCTCCGAGCCGAGCGTGTTCGTCACGAAGGACGAGCACGGGCGTCCCGGCAAGTGGGGCCCGGACTCGCCCATGCACCGCTGGTTCAACCGCCGATAACCGGCACAACCGATACAGCCGCCCCGGACCCGGTCCGGGGCGGCTTCCCCCCGAATCTGGAGAGACGAGACATGCTGCGCAGGTGGCGCTGGTCGTCCGCCGTCGTGGTCCTGGCCGCCGTCCTCGGCGCCGTGCTGGCCGGCCTGCCGCACCCCGCTCCGGCGGCGGCGCACGACGCGACCACGAAGGCCCACGCCGAGGTGACCGGTCCGGGCAAGGACCTCAAGGTGGTGCTCGACCTCGAGTACGACCTGCTCATGAAATCGGCCTGGCTCTACGCGGCGGCCTACGAGGCGAAGGGGCGGACCGAACAGCTCCGCCAGCTCAGGATCAACCGTGCCGCCGTGACCGACTACGTCACGCGCCGCTTCGCCGTGGCCTACGACGAGCGGCCGTGCACCCCCACGATGACCGGCGACGCGGACGTGCACCCGCGCGGCAAGGCCACCTTCGCGCTGCTGACCTACGCCTACGCCTGCCCGGGCGAGCCCGGCGGCACCCACGCGATCTCCAGCGCGCTCTTCCCCGACGCCGAGACCTTCGTACACAGCACCGAGACCCTCGTCCGGTACGACCTCGACGGCGGCAAGGGCTCGGCCGTCCTGGTCGCCCAGAGCCCCACGCTGCGCGTCGGCGAGCGCCAGGCCACGAGCCAGATCTGGGAGTTCTTTTTGCTCGGCGTCGAGCACCTGTTGTTCGGCATCGACCACATCTTCTTCCTGCTCGCCCTGCTCATCGGCGCGCGCTCGCCGCGTGCCGTCGTCGTCACGGCCACCGCCTTCACCGTCGCTCACAGCATCACGTTCCTGCTGGCCGCGATGGGGGTCGTGGACATCCCGGGAGAGATCGTCGAGCCGGTCATCGCGGCGTCGATCATCGTCGTGGCGGTCGCCAACCTCCTCGGCCGCCAGGAGGAAGCAGGACAAGTTTTCGGCCATATCCGCACATGAGGCGTAACCGAGAGGAGACGGCCATGAGCGAGCGGAAGGGCCGCGAGGGCGAACGTCCCACGCGCCGCCGTGCCGGGCACGGGCGTGCGCGCGGAGCGGAGCTGATCTGGCACAAGCCCGCCTACCAGGTGGTCGAGGCGTCCATGGAGATGTCGGCGTACTTCCTGGCCGACCGCTAGCCGAGCCGTCGATGGCCGTCGGCATGAGGCCGCCGACATGATGCGCCTGCAGGTCCTGGGCACGGCCGCGGGCGGCGGCCTGCCGCAGTGGAACTGCGCGTGTCCCGGCTGCCGCGGCGCGCGGGGCTGGGCGTCGAGGTGGCGCACGACGGGATGGTCATCGACCTGTGATCGACTTCGAAGCCGACCCCGTGCCGCACGTCGACGAGGCGGCCGGCATGGCACGGCTGCTGCCGGCCGACCGGCACTCGGTGGTCCAGGCCGAGTCGTGGGCGCTCACCGAGCGGTTGATCGACGGCCTCTGGAGCCCGGCACACGCGCTGGTGTAGCTCCCTGGCGACACGGGGCCGTCGCCAGGACTGCCCGGCTGATCGCCACCTGGTCCCGTACGGCCGGGAAAAGCAGTTGCCACCGCCTCGTACTGTCTTGTCCGTGACAGACATCGACAACCTGCTCGCGGCCTATGACGAGCAGATGCGAGGCGCACCCCCCAACCCGCCCACTGGCGTCACCCACGAGCAGGACGGACCGCTGCTGCGGATCGTCGGCCAGTTCCGCGGCTTCGTCAGCGCCCCGCGCGACGTCGGCGTACGCGGCGCCGAGCTCGACCGGCTGATCGCCCGCCAGCGTGACTACTTCGCCGGCCGCGGCGAGGCGGTCGAGTGGAAGACCCGCGGGCACGACCTGCCGGCCGACCTCACCGACCGGTTGCGTGCCGCGGGCTTCACCCCGGAGGAGCGGGAGACGGTCCTCATCGGCCTGGCCGAGGACATGACCGCGGCACCGGCCCTGCCGGACGGAGTCACCCTGCGCCAGGTGACCGAAGACGCCGACATGCGCCGCATCGCCGTCATGGAATCGACGGTCTGGGAGCAGGACTGGGGCTGGCTCGGCGACGACCTGATCGCCCGCGTCGCGGCGGCCCCGGACGAGATAGCGGTCCTGGTGGCCGAAGCCGGTGGTGAGGTGGTCTCCGCGGCCTGGCTGGTGTTCCGCGAGGGGACCGAGTTCGCCGGTCTGTGGGGCGGCTCCACGCTGCCCGCCTGGCGCGGCCGGGGCCTCTACCGCGCGCTGGTCGCCGCCCGCGCCCGGCTCGCCGTCGCCCGCGGCGTCAGGTTCCTCCAGGTGGACGCCTCCGACGACAGCGCCCCGATCCTGCGGCGGCTGGGCTTCCACCCCGTGACCACGACCACGCCGTACGTATGGTCACCGCCACAGGAGGTCGCCGAGGGGCGGTCGCGTTGACATCATCGCCGGCATGATCGAGCGAAGCGGGCCCCGCCTCCTCGCGGTCAACGGCGAATCCGGTCCTTGTCCGTGGATCTTCGGGTTGGATGCCTGCGGCAAGATGAGGTGGAATGAGCGCCCCGCACGAAAACCACCAAGAACGTACGGACTTCTGGCGGCTTTGGACCGGTTCGACCATCAGTCAGCTCGGGTCGGCCGTGGGCATGGTGGCGCTTCCCATCATCGCCGTCATCGTGGTGAGGGCCTCGGCCTTCGAGGTCGCGCTGCTGGCGGCGCTGACTGCGGTCACCACCCAGCCGCTGTTCATCGTCTTGGGAGGTCTGGTGGCGACCTGGGCCGACGCCCGCAGGTCGCTCTTCGCCGCTGCGGGCGTCATGTGCGCCGCCGCGTTGTTACTGCCGCGCAGCTGAACCGGAAGCCCGCTCACATGCCGTCGCAGGTCACCCCGCCCAGCTTGCTGGGTTGGGCGGGGCGGTCAGGGGATGCGGGCGACGGCGCCGTAGTTGCCGGAGGCGCTGGGCTCGTCGCCGCAGGCGAGGTCGAGGTCGCGTTCGGTGGGCCGCCACTGCGGGACCCACACCAGCCCGGGTTCCAGCAGGTCGAGTCCCGCCAGCAGGTTCTCGACCTCCTCCCGGGAGCGGATCGCGAGGTGGGGCAGCGTCATGGCGAGCATGTCGTGGATGGCGGGCAGCAGCTCCGGGGGGATGCCGTCGAACGTGGTGTGCAGCAGGCCCAGGAAGCTGCCCTCCGGCGCGGTGTGCCGCAGCCGCTCGATGACGTGGTGGGCGTACCCGTCGTCGCCGAGACTGTGCGTCGACAGCAGCAGCACGGCCACGGGCTCGGTCCAGTCGAGGAACGTCTGGACGACCGGGTCGCGGAGCATCCCGTCGATATCGCGTATGTCGCCGTCTACCACCCGTACCAGGTCGGTGAAGGGCTCGATGGTGGCCTGCGCCATGGTCACCACCATCGGGTTGTTCTCCACGTACGCCACCCGCAGCGCGGGGCTCGCCGAGGCGTGCCGGGCAACGTCGTGTAACCGATTTCCGGATGAAAGGCCGCTGGGGATGCCACTGCCCACGATCATGAACTGCTCCACGTCCTCGGCGGCGGCCAGGTGGCGTATCACCCGGGTCAGGAATTGCAGCACCGCGCGGGCCGCGGTCGTGAGGGCGGGGGAGACTTGATCGAAATGCCGCACCATGTCCTTGTCGGCGAGGAAGTTGTTCTTCCCGCCCGCCGCGGCGTCGAATATCCGCGTGATCCTGGCCTCGGTCGTGTCGAGCTTGGCCAGGTTTCGGACAGCCCGCTGGTGCATGAGCGTTGCCCCTTTCCCTCGCCGCTCACCTCTCGCGGTAAGCGATCTTCGGACCTCACTCGATGACTCAGACCATATGTTCCAACAATTCCAGTTATTGACAATACGATAGACCGGTTATTTCGGGAAATGTTTGTTACCCGAATTGAGGAGACCAGGGGGCCGGACGGGTCAGGGGATGACAATGCACTTGACGAAACCTGTGGGGCGATCGGTGAGGTAGCCGAAACCGCGGTCCACCTCGTCGAGGGAGACGGTGTGGGTGATCAACGGCTCGAAGGTGAGCCGCCGGTCGGCCATCAGCCGCAGGCCCTCCCGCAGCGCCGCCATCGTGCGCCGCCGGTCGCCGCTGAAGCCGTTGACGATGGTCACCCCGCGATACCAGAGCCCGATGTCCAGCTCGCGCGGGCCGTCCTGGTGGTATCCGGCCACGCACAGCGTGCCGTGCCGGGTCACCAGGTCGCCCGCCAGCTTCAGGCCGGCGGCCTTGCCGGTGAACTCCACGACCACGTCGAAACCGGCGGCGAGCTCGGCCGCCTCCTCCGGCGTACGAACCTCGTCGGCCCCCAGCGCCAGCGCCAGGTCGCGTACGTGCGGCAGCGGGTCGATGCCCACCAGCCGCGCGGGCGCCCGTTCGGCCAGCACCTGCACCGCGCCGAGTCCCATGAAGCCCAGCCCGACCACGGCGATCCGCTGCCCAGGGGTGAGCGGGCAGCGCGAGAGGGCCTCGACGACGCAGGCCAGCGGCTCGCCCAGGGCCGCCGTGCCCGGCACGTTGGCCGGCACCGGCAGGAGCGCGGCGGCGGGGGTGTTCACCAGGTCGGCGAAGGCGGGGGAGGCGAACCCCGTGACCCGGTCGCCCACCGACCAGCCGTGCACGCCGGGCCCGAGGGCCACGATCTCGCCCGTCAGCTCGTGTCCCAGCCGCAGCGGCCGGGGACCGTCGTGGCGCGCCCAGGCGGGCCCCTCCGAGGCGCACACCCCGGAGGCCAGCGTCCGGACCCGGACCTCGCCCCCGGCCGGCGGCGCCGCCTCGGCCTCGACGATCTCCGACCGACCGGGTGAGACCACTTGCGCGTATCGCACGCGTCCTCCTCGACTCCTCATGAGGTCAGCCCGCCGGCCGGCGGGCCGGTTCCACTACTCCGGATCGGGCTCAGCCGTCGGCCGGCGGGCCAGTTCCACCGCTCCGGCGACCGGCGGAGTGCGCAGCAACGTCGTGGGCACCCCCGGCAGCCGGGCCGCCAGCTCCTCCTCGAAGGCCGCCAGGAGCGCCGGCTGGGCGACGATCACCCCGCCCGCCGCGACCACGGCGCTCACCTCCGCGCCCCGCAGGGCCAGGCTCACCACCAGGCCGGCCAGCGCCGCGCCGCCCCGGCGGATCACGTCCAGCGCCAGCGGGGAGCCCTCCTCCGCGGCGGCGAAGACCGCGGGCGTGTGCTCGGCCCAGGTCTCCACGCCGCCGTCCCAGCTCATCGCGGCGGCCAGCTCGGGCAGGCCGGGCACCCCGTACGAGCGCAGCAGGGCCAGGCCGAGCGGCTCGAAGGGCGCGCCGTCGTCGGCCCGGGCGAGCACCGCGCGGGCGGCCTCGCGCACCAGCGCGGAGCCGGAGCCGTCGTCACCGAGCACCCAGCCCCACCCGCCGGCCGACATGTGACGGCCGGTCTCGCGGTGCCGGCCCACCGCCACCGACCCGGTGCCCGCGACCAGGCCGATCCCGGCGGGCAGCCCGGCCGCCGGGACGAGCAACTCGGCGTCGTTGACCACGGTGACCGGCAGGCCGAGCAGCGCCCGCAGCTCGCGCTCCAGCCCGGCGCACTGCTCGGGCGTCTCGCAGCCGTGCGCCCCGGCCACGACCCGCGCCACCTCGTCCCCGGGCCGTGGCAGGGCCGCCACCCGCTCGGCCAGCCAGGCGGCGGCGCCCGGCAGCGACCGGGTCTGCCAGCCGGCGCTCGGCACCGTACGGTCCACGGCGACCTCGCCACCGGCCAGGCCCGCCAGGCGCAGCCGCGTCTTGGTCCCGCCGACGTCGACGCCGATCACCATCCGGCGCATGCCACCGACACCCCCGATCTCCTCGTCTCCGGCGTCCAGGCCGCTCGGGACCCGGCTCAAGCGGCCGTTTCCTCGATCTTGGTGTCGCTGTTGTGGAAGACGAAGTCCTCGATCTCCACCCCGCGCGTGCCGGCCAGGGCGCCCGCCAGGCGCTGCAGCACGGCGGCGGCCAGCACGGTGCGCACCGGGAGCGGGGCGGCGGCCGGGAGCGGCACCACGTGCAGGTGCTCGGCGGGCGCGAGGGCTGCCGAGGTGACGCAGAGCGTACGGTGACCCGCGGCGGCCAGGGTGCCGGCCAGCTCCAGCTCGCGGCCGTCGCCGATGATCACGTGCAGCGTGTCGCCGGCCGACTCCATCTCGCCGTGCAGGTAGTTGCGGGTGACGAGGGCGGAGGCGGGCACCCGGCACACCTCACGTAGCAGCAGCGCGCCGGACTCGGAGACGGCGCGGAACGCCCCGGAGGCGACGACGTCGGCGGCCACCACGCCGGCGGCCAGCCGGGCCACCTCGTCCACCACCGGAGCCAGCGCGGCCTCGTGCCGCTCCAGCTCCGCCCCGATCCCGGCCCACTCCCGCGCGGCCTCGGCCGCCGGCGTCCCGAGCAGGGTCCGCGCGACCATGGTGAGCGCCACCAGGGTGCCGGTGTATCCGATGGTGGAGGCGTAGCTGTCCGGCTCGTTGCCGAGGTCCACGCACTGCTCCACGGCCTGGCTGAGGAGCGAGGGGGCGACGTTGACCACCGCGGCCCGCGGCCCGCCGGCCGGCAGGGCCAGCGACTGGAGGGTCTCCGCGCTGCGTCCCGACTGTGAGACGCCGAGCACCAGGTCCGCGCCGGTGAACGCGAGGCCGGTGCCGATCTCGCCGGCCAGCTCCCGGCGGGCGGGGATCCCGCCCTCGGCGAGCAGCGCGACCGGCAGGGCGAGCGCCGCGTAGCTGGCTCCGATGCCGACGAAGACGGGCCGGACGGCGGAGGCGAGCACACCGCCCTCCGTGCCGAGCGCGGCGAGCTGGGCCGCGACCCTGGCCGCGACCCGCTCCAGCGCGGCCGGTTGGCCCGCTCGTCCGTCCAGGTAGGGGATTCTCACCCCGGTCATCGAAGACTCCTTTCAGAGGATCACAGAGATCCAGTCGAATACCACGCCATACCACTAAATGCCATAGGGCAGCATAGTGCGTGATGTCCGGATCTGTGCGCGAGGGGTGTCGGTGCCGGGGCCCGTCGCGGCGTACTCAGGAGCTCCCCGCGCCCCGGACGAACGAGGTGCGCAGGCGGTAGCGGTCGCCCCGGTAGGTGATGGCCGAGACGAGCACCACCCGGCCCAGGGCGTCCGTCATGGACTGGTTCATGATCAGGACGGGGTCGCCGGCCTTGAGCTCCAGCGGCTCGGCGATCTCGGCGGCGCAGCCCCTGGCCTCGATGGTGGACTCGGCGACGATCGGCTCGGCGCCCACCACGGCCAGCTCCTCCAGCAGCGACGCGCGGGTGAAGTCGACCGAGGCGAGCCCCGGGAGCAGGGCGGCCACCACCCGGGAGGAGTCGACCGCGATCGGCACGCCGTCCAGCATGCGCACCCGCTCCAGGACGAAGAGCTCGGTGCCGGCGGCCACGCCGAACTCGTCCGCCTCGTCCAGGGACGCCTGCTCGACCGTGGCGCGGAGCACCCGGGAGGTGGGCACCAGGCCCTTGCGGCGGGCCGTCTCGGTGAAGGACTCCAGGGAGTTGGGCCACTCGCGGTCGGAGCGGGCCGCGACATACCAGCCGCGGCCGTGCGAGGAGCGCATGACGCCGCGCTCGACGAGATGCTGCAGGGCGCGGCGGAGCGTCACCCTGCTGATGCCGAGCTGGGTGCACAGCTCCCGCTCCGCGGGCAGCCGCCGCCCGGCGGGCAGGGCGCCCTCCCGCACCCGGCGTTCGATCAGTTCGGCGGCCCGCACCCACAAGGGCTCAGGATTGTCCGAGGCGATGAGGGACGTCTGAGACGACGTGTTCACCCCGTCCATGGCTTTGCCCGTCCCCGCTTCCCTCGCTCCAGCAAACATGCGCCGGATACCATTATCCCTCACTATCTCCGGTATCCATGACAATCTTCCGCCAGCCGGTCGAAGGCCGCATCCAGCCCCGCGTCGACCTGCTGCCGGGACGGGTCCGCGGTGAACCAGCGCAGAATCTCCCGGGCCCCCTGTTCGAATGGCACCTGGGCCGCAAAACCCGGAACGAGCTGCTTAATCTTGGAATTGTCGTAAATCATCGAGTGGCGGAAATCCTCGTACAGAACCGTGCCCATCCAGTCGATTTCGCGGCCGATGTCCGTACTGGACCGATGCACGATCGCCGGTTCCACTCCGGCCGCCCTGGCGAGGGAAAAGTGAATCTCGTCCCAGGTGAGCGGCTCGTCGGAGGTGATGTGCACGCTCTCGCCCACGGCGGCCCGGCGGGCGACGAGCCCGGCCAGGCCGCGGGCGAAGTCGCGGGCGTGCATGAGGTTCCACAACGAGGTGCCGTCCCCGTGCACGACGGCGGGCCTGCCCCGCCGCCAGCGGTCGATGACGGTCCAGCCGGCCAGTACGGGGAACACCGTCTCGTCGTAGACGTGCGCCGCCCGCACGATCGTCGCGGGGAACCCCTCGTACCGGTGGGCCCGCTCGACCTCCTCCTCGCAGCGCAGCTTCCGCGCCGGGTAGTCGAAGGCGCCCGCGCGCCGCGCCGAGGACTCGGTGACGGGGAGGGCGGCGGGCCGGGCGTACACCGAGCCGGTCGAGATGAACACGTAGTGCCCGGTACGGCCGGCGAACCTGGCCACGTCGGCGGTGATGTCGGCGGGGGAGTAGCCGATGAAGTCGACGACGGTGTCGAAGGTCTCCTCGCCCAGGGCGGCGCGCATGGAGGCGTCGTCGCG
Source organism: Nonomuraea sp. B12E4 (assembly GCF_039871825.1). Taxonomy (NCBI): domain Bacteria; kingdom Bacillati; phylum Actinomycetota; class Actinomycetes; order Streptosporangiales; family Streptosporangiaceae; genus Nonomuraea; species Nonomuraea sp. B12E4. The sequence continues at coordinate 8,562 of NZ_JBDPME010000050.1, read as the reverse complement.
CACGTCGGCGGTCAGCGCGCGCACGCCCTCCGGCAGCGGCCGCGTGGTGGTGCGGCCCCTGGTCAGGGCGGTCACCTCGAAGCCGTCGGCGGCGAACCGGCGCGCGCAGGCGGAGCTGATCACGCCCGTGCCGCCGAGCAGGAGCACCCGCGGCCCGCTCATGCCACACCACCCCGGCGCCCGCCACTCGCCGGGCCGCCCGCGGGGACGGGGCGGTTGCCGGTGGCGAGGCCCGCGCCGACCAGGAAGTCGTAGCAGGAGCGCAGCAGCGCGTACATGTCCTGGCGGGAACGGTCGGCCTCGACGATGTGCCACCTCACCGCCGGGTTGGCGCGGGCGGCCGCCGCCACGTCGACCGTGCCTTCGCCGAAGGGCACCATGCAGTCCTCCATGCCCGTGGCCGGGCCGTCCTTGAGGTGGGTGAACTCCAGCCGGTCGCCGAGTCCGGCGGCCACCCGCGCGGGGTCCAGGCCGGCCGTGGCCACCCAGTACGTGTCCAGCTCGACGACCACCGCGGGATCGAGCTCGCCGAGCAGGATGTCGTAGGCCCGCCGGCCGCCGTGCACGTTGACGAACTCGGCGAAGTGGTTGTGGTAGCCGATGCGCATGCCCCGCCCGGCGGCGTTGGCCGCGGCGCGGTTGATCCGCTCGGCGCCGGCCCGGATGCCGTCGAGCGTGCCGAACTCCTCCGGCTCCAGGCTCCACACCAGCGTCGTCACGCCCAGCTCCGCGCAGGCGTCCAGGACGGCCGGCGCGTCCTGCCCGGACGGGAACGGAACGTGCATGCTGCACACGTCCAGGCCGAGCCGGTCCAGCGCGTCCCGGACGGCCGACGGCGCGTTGCCGTACAGGCTGATCGGCTCGACCGCGGCGAAGCCGATCTCCGCGACGCGCTCCAGCACGCCGAGCAGGTCCTCGGCGGCCTGCTCGTGCAGCGACCAGAGCTGCGCCGCGACCGGCGGCGGGGGATGGGTCATGGCGTGTCTCCGATGACTCGTGCGTTGCCCAGCGGCCAGCGGGTGGACCAGGAGGCGATCAGGTCGTCCGGCACGCCCGCCGCCCAGAGGGTGGCCTGCCGGACGAGCTGGCGGAACCACGGGTTGCCCCAGGCCCGCGCGTCGTGGCCGAGCGCCGTGTAGCAGACCCGGCCCGCGCCGTGCTCGCGCACGTAGGCGACCGGCTCGGTGCCCTCACCGGCGGGCCGCTCGGCCAGCACCTGGACGTCCGGGGCGTAGTCGAGCACGTAGTACTCGTCGTCGATGGCGAAGTCGTCCAGGTGCCTGGTCACGGGGTGGCCGCCGCGTACCGTGACGTCGATCCGCCCTTCCGAGCCGCCGTCGCCGTGCGAGACGTACCGCGAGCCGACCAGCTCGTACACGGTCCGGTCCGTGAACAGCCCGCCGGGACCGAACCCGAACAGGTTGCTCGCGTGCACCGCGACCAGCCCCTTGCCGCCCGCCACCAGCGCCGACAGCGCCTCCTGCTGGGCGGGGTCGAAGGTGACCGACGAGCGGTACAGCACGTAGACGTCGGCCTCGGCGGTGGCCGGCATCGGGTCGATGAACCGGTCCAGGCCGACGGCGCGGGCCGCGGGCAGCCCGGCCTCCAGCACGATCTCCTGCAGCGCCAGCGCCGCCCCGATGAGGTCGTGGTGCAGGTCGGTGCCCTCGACGATCACCAGCGCGGAGGGCGAGTGTAGCAACTTCATCCGGATGCCTTCCGCGGTCAGTGGGCCTGCGCGTATTCCCTGGCCATCTGGTCGCCGCCGCCCGACTTCCACTTCTGGACCGCGGCGGTCAGGCTGGAGGCGGGCTCCCGGCCGAGGAACACCGCGACGATCGCGTCGTCCATCTGCTTCTGCAGGGCGGCACCCTTGGAGTTGAAGGTCTGCGAGTACAGGTGCTCGGCGGGGTTGGGGAGCAGGGTCGAGACCACCTTCTGCTGCCAGTCGTAGTTGAGCTTGTCCACGCCGGGCGCGCCCTGCGGGTTGCACAGCACCTGCGGCCCGCCCGCGATGTAGGCCAGGCCCAGGTCCTGCTCGCGCTGGCCGCGGGTGGTCAGCACGGCCACGCCGTCCTTGATCGTGTAGTCCGCCCCCTCGACCCCGTAGTTGATCGCGAACGACTCCCTGGAGCCGAACGGGGCGGAGATGTAGTCGAGCACCTTGAGGAACAGGTCGATCCGCTTCTTGTCGCTCGTCTTCTTGATCATGGTGATCGCGTAGGCGCCGTTGCCGGTCCAGTGCACGGCGTCGCCGCCGTCCTTGCCGAAGGGCATCATGATGTCGAACACGAGCTTGTTGTCGTCGGCGACGATGCCGAACGCGCGGTTGCCGTCGTGCACCATGGCCACCTTGCCCGACCGGAAGAGCGCGTCACGCTGCACCTTGTTGCTGATCAGCGCGGGCGTGTCCGGGTGGAAGACACCGCTCTTGTACAGCGCGGCCAGCTCGGCGACGGCCGGGACGAACGCCGCGTGCTCGTAGGCGGAGACGAAGGAGCCGTCACTGTTGCGCGTCCACTTGTTGGGCACGCCGAACATCATCTGCACGAAGCCGGCGATGTTGCCGCCGAAGGCGTACACGCCCGCCTTGGGATCGGTGACCGCCTTGGCCAGGTCGCGGAACTCCTGGAGGTTCGCCGGCCGCGGGTTGGCGCCGGCGGCCTCGATGACGTCCGTCTTGGTGTAGATCTGCGTGGTGAAGATCGGGTCGGAGCGCGGCACGCCGTAGAGCCGGCCGTTGAGGAAGCCGTTGAGCCAGCCCGCCTCCTGGATGCCGGCCAGGTTCGGATACTTCTTCACCGCGTCGCCGGAGAGGTACTCGCTCAGGTCGGTGAACTGCGCCTCGGCCAGTTGCGGCAGGCGGGCGACGTTCTGCGACACCGGTACGGAGACGAACTCCGGCAGGTCGTCGCCCGCGACCAGGGCGGGGAACTTCGTCTGGAAGTCGGCGAAGGGCACCTGGAGCGGCTTGACGTTGAGGTTCAGCTCCTTGTTGAGGAGCTGCCAGTAGACGCTCTCGTTCACCGGCGGTGACGGCTGCCCATACGTCATGATCATGACGTTGAAGTCGCTGCCGTCGCCGATCGGCCCGGTCACGGTCTTCGGGCCGTCCATCGGGAAGGACTCGTAGACGTCCATGACGCCCTGGGCGGTGCCCTCGTACAGCGGCTTGGGCTTGTTCGGCGGCACGTACGCCGGCATCGCCGCCGCCTTGCCCGCGCTCGCCGGGGCGGAACCGCCGCCGCCCCCGGAGCCGCACGCGGCCAGCGCCCCGGCCATCGGGACGAGCGCCGCGGCCAGACCCGCGTTGCGCAGCAGAGCCCGGCGGCTCAGTTCCTCGCCGGGGACCGGAGAGGCGGATCGACTTCTGATACCCATGATGCGTTCCTTTACGGTATCCACTAACCCTTGATGGCCCCGGTGAGCATTCCTTTGGACATGTGTTTCGTCAGGAAGGGATAGACACACAGAATCGGCAGTGTGGCGATCGCCACCAGCGCCATCTGCACGGACTGCGCGGGGGGCGCCACGTATCCGGGAATGGCCTGCGCATTTGACGTGACGGTGTTGTCCAGCACGAACGTGCGCATGACAAGCTGCAGCGGCCACATCTCCGTGTCATTCAGATACAGCAGCGGGCCGAAATAGTTGTTCCAGTAGCCGACCGCGATGAAAAGGCCCACCACCGCGACCACGGCCTTGGAATTGGGCAGCACCACGGAGCGCAGGATGCGCCATTCGCCGGCGCCGTCCATCCGCGCCGCGTCGAACAGCTCCCGTGGTATCGCCTGGATGAAACCGCGGACGATCACGATGTTGAACGCGCTCACCGCGGTGGGGATGATCAGCGACCAGTACGTGTTCAGCATGCCCAGCTGCTTGACCATCAGGTACACCGGGATCATGCCCGGCGCGAACAGCAGCGTGAAGAGCACGAAGGACAGCAGGCCGCGGTGGAAGAGCGACTGCCTGCGGCTCAGGCCGTAGGCGGCCAGCACCGTGCACAGCAGGCTGAAGGCGGTGCCGACCGCCGTCACGCCGACGCTGATCACGATGGACCGCGACACCTGCGTGCCGTTGAAGATCTGTTTGTAGGCCTCGAAGGAGATCCGCGTGGGCCAGATGACGTAGCCGCCGTTGGCGTCGATCTGCTGCTTGGTGGCCAGGCTCGTGGAGATCACCACGAGGAAGGGGAAGATGACCACGGCGCAGGTGAGCACGAGTGCGAGCGCCTTCAGGGCGACGGCGACCGGCCTGGGTCTGCCCAGCCAGACGGGGCGGGTGCTGTTCATCGCCGGTAAACGCCCTCCTCTCCGAGCCGGTGGGCGAGTTTGTTGGCGGCGAGCACGAGCAGGAGGCTCACGACCCCCTTGAGCAGGCCCGCGGCGGTGGCGGTGCCCCAGCTCCCGTCCACCACGCCGTTGAAATAGGTGAAGGTGTCCAGCACTTCGGCGGCTCCCGGGCCGACAGCGTCCCGCTGCAGCAGGATCTGCTCGAAGCCGACGGTCAGGGCGTCGCCCAGCCGCAGGATCAGCATCAGCACGATGATCGGCCGCATCCCGGGCAGGGTGACGTGCCAGAAGCGTTGCCAGGCTCCGGCGCCGTCGATGGTGGCGGCCTCGTACAGGCCGGGGTTGATGGCGGCGATGGCGGCCAGGAAGATGATCGTCCCCCAGCCCGCGTCCTTCCAGACGGCCTGCGTGGTGAGCAGCAGCTTGAAGGTGTCCGGATTGGTCATGATCTGGAGCGGCGTCATCTCGTGCGTGATGAGGAACCGGTTCAGGACACCGTCCCCGCCGAGGATCTGCTGGAACAGCGCGACGATGATCACCCAGGACAGGAAGTGCGGCAGGTAGATCACCGACTGGACGAACCTCTTGGCCATCGGCATCGCGATCGTGTTCAGCAGCACCGCGAGCAGGATCGGCACCGGGAAGAACAGCACGATCTGCAGGAAGGTGATCTGCGCGGTGTTCCACAGCGCGTTCCAGAAGGCCGAGTCGGCGAACAGCGAGGTGAAGTTGTCCCAGCCCACCCACTCCGACCCGGTGAAGCCCAGGAAGGGGACGTAGTCCATGAACGCGATCACGGTTCCCAGCAGCGGGACGTACGTGAACAGCAGCAGGATGATCACCGCGGGGGCCACCATGACGAGCAACGGCGAATCCCGCCAGAGCCGGGCCAGGAACGGCATCTTCCGCGAGGCGGGGAGTTTGTTCTCGGGTGGGGGATTCACTCGAGGCAGGGTCTGATTGACCGCCATGATCACCTCTCCATGGGCCGGTGGGTCGCTGAATACGCCTCCGACCTGGGCAAAATACCAGTGAAGTACCGGGAAGATACCACTTGCGCCAAACTAAGACAACTAGTACCTTCGGCCGACATAAGACGACCTGTCGTGAGTTCTGGCAGGCCATCCGACTCGACGGTAGGAACGCTGTGAACGCCTATTTGTCGCTGCTGCCACGCCCGGCAACTGTCGAGCAGCAAACCGGAATATGCCGTTTAAGTGGGGAAATGCCGCTTAAGGTAATCGGCTCGGCAGAGGTGGCCTGGCTCGCCCGGCGGTTCCTGTCCGGCCTGCGCCCCGCACCGCGGGACGCGGGCGAGCCAGGCAATACCACTGAGACCACGTGGCTCGCGGTGAACGTCGCGCCGGGCCGCCCGGCCGGCGGCTACACCCTCCAGGTGGCCGAGGAGGGCGTCACCGTCGAGGCGAGCGACCTCGAAGGCGTCTCGGGCGCGCTGACCACCCTGCGCCAGCTCCTCCCCGCCGAGACCTGGCGCGGCGCGGGCGCGCCCGCCGATGGCTGGAGCGTGCCGTGCGGCCGGGTGACCGACGCCCCCGCGTACGCCTGGCGCGGCGCGATGCTCGACGTGGCGCGGCACTTCTTCCCCAAACGCACCGTGCTGCGCTATGTCGACCTGCTGGCCGCCCACCGCTACAACCGGCTGCACCTGCACCTGTCCGACGACCAGGGCTGGCGGGTGGAGAGCCGGCTGCACCCGCGCCTGCACGAGGTCGGCGCCTGGCGCCCGAGCACCCGGCTCGGCCCGGACGGCGTGCCGGACGGGACCCCGCACGGCGGCTACTACACCCTCGACGACCTGGCGGAGATCTCGGCGTACGCGCGTTCCCACGGCATCGTCGTGGTGCCCGAGATCGACGTGCCCGGCCACACGTCGGCGCTGCGCGCCGCCTACCCCGAGCTGGGCCGCCCGGGCGAGGAGCAGGCCGTGCTGGACACCGTCTGGGCGGGCGGCTCCTCCCTCAGCCCCACCGAGCCGGTCGTGTCCTTCCTGCGGGACGTGCTCGGCGAGATCCTGGACGCGACCGGGACCCCTTACCTGCATCTCGGCGGGGACGAGTGCGACATGAGCTGGTGGGCCGAGGACCCGGCGATCGCGGCCGAGATGGCCGCGCACGGCTACACCGAGCCGCGCCTGATGCACGGCCACTTCCTGCGCGAGCTGGGCGGCCACCTCGCCGGGCGGGGCGTGCGCATGGTGGTGTGGGACGAGGCCTTCGTCACCGGCGGCGTGCTGCCCGACACGATCGTCATGGCCTGGCGCGGCCACGAGGTGGCCGAGCGCGCCGCGCGCACCCACGACGTGGTCCGCGCCCCGCTGTTCCCGACCTATCTCAACTTCGACCAGTCCGACCTGCCCGCGGAGCGGCGCTCGGAGGGCGGCCCGATCACCCTGGACGACGTGGCCGCCTTCACCCCGGCGCCGGCCGGCTGGCCGGACGAGCGGCGCGCCCGGGTGCTCGGCGGCCAGTGGCAGGTCTGGAGCGAGTGGGTGCCCGACGAGCGGCACCTCGACTACCTGGCCTTTCCCCGCGCGTGCGCGCTGGCCGAGGTGCTGTGGAGCGGCGGCGTCGCCGATCCCGCCGAGTTCGCCGGGCGGCTGGCGATCCACCTCGCCAGGCTGGAGGCCGCCGGTGTGGAGTACCGTCCACTCGCCGGGCCGCACCCCTGGCAGACCGGCGGCACGGGGGCCTGGCGGCGCTCCGGGCCGGGGCGGATCGAGGAGACCAAGAAGTGGGTCGAGTTGATCTCCCGCGAACCCTGATCATCCCGACGTAGGAGAGCATCACCGATGACACAGAAGTTCCTCTGGGGCGTGGCCACCTCGTCGTACCAGATCGAAGGGGCCGTGGACGAGGACGGGCGGACCCCGTCCATCTGGGACACCTTCTGCGCCACCCCCGGCGCCGTGGCCGGCGGCGACACCGGCGCGGTCGCGTGCGACCACTACCACCGGATGCCGCAGGACGTCGCGCTCATGAAGGAGCTGGGCGTGGACGTCTACCGCTTCTCGCTGGCCTGGCCGCGGGTCCAGCCGGACGGGCGGGGCCCCGGCAACCCGGCCGGGATCGCGTTCTACGACCGGCTGGTGGACGAGCTGCTGGCGGCGGGCATCCTGCCGTGGGTCACCCTCTACCACTGGGACCTGCCCCAGGCGCTGGAGGACGCCGGCGGCTGGCCGGCCCGCGAGACCGCCGACCGGTTCGCCGACTACGCCGCGATCGCCTACGACGCGCTCGGCGACCGGGTCCACCAGTGGACCACCCTGAACGAGCCGTGGTGCTCGGCCATGCTCGGCTACGTGTACGGCGAGCACGCGCCGGGCCGCAAGGACGCCCGCGCCGGCATGGCCGCGCTGCACCACCTGCTGCTCGGGCACGGCCTGGCCACGAAGGTCATCCGCGACAAGGCGGCCGCCGCCGGCCGCTCCGAGGGCCTGGAGGTGGGCATCACGCTCAACCTGTCGCACAAGATCCCGGCCAGCGACTCGCCCGCCGACCTGGCCGCGACCGCCTGGGACGACGGCATGAGCAACCGGCTCTACCTCGACCCGCTGCTGCGCGGCGGCTACCCCGCCGACATGGCGGACAAGCTTGCCGAACTCGGCTGCCCGCTCCCGGTGCGGGACGGCGACCTGGAGCTGATCAGCCAGCCGGTGGACGTGCTCGGCGTCAACTACTACACCTCGCGGCTCGTGCGGGCCGCCCCGGCGGGGGACAACGGCTGGCCCGCGTCCGTGACGGTGGCGCGCGACGTCGAGCGCACCGCGATGGACTGGGAGGTCACCCCCGAGGCGCTGACCGACCTGCTGCTGCGCCTGGAACGCGACTACCCCGGGCCCGCCTGGTACATCACCGAGAACGGCGCCGCCTACCCCGACGTCGCCGACGAGAACGGCTACGTGGACGACGCCGACCGCGAGGGCTTCCTGCGCGCCCACATCGACGCCGCCCTCGCGGCCCGCGCCAAGGGCGTCAACCTGCGGGGCTATTTCGCCTGGTCGCTGATGGACAACTTCGAGTGGTCCTACGGCTACGACCGCCGGTTCGGCATCGTACGCGTGGACTACGACACCCAGCGGCGCACCCCGAAGCGCTCCGCCCGCTACTTCGCCGAGCGCGTCGCGGCGGAGAAGGGCGCGTAGTGCTCAGCGTCCTGACAGGCCACCTCGGCTACCACCCGGCCGGGTCCAAGAAGGCCGTCGTGCGCCCCCCACCGTCCCCCCCGCTGCGGGCGGCGGTCCGGGGCG
>NZ_JBDPME010000005.1:0-466659 GCF_039871825.1 Nonomuraea sp. B12E4 | reverse complement strand
TCGACTTGCATGTGTTAAGCACGCCGCCAGCGTTCGTCCTGAGCCAGGATCAAACTCTCCAAACAATGTCTGGAGGGAATCGAAATCCCAACCTTGAAAGGAATCCGTCCGACACGAACCCCGGAAAGGGTCGCGTCGTGACGGGGTTATACATGTAAAACATGCACTGGCTTTTAACACACTGTTGAGTTCTCAAGAAACGGACGCGTACATCCTCGCTGGGATCCGGAGATCCTCGCTCAGCGGCGCATTCGCTTGTTTCCCTTAGCTTAACCGGTCCGTCACTCTTGCGTCAAATCTTGCGACTTGCGACAAGTGCTCCAAACCGACTAGGATTGCGCACCCCGATCCGGGGCAACCCGTACAACTTACCGTTACATCCAGGGCCTGTCGAATCAACCGATTTTCCGGTGACTTCGGCGTGCCCTGAGACGACTCGAGCAGAAGCACGCCGAAGCGGCTTCGCCGAGTGGCTCGTCGTTCTCATGGGGCTCCCCCTGGGGCCCGTCCACCTCATCGGCGTCCGGCTCACTCCCGGGGCGAAGTGAAGATTAGGTCGCGATCCACGACACGTCAAATCGCCTCGCCAGGGGCATGCCGAACCGGGAGGGTCGGCACCGTGGGCGAAGGCGGACCGGTGGCCGCCACACTCCGCCGGGTCACGCTTGATCATCTGGAACGTACCTGATCAGAGACCTCAGGATGGCGTCCGGTCAACGACCTCGAAAAGCCGTACCGTTGCGAGAGGCCGCGACACATGCCCGGCGGGCGAGCCGGGATCGTTATCAAGCCGAGGCCTGCGATCCGATAGGCCTCACACGAAGGTGGGCGAGCTGGGATACGGCGGCGGCGCTCGGGGGGAAGGGCCACTGTGGTCGGGATGATGCCGGCGGTGGCGATGGGAGGGGGCGCGGAATCCGCCCAAGTGCCGCGGCGCCGGAGGGTGCCGCTGCTCAATGATCTGTCCCTCCCCGACCGGCCCCATCGCATGGCTGCCGGGCCCCGGATCGGCACGGCGGCTGAGCTGATCGACCGGGTGGAGCGCGTCGCGCGCACGGCGTCCCACGATGCCCTCGGCACGGCCGCGCGAGAACTGGCCGAGGCGGGTCACGAGGTGCTCGGGGTCGCCCTCTGCCTGGGGGCGGCGGGCTCGGCCCGGATGACGTTGCCCGACGATCTGGCCGAGGCACTCGCCGAGCAGCACAGCGCCGAAGGAGAGCTCTACCGCGAGGCGCTGATGGAGGCGGCACGGGACTCGGGCCTGGCGGCGAAACCGCTACGGCTTCAAGGCCCTCCGCGACACGGCTGCCCGTGTGCTCGGCCCGGGCGCGGTCAACCGGTGGACGAACTGCGCACGGAGGGCAGGTCGCCGTGGACCCGCGACCACAAGGAGGCGACCCCGGCAGCGCTGCTGGTTCTCGACTCCGACGGGGAATGACCGCTGGTTCTCGACCCTGGCGGGACAAAGTCGCTGGTTCTCGACTCTGGCCGGGCATACAACTGGTGCTCGACGACAGCGAGGCATAGCCGCTGATGCTGGAGACGCCGCTGGGGACATAGCCGCGAGGCCCGTCCTGCATGCGCTGCCAGAAGCCGAAGCAGGCAGGGCAGGAGGCGCGGTGCCACGGTGAGCGCAGCTTTCCTCATGGCCGGGGTTCAGAGTGCGGCGAGCGCTTCAACCCGATCACATCCGCCATGCTCCCGGTCATATGCCGCGTATCCTGCCCCGGTGACCACTGCCGCCACGCTCGCACCCCCAGCACGCCCCGCAGAACGTCTCCGCACGTCAACCCCCTGGTGGATGGGATCGCTGGCCAGTGCGGCGGCGTTCACCGGAACGGGCTCCGCCACCCTGAACGGCGACGAACTGGCCACCATCAGCGCCGCGTCCCGTTCACTGCCGGGAATGTGGGAGCTGGCCAGGCACATCGACGGTCACTTCCTCCCCTACTACCTCTTCATGCACTTCTGGTCGAAGGCGGGCACGGCGGAGTTGTGGTTGCGGCTGCCTTCGGCGGTGGCGATCGGTGTGGCGGCCTGGTTCCTGGTGGATCTGGGCAGGCGGCTGCACAGCGTACGGGCCGGGGTGATCGCCGCCGGCGTCTTCGCAATCCTGCCCTCGGTGTCCTATTACGGGGCTTTCGCCAGATCTTATGCCTTTGCCGCCGCCGCGGTCGTGTTCTCGTTCTGGGCGTTGCACCGAGCGGTCGAGCGCCCGGAAGGGCGGCGGTGGATCGTGTACGGGGTGGCGGTCGCGCTCGTGTGCTCGACCCACCTGTTCGCGGTGCTCGTGCTGCCCGCCCAGCTGCTGCTGGCCCGCCGGGCTTGGCTGGTGCGCATGTTCACGGCCCTCGCGGTGGGCTGCGTGCCGGCCGCGGTGCTGGGACTGGTGGGGTACGGGGAGCGGCACGCGATCAGCTGGATCCCCCAGCGGGGGCCGGAGGTCTGGCTGAAGTTCCCCAAGATGGCGGCGGGGGCCACCGGGCTCGGGATGGCGTTGTTCGCCATCGCCCTGGCGGGAGTGGTGCTGTTGTGGACGGCGTCGCGCAGGACGCCGGGCGGGGTGTGGGCGGTCGTGCTCTCGGGATGGCTGGTGTTGCCTCCCGTGCTGCTGCTCGGGGTGTCCTGGCTGGTGACGCCCGTCTATGTCGATCGCTACCTGTTCGTGACCGCTCCGGCGCTGGCTCTGCTGGCGGGAGTGGCCGTGGCGAGCCTGCCCCGGTTCCAGGTCGTGGCGGGAGTGGCGGTCGTGGTGCTCGGGTGCGCCCTGGCCTTCCCGGAGCACGTGGAGATACGCGAGGAGAACGGCCGTTTCGAGAACATCCCGTGGGCGTTGCGCGTGGTCAAGGCCGAGCCCGACGACGCGATCGTGTACGGGCAGAGCCAGCTCCGCGCCGGTTTCGAGTACTACGCGGACTCCTTGATGCCCGTCGACGTCCTCAGATCGGGGGATGAGCCCGAGCCGGATGGGTTCGGTTACCCGGAGCAGGCGGATGTGGCGGCGGCGCTGAAGGGCCGCGAGCGGGTGTGGGTGGTCTGGCGCGGGACGAAGCAGTCAGGGCTGGAGGGTGACGGGCTGCCGCGCGTCGGTGCGGTGGAGCAGGCCGGGTTCGAGCTCAGCTCCGCCAAGCACTCCGGCGACCTGCCGGGACTGACGGTGGCGCTCTTCACCCGGCCTTGAACCACCAGGCTCGCCCACGAACTTCCGAACCCGGCCCCGAGCCAGGACCCGGCCCCGAGCTACCAGACCCAACCCGGATATGGGCGGGTGAACGGCAGCTCTCACCGTCAAACACCAGCGCCGCCAGACCCCTCGATCACGCCGAAGCGGGCCTCCCCCAAGACGGAAGGGCCCGCTCCAGCGCGAGAAAGCAGCTCAGCCGACCTCGACTCCGCCGATCGACTTCTTGCCGCGCCGCAACACCATGAACCGCCCGGCCAGCAGGTCATCGGCGGTCGGCACGTACGCCTCATCCGTGATCTTGACGTTGTTGAGGTACGCGCCGCCCTCCTTCACCGCCCGCCTGGCCGCCGACTTCGACTCCACCAGCCCGCTGTCGGCCAGCAGGTCGACGAAGGCCGTGCCGAGCGCGGGCACGGTGGCCTTGGGCACCTCGGCGAGCGCCGCGGCCAGCGTGGAGGGCGGCAGCTCCTCCAGGGCCCCCTGCCCGAACAGGGCCTTCGACGCCGCCACGACCGCGTCCAGCTCCTCCTTGCCGTGCAGCAGCTCGGTCAGCTCCTCGGCCAGCGCGCGCTGCGCCTCGCGGGCGAAGGGACGCTCGGCGACGGCCTTCTCCATCGCCTCGATCTCCTCGCGGCTCCGGAACGTGAACACCTTGAGGTAGTGCACCACGTCGCGGTCGTCGGTGTTGAGGAAGTACTGGTAGAAGGCGTACGGCGAGGTCATCTCCGGGTCGAGCCAGAGCGCGCCGCCGGCGGACTTGCCGAACTTGGTGCCGTCGGCCTTCATGATCAGCGGCAGCGTGAGCGCGTGGACGTGCGCGCCCTCGATGCGGCGGACCAGGTCGGCGCCCGCGGTGATGTTGCCCCACTGGTCGCTGCCGCCGATCTGCAGCGTGCAGTTGTAGCGGCGGAACAGCTCCAGATAGTCGTAGGACTGCAGGATCTGGTAGCTGAACTCGGTGTAGCTCAGCCCCTCCCCCGCCAGCCGGGCGGAGACGGCCTCCCTGGCCAGCATGCGGTTGACCGGGAAGTGCTTGCCGATGTCGCGCAGGAAGTCGATCGCGGACAGCTCGCCGGTCCAGTCGAGGTTGCTGACCAGGAGCGCCGGGTCGGGCTCGGCGTCGAAGTCGAGGAAACGGCCGACCTGGCGGCGCAGGCGCTCCACCCAGTCGGCGACGACCTCGCTGGAGTTGAGCGAGCGCTCGGTGTTGCGCCCGCTCGGGTCGCCGATCAGGCCGGTGGCGCCGCCGACCAGGCCGATCGGGCGGTGCCCGGCGAGCTGGAAGCGGCGCAGCGTGAGCAGCGGCACGAAGTGACCGACATGCAGTGACGGCGCGGTCGGGTCGAAACCGCTATAAAGCGTGATCGGCCCCTTGGCCATGGACGCGCGCAGCGTGTCGAGGTCCGTGGACTGGGCGATCAGGCCTCGCCACGCGAGGTCGTCAAGGATGTCGGTCACGGTGATCTGGCTTCCCTGGGTCGGAATGACGATGCTTCTGACATCGGGACGACGTGGTGCGAACGTCGTCCCGACGGTGTTTCCAGCCTGCCCGATCAATGTGCGTACGCGCCACTTGGATACGCTCGATGTCCATGTGGAGGGTCCGTCGCGAGCTGGCCGTTTTCAAGATCTTAGGGGCTCTGGCATGTGCCGGGCTCGGCGTTTACTGGTGGTTCGAGGAAGACGTGCGGGGAGTGATCCTCGCCGTGCCCGCCGTCGTGCTGGTCGGCGCTATGGGGTTGCGGGACGTGCTCGCCCCGGTACGCCTGGCCGCCGACGAGAGCGGCATCACCGTGGTGCACGGGTTCGCGAGCCGGCGGCACGTGCCGTGGGAGTCGATCTGGGACATCAAGGTCGACGTACGCAGGAGGTGGGGCCTGCGGAGCGAGATGCTGGAGATCGACACCGGCGACTACCTGCACATCTTCAGCCCTCACGACCTGGGCACCTCGCCGACGGAGGTGGCCGCGGCCCTGCGGCGGCGCGGCACGTGAGCCCGGTACGGCGACACGGTCGGATCGCCGTCGATCCAGAACCTCCACGGCGTGTCCCTGGCCGTCGAGACCCCGGTACGCGGGCCTGACCTGATCATGGACTCGTCCACCGGGCAGCCCGCCAGCAGGGCGGCCGAGCCGTGTGGCACGCCGGTCAGCCGGCGGTCGGGGGCGAACGGACCACCCTCGGCCGACCCCGGCGCGATCTCGCCGATCGCGTCGAGGCCGTTGTGCTCGCGCAGCAGGCCGAGGGCGACGGCGAGCCTGGCCGGGCCGCGGGCGAGGTCCCGGTCCGGGACCGGCTTCGGGGCCGCGAGCGGCTCCCCGTCCGCGGGCGGCTTGCGGTTCGACCGCCGCGTGCGGGCCTGCTCGACGCCGGCCACCACCTCGCCCGCCCGGAGCAGCACGGCCGAGCCGAAGCCGTCGGGCAGGCACACGAGGTTGGCACAGAAGTGCATGCCGTAGGTGAAGTACACGTACAGGTGGCCCGGCGGGCCGAACATGACCGCGTTGCGCGGAGTCTTCCCCCGGTAGGTGTGGGCGGCCGGGTCCTCACCGGGGCCGCCGTACGCCTCGACCTCGGTCAGGCGCACGGCGACCGGGCCGACCGCACTGCCGTGCACGAGCACGCGCCCGAGCAGGTCGGGCGCCACCTCGTGCGACGGCCGGTCGAAGAAGCTCCGCGGCAGCGCGGCGGAGCTCAGATTCCCGCGGCCCATGCCGCCTGCGTGTCGACCGTCTCCCGCAGGGCGACGAGCTGGTCGCGTACGCGGTCGGGCGCGGTGCCGCCGTGGGCCTTGCGCGCGGCCAGCGCGCCGGGCACGTTGAGCACGTCGCGCACGTCGGGGGTCAGGTGCGGCGAGACCTTGACCAGCTCGTCATCGCTGAGGTCGCCCAGGTCCTTGTCGTTGACCTGGCACCACACCACGAGATGGCCGACGGCCTCGTGTGCCTCCCGGAACGGCACCCCGCGGCGGACCAGCAGCTCGGCCAGGTCGGTCGCGAGCGCGAAGCCGTCGGGCGCCGAGGACTCCAGCCGGGCCGTGTTGACCCGCATGGTGGCGACGAGCCCGGCCATCGCGGGCAGGACCAGCAGCAGCGTGTCGACCGCGTCGAACACCGGCTCCTTGTCCTCCTGCAGGTCGCGGTTATAGGTCAGCGGCAGACCCTTGAGCGTCGTCAGCAGCGACATCAGGTTGCCGATCAACCGCCCGGACTTGCCTCGGGCCAGCTCGGCCACGTCGGGGTTCTTCTTCTGCGGCATGATCGACGAGCCGGTGGAGTAGGCGTCGTCCATCTCGATCCAGCGGAACTCCTGCGAGGCCCACAGGACGATCTCCTCGCCCAGCCGCGACAGGTGCACGCCGATCATGGCCGCGTCGAACAGGAACTCCGCCGCGAAGTCGCGGTCGGCGACGGCGTCCATCGAGTTGGGCGCGGCGGCCGCGAACCCGAGCTCCTCGGCCACGGCCTGCGGGTCGAGCGGGAGCGAGGAGCCGGCCAGGGCGCCCGCGCCGAGGGGGGAGATCGCGGCGCGCTTGTCCCAGTCCGTGAGCCGGTCGATGTCGCGGGTGAAGGCGTGCACGTGCGCCAGGAGCTGGTGGCCGAACGAGACCGGCTGCGCGTGCTGCAGGTGCGTCATACCGGGGGCGGCGGTCTCGGCGTGCTGCTCGGCCTGGGCCATCAGCGCCGTCTCCAGCTCGACCAGGCGTGAGACGACCGTGCGGGCATGATCGCGCAGGTAGAGGCGCAGGTCGGTGGCGATCTGGTCGTTGCGGCTGCGCCCGGCGCGCAGCTTGCCGCCCAGCGAGCCCAGCCGTTCGAGCAGGCCGCGCTCCAGCGCGGTGTGCACGTCCTCGTCGGCGACCGTCGGCCGGAACTGGCCCTCCTTGCAGGCGCGCTCCAGGTCGTCGAGCGCGCCGATCATGCGCCCGAGCTCCTCCTCGCTCAGCAGGCCCGCCCTGTGCAGCACCCGCGCGTGCGCCCTGGACGCCGCCAGGTCGTACGGCACGAGCCGCCAGTCGAAGTGCACGCTCACCGACAGCCGGGTCAGCGCGTCGGCCGGGCCACCCTCGAAGCGCCCGCCCCACAGCCGCATCGGCTTGCCATCACTCACCGTCATCTCCTTCGTGTCTCTTTTCTGATGGTCGCGCCCGCTTCGGTGCTCGCCGGCATCGTGCCCTGCCCTCTCCCCCCGAACTTCTGCGCTCCGGCGCGACCATAGTGCATCCGAGCCACGTTGACGTCCCAGGCAACGGCGATCTTCGCCGAGAGTACGGAAAGCGGCCCTAGCTCCGCCGGTCGGCCACCCGCAGCAGCGCGTTCGCGACGGCCTGCCCGCCGGCCGGATCGCGGCTGATGACGAGGATCGTGTCGTCACCCGCCACCGTGCCGAGGATCGACTCCCAGTCGGCGTGGTCGATGGCCGAGGCCAGGAACTGCGCGGCGCCCGGCGGGGTCCGCACGATGACCAGGTTGGCCGACGCCTCGGCGGCCACCAGCAGTTCCTCGGCGATACGGTGCAGTCGCGCCGCCGGTGACTCGCCGGTCCCGGTGCCCAGCCTGGTGAGCGGGATCCGGCCGCCGCCCTCGCCGGGGAGCGCGTAGACCAGCGAGCCGTCGTCGGCGCGCAGCTTGAGCGCGCCCAACTCGTCCAGGTCGCGCGAGAGCGTGGCCTGGGTGACCTCGACACCGCTCTCGGCGAGCAGCTTGGCCAGCTCCGGCTGGGAGCGTACGGCCTTGCGCTGCAGCAGGTCGGTGATCTTCGCCTGCCGCGCGGCCTTGGTCATCGGGATGGTCATCTAGTGGGTCACCAACCAGTGCAACAGCGCCTTCTGCGCGTGCAGCCGGTTCTCCGCCTGGTCCCAGACCACGCTCCGGGGGCCTTCGAGCACCTCTTCGGTGATCTCGTAGCCGCGGTAGGCCGGCAGGCAGTGCAGCACGATCGCGTCGGACGCGGCGCTCTTCAGCAGCTCCGCATTGACCTGGTACGGCATGAGCGCGGCCACCCGCTGCTCCTTGCCCTCCTGGCCCATCGACACCCACGTGTCGGTCGCGACCACGTGGGCGCCCTGTACGGCGGCGGCCGGGTCGGACAGCGCGATCACCGAGCCGCCCGTCCTGGCCGCGATGGCGGCGGCCTGGTCGAGCACGACCGCGTCCGGCTGGTAGCCGGCCGGGGCGCCGATGCGCACGTGCATGCCCGCCGTGGCGCCGCCGAGCAAATAGGAGTGAGCCATGTTGTTGGCGCCGTCGCCCACATAGGCGAGCGTCACCCCGGCCGTCCCGCCCAGCCGCTCCCGCACGGTCTGCAGGTCGGCGAGGATCTGGCAGGGGTGGAACTCGTCGGTGAGCGCGTTGACGACCGGGACGCGCGAGTGCGCGGCCATCTCCTCGATGAGCTCCTGGCCGGTCGTGCGCCAGACGATGGCGGCCACCTGGCGGTCGAGCACCCTGGCCAGGTCGGCCGTGGGCTCGCCGCGGCCCATCAGGACGGAGACGTTGTCCACGACCAGCGGCAGGCCGCCCAGCTCGCCGATGCCGGTGTGGAAGGAGACGCGGGTGCGGGCCGAGGGCTTGTCGAACAGCACCGCCACGGTCTGCGGGCCCTTGAACGGCTGGTAGCCGAAACGGTCCCGCTTCATCGCGGCGGCGAGTGCGAGAACCTCGCCCTGCTCGGCGGGCGCCAGGTCGTCATCCCGCAGGAAATGCCTGATAGGCGCCGAGTCCGCGCCGAGTCCGCCCGGCGCCGAGTCCGCGCCGAGTCCGCCGGGCGTCCCGGCGTCGTGTTCGCTCACTTCGAGGCCTCTTCCAGGATCCGCGGGAACGCCGTCACGAACGCGTCCACCTCGTCGGCCGTCACGATCAGCGGCGGCGCCAGGCGTACCGCGTCCGGCTGGAGGGCGTTGACCAGGAAACCGGCCTCCGCGGCGGCCCGCTGCACCTCGGCCGAGCGCGGCTCGTTGAGCACCGTGGCCAGCCACAGGCCGCGCCCGCGCACCCCCTTCAGCAGCGGGTGGCCGACGGCCTCGAGCCCGCCGCGCAGCCGCGCGGCGACCGACCTGACGTGGTCGAGGTCCAGGTTGTCGAGCACGGCCAGGGCGGCGGCGCACGAGACAGGGTTGCCGCCGAACGTCGAGCCGTGGTCGCCCTTCTCGAACAACGTGCCCACGTCCCCGAATCCGACGCACGCGCCGATCGGCATCCCGCCGCCCAGCCCCTTGGCCAGGGTCAGGATGTCGGGGGTGACGCCGTCGGCCTGGTGGGCGAACCAGTGGCCGGTGCGGCCGATGGCGGACTGGATCTCGTCGGCCACCAGCAGCGCCCCGGTCGAGTCGCAGATCTCGCGGGCCGCCTCGAAGTAGCCCGCCGGCGGCGGGACCACGCCCGCCTCGCCCTGCGTGGGCTCCAGGAACACCGCGATGCAGTCGCCGGTCACGGCCTCCTTGAGGGCGTCGGCGTCGCCGTACGGGACGAAGCGCACGTCGATCGGGAACGGGCCGAACTGGTCGCGGATGGCCTGCTTGCCGGTCAGGGACAGGGCGCCGATCGTCCGGCCGTGGAAGCCGTTCTCGGCGGCCACGAAGTAGGAGCGGCCCTCGCGCCGGCCGTATTTGACGGCGAGCTTGTAGGCGGCCTCGTTGGCCTCGGTGCCGGAGTTGGCGAGGAAGATCCTGGCGGGCGCGTTGAGCAGGTCGAGGAGCTTCTCGGCGAGCAGCACCTCGGGCTCGTGCAGGAAGAGGTTGCTGGTGTGCGCGATCGTGGCGACCTGCTTGGAGACGGCCTCGACCAGGGCGGGGTGGGCGTGACCGAGCGAGCTGGTCGCGATGCCGCCGATGAAGTCGAGGTATTCCCTGCCGGACACGTCCCACACCCGGGAGCCCTCGCCTCGTGCCAGGGCGACCGGGGGGACGCCGTAGTTCGGCATGAAGGCCTTGTCGAACCTCTGGAACAGGCTCATCAGGGCATCACCATCGTTCCGATTCCCTCGTTCGTGAAGATTTCCAGCAGCAGTGAATGGGACACACGGCCGTCGAGCACGTGGGCCTGCGGGACTCCGCCCCGCACGGCCGTCAGGCACGCCTCCATCTTGGGGACCATGCCGCTGGACAGCGTCGGCAGCAGGGTCTCCAGGTCATCGGCGCCGAGCTCGGCGATCACGTCGGTGTCGTCGGGCCAGTTGGCGTACAGGCCCTCGACGTCGGTCAGGACGATCAGCTTCTGCGCCTGCAGGGCCACCGCCAGGGCGGCGGCGGCCGTGTCGGCGTTGACGTTGTAGACCTCGCCGTCGTCGCCCCTGGCGACGCTGGAGACGACGGGGATGCGGCGGTCGTCGAGCAGGGCGTGGACCGCGCCCGCGTCGACCTTGATGATCTCGCCGACCTGGCCGATGTCCACCGCCTGCCCGTCCACGGTGGCCTGCTTGCGCACGGCCGTGAACAGGTGGGCGTCCTCGCCGGACATGCCGACCGCGAACGGGCCGTGCCGGTTGACCAGGCCCACGATGTCGCGGTTGACCTGTCCGACCAGGACCATCCTGACGACCTGCATGGCCTCGGGTGTGGTGACCCGCAGCCCGGCGGTGAACGTGGACTCGATGCCCAGCCGGTCGAGCGCGCTGCTGATCTGCGGGCCGCCGCCGTGCACGACCACCGGGCGCAGGCCCGCGTGGTGCAGGAAGACGACGTCCTCGGCGAAGCCCTCCTTGAGGGCGTCGTCGGTCATGGCGTGGCCGCCGTATTTGATCACGACGGTCGCGCCGTGGAAGCGGGTCAGCCAGGGCAGAGCCTCGATCAGCGCCTCCGCCTTGGATTGGGCGGTGGTGAGTCTCATGAGGAGTAGGCCGAGTTCTCGTGGACGTAGGCGGCGGTCAGGTCCGTGGTGTGGACGGTCGCGGTGTGCGGGCCGGCCGACAGGTCGATGGTGATCGTCACGTCCCTGGGGCGCATGTCCACTTTGTCGCGGTCGTCGCCGACCGCGCCGGCGCGGCAGATCCAGATGCCGTTGATGGCGACGTTGAGCCGATCGGGCTCGAAGACGGCGTCGGTGGTGCCGACGGCGGCCAGGACGCGGCCCCAGTTGGGGTCCTCGCCGTGGATGGCGCACTTGAGCAGGTTGGAGCGTGAGACCGCCCGGCCGACCTTGACCGCGTCGTCCTCCGAGGCCGCGCCGACCACCTCGATGGCGATGGCCTTGGTGGCGCCCTCGGCGTCGACCAGGAGCTGCCTGGCCAGGTCGGCGCAGACCTCCGTGACCTTCTGCTCGAACTCCGCCAGGTCCGGCTTGACCCCGGCGGCACCGCTGGCCAGCAGGAGCACGGTGTCGTTGGTGGACATGCAGCCGTCGGCGTCGAGCCGGTCGAACGTGGTGGCCGTGGCCCGGCGCAGCGTGGCGTCGAGCTCCTCGCTGGTCAGCTCGGCGTCGGTGGTGATCACGCAGAGCATCGTGGCCAGGGCGGGGGCGAGCATGCCCGCGCCCTTGGCCATGCCGCCCACCATGTAGCCGCCGGCGCGCCGGAAGGAGATCTTGGAGACGGTGTCGGTGGTGCGGATGGCGTCGGCGGCGGCCAGGCCGCCGTCGCGGGAGAGCTGGGCTGCGGCGGTCTCGACGCCGGGCAGCAGCACGTCCATCGGCAGCCGCTCGCCGATCAGGCCGGTGGAGCAGACCGCGATCTCGCCCGCCGAGTCGGCCAGCACCGCGGCCACCTTCTCGGCGGTGGCGTGGCTGTCCTGGAAGCCCTCGGGGCCGGTGCAGGCGTTGGCGCCGCCGGAGTTGAGCACCACCGCCCGCACCCGGCCGCCGGTCAGGACCTGCCGCGACCACAGCACGGGTGCGGCCTGCACGCGGTTGGCCGTGAAGACCCCCGCGGCGGCGCGGCTGGGCCCGTCGTTGACGACGAGGGCCAGATCGCGGGCGCCGCCGGACTTGATCCCGGCGGCGACTCCAGCGGCTCGGAAACCGAGCGGGGCGGTGACACTCATGCGGCCTCCTTCGCCGGCCGCATGGATGCCGGGCACCCCTGCTCGTCGGTGTGTTCGGTACGTTCTCTCACGGAGCAACTCCTGTCACGGGGAGACCCAGCTCTTCCGGCAGGCCGAGGGCGAGGTTCACGCTCTGGATCGCACCTCCGGCCGTGCCCTTGGTGAGGTTGTCGATGGCGATGACGGCGACCACGCGGCCCGCGCGCTCGTCGAGCGTCACCTGGAGGGCGGCGGTGTTGGCGCCGCAGGTCATGGAGGTGGCCGGCCAGGTGCCCTCGGGCAGCAGCTTGACGAACGGCTCGTCCTTCACCGCCACCTCGTAGGCGGCCCGCAGCGACTCCTCGGTGAGGCCGGGTGTGGCGGGGGCGGTGCAGGTGGCGAGGATGCCGCGGCTCATCGGGGCCAGCATCGGGGTGAAGGACACGCGCACCGGGCCGCCCGCGACGGCCGACAGGCCCTGCTCCATCTCGGGAGTGTGGCGGTGCACCCCGCCCACGCCGTAGGCGCTGACGGAGCCCATGACCTCGCTGGCGAGCAGGCTGGGCTTGAGCGAGCGGCCGGCGCCGCTGGTGCCGCTGGCGGCCGTCACGACCACGTCGGGCCCGGCCAGGCCGGCGGCGAACGCGGGCGACAGGGCCAGCAGGACCGAGGTGGGGTAGCAGCCGGGGACCGCGATGCGGGTGGCCCGGCGCAGGATTTCGCGCTGGCCGGGCAGCTCGGGCAGGCCGTAGGGCCAGGTGCCGGCGTGCTCGCCGCCGTAGAACTCCTGCCAGGCGGCCGGGTCGGCGAGGCGGTGGTCGGCGCCGCAGTCGACCACGACGGTCTCCTCGCCGAGCTGGGCGGCGACCGCGGCCGAGTGGCCGTGCGGCAGCGCCAGGAAGACCACGTCGTGGCCGGCGAGCGTCTCGGCGGTGGTGTCCTCGATGCGGCGGTCGGCCAACTGCGGGAGATGTGGCTGGTGGGCGATGAGGGGACTGCCCGCGCTGGAGGCCGCGGTCAGCGCGCCGACCTCGAACTCGGGGTGAGCGAGCAGCAGGCGGAGCAACTCCCCGCCCGCGTAGCCGCTGGCTCCCGCGACTGCTGCCCTCATCCCGCGACTCCCTGCATAGTCATGCATGCACCCTCATGGTTTTGCTCCACGGACAAGATAATGCACGCCAGGGGATGCTTGTGCAAGCTGGGGGAGGGCGGTCTGACCACATCGTGAGATCCCTTCCCCCGCTTTCCCGAAGACGAACATGGCCGCCGTCCCCGGTCCTCCGGGGGGCGGCGGCCCTGTTGTCGTCAGCGTGTCGTCAGCGCAGGAAGGCGGCGGCCACGCCGGCGTCCACCGGGACGTGCAGGCCGGTGGTGAGGGGCAGGTCGGAGCCGGTGAGGGCGAAGACGGCGGCCGCCACGTGCTCGGGCAGGACCTCGCGCTTGAGCAGGGTGCGCTGGGCGTAGAACTCGCCGAGCTTGTCCTCCTCGACCCCGTAGACGGCCGCGCGGTTGGCGCCCCAGCCGGAGGCGAAGATGCCCGAGCCGCGTACGACGCCGTCGGGGTTGATGCCGTTCACCCGGATGCCGTGCCCGCCCAGCTCGGCCGCCAGCAGCCGGACCTGGTGCGCCTGGTCGGCCTTGGCCGCGCCGTAGGCGACGTTGTTCGGGCCGGCGAATACGGAGTTCTTCGAGGCGATGTAGACGATGTCGCCGCCCATGCCCTGGTCGATCAGGACCCGGGCGGTCTCCCGGGAGACCAGGAACGAGCCCCTGGCCATGACGTCGTGCTGCAGGTCCCAGTCGGCCAGGCTGGTCTCCAGCAGCGAGCGCGACAGCGACAGGCCGGCGTTGTTGACGACGAGGTCCACGCCGCCGAACGCCAGCACGCCCGCGCGCACGGCCGTGGCGACCTGCTCCTCCGACGTGACGTCCACCCCGACCGCCACGGCGACGTCGGACACCCGGTGGGCGGCCGCGCCGATCTCGGCCGTCACCTTCTCGGCGGCGGCGAGGTCACGGTCGGCGACGACGACGCACGCGCCCTCGGCGGCCAGGCGGCGGGCGGTGGCCGCGCCGATGCCCGAGCCCCCGCCGGTGACCAGCGCGATCCGCGTGGCCAGCGGCTTGGGCCTGGGCAGGCGGCGCAGCTTGGCCTCCTCCAGCTCCCAGTACTCGATCCGGAACTTCTCCGACTCGGGAATCGGGGCGTAGCTGGAGACGGACTCGGCGCCGCGCATGACGTTGATCGCGTTGACGTAGAACTCGCCGGCCACCCGGGCGGTCTGCTTGTCCTTGCCGAAGGAGAACATGCCGACGCCCGGCACCAGCACGATCGCCGGGTCGGCGCCGCGCATGGGCGGTGAGCCGGGGGTGGCGTGCCGCTCGTAGTAGGCGGTGTAGCCGGCCCGGTAGGCGGCGTGCAGCTCGCGCAGCCGCTCGACAGCCCGCTCCAGCGGCGTGTCCGGCGGCAGGTCCAGCACGAGCGGCGCGACCTTGGTGCGCAGGAAGTGGTCAGGACAGGACGTGCCCAGGGCCGCCAGCCGCGGGTGCTCGGCGCGGGAGACGAAGTCCAGCACCTCGGGGCTGTCGGTGTAGTGGCCGACCACGCGCACGTCGGTGGCGGCCAGGCCGCGGATGTGCGGCATCAGGGCCGCCGCCCGCTCGTGCCGCTCGGCCTCGGGAAGGGTCTGGTGGACGACGGCGCCGAACGGGTCGGGGCGGCCGTGCTCGTTCAGGTATGTCTCCGCGGTGCGGATGATCTCCAGCGAGCGGGCCTCGCACTCCTCCGAGGTGGCGCCCCAGGCGGTGATGCCGTGGCCGCCGAGGACGCAGCCGATGGCCTGCGGGTTGGCGTCCTTGATGGCCGCGATGTCCAGGCCGAGCTGGAAGCCGGGCCGCCGCCACGGCACCCACACCACCCGGTCGCCGAACACCCGCCTGGTCAGCTCCTCGCCGTCGGCGGCGGTGGCCAGGGCGATCCCGGCGTCGGGGTGCAGGTGGTCGACGTGGGCGGCCGTCACCAGGCCGTGCATGGCGGTGTCGATCGACGGCGCCGCCCCGCCCTTGCCGTGCAGGCAGTAGTCGAACGCGGCGACCATCTCGTCCTCGCGGTCCACGCCCGGGTAGACGTTCACCAGCGAGCTCAGCCGGTCGAGGCGGAGCACGGCGAGCCCCGCCTGCTTGAGCGTGCCGAGGTCGCCGCCGGAGCCCTTGACCCAGAGCAGCTCGACCTCCTCGCCGGTCACCGGGTCGGGCGCGGCGCCCTTGGCCGAGGTGTTGCCGCCCGCGTAGTTGGTGTTGCGCGGGTCCGCGCCCAGGCGGTGCGAGCGCTCCAGCAGTTGTTCGATGACGTTGGTCTTCTCGTTGGGCATGGTGGTCTAGGCTCCCCAGCCGGCCTGTGCGCCGCCGACGCGCTCGGCGGCGATCTTCTCGAAATATCCTGACTTGGCGTACGCGGCCATCGGGTCGGGCGCCAGCCCCGACTCCTCCCGCAGCTCCGCCAGCAGCGGCCGCACGTCGGTGTTGTAGGCGTCCATGAACACCCCGTTCGCGCCCAGCACGTCACCCTCGGCCTGCGCGGCGGCCAGCGCCTCCCGGTCCACCAGCAGGGCCTTGGCCGTGGCCTCCTGGACGTTCATCACCGAACGGATCTGGCCCGGGATCTTCGGCTCGATGTTGTGGCACTGGTCCAGCATGAACGCCACCCCGGTCGCCGGGTCCAGCCCGCCGCCGCGTACCACCTCGAACATGATCCGGAACAGCTGGAACGGATCCGCCGCCCCCACCATCAGGTCGTCGTCGGCGTAGAAGCGCGAGTTGAAGTCGAACCCGCCCAGCTTCCCCTCGCGCAGCAGGAACGCCACGATGAACTCGATGTTGGTGCCCGGCGCGTGATGCCCGGTGTCCACCACCACCTGCGCCTTCGGGCCGAGCTTGACGCAGTGCGCGTAGGCGGTCCCCCAGTCCGGCACGTCGGTGGCGTAGAAGGCGGGCTCGAACAGCTTGTACTCCAGCAGGAACCGCTGCCCCTCGCCCAGCCGGTCGTAGACCTCCGCGAGGGACTCGGCCAGGCGGTCCTGGCGGGCCCTGATGTCGTCCTGGCCCGGGTAGTTGATGCCGTCGGAGAACCACAGCTTGAGCGTGCCGGAGCCGGTGGCGTCCATGATGTCCACGCATTCCAGCAGGTGGTCGGTGGCCTTGCGGCGCACCCGCGCGGACGGGTGGGTCACGCTGCCCAGCATGTAGTCGTCGTCCTGGAACACGTTGGAGTTGATCGCCCCGATGCCCACCCCCAGCTCGCGGGCGTGCCGGGCCAGGTCGGCGTAGTCGTCCACCTTGTCCCACGGGATGTGCAGCGCCACCGTGGGCGCCACCCCGGTGTGGGCGTGCACCTGCGCGGCGTCGGCCAGCTTCTCGTACGGGTCGCGCGGCACCCCCCGCTGCGCGAACACCTTGAACCGGGTGCCGCTGTTGCCGTACGCCCACGAGGGCGTCTCGATGTGCTGCGCCCGCAGCACGGCCTTGATGTCAGTCATTACTCCCCGATCAATCCAAGTGGAACACTTCGTCCAGCGCGCGCATGCCCTCGTCGGGGCGCCCGTCGAGATCCTCGAAGAACGGCGCCATCTCCGCCTGCCAGCGGGCGTTGACCTCGGTCCCGGCCATGGCCTTCTTGGCCGCCTCGAAGTCGTCGGTCTCCAGGTAGCCCACGAGCAGGCCGTCGTCTCTGAGGAAGAGCGAGTAGTTGTGCCAGCCGGCGCGCGTGAGCGCCTCGCGCATCTCCGGCCAGACCTCCCGGTGGCGTTCGCGGTACTCCGCCAGCCGCTCTGGGCGGACTTTCAGCAGGAAGCAGACGCGTTGCACTGGCACCCCTTTCA
Source organism: Nonomuraea sp. B12E4 (assembly GCF_039871825.1). Classification (NCBI taxonomy): domain Bacteria; kingdom Bacillati; phylum Actinomycetota; class Actinomycetes; order Streptosporangiales; family Streptosporangiaceae; genus Nonomuraea; species Nonomuraea sp. B12E4. Next base: position 449,645 of record NZ_JBDPME010000005.1, on the reverse strand, counting down.
AAACGTTTTAATCCTCCGCCTGGAAACTACGATTCCTGGTGCTCGCTGTCAATGCGCCGGTCGCCCTCGCTGCCGCGCCTCCGCCGCGCCGACGTGGTGACACGTTTTAATGGATCCGCCCGATCGGGACGATCCGCGCGTCGCCGGCCGGGACGGCGACGGTCGCGCCACCGGGCAGGGTCACCACGGCGTCCTGCGCCGTGTGGTTGATCGCGAACAGGAACGAGCGGCCGTCGGCGTGCGAGCGGCGCACGACCTCGACCCCGGGCGCGGTCCGGGCGACGGGCTCGACGCCCGCCTCGGCGCACACCGTGGCCAGGACCTCGGCCAGGGCCGCCGCGTCGAGCCGGGTGGTCAGGTAGTGCGCGGCTCCCCCGCCCCACTCGTTGCGGGTCCAGGCGGGCTCGCCCGTGGCGTACGTGTCCAGGACCTTCGCGCCGGTCGAGCGCGCCGCCTCGCTCCAGACGCCGGCCGTCGCCCCGGAGGCCAGCCGGATCGGCCCGGCCAGCGGGAAGAACTCCTCGACGCTCACCCCGAGCAGGTCCCGCCAGGCTCCGGGATAGCCGCCCAGCCGCACCCGGTCGTGCTCGTCCACGATCCCGCTGTACGGCCCGACGAGCGCGACCCCGCCCCGCCGTACGAACTCGGTCAGGTTGGCCGCCCCCGCGTCGCTCACCAGGTAGAGCTGGGGCACCAGCACCAGCCGATACCCGGTCAGGTCGCCCTCCGGGTGGGCCACGTCGCAGGTGATCCCGGCCCGCCAGAGCGCGGCGTGCCAGCGCTTGGCCTCCTCCACCGGGTCCAGCTCGGAGGTGGGCTGGGCGGGGTGGTCCTGGGCCCACACGCTGGAGTGGTCGAGCAGGACGGCCACGTCGGCCGTGACCGTGCTGCCCGCCACGCCGGCCAGCCCGGCCAGCTCGGCCCCGAGCGCCACGACCTCGCGCCAGATCTTGGTGTCCACCCCGGCGTGCGGCAGCATCGCCGAGTGCCACTTCTCGGCGCCCGCCCGCGAGGCCCGCCACTGGAAGAACATGATCCCGTCCGCGCCCCTGGCCAGGTGGGCCAGGGAGTTGCGGCGCAGCTCCCCGGGGGCCTTGGCGAGGTTGCGCGGCTGCCAGTTGACCGCGCTGGTGGAGTGCTCCATCAGCAGCCAGGGACGGCCGCCGTTCAGCGAGCGCGCGTAGTCGGCGGCGAAGGCCAGGTCGACGTGGGGCTCGGCGCGGGCGCCGAGCAGGTAGTGGTCGGTCGAGACCACGTCCGTCTCGGCGGCGAAGGCCCAGCAGTCCATGTCCCAGTGCGCGCCCGCCATCAGGTTGGTGGTCGCGGGCACGTCCGGGGTGAGCCCCTTGAGCAGGTCACGCTCGGCGACGTAGAGCTCGACCAGCGCGTCCGAGCTGAACCGGCGGTAGTCGAGCTGCTGGCCGGGGTTGGTGAAGCTGGGGGTGGCGCGGGGCGGCAGGATCTGCGCCCAGGCGCTGTAGTGCTGGGACCAGAAGGCGGTGCCCCAGGCGTCGTTGAGCGCGTCGAGCGAGGGGTAGTGCGAGCGGAGCCAGGCGCGGAAGGCCGCCGCCGAGGTGTCGCAGTAGCAGCGGGCGTTGTGGCAGCCGTACTCGTTGTGCACGTGCCACATGGCCAGCGCGGGGTGGTCGCGGTAGCGGGCGGCCACCTGCTCGGTGATGCGCAGCGCCTTCTCTCGGTAGATCGGCGAGCTGGGGCAGAAGCCCTGCCTGCTGCCGTGCTGCAGGCGCCGCCCGTCGGCGTCCACCGGCAGCGCCTCGGGGTAGGCGTCGCCGAACCAGGGCGGGGGTGCGGCGGTCGGGGTGGCCAGGTTGGCCCGGATCCCGTTCGCGGCCAGCAGGTCCAGCACGCGGTCGAACCAGCCGAACTCGAACACGCCCTCGACCGGCTCCAGCAGCGACCAGGAGAAGATGCCGACGCTGACCCTGTTGACGCCGGCCCCGCGCATCAGCGCGACGTCCTCGGCCCAGGTCTCCTCGGGCCACTGCTCGGGGTTCCAGTCCGCGCCGTAGGCGATCACATCGGGCATGAAGCCTGCCTTTCTGAATGACGGGTGGGGCGCTCACCGCTCGCGCACGGGGGATTAAAACGTTCCGCTAACGGGGCGCGCAAGAGCCGGTCGACGTGTGCTCGCACAGCCGGGATTCCGGCCGCCACCGGTAGCGCGACTGGCGTACTGTTCGTTAGTACGTTTTAATTGGGCTCCATGGCCATGGTCAGCATCAAGGACGTCGCCGCGCACGCGGGCGTGTCCCCGGGCACGGTATCCAACGTACTGAACCGGCCCGGCAAAGTCGCCCCCGCCACCCGGGAGCGGGTGGAGGCGGCGATCAACGAGCTGGGGTTCGTGCGCCACGGCTCGGCCTCGACGCTGCGCGCCGGGCACAGCAGGACGATCGGCCTGAGCGTGATCGACATCGGCAACCCGTTCTTCACCGAGGTCGCCGCCGGGGTCGAGGACGTGGCCAGCGAGCTGGGCTACGCGGTGATCCTGGGCAACTCGGCGGGCTCGCAGGACAAGGAGGACCGCAACCTGCGGGTGCTGGCCGAGCACCGGGTGCGCGGCGTGCTGATCACCCCCTCCGGCGAGGACACGGCCAGGCTGGACCGGCTGCGCGAGCACGGCATCAGCGTGGTGCTGGTCGACCATCCGGCACATCGGCCCGACCAGTGCGCGGTGGCCGTGGACGACGTCGCGGGCGGCCGCGCGGCGGTGGCGCACCTGCTGGCCAGGGGCGCGCGCAGCGTCGCCTACGTGACGGGCCCGCTGTCGATCAGGCAGTGCGTGGAGCGCCGGCAGGGCGCGGAGGACGCCATGCGGGCCGCCGGGCTCGATCCCGGGGAGCTGAAGGTGGCCGAGGCGACCACGATGACGGCCCGCGCGGGCGAGAAGGCGGGCGGCGACCTGATCGCGGGCGGCCTGCCCGAGGCCGTGTTCTGCGCCAACGACCTGCTCGCCCTGGGCGTGCTGCGGGCGCTGCTGCGGGCCGGGGTGCGGGTCCCCGAGGACGTGGCGCTGATGGGCTACGACGACATCGACTTCGCCGCCGCCTCCACCATCTCGCTGAGCTCGATGCGCCAGCCCACCTACCAGCTCGGCCGCATCGCCACGGAGTTGCTACTGGACGAGTGCGACAATCCGGAGACGCACGCCCACCAGCACATCATGTTCCAGCCCGAGCTCGTCGCCAGGGAGTCCACGCAATGAGCCGCCGCTTCGCCGCCGTCGACCTCGGCGCCTCCAGTGGCCGGGTGATGCTGGCCGACCTGTCCGACGGGCTGCGGCTGACCGAGGCGCACCGCTTCCCCAACGGCCCGGTACGCGTCGCCGGCCGCCTCCACTGGGACATCCTGGGCCTCTACCGGGAGATCCTGACCGGCCTGCGGCAGGCCGGACCGGTCTCCTCCATCGGCGTGGACTCGTGGGCGGTGGACTACGGGCTGCTCGACGAGTCGGGCGCGCTGCTGGGCAACCCGGTGCACTACCGCGACGACCGGACGCGCGGGGTGGCCGAGCAGGTGGCCGAGACCGTGGGCGCGGCCGCTCTGTACGAGGTGTCCGGGTTGCAGGTGCTGCCGTTCAACACGATCTACCAGTTGCTGGCCGACCGGCTCGACCAGGCGGCGACGATGCTGCTGATCCCCGACCTGATCGGCTACTGGCTCACCGGCGAGGCCGGCGCGGAGGTGACCAACGCCTCGACCACGGGGCTGCTCGACGTGCGCACCAGGTCCTGGGCGTCACCGCTGATCAAGCAGCTCGGCCTGCCCGCGCGTCTGTTCCCCGAGCTGCGGCAACCCGGCGACGCGGTGGGCGGGCTGCGGCGGGACGTGGCGGCGGAGATCGGCTGGTCGGCGCCCGTCCGGGCGGTGGCCTCGCACGACACCGCCTCGGCCGTGGCCGCGATACCGGCGGCCGGAGAGGCGTTCGCCTACATCTCGTGCGGCACCTGGTCGCTGGCCGGGGTGGAGCTGCCCGGCCCGGTCGTGACGCCGGAGAGCCGCGCCGCGAACTTCACCAACGAGGCCGGCATCGACGGCACCGTCCGCTACCTGCGCAACGTGATGGGCCTGTGGCTGCTGCAGGAGTGCCAGCGCGCCTGGCCGGGCTCCGACCTGGGCGAGCTATTGGCGGCCGCGGCGGCCGAGCCGGCGTTCGCGGCCGTGGTCAACCCGGACGAGCCGCTGTTCCTGCCGCCGGGCGACATGCCGGCCAGGATCGCGGCCGAGTGCCGCCGCACGGGGCAGCGCCCGCCGGAGTCCCCGGCCGCCTACGTGCGCTGCGCCCTGGAGAGCCTGGCGCTCGGCCACCGGCTGGCGGTGCGCCAGGCGATGGAGCTGTCGGGCCGCGAGGTGGAGGCCGTGCACCTGGTGGGCGGCGGGTCGCGCAACGAGCTGCTGTGCCGGTTCACCGCCGACGCCTGCGGCCTGCCGGTGGTGGCGGGGCCGGCCGAGGCGACCACATTCGGCAACGTGCTCGTGCAGGCGCGGGCGGCGGGGCTGGTCTCCGGGCTGGAGGAGATGCGCGCGCTGGTGGCCTCCTCGCAACCGCTGCGCCGCTACGAGCCGTCGGGCGACGAGCGTGCTTGGGAGGAGGCCGCAGCCCGCCTTTTCTGACCCCTTCTGACCTGCGCTTTCCTGTTTCTCCCCGTGCCACGCGGGGCAGGAAGGCGACCAGGGGTATCGGGGGGCGTCATGGATTTCGGATGGCCGCTGCTGCGGCAGCTTGCGGGCAAGGATCGGACGGGGCGGGCGGCCGCGGTGAAGTCGGCAAGGACCGGGGCGTTGACCGCCCGTACGGCCACGGCCGACCGCGTCGTCAAGTCGGTGTGCCCGTACTGCGCGGTGGGCTGCGGCCAGAACGTCTACGTACGCGACGAGCGCGTCATCCAGATCGAGGGCGACCCCGACTCCCCCATCAGCAGGGGACGGCTGTGCCCGAAGGGCGCGGCCACCCTGCAGCTCACCACCGACTCGGGCCGGCAGCGCAAGGCGCTCCACCGGCCGCCGGGCGCCGCCGACTGGCAGGAGATCGACCTGGCCACCGCCATGGACATGGTGGCCGACCGGATCATCGCGACCAGACGCGAGACCTGGCAGTGGGAGCACGACGGCAGGCGCGTGGCCAGGACCCTCGGCATCGCCAGCCTCGGCGGCGCCACGCTGGACAACGAGGAGAACTACCTCATCAAGAAGCTGCTGACGGCGCTGGGCGTGGTGCAGATCGAGAACCAGGCCCGCGTCTGCCACAGCTCGACCGTGGTGGGCCTCGGCACGTCGTTCGGCCGCGGCGGGGCCACCACGTTCATGCAGGACCTGCAGCACTCCGACTGCGTGATCATCCAGGGCTCGAACTTCGCCGAGGCGCACCCGGTGGGCTTCCAGTGGGTGATGGAGGCCAAGGCGCGCGGCGCGGTGATCATCCACGTGGATCCGCGCTACACCCGTACGAGCGCGCTGGCCGACCTGCACGTGCCCATCCGGGCCGGCTCCGACGTGGCCTTCCTCGGCGCGATCATCAACCACGTACTGGAGAACGACCTGTACTTCCACGAGTACGTGGTCGCCTACACCAACGCGGCCACCATCCTGCGCGAGGACTACCGCGACGCCGAGGACGGGGACGGCCTCTTCTCCGGCTTCGACCCCGAGAGCCGGACCTACGACGGGGACACCTGGCAGTACGAGGGCATGGAGGTGACCGCGGCCAGCGGCGAGCGCGACGCGGACTTCGAGCGGCGGGCGAGCCGGGTGCCGCCGGGCCGCAGCGAGATGTCCGGCGCCGCCGGCGTCCCGATGGACGGCACGCCCGAGCGGGACGAGACGCTGCGCCACCCGCGCTGCGTCATGCAGGTGCTGCGCCGCCACTTCGCCCGCTACACGCCGGAGATGACCGAGCGGGTGTGCGGGGTGCCGCGGGAGCTGTTCGACCAGGTGTGCCGGCATCTGACGGAGAACTCGGGGCCGGACAAGACCGCCGAGTTCGTCTACGCGGTGGGCTGGACGCAGCACAGCGACGGCTCGCAGTTCATCCGGACGGCGAGCATCCTGCAACTGCTGCTGGGCAACATCGGCCGGCCGGGCGGCGGCATCCAGGCGCTGCGCGGGCACGCCAGCATCCAGGGCTCCAGCGACGTGCCGACGCTGTTCAACCTGCTGCCGGGCTACATCCCGATGCCGCACGCGCACGAGCACCTGGGGCTGCGCGACTTCCTGCGGGCCGACACGGCGCACAAGGGCTACTGGGCCAACATGCCCGGCTACCTGGTGAGCCTGCTCAAGGCGTGGTGGGGCGAGGCCGCGCAGCCGGACAACGACTTCCGCTTCGGCTACCTGCCCCGGTTGACGGGGTCGCACAGCACGTACGACACGGTGCTGGCGCAGCTCGACGGCGTCTGCAAGGGCTACATCCTGCTCGGCGAGAACCCGGCGGTCGGCTCGGCCAACACCAAAATGCAGCGCCTGGGCATGGCCGAGCTCGACTGGCTGGTGGTACGCGACCTCAACCTGATCGAGAGCGCCACCTGGTGGCGGGACGGCCCGGAGATCGAGACCGGCGAGCTGAAGACGGCCGGGATCGGCACGGAGGTGTTCTTCCTCCCCGCGGCCTCGCACACCGAGAAGAGCGGCAGCTTCACCAACACCAACCGGCTGCTGCAGTGGCACCACCAGGCGGTCGAGCCGGCCGAGGACGCGCGCAGCGACCTGTGGTTCATGTACCACCTCGGGCGGATCATCCGGGAGAAGCTGGCCGGCTCGCGGGATCCGATGGACGCGCCGGTGCTCGACCTCACCTGGGACTACCCGGTGAGCGGCGAGACGGCCGAGCCCGACGCGGAGGCGGTGCTGGCCGAGATCAACGGCCGGGACGCCGAGGGCCGGCCGCTGTCGGGATACCACGAGCTCAAAGACGACGGCTCGACGACCTGCGGCTGCTGGATCTACTCCGGCGTGTACGCCGGCGGCGTCAACCAGGCGGCCCGCCGCAAGCCGCACACCGAGCAGGACTGGATCGCCGCCGAATGGGCCTGGGCGTGGCCCGCCAACCGGCGGGTGCTCTACAACCGGGCCTCGGCCAGGCCGGACGGCCGCCCCTGGAGCGAGCGCAAGAAGCTGGTGTGGTGGGACGCGGACGCGGGCCGGTGGACCGGCTTCGACGTGCCCGACTTCGAGCTCGGCAAGAGCCCCGACTACCGGCCGCCGCCCACCGCGCGGGGCGTGGAGGCGCTGTCGGGCATCGACCCGTTCATCATGCAGGCCGACGGGAAGGGCTGGCTGTTCGCGCCCGCCGGGGTGGTGGACGGGCCGCTGCCCACGCACTACGAGCCGCAGGACTCGCCGGTGGCCAACCCGCTCTACGGGCACCAGCGCAACCCGGCGCGCAAGCTCTATCCGCACGAGGCCAACCGCTATCATCCGAGCGGCTCGGAGCCGGGCGCGACGGTCTACCCGTACGTGGTGACGACCTACCGGCTGACCGAGCACTTCACGGCGGGCGGCATGAGCCGGCGCACGCCCTACCTGGCCGAGCTGCAGCCGGAGATGTTCTGCGAGGTGTCGCCGGAGCTGGCCGCCGAACGCGGGCTGGTGCACGGCGACTGGGCGACGATCATCACCGCGCGCAACGCCATCGAGGCCAGGGTGATGGTCACCGACCGGATCCCCTCCCTGCGGCTCGACGGCAGGGTGCTGCACCAGATCGGGCTGCCGTTCCACTTCGGGCCCAACGGCCTGGCCCGGGGCGACGCGGCCAACGAACTGTCGTCGATCTCGCTGGACCCCAACTCCCACATCCAGGAGGTCAAGGCCCTGTCGGCCGACATCCGGCCGGGACGGCGCCCGCGCGGCCCGGCCCTGCCCGAGCTCGTCAGGTCCTACCGGCAACGGGCCGGCGTGACCGGCGGCACCGGAACGGAGGTGTGAGTGATGGCCTTCGACCTGGACGAGAAGCTCGCCGACGGGCGCGTGGGGTTCTTCACCGACACCAGCATCTGCATCGGCTGCAAGGCGTGCGAGGTGGCCTGCAAGGAGTGGAACGCCGTCCCGGAGGACGGCCTGGCCTTCACCGGCATGTCCTACGACAACACCGTGGGCCTGGGCGCCGACACCTGGCGGCACGTCGCCTTCGTCGAGCAGCGCCGGCCGCTCGGCCACCAGGAGCCCGGGGTCGGCGACATGGACTTCCGCTGGCTGATGGCCTCCGACGTGTGCAAGCACTGCACGCGGGCCGCCTGCCTGGACGTGTGCCCGACGGGGTCGCTCTTCCGCACCGAGTTCGGCACGGTCGTGGTCCAGGAGGACGTGTGCAACGGCTGCGGCTACTGCGTGCCGGCCTGCCCGTTCGGGGTGATCGGCACGCGGGAGAGCACCGGCACGGCCGCCAAGTGCACGATGTGCTACGACCGTCTGGGCGCCGGCGAGGAGCCCGCCTGCGCCAAGACCTGCCCGACGGACTCCATCCAGTTCGGCGATCTGGCGGAGCTGCGCGAGCGCGCCGAGCGCCGCCTGGAGCAGGTGCGCGCGGCCGGGCTGGGCTCGGCCCGCCTGTACGGCCACGACAGCGGCGACGGCGTGGGCGGCACCGGCGCGTTCTTCCTGCTGCTGGACGAGCCCGAGGTGTACGGCCTGCCGCCCGACCCCGTGGTGACCACGCGGGACCTGCCGTCGATGTGGCGGCACGTCGGGCTCGCGGCGCTCGGCCTGCTGGCGGGCGTGGCGGCGACGGCATGGAGGACACGCCCCGCGGGCGGAAGGGGACGATCATGAGCCAGACCGACGTGCGGCTGGACGGCTCGGCCGGGGTGCGGACCGATCGGGAGGCGACACCCGGCTCCGCCGGACACCGGCGGGAGCGGCCCCCGGCGCCGCAGGCCGCACAAGACTCCTACTACGGGCGGCCGGTGCTGAACGAGCCGACCTGGCAGGCGGCCGACATCGCCGGCTACCTGTTCCTCGGCGGCCTGGCCGGGGCCTCCTCCACGCTGGCGGCCGCCGCCGAGCTCACCGGCAGGCCGCGGCTGGCCCGGGCGGCCAAGGTCGGCGCCCTGTGCGCGCTGGGCGGCTCGCTCTACGCGCTGATCCACGACCTGGGGCGGCCGGAGCGGTTCGGGAACATGCTGCGGGTGTTCAAGGTGACCTCGCCCATGAGCGTCGGCACCTGGATCCTCACCGCGTACGGGCCGCAGGCCGGGTGCGCGGCGGCGGCCGACGTGTCCGGGCTGTTCCCCCGGCTGGGCCGGGCCGCGACGCTCGGGGCGGGGCTGGCCGGTCCGGCCGTCGCCACCTACACCGCGGCGCTGATCTGCGACACGGCCGTGCCCACCTGGCACGAGGGGTTCCGGGAGATGCCGTTCCTGTTCGCCGGATCGGCCGTGACCGCCGCGGGCGGGCTCGGCCTGCTGGCCGCGCCGCTCACCGAGGCGGGGCCGGCGCGCCGGGCGGCGCTGCTGGGCGCGGCCGTCGAGTGCGTGGCCGCCACCCGGATGGAGCGGCGGCTGGGGCCGCTGGCCGAGCCACTCAAGCGCAGCAGGCTGCTGCGCGTGGGCGAGGCGCTGTCGCTGGTCGGCGCGCTGGCCGGGGTCACCGCCGGGTCGCGCAGCCGGATCGCGGCCGTGGCGGCGGGCGCGGCGCTGCTGGCGGGGTCGGCGTGCACCCGGTTCGGGATCTTCCGGGCCGGGATGGAGTCGGCGAACGACCCGAAGCACACGGTGCAGCCGCAGCGCAGGCGGCTGGCGAAGGCACAAGCGGAAGCTGAACTCACATGAGACGAAAAGTCCTCGAATATCTGCCCTTCATGAGCATCGTCCTCGTCATCGTCACCGCGTCCTGGCTGGCCGGCCGCGGCCTGCCCGAGTACCGCGCCCCCGGGACGCGCCGGGGCGGGCGAGTCAACGCGTGCGCGCGGCGCGGGGCCCGGGTCAGGAAGCCCCGGCGGGCCTGCTGCCCTTCATGAGGAGGGCCCGAAGGGATCACCCGGGAACGTTACGATCAGCAGATGACCGAAAAGACCGAAACCGCGCCCGGCTGGCTCGCACCGGAAGAACTGGAGTCGGTGCGCGGCCGGCTGCCGATCCTCTACATCGACGCCGTTCCGGTGCGGGTCGACGATACCGGCGTGGTCACCCACGTCGGGCTGCTGCTCCGCATCGCCGCGGACGGGACGGTCAGCCGGATGCTGGTCTCGGGCCGGGTGCTGCACCACGAACGGCTCCGCGACGCCCTGCTGCGCCATCTGGAGAAGGACCTCGGCCCGGTGGCGCTGCCGCACATCCCCCCCTCCCCGCAGCCGTTCACCGTCGCGGAGTATTTCCCCACGCACGGCGTCACCCCGTATCACGACCCGCGTCAGCACGCGGTCTCCCTGGCCTACGTCGTGCCGGTCGCCGGTGACTGCCGGCCCCGGCAGGACGCGCTGGACCTGGTGTGGTTCACCCCCGAGGAGGCGGCCTCGCCGCTGGTGCAGCAGGACATGGCCGGCGGGCAGGGGGTGCTGCTGAAGCAGGCGCTCGCCCACGTCGGCCGGCTGCCCTGAGGTCTCAGGGCCGGGGGCGCCGGCCCTGCCGTCAGGCGTCGAGGCGGCGGGAGCCGTGGGCCTTGCGGAAGGTCTGCGACCGGCCGGCCGCCAGGAAGTCGGCCCGGGCCGTGATCCGCTCCCCCGCGCGCACCGGGAAGCCGACCGCGACGGTCTCCCCCGGCTCCACCTGCGCCACGGTCTGCGACCGGGCCCGGCGGGAGCCGTCGAGGCCCAGCCGGACCTTGCGCCAGGGCACCTTCGACCCGTTGTAGAGGGTCACGACGACCTGGCCGCCGGTCAGCTTGGTGCGCAGCCCGTACGGGAGGCGCGGGTCGGGGCCGATCGACTCGTCGAGGGTGGCCATCAGCTCCGCGGCCAGGTCGGGGTGGGACGCGGCGAGGTCCTTCCGCTCGCCCGGGTCGTCGTCGAGGTCGTACAGCTCGACCCGGCCGTCCGGGCCTGCGCCGGAGATGTGCGGGGAGTACCTGACACCCTTCCAGCGGCCGCGCCTGATGGCCTGGGCCTTGTGGGGCCGGTTCCACACCAGGTGGTCGTGCTCGGGGGCGTCGCCGCCGGTGAGCGCGCGGCGGAAGGAGAGGCCGTCGAGGTTGGCCGGCACCGGCACGTCGGCCAGGTCCGCCAGGGTCGGCAGCAGGTCCCACGACGCGACCGGCTGGTTGACCACGCGCGGCTTGAGGGCGGGCGACCAGGCGACCAGCGGCACGCGGATGCCGCCCTCGTACACCTCGCGCTTGTCCCCGCGGAAGCCGCCGTTGGAGTTGAACAGCTCGGGCGTCACGCCCTTCTCCCGGTGCGGGCCGTTGTCGCTGGTGAACACCACGAGCGTGTTGTCGGCGATGCCGGCCTCGCGCAGCGTGCGCACGAGCGTGTCGACGTCGGAGTCCAGCCTGGCCACCTGGGCGGCGTGCCGGCGGTTGGCCAGGGTCCACGGTTTGTGCTGGTAGGGCCCCGCGTCGCCCGGGACCTGGCTCGGCGAGTGCGGCAGGATCGAGGAGAAGTAGAGCAGGAAGGGGTCGTCGTGATCGTCCTTGATGAACTCGATCGCCCGCTTGCGGAACAGGTCCGGCGCGTACGTCTTGCCGTCCAGCTGCACCTTGGAGCCGTTGTGCCACAGGTATTTGGGGAAATACTGGTGGGCGTGCTTGTGGGTGATGAAACCGAAGAACTCGTCGAAGCCCCGCTGGTTCGGGTGGGACACGTCGCCTGCCCGCTCGGGACCGAAGCCCCACTTGCCGATGCAGGCCGTGCGATAGCCGGACAACTGCAGTAACTCGGCGAAGGTGAGGTCGGCGCTGGTGAGCGCGTGCTGCTCGCCGCCCTCGGGGTTCTCCCGCACGGTGCCGTGGCCCGCGTGCAGGCCGGTGAGCAGCGCGCAGCGGGACGGCGCGCAGAGCGGGGCCCCCGAGTACGCGGTCGTGAACCGCACTCCCTCCGCCGCCACCCGGTCCAGGTTCGGCGTGCTGATCTGCCGCTGCCCCTGGAAACCGACCTCACCCCAGCCCAGGTCGTCCGCCAGGATGACGACGATGTTGGGCCGCGAGGGCAGCCCGGCGGCCCCCTTGGCCGTCTCCGCCTCCACTCCCTCAGCGGTCAGAGTGGGCAGGGCGAGGCCGGCCAGGGTTCCGGCGAAGAGAGTGCGACGCGTAGGCCCGTTGATCACGAAGTGCAACCTATCGGAGCCCCAGGCGAACGGCGGCCAAACGACGAGCGAACTTCGTCACAGCCTGATCGCGATTACAAGTAATCCCACTGGCGGCAGATCTCGTGCAGCTCGCCCGGGATCTCGTCGCGCGCGGGCAGCGGGCGGCCCGCCACCACCGTGCCGGCGCGGATCTTGTCCCGCCAGTCGCCGATGCCCTTGACGAAGTCGCCGTGGTCCTGCCTGCCGTAGTTCAGCATCGCCGGCTCCCACTCGATGCCCAGGAACAGGCACAGCCGGCGCAGCTCGGCCTCGGGGTCGGCGACCAGGGCCTCGTAGCGCAGGGTGTGGCCCTCCAGGCGGGTTCGGGCCTCCTCCAGATGGGTCATGTACGTCAGGGTGCGCGGCACCGCCGTCGTCATGGGCCGCTTCTCGGGGTCGGCCTCGTGCCAGGACTGCACGATGGACATCGGGTGGCGCAGCAGGAAGATGAAGCGCGCGTCCGGCCAGCACGTCGCGATGCGCCGCCAGGCGAACACGTTGCTCGGTGTCTTCTCCGCCATGATCGGCTTGCCGCTGCGGCTCAGCTCGCGGTGCAGCAGCCGGTCCCACATGAGGTGCTCGATGTCGCTGTGGGCGTGACCGAGCGCCTCCATGGCCTGCCGCAGCGGCTCGGTGCCGAGACCGACGGTCATCCGCCGGAAGTGCGTCTCGATGGGCGAATGCACCTTCGAGTGGCTGTTGAGCATGACGCGCAACAGCGTGGACCCGGACCGTACGGACGAGAGCAGGAAGACGGGCTCGCGCAGCAACCGGTCGTGGATCGGGTCGACGGGACCACGGATCGTGTCGCCGGGCAGCCGCTGCAGCTCCAGCGGCAGCTTGGGCGGCGGCTTGGGCGCGGGCTCCTGAGGCTCCTTCCGCAGCCGTCGTGTCAATGTGTATCCCGTCAGGCCCTCAAGTGTGGCGTTGGCCCGGTACCTCCAGCTCATGGCCATACAAGGTAGAGATGTCCAGTGAACCGCAGGTGAATGACACCTGTGAACCTGTTACCGACCTGCCGTTCAGGCCCTCCTGCGGACCACGCGGTCGTGCACCGCCGCGTCCCTGTCGCGCAACGCCGCCAGCGACGCGTCGTACGAGGCTTGCGCGACCCCGGTGAACAGGCAGTCCACCACCATGAGCTGCGCGATGCGGCTGCCCAGCGCGGCCGAGCGGAACCGGTTCTCGCGGGCGGCAGTGGTCAATGTCACGTCGGCGGCGGCCGCCAGCGGCGAGTCCCGGAAGTTCGTGACGGCCACGGTCGCGGCGCCCGACCTGCGGGCGATGGCCAGGAACTCGACCGTGTCCACGGTCGCCCCGGTGTGCGAGACGGCCACCGCCACGGCCGGCGCCTCCAGGTCCATCGCCCGCGCCGTGTCGGCGATGGACAGCGTCTCGTTCATGGCCACCTTGGAGACGATGCCGCCCAGGCTGTCGTGGCGGTCGATGTCGCCGGACACCTCCGGCAGGATCGAGGTGGCCAACTCGTCCCAGGTCACCGTCCTGGCCAGGTCGATCCGGAAATCCTTGTACTGGGAGGCCAGCTACTCCAGCAGGGTGACCGTGCGGCCCCATGCCTCGCCGGCGATGGCGCGGTTCAGTCCCGCCTTCTGCCTCACATTCCGGCCGGGTTGTTCGATCGTGCCCTTGGCAGAGCGGACCATGTTCGTGATCGTCAGATCCTCCACCACGACCACGCTGAAGGTGCCGGCGAGTTCGGTGGTGGTCTGGTGCTGCCAGTTGACGGCTCGGCACTTGGCTGTCGCGCGGAGCCTGGCCATCTGGTCGTAGGTGCGGGTCAGTCGATGAGAGGTCGGCTGCCCGGAGGGACGGGCGGCGCGCTGGCGGGCGGATTTCTTCTCCAGCCGGCGCAGGTGTTCACGCTCACCACCGGACAGCCAGGGGCCGTGTTCACGCACGGTCTCATCCGACAACGCCAAGGCGACGGTGATCCCCCGGTCGATCCCCACGGCCGGACCAGGATGAGCGCCCACCGGGGCGGCCATGGTCTCGGCCCGGAACACGATCTGCCAGCCGAAGGCGTCCTTGACCAGCCGGGCTCCGGTGATCCGCCCGGCCGGGCCGCCCTTGGTGACGCCGGGCAGGTCCCTGGTCCACCGGAACCGCACCCTGCCGACCTTGGGCAGGGTGACCGCACCCCACCGCCGGTTGACCCGCTTGATCTGCAGGTCGCGGGCCTGGGGCACATCGACGGCCGGCCGGGACCGGAACCGTGCCTTGAACGTCGGGCGTTGGGCGGGATGATCAGGGTTGAAGAAGTTCGCCCACGCCTGCCGGTAGGTCTTCAACACCGCCTGAGCCGCCTGGGCGGGCAGTTGGCCCATCCAGTCGATCTCACGACGAGCCGCCCGGATCGCCTCGTCGCACTCCTTCACCGTCGCGAACCGGCCCTGCCGGAAGGTGACGTACTCGTGCAGCAGGTTCCACAGCGCGCGGGCGGTGTGCGCCTGACGGTCCAGCACCGCCACCTGAGCTGCGCTCAACTCCAGGCGGGCCACATGCGCCCGGGCCTGCTTCACGGTTCCCGCCTTCGCCACACCCTGATCGTATCGTTTGGTTCATGTCACCGAGATGGAAACCGAACCCTGATGTACGCACGGGACGGCACGTCGTCCACCACCTCCACGCCCATTTGGTTTTCCTCACCAAGTATCGGCGGGGAGCTTTCACCGGCCCGATGCTGATCCGATGCGAACAGATCATGCGGGAGGTGTGCGCCGACTTCGAGGTCGAGCTTGGCGAGTTCAACGGCGCGGACGGCCACGTCCACCTGCTGGTCCACTATCCGCCCAAGGTCGCCTTGTCCAAGCTGGTCAACTCGCTGAAGGGGGTGTCGGCTCGGATGCTGCGCAAGGAGTTCGGCACCCACGTCCGCACGTATCTGCAGGCTGGTCATTTCTGGTCCGGCTCCTACTTCGCCGGGTCGGTCGGCGGGGCCCCGCCGACCGTGGTCGAGCAGTACATCGAGCAGCAGAACCGGCCGGCCTGATCCGGGGCGGGCCGGTTCGCCTGGCGGCGAATCGGCGGTTCTTGCCCTGCTACGCGAGACAGCCCGCTTCGCCACCGGCCGGAAGGCCGGAGCACTGCTGACGAAACCGGTAGAAGCGCACCAGGAGGTGGTGGAGGTCCGGCAGCGGGCGGCGAGCTGGGCGATGGAAAGGAAAATATTTACCCCAGTGGTAAGGTCTGCGTAATTTTATGACCGCCGTTCCGGAGGAGACCACATGCCCCGTGGCTGGTTCTCGGTGATCGGCGTCACCTCCGTGCTGGTGATCGCCCTCGCCGGCTGTTCCTCCTCCGGCTCCGGCACCGGCCCGAGCGCCGGCAGGACCCTCGTCGTCGGCGTGACCTCCGACCCGGACACGCTCTTCCCCTGGAAGGCCACCCAGTTCACGGCCGTGAACGTGCTGCAGAACCTGTACGGGACGCTGACCGAGTTCGACAAGGACCTCAACGTGGTGCCGGGGCTGGCCGAATCCTGGAAGGCCTCGGACGGCGGCCGGACGCTCACCCTCAAGCTGCGCCAGGGCGTCACGTTCAGCGACGGCAGCGGGTTCGACTCCGATGACGTGAAGTGGTCGCTCGACCAGATCATGAACCCGGACACGGCGGCCGTGGCGCGCGCCTCGCTGTCGTCGGTGAAGTCCGTCACGGCCCCCGACAAGTCCACCGTGGTGCTGGAGCTGACCGGCCCCGACGCCGCGCTGCCCGCCAACCTGGCCACGATCAACATGGCGATGCTGTCCACCGGCGACACCGAGGCCAAGCTGAGCACCAGGCCCAACGGCACGGGGCCGTTCACGCTGCGCAGCCGGGCGGCCAGCCAGTCGATCACCCTGGCCAGGAACGACAAGTGGTGGGGCGCGGACAAGCCGAAGGCCGGCGCGCTGGAGTTCCGCGTGATCCCCGACGAGTCGTCCATCGTGGCCGCCATGCAGTCGGGCAACGTGCAGCTCACGGTGCTCAACGACCCGCTGGTCGCGCGGACCGCGCAGGTCCCGGGGGTCACCGTGGCCAAGACGCCGCAGCTCAACTATCACGTGTTGCAGCTCAACGCCCGGCACGGCGATCTCAAGGACGTCAACGTGCGGCTGGCGATCCAGTGCGCGATCGACCGCAAGCAGGTGCTCGACACGGCCGCGCTCGGCGAGGGCGAGGTGGTCGGGCCGATCACCTCGCCGGCCTTCAAGTCCGACCCGGCCAGGCGCCCCTGCCCCGCCCGCGACCTCTCCAAGGCGGCCGAGTACCTTGGCAAGGCGGGCAAGTCGGGCGGGGTGACCCTCAAGACGATCGTCTCCCAGGGCGAGTACGCCACCTCGGTCAACGAGGCCCAGAACCTCAAGGCACAGCTCGCCGAAGCCAAGATCAACCTGGACCTGGAGGTGCTGGAGTCGGGCGCGTACGTGGACCGCTGGAACGCGGCCGACTTCGACGCCGCCGTCGCGCTGAACGGCGGGCGTCCCGACCCCGACGGCTCCTACGGCCGCTACTTCACCAGCCAGGGCAACTTCAACAAGGTCGCCGGATACAGCTCCCCCGAGCTGGACAAGCTGTTCGCCGACGGCAAGGCGACGACCGGCCAGGCCGCCCGCAAGGCGATCTACGACCAGGTGTCGGCCCGGTTGGAGGACGACGCCGTGTGGATCTGGCTGTTCTCCGGCTACACCTACACCGCCACCACGGCCGAGGTGCGGGGGTTCGTCCCGATGGCCAACGGGTCGCTGCAGTATCTGCGGGCGACGTCCGTCGGCTGATGCGCGGGATCGTAGGCAACCGCGTCGTCCGGCGCGTGGCGAGCACGCTGGGCACCCTGTTCGGGGTGGCCGTGCTGGTGTTCGTCATGCTCCGGGCGATCCCCGGCAACCAGATCACCGCTGGGCTCGGCACCGAGGCCGCCGGCCTCGCCCCCGCCCAGCTCCAGGCCCTGGAGCGCTACTACGGCCTGGACCAGCCGCTGATCACCCAGTTCTTCTCCTGGCTGGGCAACCTGTTCACCGGCAATCTCGGCTACTCGGCGCGCAACCAGCAGAGCGTGCTGGAGCTGACGCTGCACTCGCTGCCGGTGACGGCCGAGCTGGCGGTGCTCTCGATCGTGCTGGCGCTGGTCATCGGGGTTCCGCTCGGGACCCTGTCGGCCTCGCGGGCGGGCTCCCCGCGTGACGCCCTCGGCCAGCTGGTGAGCCTGGCGGGGCTGTCGATCCCGTCGTTCCTGCTGGCCACGACGTTGCTGTCGGTCTTCGCGGCGTCGTTCGGCTTCAACCCCAACGGCCGCGGCTTCGCCACGCTCGCCGAGGACCCGCTGCTCAACCTGCAGCAGATGGTGCTGCCCGCGCTCGTGCTGGGCTTCGGCATCGCGGCGCCGATCCTGCGCACCACCCGGGCGGCGGTGCTGGAGGTACGCTCGGAGGACTTCGTCCGCACCGCCCGCGCCAAGGGCGTGCCGGAGCGGCGGCTGCAGGTCAGGCACGTGCTCGGCAACGCGCTCGTGCCGATCGTGACCATGACCGGGCTGCAGTTCGGCTACCTGCTGGGCGGTGCGGTCGTGGTGGAACAGATCTTCTCCGTGCCGGGCATCGGCCGGCAGGTGCTGCTGGGCATCCAGCAGAAGGAGTACGCGGTCGTGCAGAGCACGGTGCTGGTGATCGCGCTGGCGTTCGTGCTGGTCAACCTGCTGACCGACGCGATCTACCGGCTGGTGGACCCGCGGGTGGGGGCCTCGTGACCGCGCTGGCGCGGCGCAGTCCGGCCGGGGTCGCGGGCGTCGTCGTGCTGGCGGTGCTGGCGGTCGTGGCGGTGCTGTCGTACCTGGGGCTGCTGCCCTACGATCCGGTGGCGCAGCACCCGCCCTCGCGCTTCCTCGGGCCGTCGGGGGCGCACCTGTTCGGGACCGACCAGTTCGGCCGCGACGTGTTCTCCCGGGTGGCCGCCGGGGTGGGCAACTCGGCGCTCGTCGCGGTGGTGGCGGTGGCGTTCGCGACCGTGGTGGGCACGCTGGGCGGGCTCGTGGCGGGTTTCTACCGGGGCGTCGCCGACAACGCGATCGGCGGGGTGACGAACGTGCTGTTCGCGTTCCCGCCGCTGCTGCTGGCGCTGTCGCTGGCGTCGGTGCTGGCCCGCGGCTGGTTCACGGTGGCCGTGGCCATCGCGATCGTCTACGTGCCGATCTTCATCCGGGTCACCCGCGGCCCCGTGCTGTCGCTGCGGGAGATCGAGTACGTGCGGGCGGCCGTCGCGACCGGCCAGAGCCGCTTCCAGATCATGGTCAGGCACGTGCTGCCGAACATCGCCTCCATCGTCGTCATCCAGGTCGCCCTGTCCCTGTCGTGGGCCGTGCTGACCGAGGCGTCGCTGAGCTTCCTGGGCCTGGGCACACCACCGCCCGCGCCGTCGCTCGGTTCGATGATCTTCGAGGCGCGCAGCCTGGTGTTCGTGGCCCCGTGGACGCTGATCGCGCCGGGGGCGGTGGTCGTGCTGCTCGTGGTGGGTCTGAACCTGCTCGGCGACGGCCTGCGCGACACCCTCGACCCGCGGAACCGAGGAAGACAGTGAGAGTTCTTGGCATGATCTCCGGCACGTCGCACGACGGGATCGACGTGGCCGTGGTGGACTTCGAGCGGGACGGGAGCGTGCTGCGGGGACAGGTCGGGCACACCGCGAGCACGCCGTATCCGGGCGGGTTGCGGGCCCGGCTGATCGCGGCGCTGCCGCCCGCGCCGACCACGCTGGCCGAGGTGTGCGTGCTCGACACGCTCATCGGGCAGAGCTTCGCCGCCGCGGCGGCGGAGGCCATCGAGCGGGGCGGCCCCGTCGACCTGATCGTGTCCCACGGGCAGACGGTGTTCCACTGGGTGGAGGGCGCGCACGCGCTGGGCACGCTGCAGATCGGGCAGCCCGCGTGGATCGCGGAGCGGACCGGGACGCCGGTGCTGTCGGACGTGCGGATCCGCGACATCACGGCGGGCGGGCACGGGGCGCCGCTGGTGTCGGTGCTGGACGGGCTGCTGCTCGGCGCGTACGAGGGCGGCGCGGGCGCGCTCAACCTGGGCGGCATCGCGAACATGACCGTGGTACGCGGCGGCTCTCTCTACGCCTACGACATCGGCCCGGCGAACGCGCTGATCGACGCCGTGGTGACCAGCCGGGTGCTGCACCCCCGCGGCTTCGACGAGGACGGCCGGATCGCGGCCGCGGGACAGGTGGACCCGCGGCTGCTGGAGGTGCTGCTGGACGAGCCGTACTACGGGCTGGCGGCGCCGAAGAGCACCGGTAAGGAGCTGTTCCACCTCGGCTACGTGACGGCGGCGCTGGCCGGCGCCGGGCACGAGGTGGGGGACGCCGACCTGGTGGCGACGCTGACCGAGCTGACCGTGCGCACGGTCTCCAGGGACGTGCTGGCCGCCGGGATCGACACGCTCGTCGTCTCTGGCGGCGGCTGCCGCAACCCGGTGATCATGGAGGGGCTGCGGGCGGCGCTGCCCGGCGTGCGCGTGGCGCCCTCCGACGACTTCGGCGCCCCCGCCGACGACAAGGAGGCCATCGCCTTCGCCCTGATCGGCTGGCTGAGCGCGCACGGCCTGCCGGGGACGGTGCCCGGCGGCACCGGCACCGGCGGCGCACGCGTCCTGGGCACGCTGACGCCGGGCGCCGGGCCGCTCGTCCTGCCCGAGCCGGTCGTCGAGCCCCCGCGCTCCCTGGTGCTGACCCGATGAGGCCGGCCCGTCCCCCCGCCCCCGCCCCCGCCCCGCCCGCGTCCCGGGCGGTGGGCGTGGACCGGCCGCCCGGTCTGGTCATGGCCGCCCGGGCGCCCTGGTTCGAGCTCACCGAGTGCACCGGCCACCGCACCGTGCGCCTGGTGGGCGGCGTGCTGGCGGGCGAGGCGCCCATGACCCTGGACACCCACCACGACCTCGCCTCGGTGACGAAGGTCATGGCCACCACGACGGCGCTCATCCGGCTGGTGTCCGACCGGCTGGTGGATCTGGACGCGCCGCTGAGCGCGTACCTGGCGCGGTCGTACGCGGCGATCACCGTACGGGACCTGCTGCTGCACCGGGGCGGGCTGTGGGAGTGGTGGCCGCTGTACGTCCAGCCGGTGCTGCCGCCCCCGCGCTACCGGCCAGGCCGCGCGCGGCACTACTCCGACCTCGGTTTCATCCTGCTCGGCCGGATCGTCGAGGCCGTCACCGGGCTCGGCCTGGACCGGGCCGTGGCCGAGCTGGTCACCGCGCCGCTCGGCCTGGACGCGACCGTCTACGCCGCCCCCGCCGGGCCCGACGTGGCCATGGGCGCCCTGGACGACCGGGTCGAGATGACCATGCTCGACACCGGGCGGCCCTACCCCGTCCCCTACCGCAGCTCCGACTTCGCCCGCTGGCGGCGCGGGCCGGTGCTCGGGCAGGTCGCCGACGGCAACGCCCATCACGCCCTCGGCGGCGTCTCCGGGCACGCCGGGCTGTTCTCGACGGTGCCCGACCTGCTGCGGTACGGCCTGGCGCTGTCCCGGTACGAGGAGCACGACCACCTGTGGCGGCCCGAGGTCGCCGAGGAGTTCTTCACCCCCGGTCCCGACCCGGAGCAGGCTCTCGGCTTCCGCATGTACGCCCTGCGGCTGGCGGGCGAGACCGTCACCGTGCTCGGCCACCCCGGCTACGTGGGCTGCGCGGTCGGGTTCGTGCCCGGCCGCGACGTGGCGCTGGCCCTGGCGAGCAACCGCCTGCTGGTGGACGGCACACCCACGCCCACCGAGGACCTCTGGCACGACCTGCTGGACGCCGCCGGACAACGATCGAGGACCGCATGACGCCGCTCCTGGAGATCCGCGACCTCTCCGTCGCCTTCCGCGTCCGCAAGCAGGACGTCCCCGCCGTCACGAACGTCTCCATGGAGATCCTGCCCGGCCAGACCGTCGCGGTCGTCGGCGAGTCGGGGTCGGGCAAGTCCACCACGGCGGCCGCGGTCAACCGGCTGCTGCCCGGCAACGGCCGGATCACCGGCGGCCAGGTGATCTTCGACGGGCGTGACCTGGCCACGGCGAGCCGGCGCGAGATGACCGCGATCCGCGGCGCGGGCATCGGCCTGGTCCCGCAGGACCCGATGTCGAACCTCAACCCGCTCATGCGCATCGGCGACCAGATCGCCGAGGCGCTCGAAGTGCACGGCGTCGCGGCCGGGAGGAGCGCGCGGGCGCGCGCGGTGGAGCTGCTGGAGCTGATGGGCCTGCCCGACGCGGCCCGGCGGGCCGGGCAGTACCCGCACGAGTTCTCCGGCGGCATGCGGCAGCGGGCGCTGATCGCCATGGGGCTGGCCTGCCGGCCGAAGCTGCTCATCGCCGACGAGCCGACCTCCGCGCTGGACGTGACCGTGCAGCGGCGCATCCTCGACCAGCTCGGCCGGCTCACCGCCGAGATGGGCACGGCGGTCCTCCTCATCACCCATGACCTGGCGCTGGCGGCGGAGCGGGCCGACGTGGTGGCCGTCATGTACCGGGGCGAGATCGTCGAGACGGGCCCGGCGGCCGGCATCCTGGGCGAGCCGGCGCACGAGTACACCCGGCGGCTGCTGCGGGCCGTGCCGAGTCTGTCGTCCGTACGGGTGCGGAAGCCGCCGGAGCCCGCCGGGGACCTGGCCGTGGCGGAGGACCTGAGCAGGGTCTTCCCGCTCAGGGGCGGCGGGCCGGAGATCACGGCCGTGGCCGGGGTCTCGTTCGGCATCCCGCGCGGCCGGACCGTGTCGATCGTGGGCGAGTCCGGCTCGGGCAAGTCGACGACCGCCAACCTGCTGCTCGGCCTGGACCGGCCCACCTCGGGCAGCATCCGCTTCGACGGGACGGAGCTGGCCGGGCTCGGCAGGCGGGAGCTGTTCGCCTTCCGCAGGCGGGTGCAGCCGGTGTTCCAGAACCCGTACGCGTCGCTGGACCCCCGCTACCCGGTCGGGAAGTCGATCGCCGAGCCGCTGCGCGTGCACCGCGTCGGCGGCCCGGCCGAGCGCGCGAAGGCCGTCGCCGAGCTGCTGGAGAAGGTGGCGCTGCCGGCGTCGATGGCCGAGCGGCTGCCGCACGAGCTGTCCGGCGGCCAGCGCCAGCGGGTGGCCATCGCCCGGGCGCTGGCGCTCTCGCCCGAGCTGGTCGTCCTCGACGAGGCCGTCTCCGCCCTCGACGTGCTGGTCCAGGCGCAGATCCTGGAGCTGCTGGCCGAGCTGCAGCGGGAGCTGGGGCTCAGCTACCTGTTCATCAGCCACGACCTGGCCGTGGTACGGATGATCTCGCACGCGGTGCACGTCATGCGGGACGGGCGGATCGTGGAGAGCGGCACCGCCGAGGAGATCTTCGACCACCCCGGCCACGACTACACCCGCGAGCTGCTCGCGGCCATCCCCGGTCACCGGTAGGAGCCGCCCCGGCGCCCTCGTCCCGCCGCCCCGCCCGGGTCCGGCGGGTGGCCTGATCCACTGGCGGCCAGGCGTCGGCCCGCTCCCGGGGAGTGGGCCTCCTGCGGCTGGGGGGCCTCCGCAGGAGGCCGCCCACGATCATTCGGTGGGCCGATGTGATGGTAAGGAATAGGCCGGAGGAGGGGGAGGCCCAATGACGTTCTGTGGTTCCTGTGGTGCCGTGTGTAGGTCAAGGGTGCCGGCTGATCCCAAAAGCTGATTTATCATCGGGTTTTCTAAGGAGTCTCTGATGCATGACGACCGTGACCTGGTGGAAGCCCGGCTGAGGCGGGTGCTGAACGAGCGGATCCGACCGGCCGTCTATCCCGAGTCGGTGCCACTGGACGTCGGAGTGTGGCACGCGCCGGGCGAGCCCGTACCGGTGGACGAAGGGCTGGCCGCGACGCCCGAGCCGGCCGCGGCGGGCCAGGTGTGGGGGGCGCCGTGGGGCACGAGCTGGTTCACGGTCACCGGCACGGTGCCGCGGGAGTGGGCCGGCAGGACCGTGGAGGCCCTGCTCGACCTGGGCTTCGACCAGAACATGCCGGGCTTCCAGTGCGAGGGCCTGGTCTACCTCCCCGACGGCACGCCGGTGAAGGGCCTCCACCCCCGCAACCAGTGGGTCCGCGTGGCCGCCCCCGCCGCCGGCGGCGAGCGGGTCGAGCTGCGCGTCGAGGCCGCCGCCAACCCGATCATCTTCGGCCCCGTCCCGTTCCAGCCGACGCCGCTGGGCGACAGGGCGACGGCGGGCGACGAGCCGCAGTACCGGATCGCCCGGATGGACCTGGCCGTCTTCGACAAGACGGTCTGGGAGCTGGTGATGGACCTGGAGGTGGTGGGTGAGCTCATGCACGAGCTGCCGGTGGACGGCGCCCGCCGCTGGGAGCTGCTGCGGTCGGTGAGCCGGGCGCTGGACGCGGTGGACCTGCAGGACGTCAACGCGACGGCAGCGGCCGCCCGCGCCGAGCTGGCCGCGGTGCTCGCGGCCCCGGCGGTGCCCTCGGCGCACCGGATCAGCGCGGTCGGGCACGCGCACATCGACTCGGCCTGGCTGTGGCCGCTGCGCGAGACCGTACGCAAGGTGGCCCGCACCGCCGCCAACATGACCGCGCTGCTGGAGGACGAGCCGGACTTCGTGTTCGCCATGTCGCAGGCGCAGCAGTGGGCGTGGATCAAGGAGCACCGGCCCGAGGTGTGGGCGAAGGTGACCAAGGCGGTGGCCACCGGCCGGTTCGTCCCGGCGGGCGGCATGTGGGTGGAGTCCGACACGAACATGCCCGGTTCCGAGGCGATGGCCCGGCAGTTCGTGCACGGCAAGCGGTTCTTCATCGACGAGTTCGGCATCGACAACGACGAGGTGTGGCTGCCGGACACGTTCGGGTTCGCGGCCGGGCTGCCGCAGATCATCCGGGCGGCGGGGTCGAAACGGCTGCTCACGCAGAAGATCTCGTGGAGCCAGACCAACACGTTCCCGCACCACACGTTCCTGTGGGAGGGCATCGACGGGTCGCGGGTCTTCACGCACTTCCCGCCGGTGGACACCTACAACTGCTCGATGACCGGGCGCGAGCTGGCGCACGCGGCGCGCAACTTCAGGGAGAAGGGCGTGGCGCGGCACTCGCTGGCCCCCACGGGGCTGGGCGACGGGGGCGGCGGCACGACACGCGAGATGGTGGCCAAGGCCGCCCGGGTGCGCGACCTGGAGGGTTCGGCCGCCGTCACCTGGGAGACGCCCGCCGCCTTCTTCGCCAAGGCCGAGGCTGAGCACCCGAACCCGCCGGTCTGGGTGGGTGAGCTCTACCTGGAGCTGCACCGCGCCACTCTCACCAGCCAGGCCAGGACCAAGCAGGGCAACCGCCGCAGCGAGTCCCTGCTGCGCGAAGCCGAGCTCTGGGCCGCGACGGCCGCCGTGCGGACGGGCTCGGCCTACCCGTACGCGGGCCTGGACCGGATCTGGAAGACGATGCTATTGCACCAGTTCCACGACATCCTGCCCGGCTCGTCGATCGCGTGGGTGCACCAGGAGGCCGCGAAGACGTACGCGGCGGTGGCGGAGGAGCTGACCGCCATCATCGAGGCCGCCCAGCGCGCGCTGGCCGGGGAGGGCACCGGAACCCTGGTCTTCAACGCGGCCCCGCACACCCGGCACGGGGTCGCGGCCGGAGCCGCCGCCCCCGCCTCGGCCGAACCGGCGGCCGCGGCGCGCCCCCGCGCCGAGGGCGGCTACGTGCTGGACAACGGGGTGCTCAGGGTGGAGATCGACACCCGCGGCCTGGTGGTGTCGGCCTGCGACCTGGCCGCCGGCCGCGAGGCGGTCGCCCCCGGCCGGGCCGCCAACCTGCTGCAGCTCCACCCCGACCTGCCCAACAAGTGGGACGCCTGGGACGTGGACGAGTTCTACCGCGCCACGGCCACCGACCTGACCGAGGCCGACGAGGTGAGCCTGGACGGCGGCTCGGTCCGGGTCACCCGCTCGTTCGGGTCGTCGCGGGTGCGGCAACTGCTCACCCTGTCCGGCCGGCGGCTCGACATCGAGACCGAGGTCGACTGGCACGAGACGGAGAAGTTCCTCAAGCTGGCCTTCCCGCTGGACGTGCACGCCGACCGGTACGCCTCCGAGAGCCAGTACGGCCACGTCTTCCGCGCCACCCACACCAACACCAGCTGGGAGGCGGCCAAGTTCGAGGCGTGCAACCACCGCTTCGTGCACGTCGGGGAGCCCGGCTGGGGCGTCGCCCTGGTCAACGACTCGACCTACGGCCACGACGTCACCCGGGACGTCGGCGGGTCCGGCACGACCACGGTCGTGCGCGTCTCGCTGCTGCGCGCCCCGCGCTTCCCCGACCCGGAGACCGACCAGGGCAGGCACCGCTTCCGGCACGCGCTGGTGCCGGGCGCGGAGATCGGCGACGCGGTCCGCGAGGGTTACTTCGTCAACCTGCCCGAACGCCGCGTGCCCGGCGACACGCCGGTGGCGCCGCTGGTCTCGGTGGACGACGACGCGGTCGTGGTGACGGCGGTCAAACTGGCCGACGACGAGAGCGGCGACGTGATCGTACGCTTCCACGAGGCCGGGGGCGGCCGGACCCGGGCGACGCTCACGCCAGGCTTCCCGGTCGCCGAGGTCGTCGCCACGGACCTGCTGGAACGCCCGATCGAGGAGCCCCGGCGGCACGAGGGCCCGATCCCCGTGACGCTGCGGCCGTTCCAGCTCGTCACGCTCCGGATGAAGCGCGCCTAGACACTGAGGAGGGTGTCCAGCCGGGGCGCGTAGGTGGCGTGGAACACCAGCGAGGCCGCGCCGATGGCGGCGGCGTCGGCCGCGATCGGCGAGGTCCGCACCCGCACGACGTGCAGCCGCCTGGCCAGCGACCTGCCCGACACGGCCCGCGCGATCACCTCGCGGTAGATCTCGCCCACCTCCCTGAGCGCGGGCCCGCCGAGCACGAGCAGGTCGATGTCCAGCATGTTCACCACGCTCACGGCGGCGACGGCCAGCCGCCCCGCCACCCGCTCGATCACCTTCCGCGCCGCCGGCTCGCCCTCGGCGGCCCGCGCGCAGATCGCGGCATGCGTGAGCTTCCCGCCCATGGCCGCCTCGATGGCGCTCGGGCAGCACACGGCCTCCACGCATCCCCGGTTGCCGCAGTAGCACTCGGGCCCGTCGGGTTCGTGCTCATGCAGCAGGCTCTTGATCGGCACCTGGTCCCATCCCGGCAGCCGCGGCGGCGAGACCATCACGCCCTGCCCGTCCAGCGGCCCGGGACAGGCCAGGCCGACCCCCAGCACCTTCCCGTCCGGCACCTCCGCCTCCCGCAGGATCCGCCGCGCGGACCTGGCCATCTGCCGGATCACCGCCTCCGGGCCGGCCCCCGGCCGCACCGGCAGGCGCAGCCGGGTGACCGGCCGCCCCGCCAGATCGGCCAGTACGCAGGAGATCTCCTGGGGATCGAAGTGCACCCCGACGGCGAACCCGGCCCGCGCGTCCACCCGCAGGATCGTGCGCCGCTTGCCACCGCTGGACGGCGCCGACCCGTCCTCGACGACCAGCCCCTCCCCGAGCAGCCGCCGCACGATGACGGAGACGGTCTGCGCGGTCAGCCGGGTCCGGGCGGCGATCTGGACCCGGCTGATCCCGTCGGAGGCCTGGATCGCCTCCAGCACGACGGCCCGGTTGTAGCCGGCGACCCTGGGCAGGTTGGTGCCGAGCTGCATGTGAGCCATGTCACCACAGAGTGTTGACTTAGTAAATCAACCAGATTTACGTTCTCGGCAACCCGATGGAAACAGGGGAGGCCGTGATGATACGTAGGCTGGCCGGTTCGCTCCTGCTGCTGACGGCCGTCGCAGGCTGCGGCGCCGACGCCACGCAGGAGTCCTCCGGCGGCAAGGAACTCGAGGTCCTCTACAGGGTCGAACCGACGTGGCCGCATCTGGAGAAGATGCTCACGGCCGCCGAGAAGCAGTATGAGAGCACCCACCCGGGCATCACCGTCAAGCTCACCCCCGTCCAGGGCCACCCCGAGGCGTACTACACGAAGCTCGCCCTGCTGAACCGCTCCCCGGACTCCGCCCCCGACATCTACTACCACGACACCTTCCAGGTCAACGCGGACGTGGCGGCCGGCAAGCTGGCCCCGCTCGACGACTACCTGGCCGCCTGGCCCGACTGGGGCACCCAGTTCCCCGACTCGGTCAAGCAGGCCGCCCGGGGCGGGGACGGCAAGACGTACGGCATCCCGATCAGCACGGACACGCGCGGCCTCTGGTACCACAAGGACGTCTTCGCCAAGGCCGGCCTGCCGGTCCCCTGGGAGCCCAAGACCTGGAACGACGTCCTCACCGCCGCCCGTACCATCAAGCAGAGGCTGCCGGACGTGGTCCCGTTCAGCATGTACTCCACGAAGGCGCACGGCGAGGCGGCGACCATGCAGGGCTTCGAGATGCTCCTGTACGGCACGCCCGGTGGCACCCTCTACGACGACGCCCAGCGGAAATGGGTGGCCGGCGGCCGGGGCTTCACCGACGCGCTGTCCTTCGTCAACACCATCTACCGGGAGGAGCTCGGCCCGAAGCAGGCCGACGCGCACAACCTCAGGCTCTATGACAAGACGGCGTTCGAGTGGTTCCCCGCCGCCAGGCTCGGCATCTCCCTGGACGGCGCGTGGGCGTCCGCCGCCTGGCGGCCGACCGGCTCCAAGCCGTGGCCCAAGTGGCAGGACAAGATCGGCTGGGCGGCCATGCCCACGCAGAACGGCCAGGAGCCGGGCGCGGTCAGCATGTCGGGCGGCTGGGTCATCGCGATGAGCGCCTACTCCCCGTTCAAGAAGGAGGCGTTCGACTTCATCACGGTGGCCACCAACAAGGAGAGCTCCATGGCGTACTCGGTGGGCACCGGCGACCTGACCCCGCGCAAGGACGTGGCCGCCGATCCCGCCTACAGCGCCGACAACCCCAGCATCAAGTTCTTCACCGACCTGGCCGCGGTGACCCACTACCGCCCGGCCTACGAGGCCTACCCGAAGGTGTCGGCCCAGATCCAGGAGGCGATGGAGGCGGTCACCACGGGCGCGCGTACGCCCGAGGAGGCCACGGCCGCCTACGTCAAGGCGCTGCCCGCGGCCGTCGGCGGCGCCGACAAGGTCCTGTCCAGGTGACGATCACCACCGCGCCCTCGCCCCCGCCCGTGACGAGCCCGCCCGCGCGCGGCCCGTCACGGCGCGGCCCGGCGCGCCGCCTCCTCCCGCTGGTGCCCGCGCTCGTCCTGCTGGCGCTGTTCCTGGCGGGTCCCGTGCTGTGGTCGGTGTACGTGGCCTTCACCAACGAGACCCTGACCGGCTCGGCCTCGGTGCACTCGCGGTTCGTGGGCCCGGCCAACTTCGTCAAGCTCTTCGGCGACCCGAACTTCCTCAACTCCTTCCTGCTCACGTTCGTCTTCGTGATCGGCTCGGCCGTCATCGGCCAGAACACGCTGGGCCTGCTCATCGCCCTGCTGCAGCGCGGCCGGACCCGGGTGACCCGCAGCGTCGTCAACGGCGTGGTCATCGCCGCCTGGGTGATGCCCGAGATCGTGGCGGCGGCCTGCTGGTTCTCCTTCCTCGCCGAGGACGGCACGCTCAACACGGTGCTCGGCCTCTCCCAGGAGTGGCTCTACACGGCGCCCATGGTCGCGGTGATCCTGGCCAACATCTGGCGCGGCACGGCCTTCTCGATGCTGGTGTATTCGGCCGCCCTGTCGGAGGTCCCCACCGACCTGGTGGAGGCCGCGGCCGTGGACGGCGCGGGCCCCTTCCGCCGGCTGCTGCACGTCACCCTGCCGCTGATCCGCAGATCCATCATGGCCAACCTGATGCTGATCACCCTGCAGACGCTGGCCGCCTTCGGCCTCATCTATGCGCTGACCGGCGGCGGCCCGGGAACGGCCAGCCAGACCACCCCCCTCTACATGTACGAGCAGGCGTTCCGCTACTTCGAGATCGGCTACGGCTCGGCCATCGCCCTGGTCATGCTGCTGATCGGTGCCCTGTTCTCCCTGATCTACCTGCGCCTGATCAAAGTGGAGGACGCATGACGAGACCGGCCGCCCGGACCGCGGCGTCGCTGGCGCTGCTGCTCATCGCGCTGGCCTTCGCGGGCCCGTTCCTCTGGATCCTGATCGCCTCGGTCCAGCCGGCGGCCACCCTGGCGGCCACGATCACACCGGCCTTCTCGCTGGACAACTTCAAGGCGGTCCTGACCTGGGAGACCACCATCCTCCCGCTGATCAACTCGGTCGTCATCTCCGGCGCCACGGCGGTCCTGACGGTCCTGGTGGCGGGCCTGGCCGCCTATCCCCTCTCGCGTTACCAGCTCCGCTTCCGCCGCCCCTTCATGCTGACCCTGCTGTTCACCACCGGCCTGCCGGTGACGGCGATCCTGGTCCCGGTCTACGCGATGTTCTTCCGCTTCAACCTGTACGGCTCGGTGCCGGCGATGGTGCTCTTCCTGACGGCGAGCTCCCTGCCGTTCTCCATCTGGATGATGAAGAACTTCATGGACGGCGTGCCGGTGAACCTGGAGGAGGCCGCCTGGGTCGACGGGGCAGGCTGGTTGCGCTCCCTGACCTCGGTGGTGGGCCCGCTGATGGCGCCGGGGACAGCGGTCGTGGCGATCTTCGTGTTCGTCGGCCAGTGGGGCAACTTCTTCGCGCCGTTCGTGCTGCTGGACACCCCGGAGAAGCAACCGGCCGCGGTCACGATCTACACCTTCTTCTCCCAGTACGGCCAGGTCGCCTACGGCGAGCTGGCCGCCTTCTCCATCCTCTACACGGCCCCGGCCGTGGTCCTCTACGTGGCGGTCAGCAAGTATCTGGCCGGCTCCTTCAACTTCGCCGGCTCCGTGAAAGGCTGACGCGACTAGCGGATCTTGGACAGGTCGATCAGGTAGCGGTCGTCGCCGATCCGGTAGCTGAGGAGCCGGCCGGCCCGCTCCATGAACGGCAGGAAGGCGACGATGCCCTCCGGCGTGCGGCCCAAGGAGCCCGACTTGCCGCTGACCAGGTCATACAGGCCGACGCCCGCTGGTGCCCCCGTACCGTACGTCGCGACGTAGAAACGGTCCCGCGCCGGTGTTCCCACCAGGGTCAAGCTTCCGCCCACCCACTTCTGTCCTGAGCCGTCCCGCTGCCGCAGGAAGCTCTCGCCGTCCGAGGTCTGGCCCAGGCAGTGGGTCACGCCGCATTCGCGCATGTGCTCGCCGGGGCGGACGACGGCCGTCCTGGTCTCGCCGGTCTCCACGTTGCGAATCCGCTCGAACCGCGGCCCGGCAGGGGGCTCACCGGTCTCCGCCTTGCGGATCCGCTCGAACCCACGGCCCGGTGGGAGCTCGCCCCACTTCCCGGCGTCACCACCGTCGAGCGACACGGCCCAAAGGTGCGCGACCGAGTTCCTCGTCGCGGTCCACCAGACGACGTGCCCGCCGCCCGTCGTTGTCTCACCTCCGAGAGGAGCCGGATGCGAAAACCGTTGCATGCGGGACACAGGCGAGATCCCGGCGCCCCCTGACCGGGCACTCCGTCAGCTCTGGCCGTACAGACGGGTGATCGTCTCCGCCTGCCTGGCCCGGAACCACGCCCGGTCCCGTGGCCCGGCCGACAACCCGTCCGGGTGCTCCACGTCGTGCCGGGCGTACTCCTCGGCCCACAGGCCGGTCTTGACCCGGCTCAGCAGGTTGCCCATCCCGGGCCGCCGCCGCAGCCGGCGCAGCGCCGCCACGTCGAGCTCCGCCGCGGCCACCAGCGACTCGCCCGCGCCCGCCTGGGCCAGCACCCGCCCCTGGGCGTCGATCACCTCGGAACCCCCGTTGGTGGAGTCGCCGGGGATGGCGATCCCGGCCAGGCCGCCGCTGTTGGCCGACACCACGTAGGCCAGGTTCTCCACGGCCCGGGCCCGGCGGGCGATCGCCTTCGGCGTCAGCACCGGCGAGGAGGCCTCGGAGGTAGGGTGGCAGAACACCTCGGCGCCGCGCAGCGCCAGGGCGCGCGCCAGCTCGGGCATCAGGATCTCCTCCGAGGCGACCACCGCCAGGTTGCCGATCTCGGTACGCGCCACCGGCAGCACCCCGTCGATCCCGTAGATCTCCAGGTAACGCTCCCACACGTCATACGGGGTGGGCGTGAACATCGAGTGCAACCGCCGGTAACGCAACACCGCCTCCCCGCCCGGGGAGAAGATCACCGACGCCTGGAAGTACAGCTCAGGGAAGTGCTCGTCGCGCTCGTACGCGTTCACGCACAGGAACACCCCGTGCCGGACGGCGACCCCGGCCAGTTCACGGTATTCGGGACCGTCCGGATCGAGCGCCACCCCCGCCCGCCACTCGGCGAACCCCTCTCGCATCGGGAACCCGGTCAGGACGTATTCCGGCAGCACCACCAGCCGCAGGCCGGGCCCGAGCCACGCCTTCGACCCCCCGACCCGCTCATCGATCCGCTCGACGGCCGTCATGATCGCGCCCCGCGGATCCGCGACCCCGTTGACCGCCCTGGTCTCCAGTTGCAGCGCCAGAGCAGTGAAGTCAGGCAAGCCGGACATTCAGCCGACTCTCCTCTCGTCGATCAGCGTTCGCCGTACGCACTCGCCGTCCTTGATCCACTGCCAGACCCGGCTGCGCGACCTGCCGTCCTCGCTCAGCACGATCATCTCGTAGAGCCGCAGGTCCTGCCCCTTGTAACGCCAGGTCAGGTAGATGGTGCCGGCGTCCAGCTCGCGGAACTCGCCCTCCAGCCGCTCGGTGTCGAACCGGCACCGCCCGTCGCCGAGATAGGTGCCGGGGAACTCGTGCACCTCGGTCCGCCCGTCGTCCCAGGTGTAGCGGTTGGTCTGGTGATAGGTGGTGTCGTCCACGATCGCGCAGGTCATCCGGACGCGGTGGCGGTCGAGCAGGGTCCCGTCACGCCCGAGATGGCGGTATTCGCCCTCCCACTCGCCCTCGTGGCGCGCCAGCAGCGGCATGTCGGCACGAAGTCCCATCCGCCCGCTCCTTCGTCCGGCGTACCTGATGATCCAACCTACAACGGCGCCGAACGGGGCGGCAGAAACCGGTGGCTTACCACAAGTAATTGAAAGGCGTACGTTTGACGCATGGCTGCGACCCCAGACACGGTGCACTGGCGCGGCGTGCACCACCTCGCCCTCGTGACCGCGGACATGGACGCCACCGTGCGCTTCTGGCACGGGGTCCTCGACGCCCGTCTCGTCACCACCCTCGCCGTCCCGGCGTTCAGGCACTACTTCTTCGAAGTGGCGCCCGGCAACACCATCGCCTTCTTCGAGTACGCCGACCAGCCGCTCGACACCTTCGCCAAGCCGGCCGGCGTCCCGTACGCCAGGGCGGCCCAGTTCGACCACCTCTCCCTGCACCTGCCGGACGAGGACGCGCTCATCAGGCTGCGCGACCGGCTCAAGGCGCACGGCTGCGAGGTCACCGACGTGGTCGACCACGGCTTCCTGCGCTCGATCTACTTCAGCGACCCCAACGGCATCGCCCTGGAGGCCTCCTGGTGGACCGTCGACCCGACGGGCCGCCCGGTGGACTACACCGACGAGCGCCTGTTCGCCGACCCCGACCCGGTGCCCGCCGTACGCGAGCTCCGCGACGACGGCCACCTCCACCACACGGTCGCCACCCGTCTTGTGGACGGCATCATCGAAGACCTCGAACGAGAGGGCATCACCCTGAAACCTTGACCAGGCCAACCCCATGGGCCGGACCGGCCACCCTCAGTTGGCGCCGTCTACGAGGCCCAGATAACGACCAGGACACCAGCCACGACAAGCCCCGCGGCGGCCACCGAGGAAAGCGAACTACGCTGCGTGCGACGCGGTTTGCCCGGCCTCATGTGCTTGCTCACGCTCTCGATCACCGATCGCGAGCACGGCCCAGGCGACGGCGATGAATACCAGCGGCATTAGAGCCGCAAACGTGACATTCATGATGCGCCCGATCATGCCGAAGGCGACAGGGCAACGGCAAGTAGCGCACCCTGACGTCAGCGGCTGTCGTACTCGGCTCCCGGTGAGGAGGATCCCCTGGGGACGGGCCGCCCCAGGGGATTCCGGTCCGAGCCTCTACGCGCAGGTGTATCCGGGCGGGGTCTGCGTGTTCCCGTTCGGCCTGCTCGCCTGGAAGCCGAAGCTGGTGCTGCCGCTGGGCGCCAGGTTGCCGTTGTAGTTGGCGTTCCGGGCGGTGACGGTCTGCCCGCTGACGGTCACGACGGCGTTCCACGAACCGGTCACCGTGTGCCCCGCGGGCAGCGTGAACGTGACGGTCCAGCCGCTCTTGGCGGAGGTGCCGGTGTTGGTGACGGTCACGGGCTGCACGACGTACCCGCTGCTCCACTGGGTCTGTACGGTGCCCACGGCCGTGCAGCCGCCACCTGGACCGGGGCCGCCACCGGTCGTGGTGGTGAAGGTGGTCGCCGGGGAGTTGCCGGACAGGTTCCCGGCGCCGTCACGCGCCCGCACGTACACCTGGTACTGCGTGTTGGCGCTCAGCCCGGTCAGGGAGATCGAGTTGGTGCTGGACTGGCCGAGCAGCGGGTCGGTGGTGCCCTGCTCGCGGTAGACGTTGTACCCAGCCAGCCCGCTGCCGCCGCTGTCGGTCGAGGCGGACCAGGTGAGGCTGGCCGAACTGCCGGTGACGTTGCTCGCGCTCGGCGTGCCCGGGGTGGTCGGCGGCGTGGTGTCGGTGCTGGTGCCGCCGGCCAGCGCGTCATGCACGGCGGTGTAGGACGGCTTCTGCTCGTAGTTCTCGTTGTAGATCAGCGCGGCGCCCTCGCCGGGGAAGGTGTCGCCCACCCAGGAGTATCTGTCGGTGAAGCCCCAGATGGTGATGCCGGCGCAGGCGGTGACGGCCAGGCAGGCGTTCACGACGTTGCGGTAGTAGGTGGCCTGGGTGGTGTCCTTGGTGGCGTCGCGCGGCATCTGCATGCGCACGTCCAGCTCGGTGATGCGCACCTGGACGCCCAGGTCGGCGAAGCGCTGCAGGTTCTGCTGCACCTGGCCGGGGAAGCCGTACTGGATGGCGAGGTGTCCCTGGATGCCCACGCAGTCCACCGGCACGCCCTGCTGGCGCAGCGAGGAGACCAGGTTGTACATCGCGGTGCTCTTGGCGTTGATGCCCTCGACGTTGTAGTCGTTGATACACAGGCGCGCGTTGGAGTCGGCCGCCCGCGCGGCGCGGAAGGCGTCGGCGATGTAGCTCGAACCCAGGGTGTTGTACCAGAAGGACGTGCGCATGTTCCCGTTGTCGTCGAAGACCTCGTTGACGACGTCCCAGGACACCACGGCGGCGTTGTCGGCGTAGCGGCCGACGACCTGGCTGATGTGGTTCTGCATCGCCGTGCGCATGGCGGTGGCGCCCAGGCCCTGCACCCAGCCCGGCGTCTGGCTGTGCCAGACCAGCGTGTGGCCGTGGACCTGCTGGTTGTTCTGGGTGGCGAAGTTGACGATGGCGTCGGCGCCGGAGAACGTGAACTGGCCCTGGCTGGGCTCGGTGGACTCCCACTTCATCGCGTTCTCGGCCGTGACCTGGTTGAACTCCTGCCCCGCTATCGTGCGGTACTGGGTTTCGTTGGAGAGTGGGCCGGTGGCGAGCGCCGTACCGATGAACTTGCCCCGGCTGGCCGCGTGCGTGCGCAGCGGCCCGGACGCTTCAGCCGAGGTGGCGGGCACGAGGAAGGCTACGAGCATCCCCAGCAGCGTGAGGACTCTGAGGAGCGAGGACGAACGCACGGACATCTACCTCCGGAGGCAGGCACTCGATCCGAAAGTTTCGATCCCGGCTGGTGTCAAGGACCGTATCGCCGACGTTATTGATCGGTATGTGCACGGTCAATGCCAGCCCTCTCCCAGCCCCAAAGCAGCAGTTGATAGCCAGAAACTATCGGTCTGAAAATGAAACTTTCACATCCCTTGATCAGCTCCGGCCGCTCCGCAACATTGGTAACCGGCCATTCCGGAAAGGAGGCGAGCCGATCGGTGGACAGGGCGAACAACCAGGGTAGACCTCCCTACATATGGCCATTTGTCCTGCTCTAGCGCGACGTACCGGCCGGTCGGTATCGTGATTCATCCGGAATGATCCTCTACAGCGGGAGTTCTGCGTATGTCCCTGTCGCACGCCCAGGCCCAGGCCCAGCTCACCGGACCAGGCCAGCTGTTCGAGATGGAGGAGATCGGCGACACCGGGGTACGCACGTGGAAACACGCTCCCGCCCACTTCCGCGCCCTGCTGGAGATGAGCAGGTTCCACGGCGAGCAGGTCTTCCTCGTGTACGAGGACGAGCACGTCACGTTCGAGGACCACTTCCGCCGCGCCGCCACCCTCGCCAACCGCCTCGTCGAGGACTACGGGGTACGCAAGGGCGACCGGGTGGCCGTGGCCATGCGCAACTACCCGGACTGGGTCGTCTCGTTCTCGGCCGCGCTCGCCGCGGGGGCCATCGCCGTACCGCTGAACGCCTGGTGGACGGAGGCCGAGCTGGCCTATGCCGTGCGCGACTCCGGCGCCAAGGTGCTGATCGCCGACGGAGAGCGCGCCGCCCGGCTGGCCCCGACGGGCGTGCCGCTGATCGTCACCCGGGGTGAGGTGCCCGCGGGCGCCCGCCACTACGACGAGGTCATGGGCGAGGTCACCGCCGACGTGAGACTCCCCGAGGTCGAGCTGTCCCCCGAGGACCCGGCCACGATCTTCTACACCTCCGGCACGACCGGCCACCCCAAGGGCGCCCTGGGCAGCCACCGCAACCTCGGGCAGTCGCCCATGACCGTCTCCTACGGGTTCGTGCGGGCGCTCGCCATGGCGGGCAAGGACCTCTCGGCCGCGACCGGGACCCGCCGGATCACACTGCTGACCGTGCCGCTGTTCCACGTCACGGGCTGCTTCTCGGCCCTGACCACCACGATGTTCACCGGCGGCGGCCTGGTGCTCATGTACAAGTGGGACCCCGAGCAGGCACTGCGCCTCATCGAGCGGGAGAGGGTCACGGCGATGATCGGCGTGCCCACGAACGCCTGGCAGCTCATGTCCCACCCCGACTTCGGCAAGTACGACCTGTCGTCCCTGTCCACCCTCGGCTACGGCGGCGCCCCCGCCCCGCCCAAGCTCCTGGAGCGCATCACCACGAACCTGCCCGACCGCGCCCCCTCCAACGGCTACGGCATGACCGAGACGACCGCCCTGGCCATCGGCAACGGCGGCGCCGACTACCAGGCCAGGCCCGACAGCATCGGCCGCCCGACGGCCGTGGTGGACGTGCGGGTGGTCGACCCGGCGGGCACCGAACTGCCCCCCGGCGAGGTGGGCGAGCTGGTCGTACGCGGCCCGAACGTCATCATGGGCTACTGGAACAAGCCGGAGGCGACGGCACAGACGTTCGTGGACGGCTGGCTGCACACCGGCGACCTGGCCAAGATCGACGACGAGGGTTTCGTCTACATCGTGGACCGGGCCAAGGACATGGTGATCAGGGGCGGCGAGAACGTCTACTGTGCCGAGGTGGAGGCGGCCCTGTTCGAGCATCCGGCGGTGGACGACGCCGCGGTGATCGGCGTACCGCATGACGAGCTGGGCGAGGAGGTCGGCGCCGTCGTCCGCCTGGCGCCCGGGCAGTCGGCGACGGCCGCGGAGTTGCGGGCGTTCCTGGTGGACCGGATCGCCAAGTTCAAGGTCCCGGTGCACGTGTGGTTCCGCGAGGGGGAGCTGCCCCGCAACCCCGGCGGCAAGATCCTCAAGACCCGCCTCCGCCGCGAGATCCTGGGCGGCTGACCCCCTCCCCAAGCCCGCCCCGCCCCCGAGCACGTGCTCGCACGCCACCCCACCCGAGCACGTGCTCGCACGCCACCCCCGCCACACACACCGGAGGCGGCCGCCACCACCTGACCGACCGACTGTGCCCACCGTCACACCAGGGACATCTCCCCTGGTAGAACCCCTTGTCGCGGCACTCACGCGCCGCTCCTTTATCTGACGCGTAATCGCGGCCCCTACGCCGCGGCTGACATCTTTCACATGTCAGCACGAACCGCGTCACCGAAAGGGGCCCGACGTGACCGCCCTCCCGATCATCACCGACCGCACGAAGTCGCTGCGTCTCGTGCTGGCCACGGATGCCGTCGTCACCGCCGCCAACGGGCTGGTGTACCTCGCCCTGGCCACCCCCGTGAGCGAGCTGCTGGGCCCCGGTGCGGGACCGCTGCGCGCGATCGGCGCCGGCCTCCTGGTGTACGGCGCCGCGGTGGGCCTGCTCGCCCGCCGCCGCCCGATCCCGCCGTCCCTCACCTGGGCGATCATCGCGCTGAACATCCTCTGGCCGCTGGCC
Organism: Nonomuraea sp. B12E4; assembly: GCF_039871825.1. Taxonomy (NCBI): domain Bacteria; kingdom Bacillati; phylum Actinomycetota; class Actinomycetes; order Streptosporangiales; family Streptosporangiaceae; genus Nonomuraea; species Nonomuraea sp. B12E4. The sequence goes on along the minus strand of NZ_JBDPME010000005.1, from coordinate 412,106 downwards.
GGCCTCATCACGCTGGTCACCGGCGCCCTGGACCTCACCACGGCCGGCACCCTCTGGACCATCGTCCAGGCCCTGGTGGTGGCCGCCTTCGCCGAGCTCCAGTTCATCGCCCTCCGCAAGACCCGAACCCGCTGACACAACCGAAGGAGATAGATCATGACCATCATCGACCGCTACATCGCCGCCTGGAACGAGACCGACCCCGAGGCCCGGGCGAAGGCGGTGGCCGAGGTGTGGACGGAGGACTGCACGTACACCGACCCCCTGGCCGACGTGACCGGGCACGCCGCGATGGCCGCGGTGATCGAGGGTGCCCAGGGCATGTTCCCGGGCCTGGTCTTCACGCCGGGCGAGGTGTACGAGGCCCACCACCACATCGCCCGTTTCACCTGGCACCTGGGCCCGGCGGGCGGGGAGCCGGTCGCCGTCGGCTTCGACGTGGTGGAGCTGGCCGAGGACGGCCGCATCCGCAGGGTCCTGGGCTTCCTGGACAAGGCCCCGGCCGCCGCCTGACCCCCTCGCCCCCACCACCCTCAGGCCCCCGCGTCCCACGGGGGCCTGAGGTCATCCCGGCACCCCATCCCCGCACCCGACCCGGCACCCATCCCGGCACCCATCCCGGCGGCTCATCGCGGCAAAATGGTTTGCCCACCCCATCGCCACCACGGGAAAATCGGGTTCCGTGCCCGGCCAACTGAAGCGGCTCGTCCGCCAGCTCTCCATCGACGTCAGCCCCCTGAGGGACTCACGCGACTACCGCCTGCTCTTCACCTCGGGTGTCATCACCATGTTCGGCACCATGATCACCATGGTCGCGGTGCCGTACCAGATGAAGCAGTTGACCGGCTCCTACCTGGCGGTCGGCCTGGTGAGCCTGGCGGAGTTCCTGCCGATGGTGGTGTGCGGCCTGTGGGGTGGCGCGATCGCGGACGCGCTGGACCGCCGGAAGATCATCGTCTTCAGCGAGCTGGGCCTGCTGGCGACCTCGACGGCCCTCATGGTCAACGCACTCCTCCCCGACCCCCAGATCTGGGTCCTGTACGTGCTGGGCGCGATCGCCACCGGCATCACCTGCCTGCAACGCCCGAGCCTGGAGGCCGTGTTCCAGCAGGTGGTCAGGCACGACCAGCAGGCCGCGGCGGCCGTGCTGTCCAGCATGCGGTGGAACTTCGGCGCCATCGTGGCCCCGGCCCTGGGCGGTCTGCTGGTGAGCACGTACGGCCCGGCGCCGGCCTACGGCCTCGACTCACTGAGTTTCGTGCTGTCCCTCGTGCTGCTGTGGCGGATCCGCTCGCTCCCGACCGCCGAGGACGCCGCACCGGCGTCGCTGAAGTCCCTGATGGAGGGCATGCGCTATGCCGTGGGCCGCCGCGACCTGATGGGCACGTACCTGGTGGACATCGCGGCGATGGTGTTCGCGGTGTCGACGGCGTTGTTCCCGTTCCTGGCCGACGAGCTGCACGCGCCCCAGGCCCTGGGGCTGCTCTATTCGGCCGCCGCCGTGGGCGCCTTGATCGCCTCGGTCACCGGCGGCTGGACGACCCGCGTACGGCGCCACGGCCTCGGCGTGGTCATCGCCGCCACGGCGTGGGGCACGGCGATGGCATTGACCGCCCTGGCCCCCAACGTCTGGCTCCTCTTCGCCGGCCTGGCACTGGCCGGAGCCGCCGACATGATCAGCGGCATCTTCCGCATGACCATGTGGAACCAGACGATCCCCCAGGAGCTGCGCGGCCGCCTGGCCGGCATCGAGCTCCTCTCCTACGCCAGCGGCCCGATGCTCGGCGACACCCGCGCCGGCCTGATGGCCAACTTCGGCGGCACCCGCTTCGCCCTCGGCGCGGGCGGCCTGCTCTGCGTCGCCGCCGTCCTGTCCCTGAGCGCCGCCCTCCCGAAATTCCGCGAGTACGACGCCGGCACCAGCGAACACGCCCTGGCGGAGCAGGCCCGCAGGGAAGCAGCCGCCCAGCGGACCCCCGCCTGACCAGCCCGGTCCTCGCCGCGGCGAACATCCGCAACGCCTCGGCATCGGAGTAAACGCTGGTCACATGGTCGGCGACGAAGCCCCGACGTCCTCGCAGGAGCCCCGCCGCACCGGGCCGTTGTCCGCAACCGACGAACACCACCGCGTATGCGCCCGTTCACCTGGCGTGAGCGGACTAGATTGGTAGCGTTGATGCGTGACGGCCGAAGCGGTGATCCCGACGATGACGACTCCTTCGCTGCCCGACTGGGTCTTCCCGCCACCGGGGGGCTTCGTCGCCGAGGACCTCGATCACATTCCGGATTTGCCCGCGCACACAGAGTTGATCGATGGAAGCTTGGTCTTCGTGAGCCCCCAGCGACACTTCCACCAGACGGTCATCTTCCGCCTGCACGTCCAGCTCGAAGACCTCGTGCCGCCAGGCCACGAAGTGCTCCAGGAGATGAGCGTCAAGCTCGGACAACAGCAGCGTCCGGAGCCCGACCTCATCATCGTGGGCCCCAAGGCGGTCATCGGCCAGGAAATCACCTGTTTCCGAGCCGAAGACATCGTGCTCGCTGTCGAAGTGGTCTCACCCGACTCCGCGGTGCGCGATAGGGAGCGCAAGCCTGTCCTCTACGCGAAGGCGGGGATCCCTCATTACTGGCGGATCGAGGAGATCGACGGCAAGCCCGCCGTCTTCGTCTACGAAATCGATCCCGCCACCATGTCCTACGTGCTCAACGGCGTCCATCACGACAGATTGAAGCTCGTGGTCCCCTTTGACATCGACATCGACCTGACCACGCTCTACAGGTCCCGGACCCGCTGAGGGGCCGACACGGCACCCGCCGTACCGGCCCCCAAGCGCCTCAGGCGCTCCGCAACTGCGCCCCCACCCGGTCGGCGGCCATCGCCACCGCCGCGTCCCGGGCCTCGGTCGTCTCCTCGACCGTCAACGTACGGTCCGGAGCCCGGAATCGCATCGTGTAAGCGAGGGACTTGTTCCCCTCACCCACCTGCGCCCCCACGTAGACGTCGAACAGCCGGATCGACTCCAGCAACGCCCCGGCCCCGTCCCGCAGCGCGGCCTCGACATCGGCCACCGGCGTGAAGTCGGGCACGATCAGCGCGACATCCTGCGTGGCCACCGGGTAGGCCGACACAGCGACGGTCTCCACCGGCCCTGGCATCCGGGACTCCAGCCGCGACAGCTCCAGTTCCATGGCGGACGTACGCGCCGGCAGCCCGTAGGCCTCCAGAACCCGCGGATGCAGCTCACCGGCATGCCCCACCAGCGTGTCACCCACGTAGAGCGCCGCGCACCGGCCCGGGTGCCACGGCTCGTGCTGGTCGGCGCTGATCGACAGCTCGACCCCCGCCTCGGCCGCCACCAGCCGCGCGGCCTGCACCGCGTCGGCCCATGAGGCCTGACGCCCGCCGCCCCACCAGCCGGACCGCTCGAACTCCCCGGTCAGCACCACCGCGACCCGCAGCGGCTGGTCGGGCAGCGCCGCCTCGATGGAGGCGAGCTCCTCGGAGGTCGGCCGGCGCTCGACGCCGAGCACCGGCGCCACCTCGGCGGCGTCCTCGCGCGGCCGGTAGACCGCCCCGGTCTCGTAGAGGGCCACGTCGGTGAAGCCGCGCCCGACGTTGCGCACGAGGGTCTTGAGCAGCCCCGGCAGCAGCGTCGTCCGCATCAGCGGCTCGTCCTCGGACAGCGGGTTGGCCAGCCGCACGGCGTGCCGTCGCGCGTCCTCGGCGGGCAGGAGCAGCCGGTCGAGGTCGTCGGCGCTGACGAACGGGTAGCTGAGCACCTCGACGTAGCCGCCCTCGGCCAGCGCCCGGCCGACCCGGCGGCGCAGCCGCTGCCCCTCGGTGAGACCCGCCCCGGCGGGCGCCGCGGGCAGCACCGACGGCAGGCTCTCGTAGCCCTCCAGCCGGATGACCTCTTCGGCCAGGTCGTTCGGGTCGGTGAGGTCGGGCCGCCACGACGGCGGCGTCACCGTGATCATGTCGTCGCCCTTGACGGCCAGCATGGCCGCCAGCGCGCCGCCGGTCACGACCCCGGTCGGGTCGACGCCGCCCGAGCGCACCGCCGGGTCGTCGCCGTCGGTCACGACGCAGCCGACCTGCTCCAGCCTCGCGACCACGGTCGCCTTGGCGTAGGTGACACCGGCCACCGCGGAGGGGTGGCCGGCCGGGAGGGCGATGCGCGCGGGCGTGACGTCCACCTGGGCGTGCGTGACGCCGGGCTGCACGGTGGCGCCGCCCAGCTCGGCCAGCAGGCGCACGGCCCGCCACGAGGCGACGAGCGGCAGCTCCCGGTCCACGCCCCGCTCGAACCGCTTGGACGCCTCCGACACCAGCCCGTGCCGGCGCGACTCGCGCGAGATGCCGGTCGCCGAGAAGTGGGCGGCCTCGATGACGATGTCGGTCGAGACGTCGGAGATCTCGGTCTCCAGCCCGCCCATCGTGCCCGCCATCGAGATCGGCCCCGACTGGTCGGTGATGAGGATGTCGTCGGGGTCGAGGTCGCGCACCACGTGGTCGAGCGTCTCCAGCCGCTCGCCGGCCGCCGCCCGGCGGACGACGATCTCGCCGGTCAGCTTGTCCCGGTCGAACGCGTGCAGCGGCTGCCCCAGCTCCAGCATCAGATAGTTGGTGACGTCGACGGCCAGCGAGACCGGGCGCATGCCCGCCCGCATGAGGCGCAGGCGCATCCAGAACGGGCTGGGCACGGCCGGGTCGAACCCGCGGACCTCGCGCAGCACGAACCGGTCGCACGCCGTGGGGTCGGCGATCGAGGCGGGCCACGACGCGCCGGTCTCCTCGGGCGGCTCCACGTCGGCCGGGTCGCGGAACTCCACCCCGAACGCCGTCGCGGCCTCCCTGGCCACGCCCCTGATCGACAGCGCGTAGCCGATGTCGGGCGTGATCTCCAGCTCGATCACGTCGTCGCGCAGGCCGAGCAGCTCGACCACGTCGCCGCCGATGGGGCTGTCCGCGGGCAGCACCATGATGCCCTTGTGGTCGTCGCCCAGCCCGAGCTCGCGCTCGGAGCAGATCATGCCCTCGGACATGCGCCCGTACGTCTTGCGCGCCCCCACCTCGAACCCGCCGGGCAGCACGCCGCCGGGCAGCACGACGGGCACCCGGTCGCCGACGGCGAAGTTCACGGCACCGCAGACGATCTCGCGCGGCGTCGCCTCGCCCACCTCGACCTTGCAGTGCCTGATCGGCTTCTTGAACCCGGTCAGCTCCTCGATCTCGAGCACCTCGCCGACGACGACGTTCTTGACGTCGTGGCCGTGGGAGGTGATCGACTCCAGCTTGAGCCCGGCCGCGGTGAGCTTGTCGGCCACCTCGTGGGCCGTGACCGCCGGAAGATCGACATGCTCCCGCAGCCAGGAGAGCGGGACCCTCATCAGATCTCCATTCCGAACGGGAGCGTGAACCGCACGTCTCCCTCGACCATGTCACGCATGTCCTCGGCGTTGTGCCGGAACATCAGCGTCCGCTCGATGCCCATCCCGAACGCGAACCCGGAGTAGCGCGCCGGGTCCACCCCGCACGCGACCAGCACCCGCGGGTTGACCATGCCGCAGCCGCCCCACTCGATCCAGCCCTCCGACTTGCAGGTGCGGCAGGGCGGGTTGCCGGGCACCGCCGAGGCCCCGCGGCAGACGAAGCACTTGAGGTCCATCTCGGCGGACGGCTCGGTGAACGGGAAGTAGTTGGGCCGGAACCGGGTCGTGATCCCCTTGCCGAACATCACCTCCGCGAACCGGTCGAGCGTGCCCTTGAGGTGGGCCATCGTCAGCCCCTCGTCCACGGCCAGCCCCTCGGTCTGGTGGAAGACGGGGGTGTGGGTGGCATCGAGCTCGTCGGTGCGGAACGTCTTGCCCGGCGAGATCACGTAGACCGGCAGCTCGCGCTGCAGCAGCGCGCGGATCTGCACGGGCGAGGTCTGCGTACGCAGCACCATGCCCGATTCGGTGGACTCGACGAAGAACGTGTCGTGGTCGGACCGGGCCGGGTGGTCCTTGGCGATGTTGAGCGCGTCGAAGTTGAACCATTCGCCTTCGAGCTCCGGCCCCTCGGCCACTTCGTAGCCCATGGCGATGAACGCGTCGGCGATGCGCTCCTGCAGCGTGGTCAGCGGGTGGCGGGCGCCGCGGGGCCACCGGTCCCATGGCAGGGTGACGTCGACGGTCTCCTCGACGAGCACCCGGGCGTCACGCTCGGCCTCCAGCTCGGCCTGCCGGGCGGCCAGGGCCTCGCTGATCGCTTTGCGCGCGCCACCGACACGCTTGCCCGCCTCGGCGCGGGCGGCCGGCGGCAGCGCGCCGATCTCGCGGTTGGCCAGGGCGATGGGCGAGCGGTCGCCCGCGTGCGCCAGCCTGGCCTGCTTGAGTGCGTCGAGGCTGTCGGCCGCCTTGATCGCCGCCAGGGCGTCGGCCTCCATGCGGGACACCTCGTCGGCATGCAACGGTGTCACCTCGACGGGGTCGTAGTCAGACAAGAGTGAGCTCCGTATCCAGGGCTTGAGCGGAAAAGAGTCTAGTGGGCCCGCCCACCGGGCCCGACTCGATCGCTACGGGGTGGCGAAGTCGGGCGTGCCGGTGGGCACGGTAAATCGAAACTCCGCCCCGCCCTCGGGGGCCCGCTGCACGGTGATCGTCCCGCCGTGCGCCTCGACCAGACCCTTCACGATGAACAGGCCGAGCCCGGTGCCGCCGCGCCTGCGGCTGTTGCCACCCCGCCAGAACTGCCTGAAGACACGCGGAGCCAGCTCGGGCTCGATGCCCTCGCCTTCGTCGCGCACCGACACGGCAACTCCCCATCCGACGGACTCGATCTCAATTGTCACGGTGCCGCGGCCGTGACGCACCGCGTTTTCCACCAGATTACCCAGAATCTGGTCGATCTTGTCCTGGTCAAGCCACATTTCGGGGAGGTCGTCGACGGAGAGCAGCCGGAAGCGCTCCTCGGCCTCGCCGGCCGCCACCCGGCCGGCGACGAGCCTGCGTGCCCTGGCGGGGATGTCCACGACCTGGCGGCGCACCTCCAGCCGCCCGGACTCGATCCGCGAGACGTCGAGCAGCTCGGTGATGAGCCTGGTGACCCGGTCGGCGTCGTTGTTGACGGTCTCCAGCATGACGCGCTTCTGCTCGTCGGTGAAACGCGTCCACTTGGCCAGCAGCGTGGCCGTGAACCCCTTGACGCTGGTCAGCGGCGAGCGCAGCTCGTGGGCCACGGTGGAGACCAGGTCGGCGCGGCTGCGCTCCAGCCGGGCGCGCGCGCCGCCGTCGCGCATGCTGATCGCCACCCGCTCGACCTCGCCGGCGCGCTCGGGCTCGCGCACCAGCCGGGCCGCGACGTAGAGCTCCTGGCCGCCCGGCAGGTGCAGCGGCCGCTCCGGCACCCGGCTGCGGGTGCACAGGCCACCCTCGGGGTCCAGCGCCTTCCACCAGTCGCGCCCGTCGTGGTCGCGAAAGGGGAAGACGTCGTTCATGTGCCTGCCGACCGCGCGCTCCACGGGGACGCCGGTGAGCCTGGCGGCGGCCCGGTTGACCGCGAGCACGCAACCGAATCTGTCGGTCACGATGAGGCCGTCGGGCAACTCGTCAATGCCGATCGTGCACACGGCGGCCACCACCCGCCCGTCGGTGTCTGCGCCGTGCACGAACTCGCCTCCTCCGCGTACACCGCCGACAATAGCGGGTTTTCCAGCCGCCTAGGGCACTCGCTGAGCCCTGGCGGAGGAGTAAAGGCACACCGCCGCGGCCGTGGCCAGGTTCAGGCTTTCGGCCTGTCCGTAGATGGGCACTCTGACCACATCGTCCGCCTCCGCCAATATCTCCTCCGGCAGTCCCCAGGCTTCGTTCCCGAAGATCCACGCGGTGGGTCCCGACAGATCGACGTCGTCGAGCGTGTGCTTGCCCGCGCCGTCGGCCGCCAGCACGCGCAGGCCGCGCTCCTTGAGTTGACGCACGGCGGCGCTCACCGGTGCACCGATGACGACGGGCAGATGAAACAGGCTGCCTACGCTGGCGCGTACGCACTTTCCGTTGTACGGGTCGACGGAGGCGTCGGTGAAGACCACGGCGTCGGCGCCGGCCGCGTCGGCCGCCCGCATGACGGTCCCGGCGTTGCCGGGGTCGCGCACGTGGGCCAGCAGCGCGACCAGCCGAGGCTCCCCGTCCAGGGCCTGCTCCAGCGGGACGTGCACGAGCCGGCACACGGCCAGCAGCCCCTGCGGGGTGACGGTCTGGGACAGCTCGGCCATGACCTCGCCGCTGGCCCGGTGCACGGGGACGCCCTGGAGCGTGGCCTCGGTGATCAGCTCCGCGTGCCGCAGCTCGGCCTCGGCCGTGCAGAACAGCTCCAGCGTCACGCCGCCGAGCTTGAGCGCCTCACGTACCGCCTGCGGCCCCTCGGCCAGGAATCTGCGGTCCTGGTCCCGGAAGGCCCGCTTGGTGAGCCGCCTGGCCGCCTTCACCCGCGGCGACTTCACGTTGGTCAGCTCGGACCCGGCCATCGTCTTCCCCCATGTGTACGTTTCAGCCCCGCGTGCCTTACATATGGCAAAGGGCCCACCGTCATCGGTGGGCCCCTCGGTCAGGCGTCGCTTCAGCTCGCGGCCGGAGCGTTCACGTTCGCCGGCAGGGCCTTCTTGGCCGCCTCGACGAGCGTGGCGAAGGTCTGGCTGTCGTTGACCGCGAGGTCAGCCAGGATCTTGCGGTCGACCTCGATGTTGGCCAGGCGCAGACCCTGGATCAACCGGTTGTAGGTCATGCCGTTCTGGCGGGCGGCGGCGTTGATCCGCTGAATCCACAGCCGGCGGAACGCACCCTTACGGTCCTTGCGGTCCCGGTAGGCGTACGTCATCGAGTGGAGCATCTGCTCCTTGGCCTTGCGGTAGAGACGTGACCGCTGGCCACGGTAACCGCTCGCCCTCTCGAGGACGACCTTGCGCTTCTTCTTGGCGTTGAGCGCCCGCTTCACGCGTGCCATGTTTCTTCTCCCCGGGGGTTCGCGCTACTTGGCGAGCAGCTTCTTGATCTTCTTGGAATCGGCGTCGGAAAGGACGACCTCGTTCTTGAGACGGCGCGTCAGCGTGGACGACTTCCACTCGTTGTAGTGCGCGCGGTTGGCACGGCGACGCTTGATCTTGCCGGTGCCGGTAAGCCGGAACCGCTTCTTCGCACCGCTGTGCGTCTTCATCTTCGGCATGTCGCCGTCTCTCCTCGTTTCGGTCGTGCCACTGGCCGGGCCGGTGCTGGCCGGCCCGGTAGCGGCGTCTTCGTCTGCCGGTGGCTGAATCGGGGCGCCGTGTAAGGCTAACCCCAACCGCGGGTCATCCTTCCTGTGGGGAAGTGTCCTCGCTGCCACGCTGCGCCTTGGCTGCGGCCTTTTCGGCCTTGGCCTCGGCTTTCTTCTTGTGCGGACCGATCACCATGATCATGTTACGGCCGTCCTGCTTGGCGTGGGACTCCACGAAGCCGAGCTCCTGGACGTCGTCCGCCAGCCGCTGCAGCAGCCGGAAACCCAGCTCCGGCCGGGACTGCTCACGTCCGCGGAACATGATCGTGACTTTGACCTTGTCTCCCGCCTTGAGGAACCGCACCACGTGACCCTTCTTGGTCTCGTAGTCGTGCGGGTCGATCTTCGGCCGGAGCTTGATCTCCTTGATGATCGTGTGCGCCTGATTCTTGCGCGCCTCGCGCGCCTTCATCGCGGACTCGTACTTGAACTTGCCGTAGTCCATGAGCTTGCACACGGGCGGTCGAGCCGTGGCCGCGACCTCGACGAGGTCGAGGTCGGCCTCCTGGGCGAGCTTCAGCGCGTCATGTATGGAGACGATGCCTACCTGCTCGCCGTTCGGGCCCACGAGGCGAACCTCGGGAACTCGGATACGCTCGTTGATGCGGGGCTCAGTGCTGATGGGGCCTCCTAGGTTTGCGATCCCTACGTGCTCGTCGTGCCGGAGCTCATCGCGCGAACGCGAAAAGCCCCGCACGTCGCGCATGCGGGGCCACTGAGCTCGTCGGCTTCGTGACCTCGAGCTCCCCGGAGTGATCCGGCGTGATCCTGGACCCGGCCACCGCTCCGGTGACTCAGGTGGGAGGGAGACCTCCGCTTGCGCGTCCAGCAAGGCATGCCGGACCGATCAGGGAGCTACATTACCACAACGGCGAGGCTTCCTCGAATCATCCCACCCAGCGCAACCAAGCGCGATAGTCTTCTGTCCAGACTAGACAGAAAAGGGGCCCAATGACTGCAACCCACATAGAAGCGACCAAATGGCAGCTACAGGAGGCCAAACAGCGCTTCAGCGAAGTCGTCAGGAAGGCCCACGACGAGGGGCCCCAGATCGTCACCAGGCACGGAAGGGATGTGGCGGTGATCCTCGACATGGAGGAATACCGCCAACTCAAGAGGAGAAACCAGCCCGACTTCAAGGAATTCCTGCTCAGCTCCCCCGACTGGCCGGACGACCTGGAGATCCCGCGCGCCAATGACCTTCCTCGAGAAGTGGACCTCGACTGGTGAGCGTCGGCTACGTCCTCGACACGAACATCATTTCGGAGGTACGCAAACCGCACGGCAACCTCGACGTCAAAAGCTGGGTGGGCTCCTCGCTGGGACCGACGCTCTTCCTCAGCGTCATCTCCATCGGCGAGATCCGCTGGGGCATCGAGCAACGCAGGCGCAGCGATCCCAAACAGGCGTTGGTCCTCGAACGCTGGCTGGCCCGCCTCTACAACTCCTTCCGGGACCGGATCATCCCGATCACCGCCGACATCGTGGAGGAATGGGGCCGCCTCCGAAGTGAACGCTCCCGTGGAACCTCGGACATGCTGATCGCCGCCACAGCCAAGGTGCACGGCTGGAGTGTGGTCACCCGCAACGTGAAGGACTTCGCGGACACGGGCGTGACCGTGATCAACCCGTTCGACTGGCCGAGCGCCTGAGGAGTTCCGCTTCACCGGCCGCGCGCATCGCCTCCACGGGCACGTCCGTGCGGCCGGTCATCAGCTCCACCTGGCGCACCGCCTGGTGGACCAGCATCGCGAACCCGCCGACCACCGTGCCGCCCGCCGCCCGCACGGCCGCCGCCGCGCCGGTCGGCCAGGGTGAGTAGACCACGTCGAAGAGCGCCGGCACCCCCGCCAGCCGCGCCGCGAAGGCGTCGGCGGCCCCGCCGGGCAGTGTGGACACCACCAGATCCACCCCCGTCATGGCGTCCGGCTTGTCCATCGTCCCGACCGCCAGTGCCACGCCCAGCCGCTCGGCCACCCGCACCGTCTCCCCAGCCCGCGCCGGATCGCGCACCAGCAGCGTGGCGGAGAACAGCCCGAGGTTGCGCAGCGCCGCCAGGGCGGAAGCGGCCGTGGCCCCTCCGCCCAGCACGGTCGCCGAGCGCGGCGCGGGCACCCCGGCCTCGGCCAGCGCCTGCTCGATGCCGTAGACGTCGGTGTTGTGGCCGTGTCGCAGCCCGTCGCGGAACACCACGGTGTTGGCCCCGCCCACCTCCACGGCCAGGTCGGACACCGTGTCGAGCAGGGGCAGCACGGCCCGCTTGAGCGGCATCGTCAGCGACAGCCCCGCCCAGGCGTCCCCATCCGACGGGTCCTGTCCCGCCGCCGGGCCGGCCTGCCCGGCGTCACCCGTGATCTGGCCGCGCACGGGCGTCAGCTCCCGCAGCAGCCCCGGCAGCCGTGCCTCGTCGCACTCGAACGCCTCGTAGGTCCACCCGCCGAGCCCCATCGCCTGGTAGGCGGCCCGGTGCAGGCAGGGCGAGAGCGAATGGCCGATGGGCGACCCCATCACCGCAGCCCGCATCCACACTCCTCGCGAAATCCGACCACGACGACCCTATCGCCCTCGCCCGCTCGGGCGACCCCTGGAGCGCGGCGGGACGTCCCGCCGCGACTCCGTCAGCCGCCGTTCCGCTTGTACTCGGCGAGCAGCGCCACGCGCTCGGCATCCGTCACGGCGAACTTGGTGACATTGCTCTTGGGGTCGGTGGCGACGAACCAGAGCCAGTTGCCCTTCGCCGGGTTCAATGCCGCCTCGATGGCGTGGTCGCCGGGGTTCGAGATCGGGCCGGGCGGCAGGCCGTGGTACATGTACGTGTTGTACTTGCTCTTGGTCTTCGTCTCCGCGAAGGTGGCGGCGGTGTCGTACTTGTTCAGCGCGTACATGACCGTGCTGTCCATCTCCAGCTTCATCTGCGGCTCACGCTCCAGCCGGTTGTAGATGACGCGGGCGATCTTCGGCATGTCCTCCTGCCGACCGGCCTCGGCCTGCACGATGCTGGCGATGATCATGATGTCGTGCGGCGTGTGGCCGAGCGCTTTGGCGCTGCCTTCGAGGTCCATCTGCTCGGCCGTCTTCTTGTAGCGTTCGACCATCGCCGCCAGCATCTGCGTCGGCGTGGTCTTCGGCTGGAACTCGTACGTGGCCGGGAAGGCGTACCCCTCCAGCCTGCCCTTGGCGTAGGACGGCAGGTCGAGCTCGTCGACGGCCTCGGCCGCGGCCTTGAACTCGTCCTCCGGCTTGCCGGTCTTCTCGGCCAGCGTGGTCAAGGTGTCGGACAGCCGCAGGCCCTCCTTGATCGTCACCCTCTCGAGCAGCCGGTTGCTCGGAACCAGCAGCTCCACCGCGCTCGCGGCCGACATCTGCTTGCGCAGCTTGTACGAGCCGGGCTGCAGCGACCCGCTCCTGTTCGCGTTGCCGATCGCGTTGGTGAACGCCCTGGCGCTGGCCACGACCCCCTGCCGCTCCAGCTCCTGCGCCACGTCGGAGGCGTTCTGGCCGTCCTTGATCTCCACGACGACCTCGCCCTTGCCCTTACCGGCGAAGTCGTCGGGCACGAGCGCGTCGCTGACCCACATGTAGCCGAAGTAGCCGCCCCCGCCGATGATGCCCGCCAGGACGACGAAGGCGAGCAGGGGCGCCATGAAACCACCCCGATTGCGGCGCCTTCGCCTCCTGCGGCCGCGTTTGCCGGAACCACGGGTACGACGCCCGGGACGACCCTCGTCGTCCTCCGCGCCGAGCAAGGTGTTCAGATCGAGATCGTTCATAGGTGCGCTGGCCAATCTCCCGGTTCGGCCCGCCGGGCGTCAAGCGAAACCGCCCAACCGGCTGAGGTCACCGAGCGAAACTGGGGGATCCGCCGGACATGCTCCCACGACCAGCGGAGATCACTCTGGGTAGCCATGCTAAGGGACGGAAAGAGGGCGCATGCCCCTTTTTGGGGCTTTTGCGCAGGGCCGGGGGTGGTCCCGTCGAACATCATCTCGTCCCGAGGTTCTTGTTCAACTCTTCCCGGTATCTCACGAACTCGCTCTCTTTGTTGGTGAATTTGGTGATTCTATGCGCCGGATCCGTCGTCACAAACCAGTGCCAATCACCGTCGGCCGGGTTCAGGGCCGCCATCAGCGCCTTCTCCCCCGGATTGGCGATGGGCCCAGGTGGCAGTCCCTTGTGACGGTAGGTGTTGTACGGAGAGTCGACCTTGGTGTCCTTCTCGGTCACTCTCAGCGTCCGGCGGTTCTGCGCGTACAGCACGGTGCTGTCGATCTCCAGCGGGGTGCCCTTCTCCAAACGGTTGTAGATCACCCTGGAGATCTTGGGATAGTCCTCGTCGGTCCCGCCCTCGGCCTGGATCATGCTGGCCACCGTGACGACCTCCAGCGGGGTCAGCCTCAGATGGGCGGCCTGCTCCTTCAGATCCACGTGCCGCGCCGCGGTGGCGAAGCGCTCTGTCATCGCCGCCAGCACGTCCACGGCCGTGTCGCCGGGCTCGACCTCGTACGTCGCCGGGAACAGGAACCCTTCGAGCCCCGGCGCGTACTCCGGCAGCCCGATGAGGGCCTTGTCGACGCTCTGCAGCTCCTTGAGCGGCAGCCCGGTCTGCTGGGCGAGGCGGGCCAGCACCTCGCTGGTACGCATGCCCTCGGGCAGTGTCACCCGCCGTACGATCTTGGACGAGGGCGAGAGCAGCAGGTCGAGCGCCGCCCCGGCGGACATGCCCTTGCGCAGCCGGTAGTGACCCGGCCGCAGCCTGCCGGTCACCGCGCGCTCCTCGCTCGCGTTCACGAACGACTGGACGCTCGCCACGACCCCCGCCTCGGCCAGCCTGGAGCCGATCGCCTCGGCGCTGGACCCGGGCGTGATGCGCACGGTCACGGAACCGCTCCCGGGCCCCTCGAAGTCATCGGGACTCAGGTACGGCTTGAGCACCACGATCGCCCCCGCACCCAGGACCACCACGGCGACGACCAGCCCGGCGGTCAGCATGCCCGCCTTACGTATCGCCCGCTGCCGCTGCCCGGAATGTGGCACGATCTCGGCCGCTCCCTCGGCCTCGTCTCCGGGCCCGGGCTCGGCACCGGCCGCTGCCGCACGCCCAGACCCGTCCTCGGGCTCGTATGCGGGCTCGGGCCCGTCCTCGGGCCCGCTTCCACGCTCGGCCCTGTCCTCGGGCCCGCGTCCGGGCTCGGACCCGTCCTCAGGCCCGCGTCCAGACTCCGGCGCACGCTCAGACCCGTGGGTCTCCCGCCTGTCCCCGGGCTCAGCCCCAGCCCCAGCCCCAGCCTCGGAGCCAGCCTCGGAGCCAGCCTCGGAGCCAGGCTGAGGCCCGGCCCCGGCCGCGGAATCCGTCCCGGGCTCGGAGCCGGCCCCGGACCGGAACCCGGCCGCACCCCCGGACCCGGCCTCGGGACGCTCACCGCGCGGCGCCTGCGCGCCTTCGCCGGCCTGGTCCTCCGAGCTGAACGGGATCACGTCCCCGGTGTCCTCGTCCTCCGGCGTGCCGTTCACGAGACCACCTCGCCACTCGCCCCCGCGGACCGGTGCCGCACGGCAGCGGTCGCATCCCCCGTGGTGCGCGCGCTCATGAGGCAGGTCCGTCGGCCGCGGAAGGCGGTTCGACGGGCCTGCCTGGTGGTCTGTCGGTGGCACGCTCGGCGTCGAGCGCGTCCTGCAGCAGCACGACCGCGGCCGCCTGGTCGACGACCCCGCGCTGCTTCTTGGCCTTCACGCCGCTGGCCCGCAGGCCCTGCTGGGCGGCGACCGTGGTCAGCCGCTCGTCGAAGAGTCGTACGGGCGTGGGCGCGAGCCGGGCGGCGAGGTCGGCGGCGAAGCGGCGCGCCAGCGCCGCCGCCTGCCCCTCCCGCCCCGACAGCGAGGTGGGCAACCCCACCACGACCTCGATCGCCTCGTGCTCGGCGACGATCGCGGCGATGCGCGCCAGGTCGCCCTTGCCCCGCCTGACGGTCTCGACCGGCGTGGCCAGCAGCCCCGAAGGGTCACTGCGGGCCACGCCGACGCGTACGGAGCCGACGTCCACGCCGATCCGTGAACCGAACCTCATGTCAGCCGACGTGCCCCACGGTCTTGTCCGCGATGGCCTGCTCGACCAAACGCAGCGCGTCGCCGATCGCCTCCGGTCGTGTGCCGCCACCCTGCGCGACGTCGTCCTTGCCGCCACCGCCACCCCCAAGCGCCTTGGCGGCGACGCCCACCAGTTGCCCGGCCTTGAGCCCCCGCTCGCGTCCCGCCTCATTGACCGCGGCAACCACCACTGGCCGGTCAGAGGGGGCACCGGCGATCACGACGACCGCCGGCCTGTCTGCCGGGAACCTGCCACGCACATCCAGCGCGAGCTTACGCAGATCATCCGCGCCGGTGCCATCAGGCGCGCGGTGTGTCACGACGGAGACGCCCTGCACGTCACGGGGCTGGGCGGCCAGCGAGCCCGCCACTTCGAGCACCTGGGCGGAGCGGAGCTTCTCCAGCTCCTTCTCCGCCGTGCGCAGCCGGGTGACGATGCCGTCGATCCGCTCGGGCAGCTCCTCGCGGCGCGCCTTGAGCTGCTCGGTGAGCTGGGCGACCAGCACGCTCTCGCGGGCCAGGAAGCGGAAGGCGTCGATGCCGACGAGCGCCTCGACGCGGCGCACGCCCGCGCCGACCGACTGCTCGCCCAGCACCTTGACCAGGCCGAGCTGGCCCGAGCTGTGGACGTGGGTGCCACCGCACAGCTCGCGCGAGTAGTCGCCGATCTCGACCACGCGGACCTCGTCGCCGTATTTCTCACCGAACATCGCCAGCGCGCCCATCGCCCTGGCCTCGGCCTGCGAGGTGTAGAAGGCGTTGACCCTGAGGTCGTTGATCAGCACGGCGTTGACCTCGTCCTCGACGTCGCGCAGCACGCTGGCCGGGACCGCGCCCGCCGCGGTGAAGTCGAAGCGGAAGCGGCCCGGCGAGTTTTCCGAGCCGGCCTGCGCCGCGGTCTCGCCGAGCGCGTTCTTGAAGCCGCGGTGGACGAGGTGGGTGGCGCTGTGGCTGCGCGAGATCGCGCGGCGGCGCTCGATGTCGATCTCCGCCTGCGCCTCGTCGCCGACCTTGAGCTCGCCGCCGGTGACCTTGCCGCGGTGCACGACGAGCCCGGCGATCGGCGACTGCACGTCGACGACCTCCACCTCGGCGCCGCCGGTGCGGATCACGCCCTGGTCGGCGAGCTGGCCGCCGCCCTCGGCGTAGAACGGGGTGCGCCCGAGCACGACCTCCACGGTCGTGCCCGCGCCCGCGACGGGCACCGGCACACCGTCCACGAGGACGCCGACCACGCTCGTGTCGGCCTCGGTCTGGTCGTAGCCGAGGAACTCGACCTTGCCCGCCGACTCCAGCAGCTGCCCGAACACCGAGATGTCGGCGTTGCCGGTCTTCTTCGCCGCGGCGTCGGCCTTGGCCGCCTGCCGCTGCTCCTTCATGAGACGGCGGAAGCCCTCCTCATCGACCTCGAGCCCGTGCTCGGCCGCCATCTCCAGCGTGAGGTCGATCGGGAACCCGTAGGTGTCGTGCAGCTTGAACGCCTGCTCGCCCGGGATCGCGGTGGCGGACCTGCGCTTGGTCTCCTCGACCGCCACGTCGAAGATCGCCGTGCCGGTGCGCAGCGTGCCCAGGAAGGACGCCTCCTCGGCGTCGATGATCCCGTGGATCTGCGGCGCGTCGGCCTTGAGCTCGGGGTATTGCTCGCCCATGACGTTGATCGCGACGTCGGTCAGCTCGTGCATGTAGCGGTCGTCGCCGGAGCCGAGCAGGCGCAGGTTGCGCACCGAACGGCGCAGGATGCGGCGCAGCACGTAGCCGCGGCCCTCGTTGCCCGGCAGGACGCCGTCGGCGACCAGCATGGTGCCGGTCCGCACGTGGTCGGCGATCACCCGAAGGCTCACGTCGGCGCGGTGGTCGCGCCCGTAGCGGGTCTTGGTGAGCTCGGCCGCCTTGTCCAGGATCTTGTACGTGGTGTCGATCTCGTAGAGGTTGTCGACGCCCTGCAGGATCGTCGCCATGCGCTCCAGGCCCATGCCGGTGTCGATGTTCTTCGCCGGCAGCTCGCCCGCCACGTCGAAGTCGACCTTGGAGCGGACGGCGCTGAGCTGATACTGCATGAAGACGAGGTTCCAGACCTCCAGGTAACGCTCCTCGTCGGCGACCGGGCCGCCCTCCTTGCCGTATTCGGCGCCGCGGTCGTAGTAGATCTCCGAGCAGGGGCCGCCGGGGCCCGCCACGCCCATGTGCCAGTAGTTGTCCTCCAGGCCGCGGCGCTGGATGCGCTCCACGGGCACGCCGACGCGGTTGCGCCAGATGTCGTACGCCTCGTCGTCGTCGTGGTAGATCGTCGCCCAGAGCCGCTCCTCGGGGAAGCCGAAGCCGCCGTCGGACTCCGACCTGGTGAGCAGCTCCCACGCGAACGGGATCACTTCGGCCTTGAAGTAGTCGCCGAAGGAGAAGTTGCCGAGCATCTGGAAGAACGTCGCGTGCCGCGTGGTCTTGCCGACCTCTTCGATGTCGGGGGTGCGCACGCACTTCTGCGCGGTGGCCAGCCGGGACGCCGGAGGCTTGCGCTGCCCCAGGAAGTACGGCTTGAACGGCGCCATACCGGCATTGATCAGGAGAAGCGTGGGGTCCTCAGCAACCAGGCTGGCCGAGGGCACTACCTTGTGCCCACGCTCCTCGAAGAAGCGCAGGAAGCGGCGGGCGATCTCTGCCGACTCCATGATGGCCATCCTTTGCATTAGTCATCGGGTCGTCTTGCTTGTCTTCAGCTGTTGCTCTCAGGGTTGTCGAGCCCGAACCGTGCCCGCAACTCTGTTTCGCGCTCCGCGGCCTCGCCGAGCGCGTCCGTAGTAAAGTCTCTCACCCGCCGGAGCATCCCCGCCGCGCCGTCGGCGGTCCTGCGGGCGACATGGTCGGGATGGAGCGCCTGAAGCCTGCGCATCACCCAGAGGGTGAGGAAGGCGCCCAGCGACAGGTAGAACAGCCTTCTGATCACGGCTGTCGCCTCCGAGCCGGCACGGTCTCCCGGCGCGGCCTGCGGGACTCGATGGCGCGCCGCACGCCGTAGCCGAGCGCGGACACCTTGATCAGCGGCCCGGTGAAGATGGTCTGCGTCACGGCGCTGAGCTTCGCCGCGTGCCCGCTGACCTGCTTGACGTCCTTGGCGATGGCCTCGACGGCGACCAGTTGCCTGTTGGTCTCGTTGACCGTGAGGCTCATGTCGTCAAGGAGCGGCGCCAGCCGGGTGGTCAGATCGGAGACCGCCTTGGTGGTCTCGGTGAGCAGCCTGGTGAGCTTGACGAGCACCATGGCGAGAACGCAGACCAGGACAATCCAGCCCGTGGCGGCGATCAGACCGGCGACCTCTCCAGCGGTAAGCATCCGCTCATCTCCCTCGTACGCTGGGCCGGAACGCCAGAACCCTATCGCGTTCGAGTGACAACGTTGGTGAGGCCGCCGAGCCCGGTCAGGCCGCCACGCCCGTCCCCGGGGCTCCGGCGGGCGCCCGCATGAGCCCGCGGGCGGCCCTGATCTCCGGCTCCACCAGGCTTTCCGGCATGGCCGTGGCCGCCGCGCGCAACGCCTTGAGCGCCACGTCGGCGGCGTATCCGGCCGCGCTGTCGCCATCGCAACCGTACATCCGCCTGGCCCAGCCGGGCAGCGTGGCGAACGCCAGCGCGCCCGCCGCGGGCAGCGAGCCGAGGGTTAGCGGCGGGGTACGGAGGGCGAGCCGGAACGACAGGCGCGGGCTGACGGTACGGCGCAGCGCGTCGCGGGCCTCGTCGGTGGCGGCCAGGTGCGGGAGCATGCCGTCGAGGTAGGCGCGCAGCCCGGCCACGTCGCCGGGCACGTCGCGGGCGCCGACGAGCAGGGCGCTGCGCCGCTGCTCGGCCACGTACGCGTCGGCCTCGGCGGCGGTGAGCGGCACGCCGGAGCGGCGGGCCAGCTCCAGGAAGGAGGAGACCTCGGCGCAGTGGGCCCAGCGCAGGTTCTCCTGCTCGTCCACCCGGAACAGGACGCCGTTGTCGGTGTCCAGGCCGATCAGCCGGGCGTGCACCTGGCGGATCCGCTCACCGGCCCGCTCGGCCTGCTCGGCGGTGCCGAACGTGCGCACGGTGACGAAGTCGAGCTGCCGCCGCAGCCGGGCGTGGGCCACCTCGGGGTCGTCGAGCACGCAGTTCTGGGCGATGCCGCGGATGGTGCGCGGGTGCAGGGCCTGGAGCTGGAAGGCACGCAGCGCGGCCGGCCGGCCGAGGGTCTCGGTGTGCACTCGCCAGGTGATCGACTCCGGGCCGAAGAGGCCGCCGTGGGGGGTGACAGTCGCCTTCACAGGGTGAGTGATTCCCCGCGATCACCGCGTCTACCGCGCCTCCGCACGCGGCGGTGCGGAGGCGCGGTGGGTGGGTCCGATGCCACGCAGGAGGCCGGAGCGGCGGAGTCGGACGCGCGGTGAGGCGGGCGGAGCGGGGCGGGGTCAGGTGCCGCGCAGGAAGTCGCGGATCCTGGCCCAGCGGTCGGCTATCGGGGCCTCGGCGCCGTGGCGCGTGGGCTCGTAGTAGCGGCGGGTGCGGATCTGCTCGGGCGCGTAGTCCTGGCGCACCAGGCCGTGCTCGAAGTCGTGCGGGTATTTGTAGCCATCGCCGTGGCCGAGCTTGGCCGCGCCCGGGTAGTGGGCGTCGCGCAGGTGGCCGGGGACCTGGCCGATCAGGCCGCGGCGGACGTCGCCGGCCGCCGCGCCGATGGCCTTGACCACGGCGTTGGACTTGGGCGCCGTGGCGCAGTGGATGACCGCGTGGGCCAGGTTGATCTGCCCCTCCGGCAGGCCGATGAGCTGCACCGCCTGCGCGACGGCCACCGCGGTCTGCAGGCAGGTGGGGTCGGCCAGGCCGACGTCCTCGGAGGCGAAGATGACGATGCGGCGGGCGATGAAGCGCGGGTCCTCCCCCGCCTCGATCATCCGGGCCAGGTAGTGCAGCGCCGCGTCGGCGTCGGATCCGCGCATCGACTTGATGAACGCGCTGATCACGTCGTAGTGCTGGTCGCCCTGGCGGTCGTAGCGCACGGCCGCCTTGTCGACGGCCTTCTCCACCACCTCGACGGTGATGTCGTCGGCCAGCAGCGCCGCCGCCTCCAGGTAGGTCAGCGACCTGCGGGCGTCGCCGCCCGCGAGGCGTACGAGATGCTCCAGGGCGGCGGGGGCCAGCGTGGCGCGCCCGCCCAGGCCGCGCGGGTCGGACACGGCCCGCTCCAGCACCGCGCGCACGTCGTCCTCGGACAGCGACTCCAGGGTGAGCAGCAGCGAGCGCGACAGCAGCGGCGAGATGACCGAGAAGAACGGGTTTTCGGTGGTCGCCCCGATGAAGGTGACCCAGCGGTTCTCCACGGCCGGCAGCAGCGCGTCCTGCTGGGCCTTGTTGAAGCGGTGCACCTCATCGACGAACAGCACGGTCTGGCGGCCGGACATGCCGAGCTCGCGGCGGGCGTTGTCGATGGCGGCGCGCACGTCCTTGACGCCGGCCGACACGGCGGACACCTCGACGAAGCGGCGCTTGGTGACATTGGACACCACGTAGGCGAGGGTGGTCTTGCCGGTGCCCGGCGGCCCCCACAGGAACAGCGACATGGGAGCCTCGCTCTCCACCAGCCGCCGCAGCGGGGTGCCCGGACCGAGCAGATGCCGCTGGCCGATCACCTCGTCGAGGGTGCGCGGTCGCATCCGGACCGCGAGGGGCTGCGGGGTGGCCTCCTCAGCCGCCGAATCGAACAGGCTCTCCACAATGCGAGACTACATGCCCCACACCGCTCTCGCTCCCGAGTCACCGGCGCGGAAGACGTAGTAGCCGGCCACCGCGGCCAGCACCACCGTCAGTCCGGACAGGAGCACGGTCACCGACCGGCCGAACCGGTCGCGGCCGACGGAGTCGCGGGCGGGGCGGCTGGCGTACACGAGGAGCAGCGCCGCCACGGCCAGCCCGAGCGCCGACAGCAGCAGCGGTGTGGCGAAGCTCTGGTGGGTGGCGATGCGCGCGCCCAGCGTGCCGTCGGCCGAGGCGAAGCGGGCCTCCTTGAGGTTCTCGCCGCTCTCCCTGGCCGCGAAGACCGCGGCGGGCGCGGCCAGGGAGAGCAGCACCACCGCCCACGCCAGGTGGGTACGCCAGCGCGGCAGCAGCGCGTAGACCGCGGCGGCGGCGACGAGCAGCGGCGTCAGCACGACGGCGAAGTGAATGATCAATGGATGGGCCGGCAGGCCGAGGATCTGGTCGAACATGGGGTCTCCTTAGTGCTCATTTCAACTACGAATCCCGGCACCGGATGGTTCGCGGCCCCGTAGACCCCAGTCAGTGGATTTCGCCACTTATGCCAGACAGATCTCGGAGGCCGGTAGCATTCGCGGAGTTGTTTGGTCATGTGTCGGCAAAAGATGAAGGAGATATGCGGTGAGCGGCGACGACGACCGCAAGAGCGAGCTGGCGCGCGAACACAAGGAGCGGCAGGAGAAGCGCGCGGCCGAAGAGACCTCGAAGACGAGGCGGAACACCTTCATCGGCGCCGGGGTGGCCGTGGTCGTGGTCGCGGGCGGCATCTTCGCCGCCACGACGCTCGTCAACAAGGACCCTGAGCCGGCCGCGGCGGCGGCGAGCGCTTCGCCCTCGGCCAGCGCGAGCCCGTCGCTGCCCACGCCGTCGAGCTCGCCGGCCAAGAAGGGGCCGGTGACCTGCACGTACAAGCGGGACGACTCGGTGCCGAACAAGTTCGTCGGGCTGCCGGGCAAGAAGCCCAACATGAAGCTCAAGAAGATGACGATCGTCACCAACCGTGGCACGGTCGGCGTCGACCTCATGACCGATGCCGCGCCGTGCTCGGTCAACTCGCTGAGCTTCCTGGCCAAGAAGAAGTTCTACGACAACATGAAGTGCCACCGCCTGGTCACGCCCGACGTGTCCGGTGTGCACTTGCTCCAGTGCGGCGACCCGCAGGCCAAGGCCGACGGCAAGAACCCGACCGACGGCCAGGGCACCGCCGGCTACATCTACGGCGACGAGAACATGGACCTCCCGCTGGTCAAGGGCGTGGTGTTCATGACCCAGCCCGGTGACGCCGCGGGCCACAACAACAGCCAGTTCGCCATCTCGCTGTCGGACGAGAACACCCAGATCGGCCAGGGCTACAACGTCGTCGGCATCGTCAGCGAGGGCATGGACATGCTGCTCGGGCTGGCCAAGAGCGGCCAGGACCTGATCGTCAACCCGAACGACATCACCGGCGACGGCGGCACGACCGTTCCCAAGAACCCGGTGATCATCAAGCGGATCACCTTCTCCTGACCCACGAAAAAGGTGCGGCGGGCGTTCGACACGCCCGCCGCACGCTTTTTGTGCCGTTACGGCTTGGGCTGGGCGTCGACGCCCGCCTCCTTGCGCTGCTCGGAGGTGATCGGCGTGGGCGCGCTCGTGAGCGGGTCGAAGCCGGAGGCCGTCTTCGGGAAGGCGATCACGTCACGGATCGAGTCGCCGCCGGACAGCAGCATGCAGATGCGGTCCCAGCCGTAGGCGATGCCGCCGTGCGGCGGGGGGCCGTACTTGAACGCCTCCAGCAGGAAGCCGAACTTGCTCTCCGCCTCCTCCTTGGAGATGCCCAGCACGTCGAACACACGCTGCTGCATCTCGGCCCGGTGGATACGGATCGAGCCGCCGCCGATCTCCATGCCGTTGCACACCATGTCGTAGGCGTAGGCCAGCGCCTGCCCGGGGTGGTCCTGGAAGTTGTCGGCCCACTCCGGCTTCGGCCCGGTGAACGGGTGGTGCACGGCCGTCCAGCCGCCCTCGCCGCCAGACTCATCAGACACAGGCTCGAACATGGGGGCGTCCACCACCCACAGGAACGACCACAGCGACTCGTCGATCAGCCCGCAACGCCGGCCGATCTCCAGCCGGGCCGCGCCGAGCAGGTCGCGGGCGGCGTTCGGGGCGCCGGCGGCGAAGAAGACCGCGTCGCCCGGGTTGGCGCCGACCTTGGCGGCCAGCCCGGAGGTCTCCTCCTCCGACAGGTTTTTCGCGACCGGGCCGCCGAGCGTGCCGTCCTCCTGGACCAGCACGTAGGCCAGGCCCTTGGCGCCGCGCGAGCGGGCCCACTCCTGCCAGCCGTCGAGCTCCTTGCGGGTCTGCGAGGCGCCGCCCGGCATGACCACGGCGCCGACGTAGTCGGCCTGGAAGACGCGGAAGGAGGTGTCGGCGAAGTAGTCGGTCATCTCGACCAGCTCCTGGCCGAAGCGCAGGTCTGGCTTGTCGGAGCCGTAGCGGGCCATGGCGTCGGCGTACGTCATGCGCGGCAGCGGCGTCGGGAGCTCGTAGCCCACGATCTCCCGCCACAGCCGGCCGATCAGCTTCTCGCCGACCTCGATGACGTCCTCCTGGTCCACGAAGGACATCTCGACGTCGATCTGGGTGAACTCCGGCTGCCGGTCGGCCCGCAGGTCCTCGTCGCGGTAGCACTTGGCGAGCTGGTAGTAGCGCTCCAGGCCGGCGACCTGCAGGAGCTGCTTGAAGAGCTGGGGCGACTGCGGCAGGGCGTACCAGTTGCCGGGCTGCAGGCGGACCGGCACCAGGAAGTCGCGGGCACCCTCGGGGGTGGAGCGGGTCAGCGTCGGCGTCTCGACGTAGACGAAGCCGAGCTCGTGCATCACCTCGTTGGCCAGGTAGGTGGCCTTGGAGCGGGTGCGCATGGCGGCGGCCACCTGCTGGCGGCGGATGTCGAGGTAGCGATACTTGAGCCGCGCCTCCTCCGAGACGCCCACGTTGCCCTCGATCGGGAACGGCAGCGGCGCGGCCTCGCTCAGCACGGTCACCCGGTCGGCCACGACCTCGATCGCGCCGGTGGGCAGCTCGGGGTTCGCGTTGCCCTCCGGCCGCACCCTGACCTGGCCCTCGACCTGCACGCAGTATTCGGCGCGCAGGTCGTGGGCGTGGTCCTCCTCGCGGAAGACCACCTGCGCCGAGCCGGAGGCGTCACGCAGGTCGATGAAGACGACGCCGCCGTGGTCCCGGCGGCGGGCCACCCACCCTGCGAGTGTCACCTGCTGCCCGGCGTGCTCCTCGCGGAGCGACCCGGCGGTATGCGTGCGGATCACTGGACTTTCCCTTCGTACGGGTAGGAGAAGGGCGGCGGCGACCCGGCGCGCGCCGGCTGGCGGATCACTGCACTTTTCCCTTCAAAACATCAACGACCTTGGTCAACGGCACCTCGGTCTGCTCAGCGGTGGCCAGGTCTTTCAGTTGCACGGCCTCGGCTGCGAGGTCACGCTCGCCCAGGATCAGCGCGAACCGGGCGCCCGAACGGTCGGCGCCCTTCATCGCGCCCTTGAGCCCCTTGCCGCCGAAGGCCATGTCGGCGCTGACGCCCGCCTGGCGCATCTCGCTCACGAGCAGGAACATCCGGCGGCGCGCGTCGTCACCCAGCGGGACACCGTACACCTGGACGCGCGACTCCGCCGCGTCGTCCAGCAACCCCTCGGCCTCCATGGCCAGGAACGTGCGGTCGACGCCCAGCGCCCAGCCGACGCTGGGCAGCGGCGGGCCGTCGAGCATCTCGCTCAGCCCGTCGTAGCGCCCGCCGCCGCCCACGGCCGACTGCGAGCCGAGCCCGTCGTGCACGAACTCGAACGTGGTGCGCGTGTAGTAGTCGAGCCCCCGCACCAGCCGGGGGTCGTCCTCGAACGCGATCCCTGCGGCGCCCAGCAGCGAGCGGACCTCCTCGTGGTAGGCCTCGCAGGCCGCGCACAGGTGGTCGACGACCAGGGGCGCGCCGGTGAGCTGGGCCTGCACCTCGGGCCGCTTGTCGTCGAGCACCCGCAGCGGGTTGATCTCGATCCGGGCCCTGGTGTCCTCGTCGAGGTCGAGCCCGCGCAGGAACTCCTGCAGGGCGGCGCGGTAGGCGGGCCGGCAGGTCTTGTCGCCCAGCGAGTTGAGCAGCAGCCGGACGCCCTTGAGGCCGAGCGAGGTGAAGCCGCGCACGCCGAGCGTGATGATCTCGGCGTCGAGCGCCGGGTCCTCCGAGCCGAGTGCCTCGGCTCCGACCTGCCAGAAGTGGCGGTAGCGGCCCTTCTGGGCACGCTCGTAGCGGAACTGGCTTCCCGAATACCACAACTTCACGGGAAGCTGGCCGTTGTGCAGGTTGTGCTGGAGAACCGCGCGCACGACAGATGCTGTGCCCTCGGGGCGCAACGTCAGGGAGCGTCCCGCCTTGTCGGGAAACGTGTACATCTCTTTGGAGACGATGTCCGTTGACTCGCCTACGCCCCTGGCGAACAGCTGTGTGTCCTCGAACACCGGCGTCTCGATGTAGCCGTAGCCCGCTCCGCGCAGCGGTGCGGCCAGCGCCTCCCGGACGGCCAGGATCCGCTCGGAGCGGGGTGGCAGCCAGTCGAAGGTGCCTTTCGGTGCTTGGAAGCTCATTAGATCCCTCGCGTGGGACCGGCGTGCGGCGCCGCCTCTTTCAAGTATGGGTTGGCGGCTCGCTCGTGGCCGATCGTGGTCTGTGGTCCGTGCCCCGGCAGCACGACCGTATCGTCAGGCAGCGGCAGACACTTGGTAGCCAGGCTGCGCAGGATGGTCGCGTAGTCGCCGCCGGGGAGATCGCTGCGGCCGATGGAGCCGGCGAACAACAGGTCGCCCGAGAACATGATCTCGTCGTCGGGCAGCCGGAAGCTCACCGACCCCCTGGTATGGCCGGGTGTGTGGTCGACCACGAGCTCCAGGCCCGCGAGCCGCAGGACCGCGCCGTCGGACAGCTCCCGCACGTCGTCGGGCTCGCTCAGGGTGAGGCCGCCGAAGAGCTGCGCGCTCGTGTCCGACCAGCCCGCGGCCGGGTCGGTCAGCAGGTGGCGGTCGTCGGGGTGGATCCACGCGGGGACGTCACGCGCGCCGCAGACCGGGGCCACCGACCAGACGTGGTCGAGGTGACCATGGGTGAGCAGGACGGCGACCGGCTTGAGCCGGTGCTCGCGCAGCAGCTCCTCGACGCCGTCGGTCGCGTCCTGACCAGGATCGACGATCACGCACTCCTCGCCGGCGGCGGGCGCGACGACGTAACAATTGGTCTGGAAGGCCCCTGCGGGGAAGCCTGCGATGAGCATCTGCCTCAGGTGATCTCGTCGAAAAGCCAATGGGAATGTAACCGAAGGGTACCGGTGCGGGTCGCCGGGCTGCGAATCATTACCCGTTGGCCGATACGATTCGCCCACCTCAGTTGATTGACTATGGGAGGCAAAGCGGTGACCACGGGGAAGGACCGGCAGAAGCAGCTGGCGCGCGAGCACTACGAGCGGCAGATGCAGCGCCGCGTAGAGCGCGAGCAGAAGGCCAAGCGCACAGCGATCATCGGCTCGACCGTGGGCGTGGTGATCGTGGTCGGCGGCATCGTGGCCGCGGTCGCCATGCTGGGCGGCGGCGACACGGCCACGGAGGCGGCCGCCTCGCCCTCGGCGTCTCCCGCGGACACCGCGGCGGCACCGCCGAGCGCCGGGCCCAAGCCCTATGACGCGGCGGCGGGCACCTGCGACTACGTCCCGGACACGGCGGGCGGTCAGGTCAAGGACGTCGGCATGCCGCCGGCCAAGGTCAAGAACACACCCGCGACGAAGACGATGACGCTCAAGACGAACCTCGGCGACATCGTGGTCGAGCTCAACAACGCCAAGGCGCCCTGCACCACCAATTCGCTGGAGTTCCTGGCCAAGAAGAAGTTCTACGACGGCAGCAAGTGCCACCGGCTCGGCAGCGCCCAGTTCCCGATGCTGCAGTGCGGCGACCCGACGGCCAAGGCCGACGGCAAGAGCCAGGACGGCGCGGGCGGCCCCGGCTACGTGATGGCCGAGGAGAACCTCCAGGGCGCCCAGTACAAGCGCGGCGTGATGGCGATGGCCAAAACCCAGGCGCCGGGCAGCACCGGGAGCCAGTTCTTCCTCGTTTTCGGAGACATCGGACTCACCCCGGATTACACGCCGGTGGGTACGATCACCAAGGGGCTCGACATCCTGGACAAGGTGAACAAAGCAGGCGTCATAGCCGACATGGGGGACGGGACTGGGGCACCCAAGCAAACCGTCGAAATCAAAGACGTGACAATCGCCGGCAAGAGCTGACGTAATACAAACTAGGGACGAAGTAGTCCCGAAGGGTCTGATGGATAGTGCGGGAGGACACGGTGAGCACCGACCCGTGGGGCCGGGTAGACGACGACGGCACCGTCTACGTGCGTACGGCTGAGGGAGAGCGAGCCGTCGGCTCCTGGCAGGCCGGTGAACCCGAAGAGGCACTGGCCTACTTCCATCGCAAATACGACGAGCTGGCCGGTCAGGTGCAACTGCTGGAGCAGCGCGTCAGAGGCACCGACCTGGCTCCGGCCCAGGCGGAGGCGAGCATCGCCAAGCTGCGCGAGGCCGTCGCCGACGCCCACGCCGTCGGCGACCTGGCCGCCCTGACGGCCCGGCTCGACGGCCTGACCGAGCTGGTCGGCCAGCGCCGAGAGGAGGTCCGGGCGGCCCGTGAGCAGGCACGGGCCGAGGCCAGGGCGGTCAAGGAGCGCATCGTCGCCGAGGCCGAGCGCATCGCCGACGAGACCACCCACTGGAAGTCCGGCGGTGAGCGGCTGCGCCAGCTCGTCGAGGAGTGGAAGGCCGCCGACCGCATCGACCGGGTCACCGAGGCGGCGCTGTGGAAGCGGCTGTCGGCCGCCCGCACGGCTTTCGCCAAGCGGCGCAAGCAGTACTTCGCGGGGCTCGACGAGCAGCGCGAGGGCGTACGCGCGGCCAAGGAGCGCATCGTGGCCGAGGCCGAGGCCATCGCGGACTCGACCGACTGGGGGGCGACGGCGGCGATCTACCGCGAGCTGATGCAGCAGTGGAAGAACGCCGGCCGGGCCTCGCGCGAGGCCGAGGACGAGCTGTGGGCCCGCTTCAAGGGCGCCCAGGACCAGTTCTTCCAGGCCCGCTCCGCGGTGTTCGCCGAGCGGGACGCCTCCCTGGCGGCCAACGCCCAGATCAAGGAGGAGCTGCTGACCGAGGCCGAGAAGATCCTGCCCGTCACGGACGTACGCACGGCCAGAAACGCCCTGCGCCACATCCTGGAGCGCTGGGAGGCCGCCGGGCCGGTGCCGCGCGAGCAGCGCGACCGCCTGGAGGGCGGCCTGCGCAAGGTGGACGAGGCCGTGCGCAAGGCCGAGGACGCCGAGTGGAAGCGCTCCAACCCCGAGGCCAGGGCGCGCGCCCAGAGCACGGTCGACCAGCTCCGCACCTCGATCGAGCAACTGGAGAAGCGCCTGTCCAAGGCGCAGGCCGCCGGCCGCGCCAAGGACGTCAAGGAGGCCGAGGAGGCCCTGATCGCCCGCCGCTCGTGGCTGGAGGAGGCCGAGCGCACGCTGGCCGAGTTCAGCTGACGCCGTCCGGCCGGGGATCGCGGCTGAGGCTTTCTCCCGGCTGAGGCTTTAGGGCCACGCGGTCGCGCCGCGTGGCTCTAGGCTGGCGGCATGGATCCCGTCAGCGCCGCGCGTGCCCTCGTCGAGGAGATGTTCCCCGGCGCCCTGTACGCCTACGTCGGTGGCAGTGTGCTCACCGAAAGCCGCACCAGCACCTCCGACCTCGACGTCGTGGTGGTGCTCGACGGCCTGGCGAGACCCTACCGCGAGTCGCTGCGCTGGCGTGGCTGGCCGGTGGACCTGTTCGTGCACAGCGAGACCAGCCTGACCGCCTACCTCGACAAGGACTTCGAGCGGCGGCAGCCGAGCCTGGCACGCATGTGCGCCGAGGGCGCGGTGCTGACCGACCGCACCGGCGGGCGGGCCAGCGACCTGCAGAGCGCCCTCGGCGAGCGCCTGACGGCCGGTCCCGGCGGCCTGACGACCGCCCAGACCGAGCGGGCCCGCTACGCGCTCTCCGACCTGCTGGACGACCTGGCGGGCACGACGGATCCCGGCGAGCAGGCGTTCATCCGCTGGGAGGTCGTGCAGACGGCCGCGCGGGCGGCGCTGGGCGTGGGGCGCAGGTGGCAGGGCAGCGGCAAGTGGCTGCTGCGCGAGCTGCGCGCGCACGACCCGAAGCTGGCCGACGAGCTCCTTTCCGCCCGCGACGACCCGGCACGCCTGGCGGCCGTCGCCTCGGAGGTGCTCGAGCGGGCGGGAGGGCGCCTCTGGGAGGGTTACCGGGCCGAGGGCGACCCGTTCCACCGGCCGCTGGGTCACATCGCCGCTGGGGAGCTCTCGGGCGATACGGCGCAAAGCTCCGGCATGCGCCGGCTGGCCGCGATCAGTGGCGCGACCACCGGTTCGTCGCGCCTGTGGATGGGCCAGACCCACGTGTCCCCCGCCACCCGCTCCTCCGACCACCACCACGGGGCTTCGGAGACGGCCATCTACGTGGTCAGCGGCACGCCGTCGTTCGTGTTCCTGGAGGACGGCGAGGAGGTGCGCCACGACACCCGGCCCGGAGACTACATCTACGTCCCGCCCTACGTCCCGCATCGCGAGGAGAATCCCGACCCGTCGCAGGAGGCCGTGGTGGTGATCGCGCGCAGCACCCAGGAGGCGATCGTGGTCAACCTCCCCAGCCTCGCCGGTTAGCGCCCGGCGCGGCCGGCCGCCCGCGTCAGCCGCCCGCGCCGCTCACGCGGTAGACGTCGAAGACGCCCTGGATGCTGCGCACGGCCTTCAGGACGTGGCCCAGATGCTTGGGGTCGCCCATCTCGAACGTGAACTTGCTGATCGCCACCCGGTCGCGGGAGGTCGTGACGGAGGCGCTCAGGATGTTGACGTGCTGGTCGGAGAGCGTACGTGTGACGTCGGACAGCAGCCGCGGCCGGTCCAGCGCCTCCACCTGGATCGCCACCAGGAAGACGCTGTCGTCGCTCGGCGACCAGCTCACCTCCACCAGCCGGTCCGGCTGCGCCTTGAGCTGCTGCACGTTGGTGCAGTCGGCCCGGTGCACCGAGACGCCGTGGCCCCGGGTGACGAATCCCACGATCTCGTCGCCGGGGACCGGGGTGCAGCACTTCGACAGGCGTACCCAGACGTCGGCGTCGCCCGCCACGACGACACCCGCGCCGCCACCGCCCCGGGGGCGCCCGCGCAGCCGGGTCGGCAGCGAGGTCTCGGCGATGTCCTCCTCGGCGCTGTCGACGCCGCCGATCGAGGCCACCAGCTTCTGCACGACCGCCTGCGCCGCGACGTGGCCCTCCCCCACGGCCGCGTAGAGCGCGGACACGTCGGGATAGCGCAGGTCGCGGGCCAGCGCCAGCAGCGCCTCGCCGGACATCAGCCGCTGCAGCGGCAGGCCCTGCTTGCGCATGGCGCGGCCGATGGCCTCCTTGCCCGCCTCGATCGCGGTCTCGCGGCGCTCCTTGGAGAACCACTGCCTGATCTTGTTGCGGGCGCGGCCGGACTTGACGAACTTCAGCCAGTCGCGCGACGGGCCGGCGTCCGGCGACTTGGAGGTGAAGATCTCGACCGTGTCGCCGTTGCCGAGCCGCGACTCCAGCGGCACCAGCCGCCCGTTGACCCGCGCGCCGATGCAGCGGTGACCGACCTCGGTGTGCACGGCGTAGGCGAAGTCGACCGGCGTGGCCCCCTCCGGCAGGGCGATGACCTGCCCCTTCGGGGTGAACACGTAGACCTCGGACACCGACAGGTCGAACCGCAGCGACTCCAGGAACTCGCCCGGGTCGGAGGTCTCCTTCTGCCAGTCGAGGAGCTGGCGCAGCCAGGCCATGTCGCTGCCCGGCTTGACCTTGCCCGTGGGGCCGGGGGCGCCGACCTCCTCCTTGTATTTCCAGTGCGCGGCCACGCCGTATTCGGCCCTGTGGTGCATCGCGTGGGTGCGGATCTGCAGCTCGACCGGCTTGCCCTCGGGACCGATCACTGTCGTGTGCAGCGACTGGTACATGTTGAACTTGGGCATCGCTATGTAGTCCTTGAACCGCCCGGGCACCGGATTCCACCGCGCGTGGATGGTGCCGAGCGCGGCATAGCAGTCGCGGACGCTGTCGACCAGCACGCGGATGCCCACCAGGTCGTAGATGTCGTCGAAGGCCACGTCGCGGGCGATCATCTTCTGGTAGACCGAGTAGTAGTGCTTCGGCCGGCCCTTGACCACGGCCCGGATCTTCGCCTCGCGCAGGTCGCCGGAGACCTTCTCGATGACCTCCTGCAGGAACAGGTCGCGGCGCGGGGCCCGCTCCGACACCATGCGCGCGATCTCGTCGTAGCGCTTGGGGTAGAGCATCGCGAAGGCCAGGTCCTCGAGCTCCCACTTGATCGTGTTCATGCCCAGGCGGTGGGCCAGCGGGGCGAAGATCTCCAGGGTCTCGCGTGACTTCTGGTGGCGCTTGTGCTCGGGCAGGTAGCGCATGGTCCGCATGTTGTGCAGCCGGTCGGCCAGCTTGATGATGAGCACGCGGATGTCGCGGGACATCGCCACGACCATCTTGCGCACCGTCTCGGCCTGTGCCGCGTCGCCGAACTTGACCTTGTCCAGCTTGGTGACGCCGTCGACCAGGTTGGCGATCGTGTCGCCGAAGTCGCCACGCAGCTCGTCGAGGCTGTAGGCGGTGTCCTCGACCGTGTCGTGCAGCAGCGCGGCGCACAGCGTCTCGTCGTCCGTGCCGAGCTCGGCCAGGATGGTGGCCACGGCCAGCGGATGCGTGATGTAGGGGTCGCCGGACTTTCGCTTCTGGTCACGGTGGTGATAGGCGGCCACGTCGTAGGCCCGCTCGATGACGCGCAGATCCGCCTTGGGGTGGGTGGCCCGGACCGTCCGGAACAACGGCTCCAGCACCGGATTCATGGCCCCACCCCCAAACCGCCTTCGACGCACCGCTGGAACGCCGGCCGCCGCCTCGGCATTGCCGGAGTCGGTTACGTCGGGCGCGACCACATCACGGGGCACACAGACTCCTCATGCAATGGCTCCCTCCGCCAATGCTCCCTTGCCTTCGAGTCCAGATCCCCCAAGTGTATCCAGGTGGTGTGCCTGGACCGCCGCGGGCCGGGCTCAGACGATCACGAGGGAGTGCAGGTCCACTCCCTCCAGGCGCTCACGTCCCTTGAGAATGCCCAGCTCCATGAGCACCGCGATGCCGGCGACCTGGGCTCCGGCCCGCTCCACCAGCTCCACGGTGGCCTTGGCCGTGCCGCCCGTGGCCAGCACGTCATCGACGATGAGCACGCTGTCGCCGGGGGTGAAGGCGTCACGGTGGACCTCTAGGGTCGCGGAGCCGTACTCCAGATCGTAGGACTCTTCCAGGGTCTCGGCGGGCAGTTTCCCCTTCTTGCGGACCGGTACGAACCCGGCCGCCGCCCGATACGCCACAGGAGCCGCCAGAATGAACCCGCGCGCCTCGATGCCGACGATCTTGTCCACCTGCCGGACCCCGGCCAGCGCGTCCACCACGGCCACCAGCGCGACCGGGTCGGCCAGGAGCGGGGTGATGTCCTTGAACAGGATGCCCGGCGTGGGGTAGTCGGGGACGTCCCGGATCCGGTCCAGGATCATCGTGCTCAGCTCACTCATGGCGATTCCCTCGCATTCCTACCGGCCACGTGCCGGGCACCATGATGGTGCATCCCGACCCGCGACGGAGCCGCCCCCGGCCGAACCCACCCCGACGGCCGACCCCAGGCCGCCCCTCCACAGGCCCCGCACCACCTCCGACCAGCCCCGGGCAACGCCCCCCGGCCAACGCCCCCCGGCGGGGCTCCGGACAACGCGCCACGACACTTCAAGGCCAGAGCGCCACGCCACCCCGGCCACCGCCGGACGGCGTCCTCGCGACAGATGCGCACGTGCCGTCACTGCCCAGCGCCGAGTTCCTGCGTCTTCCCCGCGTCGGACGTGCACGTGCGGCGCGGTTCGGCACCGGATCGCCCGCGCCGGATGCCCTGGCTGGGGTCGCCTGCGGCTGTCCTCCCACGCCGAACGACGTCCGTCGCGCCCCAGGACGTCCTCTACGGCACCACAGGCAGCCCCTGGGGCCCGATTGGTCCCTCCTCGGGGGAAGAGCCCCCAGTGCGTCATAAGCCCCTTACGAGGCCCTCCAGGCCCTTGAGCGCGGCGACGCCCCCGGTCCCACGAGGGACCGGGGGCGTCGCGACGGCGTGAGGCCGTGGGCGCTCAGCCCTTGGCTACTGCTGCGCTTTTGGAACCCTTTCCACCACCGGTGGAGGCCAGCCGCCGGGCGATCGCCTGGTATTTCGGCTCCCGCTCCTTGAGCGTCACCAGCAGCGGCGTGGCGACGCACAGCGACGAGTAAGTTCCGACGATCATGCCCACGAACAGCGCCAGCGACAGGTCCTTCAGCGTGCCCGCGCCGAGCAGGGTCGTGCCGATGAACAGGATGGCCGCCACCGGCAGGATCGCCACCAGCGAGGTGTTCAGCGACCGGATCAGCGTGTGGTTGAGCGCGTTGTTGGCCGCCATCGAGTATGTCTGCTTCGAGGTGTGCCCCAGCTTGGCCGTGACCTCCTTGATCATGTCGAACACCACGACCGCGTCGTAGAGCGAGTAACCGAGGATGGTCAGGAAGCCCAGCAGCGTCGCGGGCGTGACCTCGAAGCCCGACCAGGCGTAGATGCCGGCCGTGATGACGAGGTCGTGAATGAGCGCGACGATCGCGGCCAGCGCCATCTTCGGCTCGAACGCCATCGACAGGTACAGGATGATCGCGACCATGAAGACCGCCAGGCCGATCCAGGCCTTCTGCAGGACCTCACCGCCCCAGGACGGGCCGATGGCCTGGACGCTGACCTGGCCGACCGGGGTGTTGTAGTCCTCGGCGATCGCGGACTGCAACTGCTCCCTGGTGTTCTCGGGCAGGGCCTCGGTGGTCACCCGCCAGCCGTTGGTGCCGGCCTCCTGGACGATCGCCTGATGCACGCCCTCGTCGAGCACGGTCGCGCGGACCTGCTCGACGGTGGCCTGCTCGGACTTGAACGTGAAGACCGTGCCGCCCTTGAACTCCACGCCCAGGTTGAGCCCGTTGATCAGCAGGCCCGCGATCGAGATCAGCAGCAGGAAGCCCGACAGGCTGTACCAGAGCTTCCACTTACCGACGAAGTCAACGTCGATCTCGCCTCGGTAGAGGCGGCGCCCCAGTCCCATCTCAGGCCTCCTGCGGAGTGGTCGTGCGGCCGGTCGAACCCGCCTCGCTCATGCGCTCGGCGTCCAGACCCGACAGCGGGTGCCCCTTGGCGAAGAACTTCAGCCTTGCCAGCAGGGCGATGAACGGCTTCGTGAACAGGAACACCACCACGATGTCGATCAGCGTGGTCAGGCCCATCGCGAAGGCGAACCCGGCCACACCGCCCACCGCCAGGAAGTAGAGCACGATCGCGGCGATGAACATGACGGCGTCGGCGATCAGGATCGTGCGCCGGGCACGGACCCAGGCCACCTCGACGGCCGCCCGGAGCGACCGCCGTCCTTCCTTCATCTCATCACGTATGCGTTCGAAGTACACGATGAAGGAGTCGGCGGTGATGCCGATCGAGACCACCAGACCGATGATGTGCGGCAGCGACAGCCGGAAGCCGGCATTGTGGCCGAGCACGACCACCGCGGTGTAGGTGAGGATCGTGGCGACCACGAGGCTCAGCACCGCCACGATGCCGAGGCCGCGGTAGTAGAGCATGCAGTAGACGACCACGAGCAGGAGGCCGATCAGACCCGCGATCAGGCCGCCCTGGAGCTGGTCCTGGCCCAGCGTCGAGGAGACCGTGTCGACCGAGCTGCGGTTGAACTTGAGCGGCAGCGCGCCGTATTTGAGCTGGTCAGCCAGGTTGGTGGCGCTGATCTGGTCGAACCCGCCGGTGATCTCGGCCCGGCCGCCGGGGATCGGGCTGAGGATGTTGGGGGCGGTGATGACCACGCCGTCGAGCACGACCGCGACCTTGTTGCGCGGCTCCTGGGCGTTGTAGGCGGCCGTGGTGAGCGTGCTCCACTCGGCCGCGCCCTTGCTCTTGAAGTCGAGCTGGACCACCCACTCGGTGGTGCCCTGCTGGACGCCCGCCGAGGCCGTGTCGATGTCGGTGCCGACGACCTTGGCGACGTCTAGCACGTACTTGAAGCTGCCGTCGGTCTCACAGGCGGCGTACTGCTTGTTCGGGTCGTCCTGGACGCCCTGGCCGCGGTTCTTCGGGTTGGCGCAGTCGAGCTTGTTGTACTGGGCCAGCACCGCGGGGTCGATGCCCTCGGTGTTCATGCCCGCGTTGGGGTCCTGGGCGGGCGGCGCGCTGGGCTCGCCGGACGGGGACGCCGTCGGCGTGGCCTTGGCCTGCTGGCCCTTCGTGCCGTTCTTCTGGCCGTCCTGCCGGTCCTGCTGCTGGCCGTTCTGCGTGGCCGGGTCGGCCACGGACGGCGACGCGGCGGGGGACGGCGCGGTCAGGGCGGACGACAGTGCCTTGCCCGTCGGGGAGGTGCTGGGCTTCGGGGCCGTGGCGGACTGCGAGGCCTTGGGGCTGGCCGGCGTGGAAGGCGAGGCCGACCCGCTCGGGGTGGGCGCGTTGGTGGCAAGCTCCTGCGGCACCTGCGTGGGCTCCATGGCCAGCACCTGGCGGAAGCGCAGCTCCGCGGTGGTGGCGACCAGCGCAATGGCCTCGCTCTGCCCGACCCCTGGGATGGAGATGATGATGTTGTCGCCGGACTTGGCGACCTCCGCGTCGGAGATGCCGGTGCCGTTGACCCGCTCGCGGATGATGTTGACCGCGCGGTCAAGGATCTCCTCCGGCGGAGACGCGTTGTTCAGAGTCACCGGAGACAGAGTCACCGTCGTGCCGCCGGCGAGGTCGAGTCCCAGCTTGGGCGTGTACGCCTTCTGCAGGAGCATCGTCCCGCCCAGGGCGAGGATGAGCGCCAGAAGCACGAGGAGCGTGCGCCCCGGTCGGCTGTGGCTGCTGGTCGGTCGGGCCACTGGTCGTCGATTCTTTCAGATAGAGGTTTGTCGCAGAGCTTAGTCAGGACTGCTTCGTGCTGGAGTCCTGGTCTCCGTTGCGATCCACGGCGGCCTCGGACTCCTTGGTGCCCTCCTCGCCGAGCCCGGCCTCCTGACCTGCCGGTTCGACGCTCGCCGCGTCGCCGGGCGTGACGACGCGGCCGATGGCAGCCTTCACCCAGCGAGTTTCGATCCCGGGTGCGACCTCGAGGATCACGTCCTCATTGTCCACAGCGACCACCGTACCGAACAGGCCGGTTGTGGTCATGACTCGCGCGCCGGGCGTAAGGGAGTTTTGCATTTGAACCGCCTCTTGCTGGCGCTTGCGCTGGGGGCGGATCAGCAGGAAGTAGAACACCACCACCAGAAGAATCAGCGGCAGGATGCTACCGAGTTGTCCCATGTCCATAAGGGGCGACCTTCCATGTTCGTACAAGGAGTTGACACCGGCCTCGTGCCGGAAATTCCGCATGGCGCCACGGGCCG
This sequence comes from Nonomuraea sp. B12E4, assembly GCF_039871825.1. Lineage (NCBI taxonomy): Bacteria > Bacillati > Actinomycetota > Actinomycetes > Streptosporangiales > Streptosporangiaceae > Nonomuraea > Nonomuraea sp. B12E4. The sequence continues at coordinate 375,329 of NZ_JBDPME010000005.1, read as the reverse complement.
TGCCGCTCAGCCCGTCAGCCTACACAGCCAGCCAAGCCACGGAGTGTAGGCGCTTGTTGCGAAACGCGGCAACGAGGCAGCGTTTCGGCGCGCGGGGAAGTTCCCAATTCGAAATGGTTGCAACCGTTCTGTGATCAGTCGGAAAGAGCGGCTCCGAACGCGCCGGGGGGCGGGGTCATGCCCAGATGGCTCCACGCGGCCGCGGTGGCGACCCGGCCGCGGGGAGTCCTGGCCAGCAGTCCCTGGCGTACGAGGAACGGCTCGGCCACCACCTCGACCGTCTCCGGCTCCTCGCCCACGGCCACCGCCAGCGTCGACAGGCCGACCGGCCCGCCGCCGAACTTGCGCAGCAGCACCCCCAGCACCGCCCGGTCGAGCCGGTCGAGCCCCTCGGCGTCGACCTCGTAGAGGTTGAGGGCGGCCGAGGCGATCTCCTGGTTGATCACCCCGTCGGCGCGTACGTCGGCGAAGTCGCGCACCCGCCGCAGCAATCGGTTGGCGATGCGGGGCGTGCCACGGGACCTCCTGGCGATCTCGTGGGCGCCGTCAACCGGCAGCGCGACGTCGAGCAGCTTGGCCGACCGGTAGAGCACCTGCTCCAGCTCGCCGACCTCGTAGAAGTCCATGTGCGCGGTGAACCCGAACCTGTCGCGCAGCGGCGCGGGCAGCAGCCCTGCCCGCGTGGTGGCGCCGACCAGCGTGAACGGCGCGATGTCGAGCGGGATGGCGGTGGCTCCGGGACCCTTGCCGACGACGATGTCGACCCGGAAGTCCTCCATGGCGAGGTAGAGCATCTCCTCGGCGGGCCTGGCCATGCGGTGGATCTCGTCGATGAACAGCACCTCGCCCTCGCTCAGCGTGGACAGAATGGCGGCGAGGTCTCCGGCGCGCTCCAGCGCGGGGCCGGAGGTGATCCTCAGCGGCGCGTTGAGCTCGGCCGCGACGATCATGGCGAGGGTGGTCTTGCCGAGGCCGGGGGAACCGCTCATCAGCACATGGTCGGGGGGCCGCCGGCGCCGCAGCGCGCTTTCGAGCACGAGCGAGAGCTGCTCGCGCACGCGGCCCTGGCCGATGAACTCGCCGAGCCGCTTGGGGCGGAGCGCCGCCTCGATCTGCAACTCGTCGCCCTCGGCATCGGGCGAGACGAGCTCACGCTCGATCCCCACGCCGGCACCTCCTCCCGGCAGCCCTCAAGCCGGCGACGTCCGGCCCGCCGCACCACGGCGATGCGCCGCCCGGGGCCGGGCGGGTCCCGCCGTGCGGGGCGAGGTGGCGGGTGGTGATCATCGTACGCTCAGCGCCCGGAGGGCGGCCTTCAGGAGGACGGCCACCTGTGGCTGCCGGCCGGCGGCGAGGTCCGCGTCGGCCTCCGGCTCCACGACGGCGACGGCCTCGTCGGCGTCCTTGCTGGAATAGCCCAGCCCCACCAGGCCCGAGTGGACCTGCTCGCGCCACACCGCCACCCGCCGATCGCCGTTGAGCGCGGCGTTGACCGCCTCCTCCGGCGTGCCGAGGCGGTCCTTCAGCTCCAGCACGATGCGCTGCGCCCCCTTCTGGCCGATGCCCGGCACCTGCGTGAGGGCCTTGAGGTCGGCGCCGGCCACGGCGACCCGCAGCGCGTTGGGCGTGTGCACGGCGAGCATCGCCAGGGCCAGCTTGGGCCCGACGCCGCTGGCCGTCTGCAGCAGCTCGAACACGGCCCGCTCGTCGGCGGCGGCGAACCCGTAGAGGGTGAGCGACTCCTCCCGCACCACGAGCGAGGTGGCCAGCCGGGCTTCCTCACCGACCCGCAACGTGGCCAGGGTGCCTGGTGTGCAGTGGGCGAGAATCCCGACCCCACCGACCTCGATCACGGCCCCGTCGGGCGCGATCGCCGTCACCCTGCCCGCCACTGACGCGATCACAGCGCCCCTCCCACCGTCGTTTCGTCCACCGGCCCGGCACCGTCCATCGTCCCAGCCACCGACCCCGCACCGGCCATCATTCCAGCCACCAGCGCAACGGCTCCCGCTTTCGGCCGGGCTCTCGGCCCGGCGCCGGTCGCCGACCCGGCGCCCGCCGCGCGGCCGGTCACGGCCTGAGGTCCTTGATCTTGGCCTTGGCCAGTGCCGCGGCGAGGCGGTGCTGGGCGCCGCCGCGCCAGACGTGGCAGATGGCCAGGGCCAGCGCGTCCGCCGCGTCGGCGGGCCTGGGCATCTCGGACAGGCGCAGCAGCCGGGTCACCATGGCGCCGATCTGCTTCTTGTCGGCGGTGCCGCTGCCGGTGATGGCCGCCTTGACCTCCGACGGCGTGTGCAGCGCCACGGGCAGCCCGCGCCTGGCCGCGCACAGCACGGCGATGCCTGCGGCCTGCGCGGTGCCCATGACGGTGCGCACGTTGTGCTGGCTGAAAACGCGCTCGACCGCGACCGCGTCGGGGCGGACGTCGTCGAGCCAGCGCTCGATCCCGGCCTCGATGCCGACGAGCCGCGCGCCGAGCTCCTCGTCCGCGCCGGTGCGCACCACCCCGACCGCCACCAGCGTCAGTGGCGCCCCGGGACGCCCCTCGACAGCGCCCAGGCCGCACCGCGTCAGCCCCGGGTCGACGCCCATCACCCGCACCGGCATGCCTCCCCGCGCCGCCGAACACCTGTTCGGCACGAGACTTTACCCCGGCGGGACCGGCCGTGCACCGGGAAACGCCTGTCACCAGTGCTCAAGCATGTACGGCTTCGCCGCGAAGGCCGAGTCGAGTGCCTCGTCGTATCGGTCATCTCCGGACATGAGCCCGCTGAGCCGCAGCGTGGCGGACGGGATTCCGGCGTACAGGGCGGAGAGGCCGTTCACGCTGAGCTGAACCCCGTCCGGCGACGTCACCGGCGTGACAGCGCCCGATCCGCCGGAGATCTCCAGCCGCCACGTGCCCCCGCCCCGCACCGCGTCGGCCACGCTGACGACCGCGTCGCACGACACGTGCTCCGGATAGCCCCGGCGCTCGACCGCCGTGGCCACGTCCAGCACCCTGAACATCCACCGCACCTGCCGCACCTCGACCCTCGTCCACTCGCGCAGCAGCCACAGCATCGGGTCGTCCGGCGCCACGGAGGCGAGGACCTGCTTGGCGACCGACGACCCGCTGCCCACCAGCGACCACAGCGTCCTGAGCGTCTCCTCCGACCCGGCGACGAGGCTGTCGACCTCGATGTCCGCCCCGGGCCAGCGGTAGATGACGTAGCCGTCCTCGGTGAGGTAGAGGAAGTCGTCCGGGTTGCCGAGCCACAGACGCCAGGTGTCCACGTCCCACGAGGCGGGCCCGCTGGCGCGGGCGGCGCCGTGCACGCGGTGCAGCAAGGAGACCACCTCGGCGGCGTCGGCCGGCCCCATCCTGCGCACCTTGACCTCCGTGGCCGGCCGGATCGCGCGCAGCGCCTCGGCCGGGAGCGTCACGACGTGCTGCGCGCCGGCGTGCTCGTAGCCGACGGAGCGGTAGATGGGCGTGGTGGCGGGGTAGAGCGCGGACACCGCGTCGCCGAGCGCCACGCCCCGGCGGATGACGGCCCGCATGAGCCGGGTGCCGACGCCGCGCCCGCGGTCCTCGGGGCCGACGGTGACCCCGGCGATCCCGGCCATCGGCTGCGGCCTGCCGTGCCACCACTGTGTGAACCCCCGCAACCGGGCCGCTCCTGCCAGCCGCGAGCCGTCGAACACGCCAATGTAGCGGCCCTCACCGAGCACCGGGAGCACGGCCTGGCGCCACCTCTCCTTGTCGGCCTCCGGCGAGGGGCCGAACGAGCGCCTGCGCAGGTCAAGAACGTCGTCAAGATCATCAGGAGTCACATCGCGAATGTCCACGGTCAATCAACTTACGCAGTCGGCGTACGAGGCCGCGAACCGGACAGTGTGACGGCCAGCCTGTCGAGGTAGAGCACCTGCGCGGCCACGACGGCGATCACGGCGACGGCCACGATGACCAGCGGTGTCGCCGCACCGACGTCGACCGGGGCGGTGCCGTACGCGCTGACCCCGGCGAGCTGCGCGACCGGCGTGGGGAAGAGGGCGGTGTCCTGGGCGACCAGCAGGGGCCAGAGCAGGTCGTGGGCGTTCAGCAGGGTGACGGCCCCGGCGAGGATGCCCGCCATGGGGAGCGAGGGCACGAACACGCCGCTGAAGAAGTCGCGGTCCGTACGCTCGGCCAGCCCCTTGCACAGCAACGTGAGCACCAGCAGCGCCGGGACGCTCACGAGCAGCGGCGGGAAGAGCGACAGGAAGGAGTCGAGCACGCCGAGGTTGCGCATGTTCTGCCAGTTCGCGACGGCGAACGGGCCGGGGCCGACGAACAGCCAGGGCGCGAACGCCAGCAGCAGCCACTCACTGCGCCGTCCGAGCGGCCGCAACCCGCCGATGCCGAGCGCCCCCAGGTACGCGACGCCCACCGAGATGATCGCGCCCGCGACGGCGGGCACCCAGGTGTTCACCTGGGTCCGCAGGCCGATCTGCGGCCCCGCCCCTCTGCCGCCGCCGGGTCGACCCAGCACGCCGTCGATCCACGGCCAGGCGAGCACGAGCGCGACGGCGACCACGACCACCAGTGCCACCACGCCGACGGCCATGCCCGCCGCCCCCGCCCGGCGCTCCGGCGACCCCTGCCGCAGATCGGACGCGGCCGGTGCGCCCTCCCGAAAGCCCGGCGAACCCGCCGGCCCCTGCGGAAACCCGGGAGCCCCCCGCGTTCCCCGCGGAAAGCCCGAAGCCCCCGGCGCCCCCTGAGGGAGAGCCGGGGAGCCCGGCGCGCCCTGCGGGAAAGCCTCAAAAGCGCCCTGCGGGGCCTCTTGGCCGGTGCGCGCCCGCCCGGTCACCGTGATGCTCAGCCGCGAGACCACCGCGATGACCGTGGCGACGATGCCCAGCACCCCGAGGATCACCCCCGCAAGGACCGCCACGGCCGCTCCAGCGCCGAAATCGGCCCGGGTGAAGGCATTGTCGTACTGAAGCTGCGCGAGTGTCCGTGTGCTGCCCTGAGGCCCGCCCCGGCTGAGCACAAAGGCGATCGAGAACGTCTGCAGCCCAGTCGCGATCATGGCGAGCGCGACGAGCGCCGCCACGACGAGCATCGCGGGCACCACCCGCCCCCCGCGCAACGCGGGCAGGAACGCCATGGTGGCCAGCGCGCACACCACGCCGAAGGTGCCGGCCGCGATGAGCAGCCGCATCGTCCCCGGCGCGGTCGCCTGCTCGCGGAGCCCCCGCACGAGGGTGGTGATGCCGGTCGAATCCTGCATGGTCCCCTGGATCCAGCCCAGCGCCACGGCCACCGGCGAGAACGTGACGACGGCGAGCGACAGCACGATCCGCCCGGCCCGCCGCACCCAGATGCCGCCCCGGTCGAGCGCCACGGCCAGCAGCGGCCCCACCACCAGGGCCACCAGGAGCGGCATCAGCGACAGCGAGACGGTGAACCCGAGCGCCCGCCACCAGTCGCCGCCGCCCAGCAACTCGGTGTAGTTGGACGGCCCGGCGAAGGTCGCCTCCTTGAGCACGCCACCGCTCTGGAAGCTGAGCCAGATCGACTGGCCCGTCGGCAGCACCAGCGAGATGAGGGTGCCGAGTAATGCGGGCGCGGCCAGCAGCCAACCGAGCGCGGGAGAGGGTGCCTGCGGAGTACGGGTGGGGGAAGTCACGTCGCCCGACCCTACGCCGCCGCGGCCCCGCCCCGCATCCCGCCCCGCGAAGCCGTCAGGGGCGATCGGACGTCAGCCCCTTCCGGCAGGTCAGTCCAGGGCCGCCAGCACGTCGTCGGCGACGTCGAAGTTGGCGTAGACGTTCTGCACGTCGTCGCTGTCCTCCAGCGCGTCGATGAGCCGGAACACCTTCTTGGCGCCCTCCTCGTCGAGCGGCACGCTCATCGTCGGCAGGAAGCTCGACTCGGCCGAGTCGTAGTCGATCCCGTTTTCCTGCAGCGCCTTGCGCACCGGCACCAGGTCACCGGCCTCGGAGACGACCTCGAACGACTCGCCCAGGTCGTTGACCTCCTCGGCGCCCGCGTCGAGCACGGCCATGAGCACGGTGTCCTCGTCGAGCCCGTCCTTGGGCACGATCACGACGCCCTTGCGGTTGAACATGTAGGACACGGAACCGGGGTCGGCCAGCGAGCCGCCGTTGCGGGTCAGCGCGACGCGCACCTCGGAGGCGGCGCGGTTGCGGTTGTCGGTCAGGCACTCGATGAGCACGGCGACACCGCCGGGCGCGTAGCCCTCGTACATGATCGTCTGCCAGTCGGCGCCGCCGGCCTCCAGGCCGCCGCCGCGCTTGCGGGCGCGCTCGATGTTGTCGTTGGGCACGGAGTTCTTCTTCGCCTTGAAGATGGCGTCGAAGAGGGTGGGGTTGGCGTCCGGGTCAGGGCCACCGGTCCGGGCCGCCACCTCGATGTTCTTGATGAGCTTCGCGAACAGCTTGCCGCGCTTGGCGTCGAGCGCGGCCTTCTTGTGCTTCGTCGTCGCCCATTTGGAGTGGCCGGACATTACCTAGAACTCCCTCAGCATGTCTACGAAGTAACGGTGCACGCGCGCGTCCCCGGTCAGCTCGGGGTGGAACGACGTCGCGAGCAACGGCCCTTGACGGACCGCGACGATCCTATCCCCCGGCTCGCACCTGCCCAGCACTTCCACGTCGCCACCGACCGATTCGACCCAGGGAGCGCGGATGAAAACCGCGTGCACCGACTGCCCGGCGAAGTCCAGATCGGACTCGAAGGAGTCGACCTGGCGGCCGAACGCGTTGCGCCTGACGACCATGTCGATGCCGCCGATCGTCTGCTGCCCGGCGATGCCGTCCTCGATCCGGTCGGCCAGCATGATCATGCCGGCGCAGGAGCCGTAGGCGGGCATGCCCTCCTTGATCCGCAGGCGCATCGGCTGCAGCATGTCGAAGGTCTCGGCGAGCTTCCACATGGTGGTGGACTCCCCGCCGGGGATGACCAGGCCGTCGACCGCGTCCAGCTCGGCGGGCCGGCGTACGGCGGTCGCCGACGCGCCGGCCTCCTGGAGCATGCGCACATGCTCGCGCACGTCTCCCTGGAGAGCGAGTACACCGATCGTGGGCACAGTCGATCCTTCCGTCCGGGTGCGAGTTCAGACCATTCAACACCAGGATCGCCCGGGATCTTCCTCCCAGGCGGCCCTGAGGTGGACGGACTTGCGGCCGAACGGGGAGAACCGGGCCGGGCCCGGCGGCCCGGCCCGGTTCTCGGCGGGTTTACGGGCGTTCCGTCTCCAGGCGGACCGTGTCCTCCGCCGTGATCGGCTGCGAGCGCAGCGCCGGGTCGAGCGGCCGCAGGTACGTCTGCTGCACCCCCGGCACCCGGTCCTCGATCACGAACGTGGCCCTGGTGTAGACCTCCGACCCGGGCGTCTGCACCTGAGGCACCACCTTGAAGTCGGCGGTCATCAGGTCGCGCTCGATCTTGGTCAGCACGTAGCCGCGCTGGTTGTTGTAGAACTTCAGGTGCGGGTTGATCGCGAGGAACGGATGCGAGGCCGGGTCCGAGTCGGCGCCGTTGCCGCCGGTCGAGATCGACGTGGCCACCAGCTCGGAGCCGACGCTGGGCCCGGTCGGGTCGTCGTAGTCCAGCTTGAGGTCGCTGGCCCAGTGGGCGTGCACGTCACCGGTGAGCACCACGGGGTTGCGGACCTTGGCGTCCAGCCAGCCCTGCGTGATGCGCCGGCGGGAGGCGACGTAGCCGTCCCAGGCGTCCATGCTAGTGATCTTGGCGGGGCCGGCGTTGTTGTCGCGCTGGGCGAAGAAGACCTGCTGGCCCAGGATGTCCCACTGCGCGCGCGAGTGGTGGAAGCCGTCCAGCAGCCACGCCTCCTGCTTCGCGCCAGTGATCGAGCGCGCCGGGTCCACGGCGGCCGGGCAGTCGCGGTAGCCGTCGTCGCAGCCCTGGTCGTCGCGGTACTGGCGGGTGTCCAGCATGTGGAAGGTGGCCATCCGGCCCCACCGGATGCGCCGGTAGAGCTGCATGTCGACGCCGCGCGGGATCGAGGTGCGGCGCAGCGGCATGTTCTCGTAGTAGGCGCGGAAGGCGGCCTCGCGCCTGGCCATGAAGTTCGGCTGCGGGATGTCCGGACGCTCGGGCACCGCGCCGGCCCAGTTGTTGTCCAGCTCGTGGTCGTCCCACACCACCAGCCAGGACGCGGCGGCGTGCGCGGCCTGGAGGTCGGGGTCGGCCTTGTACTGGGCGTGGCGCTGGCGGTAGCCGGCCAGGGTCTCGGTCTCGGGGCCCTCGTGGTCGCGGACGTTGCCGCCGGGGATGGTGTAGGTGTCCTTGGTGTACTCGTACTGGTAGTCGCCCAGGTGCAGGATGAGGTCCGGGCGGTCCTCGGCCAGCCTGCGGTAGGACGTGAAGAAGCCGTGCTCGTACTGGGCGCACGAGACGAAGGCCATCGACAGGCCCCGGCCGTACGAGAGCGGGTGCGGAGCGGTGCGGGCGCGGCCGATCGGTGAGACGTACGGGCCGACCCGGAAGCGGTACCAGTATTCGCGGTCGGAGCTCAGGTTCTTGACCTCGACGTGCACGCTGTGGCCCCACTCGGGCGCGGCCACGGTCACCCCCGAGCGCACGACGCGGCGGCCGCGCTCGTCGGAGTAGATCTGCCACAGCACCGGGAACGGCCGCTGCGGCATGCCGCCGAGCCCGTCCTCGGCCATGGGCTGCTGGGCCAGCCTGGTCCACAGCACGAACCCCTCGTGGTCGGGGTCGCCGGAGGCGACGCCGAGCGTGAACGGGTCGGTACGCAGACCGCGCGAGGCCAGGGTCTGGGCCGTCTCGGCGGCGGGGTCGGGAGTGGGATCGGCGTGTGCGGCGCCGGCGGGAATGGCAGCCGCGGCCCCCGCGGCTAACCCTGTGACGAGGAAGTGCCTGCGGTTGAGCTGGGACATGTGTGGCTCCTGAAAACGATCAAGGGTTGCCCGTAGCTTGACTGAGAATCATGACTACTCGGTGAACGCCACACAACACGAAAAAGACGACATCCTTCGCGAATGCCGCCCCTTCCGACAATTCTTGCCGTCACAGGATGGCGCCCCGGCCGGGCGGGGATGCGCCGTCCCACGCCCGCCGTGAGCGATCATGCCACATGGACAAGCCCCCGACCTGCGACGACGCGCCGGTCTACCAGCCGCGCTCGGCCAGCCGGTGCGGCTGCGGGATCTCGTCGACGTTGATGCCGACCATGGCCTCGCCCAGCCCGCGGGAGACCTTGGCGACCACGTCGGGGTCGTCGTGGAAGGTGGTGGCCTTGACAATGGCCGCGGCGCGCTTGGCCGGGTCGCCGGACTTGAAGATGCCCGAGCCCACGAACACGCCCTCGGCGCCGAGCTGCATCATCATCGCGGCGTCGGCGGGGGTGGCGATGCCGCCCGCGGTGAACAGCACGACCGGCAGCTTGCCGGTCTTGGCCACCTCGGCGACCAGCTCGTAGGGGGCCTGCAGCTCCTTGGCGGCGACGTACAGCTCGTCTTCCGGCAGCGAGGTGAGGCGCTTGATCTCGGCGCGGATCGTACGCATGTGGGTGACGGCGTTGGAGACGTCGCCGGTGCCCGCCTCGCCCTTGGAGCGGATCATGGCCGCGCCCTCGGTGATGCGGCGGAGGGCCTCGCCCAGGTTGGTGGCGCCGCACACGAACGGCACCGTGAACTGCCACTTGTCGATGTGGTTGGCGTAGTCGGCCGGGGTGAGCACCTCCGACTCGTCCACGTAGTCGACACCGAGCGACTGCAGCACCCTGGCCTCGACGAAGTGGCCGATGCGGGCCTTGGCCATGACGGGGATCGACACGGCGGCGATGATGCCGTCGATCATGTCGGGATCGCTCATCCTGGAAACGCCGCCCTGGGCGCGGATGTCGGCGGGCACCCGCTCGAGGGCCATCACGGCCACCGCGCCGGCGTCTTCAGCGATCTTGGCCTGCTCGGGGGTGACGACGTCCATGATGACGCCGCCCTTGAGCATCTCGGCCATGCCGCGCTTGACGCGCGCGGTTCCGGTGACGGGGGTGTTCTGGGACGTGCTGCTGGACACGGTCATCCTCACGGGCTCTCGGTAAGTTATCAAGCCCATGGTAGGTCCTGCGGGACCACACCTCCGACATGCCAACATGTCAACATTTGTCGCCCACATTATCCAGACAGGCGGCCACAGCGCGTCTCCGCGTACCTACGGGATGACGGGCTTGCGGCTGGCGAGGGCGACCCACACCTGGCCGGGCGCGAAGTTCATCGGATCGCCGCTCTCCGTGGTGAACGTCGTGCCGTCCTTCTCCGACTTCCGCTCCCAGTTGGCGTTGAAGGCCTGGCCGTCGCGCAGCACGACCGCCTTGCCCTTGCCCGTGGTGTGCACGAGCGGCGTGTAGCTGTCGTTCAGGTCGTGGAACTCCGAGCGCTCGGTCTTGGTGTACTGGATGACGACCGTGGGAGCGCCGAGCTGGCCGCCCTCGGCCGCCATGTCCTTCTTGCCGTCCTGCCAGATCATCCACTGCTTCTTCTCCTCCGACCAGGCGAAGGTGAAGCGGGCGGCGGGCCACTTGACGGTGTAGGACTTGCGTGGCGTCCCGCCCTCCGGCGCGTCCCCGAAGGTGAAGCCGATGTCCTTGGCCTTGCTCGCCTTGGGTGCCTTGGCGATCAGCTTCTTCGTGGTGGCGAACAGGTTGTAAGGGGCGAAGCGGCCGGGCTGGCGGAAGTACGCCGCGGGGTTGCGCGTGTCACCCACGTCGAACAGCGACGCCTCGGCGACGAACGGCAGCATCTTGGTCTGCACGCCGGAGTAGGAGAAGGCCGGCTTGCCGAACTGCGGCGCGATGTGCAGGTCGGAGATGCGGGCGCTGCGCACGGGTCCCACCTTGGCGGGAAGCTTGGAGGAGAAGATCGCCATGAGCCTGGTCAGACCGGCTTCGACCTGCTCGACGTAGACGATGTCCGCGCTTTTCAGGCCGAGCTGCGGCTTGCCCGCCGCGGTGTTCTCGATCTTTACCGCCAGCACCGGCTTGAGCTGCTCGTACGGCTTGCCGGTGAAGGGATGGGTCTTGACCTCGACGGGCTCCTCCGTCGGCGCGGCCGGGGCGGCCTGCGGGGCCTTGCCAGGGGCGGGCTCCTCAGCGGAGCAGGCCGCGACCGGGAGCAGCACGGCCGCTCCGGCCAGCCAGATCGTGATCATCCGGGGTAGCCGCACCTGAACACTCCTCGCTTCAGCCCTGAAAACGGGATGAAGCTTACTGGCTCCGCCAAATTAGGTCATTCAGTTGCCATAGCCGCAGGCGGATTGTCATCTATTTCGAAGAATCGGGGGTATTCGGTATGCCCGGCCAGGCGGAGCATCCGGGCGAGCCAGCGGCGCTGGGCCGTACGCGTGACTCCCACCGCGTTGTTGTAGAAGCGCCGCGAGTAGACCACCTTGGCCACGGCCGTGTCGAGCTCGTCCAGCAGGTCGCGGCCGCCCGGCGCCTCCGACAGCTTCTCCCTGAACCGCTCCTGGTCCACGGCCGCGCGCAGCGCCCGCGACAGGTCGCTCTCGGCGTGCTCGCGCTCCTCGGGCCCGGCCGTCCTGGCCTCGTGCGCGGCGGCGGCCAGCACCAGGGAGGTGGCCGGGTCGAGCAGGCGCGAGCCGGCCAGCTCCAGCACCACCGCCCTGCGCCGCATCAGCGCGGCGTCCAGCGACTCGCCGGCCAGCTCCAGCCGGATGTGCAGGCGGTCCAGCCGGCCCGCCCGCCAGGAGATGTAGACGGCCGTGAGCACCACGACGATGCCCACGACCAGCGCGGTCATGGCCGGAGTCACAGGTCTTCCTCCACCCGCCCGGCACCACTCGTGGTGACCGTCTCGTAGACGCGTACGACGTCCCGCGCGACCGTGGACCAGTCGTACTTCCTGACCGCCACCAGCGCCTCCTCCGCCAGCTTGACCCGGCGCTCGGGGGCGTCGAGCAGCGCGGCGGCCTCACGCGCCAGCGAGTCGGGGTCGCCGTTGGCGAACAGCGCGCCCGCCTGGCCCTCCCCGAGCACCCTGCGGAAGGCCGGGATGTCGCTGGCCAGCACCGTCGCCCCGGACGCCATGGCCTCGGCCAGCACGATGCCGAAGCTCTCTCCCCGGGTGTTGGGCGCGCAGAACACGTCCACCGAGTGGTAGGCGCGGATCTTGTCAGCCTCGCTCACCATGCCGAGCACCGTCACCCGGCCGTGGAAGGCCTTCCGCACCCGCTCGTAGACGTCCTTCGCGTCGCCCGGCCCGGCGAGGAGCAGCCGCAGATGCGGCCGTTCGGCGGCCAGCGTGTTGAACGCGTCGAGCAGGATCGGCAGGCCCTTGCGCTCCTCGTCCATCCGGCCGAGGAAGCCGATCGTGCCCCCGTCGGGTCCCCACCCGCCGAGCGGCTCGGCCTCGGTGTAGCGGGAGACGGTGACGCCGTTGGGGATCAGCACCGCGTCGCCGCCGAACTGCTCCACCAGGCTCTTGCGGGCCGCGTCGGACACCGCGATGCGGCCGCTCAGCTTCTCCAGCGCACTGCGCAGCAGCGGCTCGGCCACCGCGATGGCGCGCGAGCGGGTGAACGAGGCGTGGAACGTCGCCACGATCGGGCCCTTGGCCGCCCAGCAGGCCAGCACGCCCAGGCTGGGGATCAGCGGCTCGTGGATGTGCAGCACGTCGAAGCCGCCCGTACGCACCCACCGCCGCACCCGCGCCGCCGACAGGAACCCGAACGACATCCTGGCCACCGACCCGTTGTACGGCACCGGCACCGCCCGCCCGGCCCCGGTCACGTAGGCCGGCAGGTCCTCGTCGTCGGCCGCCGGCGCGATCACGGACACCTCGTGCCCCTGCGCGAGCAGGGCCTGTGCCAGATCGTCGATGTGCTGCTTGACCCCGCCCGGCATGTCCCACGAGTACGGGCAGACCACGCCGATCCTCATCGGCGCAGGTCTTCCAGCCACAGTCGCTGCATCATGTGCCAGTCCTCGGGATGCTCGGCGATGCCCTTCTCGAACACGTCCGTCAGGCTCTGCGCCACCGCCGCGGCCTTCTCCTGCCTGGTGCCCTCCGCCGGGACGGGAACCTCCTCGTGGATGTGGATGCCCCAGTCGTCGCCCACGAAGTAGACGATGGCGGGCAGCAGCGCGGCCCCGGTCTGCACGGCCAGCAGCGGCGGCCCCGCGGGCACCTTGGTGGTCGCGCCGAAGAAGCGCACCTCGATGCCGCTCTTGGTGAGGTCGCGCTCGGCGGGCAGGCACACGACGCCGCCCTTGCGCACCCGGGCGGCCAGCGTGCCGAAGTTGTGCCCGTCGCCGCCGGTGAGCGGCAGCACCTCCATGCCCAGCCCCTCGCGGAAGGCCACGTAGCGGCGGAACAGCGACTCCGGCCTGAGCCGCTCGGCCACCGTCGTGAACGGGTGCCCCACGCCCACCAGCCAGGCGCCGGCCTGGTCCCAGTTGCCCATGTGCGGCAGCGCCAGCACCACGCCCCGGCCCGCCGCGACGTTGTCGTGGACGTGCTCGGCGCCGATGACGTGGGTGCGGCGCACGATCTCCTCGGTCCGCATCGACGGCAGCCGGAAGACCTCGTGGAAGTAGCGGAAGTAGGAGCGCATGCCGGCCCGGCTGAGCGCGCGCATCTCGCGGCCGCCCGCCTCGAGGCCGGTCACCCTGGCGAGGTTGGACTCCAGACGGCGTACGGACTTGCCACGCCGGCTCCAGACCCGGTCCGCCATGAAGCGGAAGACCGCGGCCGTGGGGCGCTCGGGCAGCAACGGCACGACTTTCCAGCCGGCCGCGAAGCCCGCGGCCACCACACGATCGCTGACGGACGCCTTCTCGCTCATCTCTCCCTCGTCTGCGTGTAGACGTGCCACACCCGCTGACCCACGGTGACCAGGCTGGCCGCCGCGAGCAGCCACATGCCGCCGGCCAGGACGTAAGGCACCCCGAGCCCCGCGAGGCAGGCCGCCACCAGCGCCACGACCAGCCGCTCCGGCCGCTCGGCCAGCCCCACGTCAGCCGTCAGCCCGAGCCCCTCGGCCCTGGCCTTGGCGTAGGAGACCACGGCCCCGGCGACCAGGCAGACGAGTGTCACCGCGGCCATCAGAGTGTCGTCTCTGGAGATGAAATACAAGATCAGGCCGGCGAAGATGGCGGCGTCGGCCACCCGGTCGAGCGTCGAGTCGAGGAACGCCCCCCAGGTGCTGCCGCCATTGCCGCCGAGCCGGGCGACCACGCCGTCGAGCAGGTCGAAGAGCACGAAGACAGTGATCACCAGGGCACCCACGGTCAGGCGGCCCAAGGGGAAGAAGAGCAGGGCGGAGATCACCGTGCCGAGGGTGCCGATCGCCGTGACGGCGTCCGGGCCGATCCCGCGGCCGGCGAGGGCCCTGCCCAGCGGGGTGAGTATCCGGGTCATGGCCGGGCGCAGGAGTTTGAGCATCGCCGTCCGATCGTAGGCCATGAAGCGCCTGACAACTTTCTTTGCCCCGCCCCCCTTGTGATATCCGCCACAGGGGTATTTGGTGAACACACCGCGTCCATGCGGTTTCCATTAGCCCTCCGCGCGGGCGCGGCGTTGGACAACGAACCGACGACGCGGGAGGCCGATGTGGCTGAACGGAACACAGGCGGCGCCGTAGGAGCCGCGGGCAGGGCACCAACGGCCGACAGGGCGGATGCCATACGCAATGTCGTGCTGGTCGGCCACTCAGGAGCGGGTAAGACGACCCTCGTCGAGCAGTTGCTGGCCGCCACGGGCACCATCCAGCGCGCGGGACGGGTGGAAGACGGCAACACGGTCAGCGACTTCGACGAGGTGGAGGTTCGGCAGCAGCGGTCGGTCAACCTCGCCGTGGCACCTCTGGTGCACAACGGCATCAAGATCAATCTTCTCGACACTCCCGGTTACGCCGACTTCGTGGGCGACCTGCGCGCCGGACTGCGCGCGGCCGACGCCGCGTTGTTCGTGGTGTCGGCGGCCGAGGGCATCGACGGCCTGACCCGGATGCTCTGGGAGGAGTGCGGCCGCGTCGGCATGCCGCGGGCGGTGGTCATCACCAAGATCGACCACCAGCGGGCCAACTTCGACGAGGTGCTCGCCGCCTGCCAGGACGTCTTCGGCGACGGGGTCGCGCCCCTTTACCTCCCGGTGATCACCAACGGTCACGTCAACGGGCTGATCGGGTTGCTGACACAGAAGTTCTACAACTACGCCACCGGCGACCGTACCGAGAAGGAGCCGGGGGCGGACTACGAGGCGCAGATCGAGGAGCACCGCGGAGTGCTGATCGAGGGGATCATCCAGGAGAGCGAGGACGAATCGCTCATGGATCGCTACCTCGAGGGCGACCCCATCGACACCAAGGTCCTGATCGAGGACCTGGAGAAGGCCGTCGCCCGCGGCAGCTTCTACCCCGTGCTGTGCACGGGCCTCGGCGTCGGCGCCCACGAACTGCTCGAACTCGTCACACAGGGTTTCCCGTCACCGCCCGAACACCCCATGCCCGAGATCACCGACCTGTCCGGCAAGCCGGTCAAGGGCATCTCCTGCGACCCGGACGGGCCGCTCGTCGCCGAGGTCGTCAAGACCACCAGCGACCCGTACGTGGGCCGCATCAGCCTGGTACGCGTCTTCTCCGGCACACTGCGCCCGGACATGACCGTGCACGTGTCCGGGCACGGCCTGGCCGACCGCGGGCACGAGGACCACGACCTCGACGAGCGCATCGGCACCCTGACCTGCCCCCTGGGCAAGCAGCAGCGCGCCACGGCCAAGGGCGTCGCCGGCGACATCATCGCGGTCGCCAAGCTCTCGCGGGCCGAGACCGGGGACACCCTGTCCGAGGTCGAGCACCCGCTGGTGATGACCGCCTGGGAGATGCCCGACCCGCTGCTACCCGTGGCGATCAGGGCCAGGTCCAAGGCCGACGAGGACAAGCTCTCGCAGGCCCTGGGCAGGCTGGTGGCCGAGGACCCGACCCTGCGGCTGGAGAACAACGCCGAGACCCGCCAGCTCGTCCTGTGGTGCATGGGCGAGGCGCACACCGACGTGCTCCTCGACCGCCTGTCCAAGCGCCACGGCGTCGAGGTGGAGCGGGTCGAGCTGCGGGTGCCGCTGCGCGAGACGTTCGGCGGCAAGTGCCAGGCGATGGGCCGCAACGTCAAGCAGACCGGCGGCCACGGCCAGTACGCGATCTGCCACCTCGAGGTCGAGCCCCTGCCGTCCGGGGGAGGCTTCGAGTTCGTGGACAAGATCGTGGGCGGCGTCGTGCCCCGCCAGTTCATCCCGTCGGTGGAGAAGGGGGTGCGGGCCCAGATGGAGCGGGGCGTCGTCGCCGGCTACCCGATGGTGGACGTGCGCGTCACCCTGTACGACGGCAAGGCCCACTCGGTCGACTCCTCCGACATGGCCTTCCAGATCGCCGGTCAGCTCGCGCTGAAGGAGGCGGCATCGAAGGTCCCGACGCTGCTGCTGGAGCCGGTGGACGAGCTGGCGGTGCTGGTGGCCGACGACTACGTGGGATCGGTGATGTCCGACCTGTCGTCGCGGCGCGGGCGGGTGCTCGGCACCGAGCCCGTCGGCACCGGGCGCACGCTGGTCAAGGCGGAGGTGCCCGAGCTGGAGATCACGCGTTACGCCATCGATCTGCGATCGATGTCACACGGCACCGGTACGTTCCAGCGCACGTTCCTGCGCTACGAGCCGCTGCCGCCGAACCTGGCGAGCAAGGTGGCGGCCACGGAATGAGGCGCGACGAGGCCGGGAGGATTTTGCTTCCTCCCGGCCCAGCCATGCGCTTTAGTCACATAAGTATCACGACTTGATTTCAGTTTTCCGCGCCGGGTGGCACAAGTGAACTGCCACACTGGATGGCACTATGCGAACTGGACGCCCACTCCTCGCCGCCGCCGCCTTGGCGGTCGTCGCCATGGCCGCCGCCTACGTCTTCGGTCCCGGAGCCGGATCGAGTCCCGCGCAGAGCCGGAAGAAGCAGGCCGCCGCCGCGCCGGCCGCCGCCTGTGAGGCCGACACGCGCTACCCCAAGCGGGAGCTGCGCGGGGTGTGGATCGCCACGACCACCAACATCGACTGGCCCTCCAGGACCGGGCTCAGCCCCGCCAGGCAGCGGGCCGAATACGTGAAGATCATGGACGCCGCCGCCCGGCGCAATCTGAACGCGGTCTTCCTCCAGGTACGGCCGGCTTCCGACGCGCTCTACAAGTCCTCGCTGGAGCCCTGGTCGCAGTATCTGACGGGCACGGCGGGCAAGGACCCCGGCTGGGACCCGATGCCGTTCCTCATCGAGGAGGCGCACAAGCGCGGCCTGGAGTTCCACGCCTGGTTCAACCCCTACCGCGCGGCCTACGACGCCAGCCCGGCCAAGCTGCCCGCGGACCACCCGGCACGGCAGCATCCGGACTGGACGGTCAAATACGGCGGCCGCCTCTACTACAATCCCGGCCTGCCCGCCGTGCGCGACCACGTGATCAAGGTCATCACCGACGTGGTGGAACGTTACGACGTGGACGGCGTCCACTTCGACGACTACTTCTATCCGTATCCGGTGGCGGGGGCGAAGTTCGACGACCGGGCGGCGTTCGCGAAATATGGCAAGGGCAAGAAGCTGGCCGGGTGGCGGCGCGACAACGTCAACACGCTGGTCGCCCAGGTGGACGAGGCGGTGCACGCGGCCAAACCGCACGTCAAGTTCGGCATCAGCCCGTTCGGCATCTGGCGTAACAAGTCCAACGACCCGGCCGGATCGGCTACGTCGGGCATGTCAGCGTACGACACGATTTATGCGGACGCGCGGGCCTGGATCCGGTCCGGCACCGTGGACTACGTCCTGCCGCAGCTCTACTGGCCGCGCGGGCACAAGCTGGCCGACTACACCACGCTCGCGCGGTGGTGGGGCGACGCGGTCGAGGGCAGCGACGTGCAGCTCTACATCGGGCAGGCCCTCTACCGGGTCGGGTCCAAGGACGACCGGGCCTGGACCAAGCCGGACGAGCTGGCCTCCCACGTGGCGCTCAACCGCGAGCGCGGGCAGGTGCAGGGCGACGTCTACTTCAGCGGCAAGCAACTCCTGAGCAACCCGCTCGGGGCGATGGACCGCATCGTCAAGGACCACTACAGCCGGCCCGCGCTGCTGCCGCTCATGAAGGATCTCGACAGAGCCGCCCCCGCCGCCCCGGCCAGGGCCCATGCAGCGGGCTCCACGGTGACCTGGCGACCGTCCGCGGGAGCCCGGGCGTACGCGGTCTACCGGGTGCCGGACTCGGGCAAGAACTGCCACACCACCGACGCCCGCAACCTGGTGGCCATCGTCACAAGCCCGACCTTCACCGCCAAGTCCGCGGGAACCTACCTGGTCACCTCACTCGACCGGCTCCACAACGAAAGCAAACCAACCAGGGTGAAGATCAACGATCTCTGACCCCAACACCCCCCAACACCACATACCGCCGCCCCATCACCGGCACCATCGCCACCACCAGCTCTACGGCACCGCAGACCGGCCGGCGCGGCGGTCCCGCGACCCCGGCACCGCCGGAACCGCCGCTCCAGCCCGGAGCCGACCGGACAGGCGGACGGACGGGCAGGCGGCGCGCGGACAGAGGCACGGGCTGACGGGCTGACGGGCTGACGGGCTGACGGGCTGACGGGAAAGCCTGGCCGAGCGTGGATTCCGCCACCACAGCCCGGCACGACCCGGCCCCAGAAGCGCCGTCCAGGGCTGCGCTGGCCGGGTGGTGACCGGACGTGCCGAAGTTGCCATCGCGCCATGAGAGGGTAGTCGGGACGGGTGGCGCCCTCACCACGTGCCACAGAACGAATCGGTGGCGCCCTGTCACAGGCCACAGAATCTCGATCTTTCGGGGAGGTCGTCGGCGTTGAGGCGCGCACTGGTCGTGCTGGCCCTACTCGTCGTTCAACTGCTGGTCGGACCCGGGCTGCTCGCCGGCCCGGCGCGGGCGGATGAGGGCGCGCGACGCGTGGCCCTCATCGGCGTGTCCGGCCTCCACTGGAACGACCTCACCCAGTCCGACACCCCCCACCTGTGGCAGTTGGCCGCATCGAGCGCCATCGGCTCACTCTCGGTCCGCACCGTCAGCAACGTGACCTGCCCCTACGACGCCTGGCTGACCGTGTCGGCGGGCGTCCGGTCGGCGGCCGGCTACCGGTGTGGCGCGCCGCCCAAGCCCCGGCCCGAGGGCGAGGGAGCCGTCATCCCCGACTACCGCTACCTCATCGACGTGGCAGGGCAGCGCGGCGCGGGCACCCTGGGCGAGGCGCTCAAGTCGGCCGGGCAGTGCTCGCTCGCCATCGGCCCCGGCGCGGCGCTGGGGCTGGCCGACCAGCAGGGCGCCGTGCCGCACTACCGCGCCACGCCGCAGCAGGTCACCACCGCCGACCTCGAACGGTGCCGCATGATCGCCATGGACGTGGACGACCTCGTCCGCCCCTACCTGACCGGCGACCGGCTGCCCGACGTCCCCGACCTGCTCTCCCCCGCCGCCCGCCGCGACGCCCTGCGCCGGGCCGACGCCCAGGCGGGCGCGCTGCTGTCCGCGCTGCCCACCGGCACGACGGTGCTGCTCGCGGGCCTGTCCGACCACGGCTCCGTACCCCACCTGCGGGTGGCCGCGCTGCGCGAGCCCGGCGCGCCGGGCCGCCTGCTCGGCTCGGCCTCCACCCGGCGCGAGGACATGTCGATCGTGCCCGACCTGACCGCCACCGTGCTGACCAAGCTCGGCGTGGCCGTGCCGAGCACGGTGGTGGGCGTGCCGCTGCAGGTGGGCGAGCGCGGGGCCACGTTCGAGCGGCTCCAGCGCGGCGACGCCGCCGCGCAGACCATGCGCTCGGCCAAGGGCCAGTACTTCACGGCCCTCGCCGTCCTCCAGGTCGTCTTCTACGTGCTGGCCTTCCTGCTGCTGCGCCGCCGCAAGGGCATGTCCTGGGTCGGCGTGTCCGCCGTGGCGCTGGCCGCCCTGCCCGTCACCTCGATGCTGGTCAACCTGCTGCCCTGGGCCAACCACCTGCAGTTGTTCGGCGGCATCCTGGCCTGGTGGGCCGCGATCACCGCACTGGCACTCGCCGGACCCTGGCGGCGCCGGCCCCTCGGGCCGCCGGCCGTGGTGGCCGGCATCACCGCGATCACGCTGATCGGCGACCTGCTCACCGGGACCACGCTCCAGCTCAACAGCTTCATCGGCTACAGCGCCGAGCAGGGCGCCCGCTACTTCGGCCTGGGCAACATCCCGTTCGCGCTGCTGGCCACCAGCACACTGCTGACCGCCACGATCATCGCGCACCGCTGGCCGGGCAGGGTAGGGCTGGCCGCGATCGTGGGGCTGGGGGCGTTCGCGATGGTGCTCGGCGGGTCCGGCATGGGCAGCGACTTCGGCGGCGTCATCGCGTTCGTGCCGGGCATCGCGGTGACCGCGCTGATCCTCGCGGGCAGGCGGGTCTCGCTGGTGAAGCTGGGAGCGTTCTGCGTGGCGGGCGGGGTGATCGTGATGACGTTCGCCTGGATCAACTACCTCCAGCCGCCGAGCGAGCAGACGCACCTGGGCCGGTTCGTGGGGCAGGTGCTCAGCGGGGAGGCGCTGGAGGTCATCCTGCGCAAGCTGCAGGCCATGCTGGGCACGCTGCTCAGCCCCAACCTGATGCCGATCGTGATCGCCGCCGTGGCGTTTCTCGTCTACGCCATCATGCGGCCCGACCAGGCCTCCTCCGGGGTGGTGCCGGCGGCGTTCGGGCACTCCCCCGCCCTGCGTGCCGGCCTGATCGGCACGCTCGTCAGTGGTGTGATCGGGATGCTGGTCAACGACTCGGGGGCGGCCGTGCTGGCCATGGCGCTGGCACTCGCGGTGCCGCTGCTGCTCGCGACCGGCATCGCCGCGCTGCGTCCGGCCGGCGACCAGGACGCCGAGGCCCCGTCCGACCTGGCCCGAGCAACGAGATAGCCACCGCCCGAAGCGGCCCCGGAGCTCAACTCCGGGGCTCCGGGAGCTCAACTCCGAGCTTCGGCGAGAAGCCGGAGGCAGGTCGATTCCCCGGCCCCGCGGCGGGCTGGAGGTCAGTCCCAGGCGTCGGCGAGGAGCTGGCGGGTGTCGCGCAGGAGTTGCGGGAGGACCTTGGTCCGGGCCACGACCGGCATGAAGTTCGTGTCGCCGCCCCACCGGGGCACCACGTGCTGGTGCAGGTGGGCGGCGATGCCCGCGCCCGCCACGTGGCCCAGGTTCATGCCCACGTTGAAGCCCTGGGCGCCGCTGGCCTTGCGTAGCGCGCGCAGCGCCTTCTGGGTGAACTCGCCCAGCTCGACCAGCTCGTCCGTGACCAGCTCGTCATAGTCGGACACATGCCGGTAGGGCACGACCATCAGGTGGCCGGAGTTGTAGGGGTAGAGGTTGAGCACGGCGTAGACCGACTCACCTCTGGCGACGACCAGGCCGTCCTCATCGCTCATGCGGGGGATCTCGTCGAACGGGCACCCGTCGTCGGGGCCGGCGCCCGTCGGCTTGCCCTCGCCCTTGATATAGGCCATGCGATGCGGGGTCCACAGACGCTGGAAGTTGTCCGGGGACCCTGCCCCTGCCTGATCGTGCATAACTAGCAGCATAGGACCACGGACAAACAGGGTGGTCTTCCGGCACAATCCCAGGGACCTGCCTGAGGAGGCCGTGATGACCGAAGCCCTTGCCGAGCGCACCGCCCAGTCGTCCGACAATCCGGATCCGGACACCGAGCACCCGGATCTGTCCGCCGAGCATTCCGACGCCATGGCCGGCGATTCCGGGCTCGACCCTGCCGCCGAGCCCGCCGACGCCCCGGACGGGACCGAGACGTCCTCCGCTGGTGTCGTCGTGAAGGGACGGATCAAGGTGGC
Source organism: Nonomuraea sp. B12E4 (assembly GCF_039871825.1). NCBI lineage: Bacteria > Bacillati > Actinomycetota > Actinomycetes > Streptosporangiales > Streptosporangiaceae > Nonomuraea > Nonomuraea sp. B12E4. Next base: position 353,437 of record NZ_JBDPME010000005.1, on the reverse strand, counting down.
CGACGAGGTGGTGGAGAAGATCGCCTCGCTGGCCGCCCTGGAGGTGCCGGGGGTCGCCGACATGGGTGGCGACCTGGCGCGGGCGTTCGAGTCCGTACGCGACCGCATCGGGATCGGTTCCCGGCGCGGCAACCAGGGTGTCAACGCGCACATCCAGGACCGCGAGGCGTCGGTGAGCCTCACCATCGTGGTCGAGTATGGACATGTCGTGATGGAGGTGGCCGCGGCCGTCAAGACGAACGTGGCCAGAAACGTCAGTCACATGCTGGGCATGCGCGTCGAGGAGGTCAACGTCACGGTCGACGACGTCCGCCTCCCCGGCGACCGCCACCCCTCCTCCCAGCCCGCGGCCGACGACGAGGACCAGCCCGCCGGGAGTTGACCGTCCGCGCGCGGCGGGCCGATCCACGCGCGGCCCGTCGCGCCGCTGCTGCTCGATTCATCACATCGCGCGAAGTCGCGCCTGCCGTCGGTTCATTACGTTCCGAAATCGTGAAAAACCATCGCCATCATCGTGATCGCATCGCCGGGCCTGCTCGCCTGCACGGCCGCCCTCGCCTCCAGACCTCCGCCCGCAACGGGACCCTCCACTCCGAGAGCTGAAGCCGGGGCTCCTCGGCGGCGGCGACAGGAGCGAAGGGGGTGACAACGTCCAGCGCTCGCCCACACCGAGTTTGTCCGGACGCGCACCGAGCCGTCCGAACAGGGTGCGCCACGACCGTACTGCCCGCTCCCGTCGGAACCGACCACCTGGCCGCCCTTGGCGGAACCGACCGCGAGAGCCGCCGGCCGCGCCCGCCGGCCTCTGCGTTGACGGGTCAGCCGTCCTGGTCGCGGAGATCCTTGTGGTAGACGCGGAAGTCGCACGGGGTTGCCAGCAGCCCGGCCAGGCCGGGATGGACCTCCTCGATTCCGGACACCCCGACCACCCGGTAGCCGATGCGGCCGTACCAGCCCGCCAGGAACTCCTTCGACGGATGCGCCCACGTGCGGGGCACCAGCAGTTCGAGCTGCATCACGTGGCGGCCCTCGGCCCGGCTGCGCCGCTCGGCGAAACGTACGAGCTCGCGCCCCACACCGAGGCCCCGGCTCTCCGGCGCGGCGGTGAGCATGCCGAACTCGCTCAGATCATCGGTCAGCCGCTGAAGCCGGACACACCCGACGATTCGCCCGCTCAGCCTGGCCACGGCCATTTCCCCGGCACCAGTGAACCGCGACACCTCGGCCGGATTCGTCCGGGCGGCGTCGTCCTGCCACAACCCTTTCTCCGCGACCGCGTACACGTCGTTGATCAGGTCGCTGAGCATCGACATGGTCGCGGCGTCCGCGGCCGTCTCCGGAGGCAGCGGCTCGATCATGATCTCCCGCGGCACGCGCGTTTCCTCTCGCATCCGTGCATTCCATCAGCCACTGGGACAGGGGCCGAATCCAAGGGTGTTCGGACCGGCTAAGTGATCCCCGCCAGGCGCCGGCGGGTGCGGGCCGGTGCCGTCGGGGGCAGCGAGGCGAGGATGTCGGCGAGGGTGACCCCGGCGAGGCTGCCTCGCCACGCCTCGTGCGCGTCGGCCATCCTCTGAGCCAGGACGCAGGTTTGCCGGCAGTCCTCGGGGGCCAGCGCGCCGCGTCCCTGCTGCCGGATCTCGCGGCACTCGTACGGCGGCGACGTGCCGTCCACGGCCTCGACGATCTGCAGGAGCGTGATCTCGGAGATCGGCCGCGCGATCCGGAACCCTCCCCTCGGCCCCGTGGCGGCGGCCAGCAGTCCGGCTTTGACCAGCGCCTTGAGCTGCTTGGCGAGGTATGGCGCCGGGAGGTCGAAGTACTGCGCGAGCTGGGCCGTCGACGCGGTGGCTCCGGATTCGAGCTGGGCCAGCGTCGCGGCGCAGTGCAGAACCCATTCGGTGCTCACAGGCAGCTTCACGACGGCGAGTCTATCGCAGATATTGTGGATCTGTTTAGTCCATGATAGCTTCCTCGCTTGCAACGAGAAATAGGGAGAGATCATCATGCGGATCGCAGTCGCAGGCGCGACCGGGAGCATCGGGGCGCTCACCGTCGCCGCGCTGGAACGAAACGGGCACGAGGCCGTGCGCATCAGCCGTACGCTCGGTGTGGACCTGTCCACCGGCGACGGGCTGGACGACGCCCTGGCCGGCGTCGAGGTGGTCGTGGACGTGACCAACGCGCCGGCTTCCGGCCGGGACGAGACGATCGCGTACTTCGGTGCCATCACGCGCAACCTGCTGGCCGCCGAGGAGCGGGCCGGTGTCCGGCACCACGTGCTGCTCTCGATCGCCGGGGTCGGCCGCGTCGAGGGCAACGCCCACTACGCGGGCAAGCGCGAGCAGGAGCGCCTCGTGGCCGCCGGGCCGGTGCCGTGGACCATCGTCCCCGCCACGCAGTTCCACGACTTCGCCGCGATGGTGGCGAGCTGGACCGAGCGGGACGGGGTCGCCACGATCGCGCCCCTGCTCATCCAGCCGATCGCGCCCGCAGACGTGGCCGACATCCTCGCCGAGCTCGCGGCCGGCCCGCCTCAGGGTCGGTACGCCGACCTCGCCGGACCCGAACCGCAGGACCTGCTGGACATGGCCCGCCGCACCAACGAGGCCCGTGGCCACACGGTGAAGCTGGTGCCGACGTGGTCGGGACTGTTCGGCCCGGACATGGCCGGCGACGTGTTGCTACCGGGCGAGGACGCGCGCATCGCCCCGACCACCTTCGACGACTGGCTCGCGGAGCAGCGATAGCCGGACATGCCGGTCTCACCGGAAACACCAGGTCCCCAACGGAGATCGTCCCCGGCGCCCCCGGAAGGCGGCGGGGCTGGCTTCGATGGTGCTCGCCGTAGGCGCGGACGTGGGCGGCGCGGCCGTGTTCGTCCAGTTCGACGACGTCGAGGACGCGGCCGGCGTTCTCGCGCCGGACCATGATCTCACGGTCGTCTCCCTGGCATATTCGCCTCTCCCCTCACCTGGTCGGAAGCCATGCCAGCCGTCAGGATGAGGACCATGACAGATCAGCTCGAACCCATGCCGGCCGACTGGCAGCGCGCCCTGGCGATCGTGGCCCACCCCGACGATCTCGAGTACGGCTGCGCGTCGGCCGTGGCCACCTGGACGGACGCGGGCCGCGAGGTCACGTACGTGATCGTGACCAGCGGCGAGGCCGGCATCGACACTCTCGAACCCGCCAAGGCCGGGCCCATCCGCGAGCAGGAGGAGCGGGCCAGCGCGGCGGTGGTCGGCGTAACCGACGTGGAGTTCCTCGGCCACCCCGACGGGGTGATCGAGTACGGGACCGCGCTCCGGAAGGACCTGGCCGCCGCCATCCGCCGGCACCGCCCCGAGCTCCTCATCACTCTGAACCCGGAAGACACCTGGGGCGGGACGTACTGGAACACGCCCGACCACCGGGCCGTCGGCAGGGCCGTGCTGGACGCCGCCGGGGACGCCGGAAATCGCTGGATATTTCCAGATATTCCCGCCGAGCCGTGGAACGGCGTCCGCTGGATCGCCATCGCGGGCAGCGAAGCCCCCACCCACGCCGTGGACGTCACCGACGGCCTGGAACGCGGCGTGCGCTCCCTCATGGAACACCGCGCCTACATCGAGGCCCTCACCACCGAGAACCCGGAAAGCTACGTCCGCAACCTGGTCGAAGGCTTCGCCCGTGAGGCAGCCGCCCAATTCGGCGGACGCCCAGCCGTCACCTTTCGCCTATTTACCCGTTAATAGGGAGCGGGCGACACGACCCGCTCCAGCCGAACGCCGAGCGGTGCCCGGTCAGACCTGGATGCGGCGCTCCACGGCGTTGACGATCTCGGCGATCGCCTCCTCCACCGGCACCCCGTTCTTCTGCTCGCCGCTGCGGTAGCGGAAGGACACCGCGCCGTTGGCGATGTCGTCGTCGCCCGCCAGCAGCATGAAGGGCACCTTCGCCTTCTGCGCGTTGCGGATCTTCTTCTGCATGCGGTCGTCGGCCGCGTCGACCTCGACCCGGACACCGGCCGCGCGCAGCCGCTTGGCCAGGTCCTGCAGGTAGGGCACGTGCGCCTCGGCGATCGGGATGCCCACCACCTGCACCGGCGCGAGCCAGGGCGGGAAGGCGCCGGCGTAGTGCTCGGTGAGCACGCCGAGGAAGCGCTCGACCGAGCCGAACAGCGCCCGGTGGATCATGACCGGGGTCTGCCGGCTGCCGTCGGCCGCCTGGTATTCCAGGCCGAAGCGCTTGGGCTGGTTGAGGTCGAGCTGGATGGTGGAGAGCTGCCAGGTGCGGCCGATCGCGTCCTTGGCCTGCACGGAGATCTTCGGCCCGTAGAAGGCCGCGCCGCCCGGGTCGTCCACGAGCTGCAGCCCCGACTCGGTGGCCACCTGGCGCAGCGCCTCGGTGGCCTCCTCCCACTCGGCCGGATCGCCGATGAACTTGTCGGAGTCGTCACGGGTGGACAGCTCCAGGTAGAAGTCGGACAGCCCGAAATCACTCAGCACGCTGAGCACGAACCTCAGCAGCGACTGGATCTCGTCGGCCATCTGCTCCCGGGTGGTGTAGATGTGCGCGTCGTCCTGCGTCATGCCGCGCACCCGGGTCAGGCCGTGCACCACACCCGACTTCTCGTAGCGGTAGACCGAGCCGAACTCGCACAGCCGCAGCGGCAGCTCCCGGTAGGAACGCCCGCGCGCCCGGAAGATCAGGTTGTGCATCGGGCAGTTCATCGGCTTGACGCGGTATTCGGTGCCTTCGAGCTCGAACGCCGGGAACATGTCGTCGGCATACCAAGGCAGGTGGCCCGAGGTCTCGAACAGCGACGACTTGGTGATGTGCGGGGTGTTGACGAACTCGTAGCCCGCCTCAGCCTGCCGCCTGCGCATGTAGTCTTCCATCTCCTTGCGGATGATCCCGCCCTTGGGATGGAAGACCGGCAGGCCGCTGCCCAGCTCCGGCGGGAAGCTGAACAGGTCGAGCTCCACGCCCAGCTTGCGGTGGTCGCGCTTTTCGGCCTCCGCCAGCAGCGCGAGGTATTCGTCCTGCTTTTCGCGGGACTCCCACGCGGTGCCGTAGATGCGCTGGAGCTGCGGGTTCTTCTCGCTGCCCCGCCAGTAGGCGCCGCCGGAGCGCATGAGCTTGAACGCCGGGATGGACCGGGTGGAGGGCACGTGCGGGCCGCGGCACAGGTCCTTCCAGCACAGCTCGCCGCTCTTGGGGTCGAGGTTGTCGTAGATGGTCAGCTCCCCGGCCCCCACCTCGACCGACGCGTGCTCCTCGGCCTCCGCCACGGCTCCGCCCTTGAGGCCGATCAGCTCCAGCTTGTACGGCTCCGCCGCCAGCTCCGCGCGGGCGTCGTCGTCGGAGACGGCCCGGCGGGAGAAGAGCTGCCCCTGCTTGACGATCTCCCGCATGCGCTTCTCGACGCGCTTGAGATCGTCGGGGTTGAACGCCTGCCTGACGTCGAAGTCGTAGTAGAAGCCGTTTTCCACCGGCGGCCCGATGCCCAGCTTGGCCTCGGGGAACAGCTCCTGCACCGCCTGCGCCATGACGTGGGCGGTGGAGTGGCGGACGATGGCCCTGCCGGCCTCGCTGGAGATCTCGATCGGCTCGACCGCGTCGCCCTCGGCCAGCGGGTGCGCCAGGTCGCGCTGCTCGCCGTTGACCCGGGCCGCGATGACCGTGCGCCCGTCGGCCTCCAGCGCCTCGCCGGCCGTCGTGCCGGCCGCCACCACACGCTCGGCTCCGGCGAGGGTGATGCGTAGCTCGGCTGACACGGTGACTCCCTAGGATCGCCCTCGATGCCCGGCACCGAGGCTGGTTCGAATCGTGAACCCGATGTTATCGCGGGTGAAACCCCAGGCTTGCCAGCTCCTCCCGGCTCCCGGGGAAGAGATCGAGATCGACGGGGCTGTGCGCGTACTGGTGGATCGCCCACGCGCGCCAGGGCGGCGGCACGGCGGGCCGGCCGCGCGGTCTGTCCGGGCCGGAGATCCACAGCGGGTGTTCTGCCAGGCCGGCGCAGTTTCCGCCGCGGGCGAAGGCGTGGAAGGTGCGCACGAACGGCCGTACCCCGAGGTGTCTTCCGACCTGGTGGCACCAGCGGCGCGCGTGCCTGGCCACCTGCTGGGGGCGCAGGCCGTCGTCGCTCTCCAGGTCGAGCGCGACCAGGTCGCCTGGGGAAAGCCCGCCGGCGGACCTGATCACGGCCGCGAAGTGGCGTGCCTGCTCGACCGGGTCACCCGCGGGCCTGGCCACGTGGTACGCGCCGCGCACGAGCCTGCTCTCGCCCATGCCGTCCCAGTTGCGCGTGAAGCACGGGTCGGTGCTCTCGACGCCGTCGGTGGCCCGGGCGAAGGCGAAGCCCACGCCGGCCTCCGCGTGCTCCGGCCAGTCGACGGCGCCCTGCCAGTCCGAGACATCGATGCCCAGTAACACGCGCTCCACTCTGCCGGAGTTTCCGGGTCATGTCTGCCGATCTAGCTCTTCGCCGCGCGGTTCAGCAGCGCCTGCGTACGTTCCCGGCCGGAGAATATGGAGCCGACGAATTCGGTCACCCCGGCCTGCTCCAGCTCGCCGATCCTGGCCAGGACGGTGTCCTCGTCGCCGACGATCGCCACGTCGCCGGGGCCGGCCGCGCCCTCCCTGTCGAGCATGGCCCGGTAGGACGGCAGCCGCCCGTACACCGAGAAGACCTCGTTGGCGCGGGCGACGGCGGCGGCGGGGTCGTCGGTGACGCAGACGGGCAGGGCGCAGACGACGCGGGGGGCCTCGCGGCCCGCCTCGGCGGCGGCCGCCCTGATCGTGGGCACGACGTGCCCCGCGACCGTCTTCGGGCCGGTCATCCACAGGATCGTGCCGTCGGCCACGGTGCCCGCGAGGGCGAGCATGCGCGGGCCGAGCGCGGCGATCAGCACCGGGAAGCCGGCGCCCGGCCCGGTCAGCCGGAGGTTGGCCCTGACCGTCTGGCCCGCGTATTCGACCTGCTCGCCCCGGCCGGCCGGGATCAGGACGTCGAGGTATTCCCGCATGTGCCGCAGCGGGCGGTCGAAGCTGTAGCCGAACATGTTCTCGATCACGACCTGGTGCGACAGGCCGATGCCGAGCGCCAGGCGCCCGCCGAGCGCGGCGTTGACGGTCATGGCCTGCTGGGCGAGCGCGGCCGGGTGGCGCGGGTATGTCGCCACGACCGACGTGCCGAGCTCGATGGCGGGGCCGCCGGCGCCGGCCGCGGCCAGGGCGGTCAGGGCGTCGAGGCCGAAGATGTGGGAGAGCCAGGCGGAGCTGAAGCCGTTCTCTGCCGCTTGGGCGATCTGGTCACGCAGCTCACCGATCGGATCGGACCCTCGCGGCTCGCTCAGGAAATATCCGTAGCGCATCGAACAGAACTCCATTCTGGTGACTGACGAATGTATCCTCCCACGCCGTCAGGGGTTGTCCCGTTTCCACGGGGGCGGATTTGTAAAGTGGCCTCATGACGCACGAACGCGCGGGACAGCCCGCCCGGCCCGACGACCTGATCGACGTCGCCAGGCTGGTGACGTCCTACTACGCGCTGCACCCCGATCCCGGGGAGGTGGGGCAGCGGGTGGCGTTCGGCACGTCGGGGCACCGGGGGTCGGCGCTCAACTCGGCGTTCAACGAGGACCACATCCTGGCCACCAGCCAGGCCATCTGCGAATACCGGAAGTCCATGGGCACCGACGGGCCGCTGTTCCTGGGCATCGACACGCACGCGCTGTCTGAGCCCGCGCGGGTGTCGGCGCTGGAGGTGCTCGCGGCCAACGAGGTCGAGGTGCTGGTCGACACGCGCGACGGCTACACGCCGACGCCCGCGGTCTCGCACGCGATCCTGCGGCACAACCGGGGGCGCACGACCGGGCTCGCCGACGGCGTCGTGATCACGCCGTCGCACAATCCGCCCGCCGACGGCGGGTTCAAGTACAACCCGCCCAACGGGGGTCCCGCCGACACCGACGCCACCGGGTGGATACAGGACCGGGCCAACCGGCTGCTGGCGGACGGGCTGAAGGGCGTGGCCCGGATCCCGTACGCGCGGGCGCTGGGCCTGGCGGGACGATACGACTTCCTCGGTACGTACGTGGACGACCTGCCATCCGTCGTGGACCTCGACGCCATCAGGGCGGCCGGGGTGCGGATCGGGGCCGATCCCCTGGGCGGGGCGAGCGTGGCCTACTGGGGGGAGATCGGCGAGCGGCACGGCCTGGACCTGACGGTGGTCAACCCGCTGGTCGATCCGGCGTGGCGGTTCATGACGCTCGACTGGGACGGCAAGATCCGGATGGACTGCTCGTCGCCGTACGCGATGGCTTCGCTGATCGCCAACCGCGATAAATACGATATTTCCACCGGGAACGATGCCGACTCCGACCGGCACGGCATCGTCACCCCCGACGGCGGGCTCATGAACCCCAACCACTTCCTGGCCGCCGCCATCTCCTACCTCTACACCCACCGGGACGGCTGGCCCGCCGCCGCCGGGGTGGGCAAGACCATGGTCAGCAGCGGCGTCATCGACCGGGTCGCCGAGTCGCTGGGCCGGCGGCTCCACGAGGTGCCGGTCGGCTTCAAGTGGTTCGTCCCGGGGCTGCTGGACGGGACGCTGGGATTCGGCGGCGAGGAGAGCGCGGGGGCGTCGTTCCTGCGCCGCGACGGCTCGGTGTGGACCACCGACAAGGACGGCATCATCCTGGCGCTGCTGGCCTCCGAGATCCTGGCCGTCACCGGCGAATCGCCCGGCGCCCGTTACCGGGGGCTGACCGAGCGGTTCGGCGAGCCCGCGTACGCCAGGACGGACGCCCCGGCCACCCGCGCGGAGAAGGCCGTGCTGGGCAGGCTGACCGCCGAGCAGGTGACGGCCTCCTCGCTGGCGGGCGATCCGATCACGGCGGTGCAGACGTCGGCGCCCGGCAACGGCGCCGCGCTGGGCGGGGTGAAGGTCTCCACGCGCGACGCCTGGTTCGCCGCCCGGCCGTCGGGCACCGAGGACGTGTACAAGATCTACGCCGAGTCCTTCAGGGGCCCCGGCCACCTGGCCAAGGTGCAGGAGGAGGCCCGCTCCCTGGTCTCGTCCGCCCTGACCTGACCAGACCCGCCCTGCCCGGCCCGGGGAGGCGCCGTCAGTACATGAGGTGGCGGCCGCCGTCCCCGACGAGCACCTCCCCCGTCACCATGTCCGACTCCAGCAGCGCGACCACCATCTGGGCGACGTGCTCCGGCTCCGCCGTGCGCCGCAGCGGCGCCCTCGCTCCCTCCTTGGCGGTCATCTCCTGGAAGACCTGCTCCCCCACCCGGTCGATGTGCCAGCGGGTCGCCACGATGCCGGGCGCCACCGCGTTCACCCTGACGTCGGGCCCGAGCGCCACCGCCAGGTCACGGGTGAGCTGGATCATGGCGGCCTTGCTCACCCCGTACGCCACGGAGGAGCCGGTGCCCAGCAGCCCGGCGACGGAGGCCACGTTCACGATCGCGCCTCGGGCGGCCCGCAGGTCGGGGGCGAAGGCACGGGCGCAGTAGAAGGCGCCCATGAGGTTGACCCCCATGATCTGCTGCCACACCTCGTCAGTGAGCCCCTCCAGATCGGGGAACGGCACCCACTTGGTCGTCCCCGCGTTGCAGATGAGGGCGTCCACCCGGCCGTAGTCGGCGCGTACGCGCTCGGCCAACCGGCGTACGGCGGCGTCGTCCGACACGTCGGCGGCCATGGCCGTGGCCTTGCAGCCCATGCCCTCCAGCCGGGCGACCGTCTCCTCGGCCTCCGTGGCCGAACGCGAGTAGTTGACGACCACCCCCGCCGCGCCCTTCCTGGCCAGGCTCTCCGCGACCGCGGCACCGATGCCGGTGCCTCCGCCGGTGACCACGGCGACCGTCCCGTTGATGTCCATGCGCTGCTACTCCTCCACCAGTCGTCCACCCTCCGGGTCCGCCACCGGGTCCGTGGCGGTTCCCCTGGCCACCGCGTCCGTGGCGGTGATGTCCATGTCCTTGGTCTCCCGAGACGCGTAGAACGCCACGAACGAGATCACCGCGGTCCCGGCGAGGAAGGCCGCCACCAGCCACGGCGCACCGTCCAGCCGCGCCGCCAGCACCCCGCCGATCAGCGGCGAGAACCCTGCCAGCGCCGCACCCAGCTCACGAGAGGCCGCGAACCCGGTGTACCGTACCCGTGCCCCGAACAGCTCGGCGTAGAACACCGGCTGCACGGCCACCTGAGGAGCGAACCCGAACGCCCCCATGATCATCATCGCCAGCCACACCACCCAGGCGACCCCGGTGTTGACCATCACGAAGTACGGAAAGACGAAGGCCGCCACGAACACCACGCTGAACAGGTTGAGCGGCCGCCGCCCGATCCGGTCGGAGAGATTGCCGTACACCGGCTGCAGCACGATGACGGTCAGCCCGAACAGCACCACCCCGAACAGCGCCGTCCGGTTGGACAGGCCGAGCTGGCCGGTGGCGTGGGCGACGCTGAAGGTGGCCAGCGTGTAGACGACAGCCGTGTCGCAGATGTGCGCCCCGACGCCGACCAGGAAGTTACGCGGGTACCGGGCGAGCGTGTCCTTGATCGGCAGCTTGACGATCTCGCGGGTCCGCTCCATCTCACGGAACACCGGCGACTCGGCCACCCGCAGCCGCACGTACAGGGCCACCCCGATCAACGCGAAGCTCAGCAGGAACGGCACCCGCCAGCCCCAGGAGGTGATGTCCGGCTCAGGCAGGAGCTGCACCAGCAGGAACACCGAGGTGCCGAGCACCAGGCCGATCTGCACGCCGGTCTGGGCGAAGGAGGCGTAGAAGCCGCGCCGGGCCGGCGGGGCGTGCTCGGCCAGCAACGTCGCCGCACCGCCGAACTCCGCGCCCGCACCCAGCCCCTGACAGACCCGCAGCAGCGTGAGCAGCACCGGGGCCCACACGCCGATGGCGGGATAGGTGGGCAGCAGGCCGATGAGCCCGGTGGACACGCCCATGATCACGGTGGTGATGATCAGCGTGGAGCGGCGGCCGATCCGGTCGCCGAGGTGGCCGAACAGGATGCCGCCGAACGGCCTGACCACGAACCCCACGCCGAACGTGGCGAACGCGACGATCGTGCCCGTGGCGGGATCGGCATCGGTGAAGAACAGGCGGTTGAAGACGAGGGCGGCGGCGGTTCCGTAGATGAAGAAGTCGTACCACTCCAGGGCGGTGCCGACGAGGGCACCGGTGACGACGCGCTTCAACTCGGGTGTGGCGGACATCTAACCTCCAGGGGGCGTGTCAGGCCACGGAACGCCGGCCCGCGAGGCGAGCACCGCGAGCTCCGCCCACACCGGCGCGGGCACGGGGACACCCTCCGCCAGCCTGGTCGCACGGGTCCCGGCCTCCGGCTCCCCCGGCACCAGCACACCGGGACCCGAGGCCCGCAGGGCCAGGCAGAACGACTCGACCTGGGCGACGTAGTCCGTCAGGGGGACGAACGCGCCGATGTCCACCGCGGTGATCACCGTGCCGAACGTGCCGTCGTACTCGGGCGAGCAGGCCGTGCCGGTGCCCGTGAGCAGGCCACCGACCAGCTCGATGAGCACGCTGAGGCCGTACCCCTTGTGGCCGCCGAACGGCAGCAACGCCCCGCCCCGGTAGAAGTCGTCCGGGTCGGTGGACGGGCGGCCGGCGAGATCGACGAGCACACCGTCCGGTGCCGGCGTCCCGGCGGCGCGCAGGAGGCCCAGCTTGCCCTCGGCCATGGCGGCCGTCGCCCAGTCCATGACCACAGCCGCGCCGCCCGCGCGGGGCACGGCCCAGGCCATGGGGTTGGTGCCGAGCATCCTGCGGTGCCCGCCGTGGGGGGCCACCGTGGGGTCGGCGTTGCCGACGACCTGCGCGATGAGTCCCCGGCGGGCCAGCGTCTCCGCGTACTCGCCGAGCCTGCCGACGTGGTTGCACTCCCGGATCGCGACCACGCCGACGCCGTGCGCGGCGGCCAGTGCGGCGGCCTCCTCCATGGCCAGGCCGGCGGCGGCCTGCCCGAAGCCGCGCCGTCCGGACACGACGGCGGTCGCGCCGCGGCGCGCGACCACCTCCGGGCGCGCCTCCGGGACGATCACGCCCGCCTCGATGCGGTCGAGGTAGGGCACGAGCCGCCGGACGCCGTGCGACCCGTGACCGGCGAGGTCGGCCTCGACCAGGGACGCGGCGACGATCCGGGCGGTGTCCGCGGGGACTTTGGCGGCGGTCAGGAGGTCACTGGCGAGATCGCGGAGGTGGTCGGCGGTGATGATGCGGGGGGATGCGTTCACGGTGACCGGTCTCGCTTCGGCAGGACTGCGTTCCGTGCGCGCGCTTATGCCCGTTTCTCATCATCGCAAACGGACCTCCGGAACGGGCTTACCCCGCCGGCTGGGGTGAGCTCGCCGGTTCCGGTTCAGGTGGGCTCGCCGGTTTCCCGCTCAGGTGAGCTCGCCGGCGCAGGCGCTGCTCATGCCGGTACGCCCGAGGTCCGCGCGGCGGCCTGCCGCCACTCCGTGCCGATAGCCGGTGCCGCTGGTCCTGGGCACGCTCATGCGGACGCGCGGATAGCGGTCCGCCACCGCCCGCTCCACCTCGGCCCGGCGGTCGGCCAGGACCAGCGCGGCACCCGTACCGGCCTCGGCGGCCCGGGACTCGGCCGCGCACAGCAGCCGGTAGACCTCGTCGGTGAACCCCAGCAGCCACGACCGCCGGTAGGCCCGCACGCCGGCGACGTCCGCGGGCGGGTGCACGCGGGCCAGCCCCGAGGCCATCTGCAGCAGTAGCGAGGTGGCCAGCAGGTCGGCCCGTTCGAGGTCGGCGGCGAACCCGAACACGTGCACCCGCTGCCCGCCGTCCCCCTGCCCGATGAGCAGCGGCCGGCAGCGCACCGCCTGGGCGACCAGGCTGACGAGGCGGGCCTTCTCCCTGGCCCACGGGGCGGGCAGGGTGACGATGCGGTCGCCGGGGATCTGGCGGGTGCCCGCGGGAGGCAGCGAGTCGATGCCGTGCTTGGCCATGAGCGCCGAGGCGGCCGCCATGAACGTCGCCCGCTCGTGCTCGTTGTCGGTGCGTTCGGCCTTGGCCAGCAGCTTCCTGACGCGTTCGAGCGTGCGCTCCCGCAAACGTGCTCCCCCTACGACTTGGCCAGCACCCGCCCGTCGGCCCCGAGGACGGGGAAGGCGCCGGTGTCGACGATGCCGTGCTGCTGGTACAGCGCCTCGATGAGGGCGTGCGCCTGCGGCTCAAGCTTCCACAGGGCACGATACTCGCGCGCCGTGGACAGCGAGAGCCCGATCTCCTGGGCGATGTCCACCGTACGCGGGACGATGCCCTTGGCGATCTGCCGGTCCCAGTAGTCGCGGGCGGCCCGCATCAGCGCGGCGCGCTGGGCGGTGTCGACGACCTGCGGGGTGGTGTCGAGGACCTCGATGTCCTCGTCCTCCTCATCGACCAGCTCGGCCAGCGCGGGCGGCAGCGCCGGGCGGGCCGGCACCGGGCGGTGGTCGGCCTCGGGCTCCCACGGGACGCGCGGGTCGGCGTCGATGAGGGCGGAGGTGTTGTAGAGGGCGGCGATCTGGGCCAGCAGCGCCTCCTGGCGGGACTCGTCCACGGCCAGCCCGGTGTGCTCGACGGCCTGGTCCATGGCCTTGTCGAGTCTGGCCAGCGCCGCGCGCATCTTCCGCTCGGACCCGCCGCTGTCGCGCAGCGCCTTGGCCCGCTTGGCGGCCAGGGCGACCCTGGTCAGCCTGCGGTGGGCGTCGACCTCGCTGGCCGTGCGGTCGCTGACCTCGGCCAGCCCCATCCTGACCAGCATGCGCTCGGGGGTCAGGCGCCAGTTGATGCGGCCGGTGCCGCGGATGCGGTGGCGCTCGATGGCCATGCCGCGCTCCCACAGCCAGGCGGCCACCAGCGGCGCGGCCAGCCGGAACATCGCCTCGGGCAGGCTGCGCGCGTCCATGCTGGACAGTACGGCGGTCAGGCAGGTCAGCGCCCAGACGGCGATGCCGTCGATGCCGGCGGAGAAGTTCTCGCGCATGTTGCGGCGGGCGCGGACGGCCGAGGTGATGATCGCGACCTCGATGAACGCGAACAGCAGCAGCCGGAGCGGCCCATCCAGGCCCAGCACATCACCGGAGAAGCGCCACATGCCCTGCGCGGACACGCCCGTGGCGATGGACGCGGCCACGATGGTCAGCACGTCCTCGATGGGACGCTGCGCCACGTACCGGCTGAACAACCAGGTGAGGGCGCGCCAGGCGACCCTGATCACCAGGAACGCGAGCGCCAGCCCCACCAGGCTGAGCAGCGCGATGACGGCGGTGGGGAGCGGCTTCTCGGCGATGAAGGCTGTTATTTCCTCGAATGTCGGCATCTGTCACTATCCGTGGGGGCTCTGGCTCCGGCTCTATGCGACGAGATCATCGCAGAATGTCGCCTTCTTGTACGCCAAACGACGGTTGCCGTCCCATTTTGCCCCGGATTCCCACCAGTCCCACCATCATGACCCACGATGCTCCCCGCCCCGGCCGCCTCCCCTGGAGGGTGCCCATGTGGTGAGAGGTACGGAATCGGGATGGCCCTGGCCAGGGACGCGGCGCACAATGAGGTTGTGAGCAAGCGATCACGCCGACGCCGTGCTCTTACCGGTGGGGCACCCAGTTGGCTGCCCGGTTTCGGCCCCGGAGAGCCGCACGGACCCGATGAGGGAGACTCCCCGCTCGACGATCCGCGCGGGGGCGAGGGCGGGGTGCGCGAGCCCCGCAAGCCCAAGCCCGCGCCGCCCTCCCAGCCCGTCGCGGCGGTTCCGCCCGAGCCACCGATCTTAGCCCGCGACCGGTCCGAGATCGGCGAGGCGAGCAGGGCCTGACACCGCTGGGCGAACGGGCCTGCCGGGCGAACGGGGGCGCCGCGTGAACGCGGGCCGCCGGGTGAACGGGGATTGAGGGCAATCCGTGCAGACGCCGATATGCCCAAGCATGAGGGGTAAATTCGTCCTTTCGGAGGGCACGATCCGTGCTTCCGGATGGGACCATCTATGCAGGGATTTATCCCAACATGGTGTGATGTATCCCAGCAGGACGGATATCGATGTCAGACACAGCAGACTTTCCGCTGGTCCAGTTCATGCGCGAGGAGTTCGACCCGGTGGCCGAGCTCGGGCGCATCAGGGCCGAGCACCCCGTCTTCCCGATGGAGATTCCCGGCAGCCAGACGGTTTACCTGGTGACCCGCTGGGAGGACGTACGCGCTGTCCTGGGCGACCACGAGCGCTTCAGCAACGACTTCGCGGGCGTGATCGGGCTCGGCTCCAACCAGGAGGACCCGGGCGGCCTGGGGTTCCGTGACCCGCCCGAGCACACGCGGCTGCGCAAATACCTGACGCCCGAGTTCACGATGCGCCGCCTGCGCAGGCTGGAGCCGCGGATCGAGGCCATGGTCGCCGAGCACCTGGACCGGATCGAGGCCATGGGCCCGACGGTGGACCTGGTGGCGGAGTTCGCGCTGCCGATCCCGTCGCTGGTGGTGTGCGAGCTGCTCGGCGTCCCGTACGACGAGCGCGCCGACTTCGTCAAGCTCAGCAAGGACCGCTTCGACTTCACGGCCGGCCCCGAGGCCTCGCTCCAGGCCATCAACGACGCGATGACCTACCTGACGGACCTGGTGGCGCGGGAGCGGAAGAACCCGGGCGAGGGACTGCTCGGCCAGTTGCTGCGGGCGCACGGCGACGAGCTGGACGACCGCACCCTCGCCAGCATGGCCGACGGGCTGCTCACCGGCGGCCACGACACCAGCACCAGCATGCTCGCCCTGGGCACACTGTGGCTGCTGCGCCACCCCGAGGAAGCCGACAAGGTGCGCGAGGTCGACGGCTACATCAACGACGTGGTCGAGGAGCTGCTGCGGTACATGACGGTCGTCCAGGTCGCCTTCCCGCGCTTCGCCCGGGATGACCTGGAGCTGCACGGTCATCAGATCAAGAAGGGCGAGATGGTGCTGTGCTCGCTGGCCGGCGCCAACCGCGACCCGGCCCTGGGCGAGGCCATGGACGAGGTGCGCCCGGGCCGCGAGTCCGCGGGCTCCCACCTGGCCTTCGGCCACGGCATCCACCGCTGCATCGGCGCCCCGCTGGCCCAGATGGAGATGCGCATCGCCTTCCCCGCCCTGCTGCGCCGCTTCCCCGGGTTGCGCGTCGCGGGCGAGGTGCCCTTCCGCGAGCTGGCCATCGTCTACGGCGTCAAGGAGCTACCCGTCGCCTGGTAGAAGGGCTACGTTCACAGTGTGGACGAGCCCGTCATCGACCTGACCGAGATCGGCGCCGTCGTGTTCGACACCGACGGCGTGGTCACCGACACCGCGCGGGGGCACGCGGCCGCCTGGAAGCACGTCTTCGACGCGTTCCTGCGCGGCCGCTCGGCACCGTTCGACATCCGCGACGACTATCTGCGCCACGTGGACGGCCGCCCGCGGCTCGACGGCATCCGCACCTTCCTGACCGCACGCGGCATCACGCTGCCCGAGGGCACGCCCGGCGACGAGCCGGGCGCCCCCACGGTGCACGGCCTGGGCCTGGCCAAGGACCGGCTCTTCGTGGACCAGGTGGACAAGTACGGCGTGGCCGCCTTCCCCTCCACGGTGAGCCTGCTGCACGAGCTGCGCCGCCGGGGCGCCCGTACGGTGGCGGTCTCGGCCAGCCTGCACGGCCGCAAGCTGGTCACCTCCGCGGGCGTCAGCCACCTGATCGACCTGATCGTGGACGGCAACGACGCGGCCCACATGAACCTGCCGGGCAAGCCCGATCCCGCGCTCTTCCTGGAGGCGGCCCGGCGGCTGGCGCTGCCCGCCGCCAAGGTCGCGGTGGTGGAGGGCACCCTGCCCGGGATCGAGGCGGCCAGGAAGGGCGGGTTCGGCCTCGTCATCGCGGTGGCCAGGGACGGCGGCGTGCCCGCGCCGGGTGCGGACATCGTGGTGACCGACCTCGGCGAGCTGAGCGTGCGCAAGCGCGTCCTACCGTTCCTAGGGGCTGAGCGGGGGTAATGCCTCCTGCCAGATCCCCTGCTCAGCCGCACGCCCCGAACGGTCTTGGGCGCACTGGTCTCCCGCATTCTCGCCGCTTCCGGGCGGCACGGATCGTGTCCATGGCCCGAGAATGCGGAGGCGGGGTTCCTCACACCCAGGGGCATCCGATCCGGCCTGGACGATCCGATGCCCCTGCCCATCACTCCGGTGTGCAGGGGGCGGTGTCGCCCGTCGCCGGATCGGATGCCCCTGGGCGCGCCGTCCGATCGCGATGCTGGCCGCATCGTGACGGGTGGTCTTACGGCGGGGCGTGGCCATGGGCTTTTGCCAGTGCTGGGCGCCCCACTTGGAGGTATATGCCGGATCTACCGCGATGATCGCGATACCCACACGCTCGGCCATGCAAGTCAGCCGTGTGCGGAGTTTGCCAGTCGGGATCCCGGAGATGAGCCGCCGGAAGCGCTTGCGGCCACCATGTGAACGCGGGCGAGCTGGCAACGGCGGGCGAGCGCCCACTGATCATGGGATGCCTTCGTGATCGCCCCCGCCCAACGAGCCGACGACAAGGGGGTAAGCTCCCGCTTCCTGGCCGCCCACCTATCCGCAGAGTGCACCAGGCCATCACGGCAACGCATCGCAAGGTCTTTCGACGCCAGACAGCAAAAAGCCAGAGATGAACGCCTGAGTACGCTCAAGGTCGTGACCGTTCTCATCGATCCGCCCATCTGGCCGGGGCCGCGCGGCCTGATGTGGTCCCATCTGGTCAGCGACAGCTCGCTGGAGGAGCTGCACGACTTCGCGGTGCGGCTCGGAATGCCGCACCGGGCCTTCGACCGGGACCACTACGACGTGCCGGAGAGCGCGCACGCCCGGGCGGTGGCCCTCGGGGCGGAGGCGGTCAGCTCCCGCGAGCTGCTACAGCGGCTCATCGCCGCCGGTCTGCGCCGCCGCAAGCGCCGCTAGCTCGCCCGCCATGTTCGCCCGGGCCCGCTCCTCCCACAGCTCCCGGGCCCGCGGGGTCCGGTAGAGGCGCGGCGCGGCCAGCAGCCGGCGCAGCACCTCGGCCCGCCCCTGCCGGAACGCCGCGTCGGGCACGCGGGCGTATTCCTGGCGGATCCGGGCCGCATAGTCGTCATATCCGGGGCGGCCGAGCACGGCCAGGTCGGCGTCGCACAGGACCGCGCCGTTGCGGTCGCCGGGGGCGAGCCTGTCGTGGGCGGCGGTGAGGCGCACGAGCCTGGCCACCTCCGCCACCCGCGCCGCGGGCACGCCGCAGCCGGGCAGGCGGGACTGCGCGAGCTGGGCGCTGCGTTCCTCGTCCCAGCCGGGCCGCCCGTCGTAGACGGCGTCGTGGAACCAGGCGGCCAGCCGCACCGCCGTGACGTCCTCCGCCTCTTCCGCCAGCCGGTCGGCCGCGGTGAGGACCGCGTCCAGGTGGTCGAGGGTGTGGTAGCGGCGGTGCGGCTCGGCCCAGCGGGCCACCAGCTCGGCGCCGAGGGCCAGGGACGCGCTCCCGCCGCCCGCGAGCCCCCGCCACTCGGCCGTCCAGTCGAAGATCACCCTTTCACGGTACGCCCCCGGGCCGGTTGGGTAACGTGACCAACATCATGACGACACCGAGGGAGCCCAGAAGGCTGCCGCAATGGCGGGAGCTGCGTGCCGTGTTGCCCCGCCGCCCCCTGCTGACCAGGGCGCAGCGGGTGGCGGTCGCGGCCGACGTCGCCGACCTGCGGCGGCTCGCCGCGAAACGCGCGCCGCGCATGGTGTTCGACTATGTGGACGGCGCGGCCGAGGGCGAGCGGTCGATGCACAGGGCGGTGGCGGCCTTCGACCGGGTGGAGTTCAGCCCGCGTGTCCTGCGTGACGTGAGCGAGGCCCCGACCTCCGTCGAGATCCTGGGTAGGCGGATCGCGATGCCGGTCATGCTGGGGCCCACCGGGTTCACCCGGATGATGCACCGCGAGGGCGAGCGGGCCGTGGCCCGGGCCGCCGAGCGGGCCGCCGTCCCCTACACCCTGTCCACGATGGGCACCACGAGCGCCAAGGACGTCGCCACCGCGGCCCCCGGCGGCTGGAACTGGTTCCAGCTCTACGTCGTCCGCGACCGCCCGCGCAACCTGGAGACGCTCGCCCTGGCCCGCGAGGCGGGCATGGACGTGCTGGTGGTGACCGTGGACGTGCCGGTGGCCGGGGCCCGGCTGCGGGACGTGCGGCACGGCCTGACGATCCCGCCGTCCCTGCACTGGCGCAGCGTGCTGCAGGCGGTGTGGCGCCCGGCGTGGTGGTTCGACTTCCTCACCAGCGAGCCGCTGAAGTTCGCCACGGTGGAGGGCGCGCCCGACGACCTCGCGGAGATCACCAACCTGATGTTCGACCCCTCGGTGACGATCGACGACCTGGCCTGGATCCGGTCGGCGTGGCAGGGGAAGCTGCTGGTCAAGGGGGTGCAGCGGATCGACGACGCCAAGGAGCTGGCGGCCGTCGGGGTGGACGGGCTCGTGGTGTCCAACCACGGCGGCCGGCAGCTCGACCGCTCGGCCACCCCGCTGGAGCTGCTGCCCCAGGTGGTGGACGCCGTCGGGGACCGCACGGAGGTCTTCCTGGACGGCGGCGTGCGCACCGGGGCCGACATCGCCGCCGCGCTCGCGTTCGGCGCCAGGGCTTGCTTCGTGGGCCGGGCCTACCTCTATGGCCTGATGGCCGGGGGCGAGCCCGGCGTGCGGCGGGTGCTGGACCTGCTGCGCGCCGAGCTCGTACGCACCTTGCAACTGCTGGGCGTCGGCGGGGTCGCCGAGCTGAGCCGCGACATGGTGCGCCTGCGCTGAAACGTCACGGGAAGTTGACGATCTTCACCGGGACCGTGGCCGTGCCCTGCGCCGGGCCGCCGGGCCGGCGTTCTTCCGCGACCGGCTGCGGGCCTGGTACGGGGATCTGGCGGCCTACGACGCCGTGTACGGCACCGCGCACCCGGACTGGACCGCCGTCGGACCCCCGGACGGGGCGGCGGGCCCGCTCGCGAAGGCCGACTGGGGCCGGTTCCACGCCGAATATCTGGCCGAGGTCTACCGCCTCTGGTCCCAGGCCGCCGGCTCCGGCCTGCCTGTCATCGTCAACCTGAACCCGCCCACCGTGCCCGAGCTGGACGACTGGCTGGCCAGGGTACGGCCGGAGCTGTGGGGCGGCGGGATCTCCTACGGGTTCACCAACTGGATGGGGGTGGTCTCGCAGGACCACGACGCGCACGCCCGCCACGTGATCGCCGCCAAGCGCGCCCCCGGGCCGAACCTGGAGGAGAACTGGGGCTTCTCCCAGCTTTATCTCCAGAACGGACGCGTATTTACCGGCCGGTGCCATCGCTCTGCACCTTCACACGGGGACCTGGGTCCCACCCGGAAAGGAGAGCGCACATGGCGACCGGAGAATTTCAGGTGATGAAAGTACCGGCCGAGCAGTTGGCAGGTGTTCTCCACGGCCAGGTGGTCGACCCGGGCGCGCAGCCGACGGACGTCGTGCGGCGCGGCGAGGGCTGGACCGTAGACGTGAGCTGGGAGGTCACCGGAGAGCTCGTCGACTGGCTGGCGGGCCGCTGGCAGTTGGAGATCATCGCGGACCTGCTGGGAGGGGGTGAGTCCCGGCACCCCTCGCCCCCGGCGGAGATGACCTTCACTCCAGGTTCCGGCAGATACACCGCCTCCATTCCCATGCGCGGCCAGCTCGTCGCCGGCACGTATGACCTGGTGGTCAATCTCACCACGGTAACCGCCGCCGGCACGCCTGGAACGCTCGGCGGATTCGTGGTGATCAGCAAGATCACGGTCAAGGAATGACCGTCGCCGCCCCGGGCCGGGGCCGCCCGGGGCGCCCAGTGGCGCTGGGGCTGAAGTCGCCGCTGTTCAGGGTGCCTGCCGGCGGACCGTTGAGACCGACCTGCAAGCCTGCCGCAAGTCACGCGTCCTAATCTCCTGCCGGTGGCCACGGGGCACGACAGGGCCGCCGTGTATCTGACGCCGCCAAGGGCTCTCTAATCACCTTGAGGCGACGGGACCACATAACGGGAGACCCCATGTCCGACACTCCGATGACCGCGGACGACGTGCTGCGCATCGCCGCTTACAAGGACCGGAGCCCGGCGCTCGAAGCGATGGTCATCGCCTACAGCTACCACCGCGTCGCCGGGGACCTCGCCCAGCACCTGGGCAAGGACGCGAACAACTGGTACTGCTACGCCACCTGGACGTCCAAGGCCATTGGAGAGAGCCTTGACCTCAGCCCGAACTCGCCGTTCATCACGGACTTCGGCCGCCGGTTCAGGGTGCCGGCCCGTTTCCGGCGGCTGTTCCGGGCGATGCTGCTCACCCTGCTCGGTCCCAGCTACGAGCTGGGGCTCGCGCTGGCCAACCGGGCGATCTTCCTGGAGACGGCCAGCCTGGCGGTCAACCTGTGGAACGACGCACCTGACCGCTACCTGAAGGTGAGCCCGGAGTCGGAGCTGACGCCGGCGCCGCCGGAGTTCCTGACGGAGCTGCTGTCGCCGGCCGACGAGCGTTACCTGAAGGACGCCGCGCAGTTACTGATCGAGGCCAAGCAGGCCACCGATCCCGAGGTCCGGGCCGAGCTGATGTTCGGGGCCAACATCGCCCTGTCCGCCTACGAGCAGGCACGCGCGCAGAAGGCCCTGGAGCTGGTCCTCTACCGGCCGGTCCGGTGGCTGACCCGGGTGTCGTGGCGGTCGCTGCGCTCACTGGTCACCCGCAGGCCCTTCCCCCGGTTCCGCCTCTACAGCGCGCGGCACGAGGACCAGCCGTGGCTGACCCGCAAGCTCGAGGACCTGTGGGCCGCCCTCTACACCCGCCACCTGTTCTACGTGCGCACGCCGCTCAGCGACATCAAGGTGGGCAAGCCGCTGGCCCCGCCCGACGGCGTCGACCTGGCCAGGACGTGGAGGCCGATCCAGCACGAGAAGGTCGGCAAGCTGGCCGCGGAGTTCATCACCGATGATCCCGCGACCGCCACGGCCGGAGTGGCCAACTGGGTCTCCTACCCCGACCGCATGCGCTTCATCGTCAGCTATTTCCGCGTCTATCAGCACGTGGCCGCGCTCTACGACGTGCCCTTCGCCAAGGGCGTCGCCGACGGGCTCGCGGAGGAGATGGAGCGGGGGCTGGTGCCCCAGGCCATCAGCGACATGTTCGACAACCGGCCCGAGCTGGGCCGGCCACGGCGCAAGTACTACCTCTATCCGACGGAGAGCGACCCGGACGCGTACGAGATGGCGCATTTCGACTTCGAGCCGTTCCTGGAGGCGATCCAGCTTGACCCGTCGGCCAAATAGCGACCGCAACAGATCAGTCCAGGAAGTCGCGGGTGATCTCGCGGGCCTGCAGAAGCCCGCGTAGCTTCGCGAAACAGCGGGCTCGGGTGGGCCCGATGCTCCCGACCGGCCTGCCCAGCCTGCGCGCCACGTCCACGTAGTGGGGCTCGGAGGTTTCCGTGAGCGCTCTGAAGAGGACCCGCTGTGCCGCCGGCAGCTCCTCGACCAGCTCTTCCAGCGTGCCGGCCAGCCAGATCCTGGCCAGTTCGCGATCCACGTCGTCGGTGCTGCCCAGTGAGTCGAGATCAGGGGTGCAGATCTCCCTGGTCCGTTTGCTGAGCTTGAGGCACTCGCGGAAGGCGATCGTGGCCAGCCACCCCGCCATGCGCTGGCCGTCGGCCACGCTCCGCAGGTTCTGCCAGGCCAGCAGCCAGGTCGTCTGCAACACGTCCTGGGCGTCCTCGTGGCTGAGCCGGAAGCGGCGGATGCGCGCCTTGAGCATGGGCGTGAACTCCTCGACCAGCCGCTCCCACGCCTCGCCGTCGCCGTCCTGCGCGGCCGACACCAGGGTTGCCGTGTCGAGTCGTTCGATGGTGGATTCCAGGTGCATGTCGTTCTCCCTGCCGGCACGGGTACTCGGGGGGCCACTACCGGCCGGCACGTCCACGGTGCTCCGGGTGATCCGACAGGGCTGTCTCGGGGGTGACAGTGCGAGTGTGGTCCTCGTCACATCCGGGAGATCGCTTACCACATACTGCCCCGGCGCGGATTGCGGCCTAGAGTTCTTGCATGAACGGGCACAGTGGGGCTCCACAGGACATCCAGCCGGTCGCGGCCGTGCTGGCGGAGATCCCGCTGTTCCGCGTACTCGGAGAGAGCGGCATCCTGAGCACGGTGCGCGCCGGGGTGGCGAGGAGATACCGCCCCGGGCAGATCATCATCCATCAGGGGGATCCGGGAGAGTCCCTCTACGTGCTGCTGGACGGCCTGGCGAAGGTGGTGTTCACGACCGAGCACGGCGACGAGATCGTGCTCAACATGCTGGGCCGGGGAGACACCTTCGGCGAGATGGCGCTGCTGGACGGCTCGCCGCGCTCGGCGTCGATCGTCACGGTGCGGCCCGCGTGGGTGTTCGCGCTGCCCAGGGCACGGCTGCTGGAGATGATGCGGGAGCATCCCGGGCTGGCCGACGAGTTCCTGCGGATGCTCGGCCACATGGTGCGCCGGCTCACCGACCAGGCCGCCGACCTGGCGTTCCTGGACCTGGGCGGGCGGCTGGCCAAGCTGCTGCTGCAACTGGCCGACCGGCACGGCCGGTCCGACGCGGTGGTGGACCTGCCCGGGCTGACCCAGTCCGACCTGGCGGCGCTGATCGGCGCGTCACGGCCGGCGGTCAACCGGGCCCTGCAGTCACTCGCGGCGCGCAACCTCATCGCCATCGAAGGCCGGACCATCACGCTGCTGGATGTCGCCGCCCTGCGCAAGCGGGGCGGGCTCTGACCGAATCTGGAGTACGGGGCATATGAACGATCATGATGAACGCTGGCCGGAGGAGAGGTTCCGGCGGCTGAGGCAACAGGCGGACCCGGACATCGACAAGGTGGTCGCCGACTACCTGAAATCCCAGCCGGCCGACCGCGGGCCGCTGGAACTGGTCAAGGCCATGGTCGACGAGCTGGCTCGGGCCAAGCGGGAGGAACGGCCGCCGGCCTCGGAGATCTTCTCCGCCATCGACTTCGCCAAGGACCTGCCCGAGTGGGGCGACGACAAGGAGCTGCTGGCCGAGGGCCAGGCCGTGTTCGCCGACTACGGGCTCTACCAGGCGGCCGCGCTGTTCTGCAAGTGCCTGCCGATGGCGTACGTGGAGGTGTCCAGCGCCAAGGTGCTGGCCGGGGTCTCCCAGCTCGCCACGCACAGCCTCACCCGCCGGGTGGCCGAGACCGGGCAGATGCTGGTCGACGTCATGGGCCTGAAGGCCACCGACAGCCTGCAGCCCGGCCGTCCCGGGCACACCACGGCGATCGGGCTGCGGATCCTGCACTCGTTCGTGCGGGCCCTGGTCAACGAGCGTTACGCCGACCAGTGGGACACCGAGCGGTACGGGCCGCCGGTCAACCAGGAGCTGCTGCTGGCCACGATCTTCGACTTCTCGGTGGTCACGTGGGAGGCTCTGGAGAGCATGGGTGTGACCCTCGGCGCGCGGCAGCGCGCGGCCCACCTCTACACCTGGAGCGTCTTCGGCCACCTCATGGGCGTGGAGGCCTGCCACGACGGACCCCTCACGCTTGACGACGTCGAGCCGGTCAGCGAGCGCCTGGGCCGCCTGTACGAGTCCTGCGACGAGGGCCGCCGCCTGATGGCCATGCTGCTGGCGGAGATGGAGGAGTTCATGTACCTGGGCTGGCGCAAGCTGCCGCGCAGCCTGGTGCACTGGGTCTTCCGCGACGCCAGATACAACGCCGACCGCGTGCCTGAGCTGCTCGACGTGCCCAAGCCCGCCTGGTGGTGCACGGCGCTGTTCACGGTGGCGCGGGCGGCGCACCGGCGCGGCCGGGCGGCGGGCCCGGTGGACCGGCTGATCCGCCTGCTGGTGCGCAAGGCCGGGCGGCACATCGTCATCGCCCTGATCGACCGCCACTCCGACGGGCACGCTCCGTTCCGGATCCCGGCCGAGCTGGCCGCCGCCTGGCGGATCAAGCAGTCGAACCGCGCGGTCAAGACCCGCGAGATCCGCCGCGCCGCCCGCCGCAATGTCCGCAGGACGCTCCGGGCGCCCGGGCGGAAGCTGAGAGGGCTGCGCACATGACCGCCCCGCACGAGCCAGGCACGCTGACCACGGCGACGATCCTGTTCACCGACGTGGTGAGCTCCACCGCGCTGCGGATCAGGCTCGGCGAGGAGCGGGCCAACGTCGTCTTCCGCCGCCTCTACCAGCTCCTGCACTCCGTGGTGACCGCCAGCGGCTCGACGTTCACCAAGAGCCTGGGCGACGGGCTGATGGCGGTCTTCGAGTCGGCGACGGCCGGGCTGGACGCGATCATCGCGGTGGAACAGGCCGTGGCCGACGAGAACGAGCGGGCCCTGGAGAAGATCTCGATCAGGGCCGCGCTCGCCGCCGGCGACGTGTGCTGGGGTCACGACGACGTCAGCGGGCTGCCGACGGTGGAGGCGGCCCGCCTGGTGGCCGTGGCGGACGGCGGCCAGGTGCTCTGCACCGATCTGGTGCGCCGGCTGGCACAGGGGCGCAGCCGGCACGAGTTCAAGGATCTGGGGCGGCTGCCGGGCAAGGGGTTGCGCGAGCCGCTGCACACCTACGAGCTGCACTGGCAGAGCGCCGACCACCACCAGAGCGGCGAGCTGCCCTCGTGGCTGGACAACGGGCACGTGCTGCGGTTCGTGGGCCGGGAGGTGGAGCTGCGGGCGCTGGACGGGGAGCTGGCGGCGGCCGAGTTCGGCAGCGGGATGGTGATCCTTCAGGGCGACCCGGGGGTGGGCAAGACCCGGCTGGCCTCCATGGTGGCCAGGCAGGCGCTCAAGCGGCAGTTCACGGTGCTGGCGGGGCGGTGCACCGATCCGGCGCGGCAGGCGTACGAGCCGATCGCCGGCGCCATCGAGCGGCTGGCCCGCACCTCGCCCGCGCTGCTGTTGCGGGCCGGGGTGGACCAGCAGTGCGGCCAGCTCGTACGCCTCGCGCCGTCGCTGGCCGCGCCACCGCTGTCGCTGGAGGTGCCGCCGGCCACCGAGCCCGTGTCGGAGCGCTACCACCTCATGGCCGCGGCCCGGACGCTGATCGAGCGCCTGGCCACCGTGCGCCCGGTGCTGCTGGTGATCGACGACCTGCAGTGGGCGACGCTGGAGTCGCTGCAGATGCTCAACGCACTGATGTGGGACGCCGACGCGCTGCCGCTGCTGGTGCTGGCCACCTCGCGGCCGGTGCCGGTCGAGTCCGCGATGCCCGAGCTGCACAAGCTGGTCGCCGACAGCCGCGTGGTCGAGGTCGGCTCGTTCGGGCTCGACGAGGTCACCGACGCGCTGCGGCAGGTACGCGGCGACGGCGACGCCGGGATGCTGCACCAGATCACCGACGGCAACGCTTTCCTGGTCAGCGAGGTGATCAGGGAGCTGGCCGCGGGCAAGGAGCTGGACGCGCTGGCCGTGCCCGACTCGGTCACCCGGATGGTCAAGACCCGGCTGTCGCAGCTCCACCCGCAGGCCAGGGACCTGGTCAACCTGCTGGCCGTCGGGGAGCGCCTGGAGGCCGCCGAGCTGCGGGCCGGGCTCGGCCTCGACGAGGCCCGCTTCGTGGCCGCGGCGGAGGAGTCCATGGCCTCGGGCCTGGTGAGCGTGACCGGCGGCGGGCGCTACCATTTCTCCCACGAGCTGACCAGGAACGCCCTCTACGCGACGCTGTCGGCGCCGCGGGCCGGGCTGCTGCACGGGCGGGTGGCCGACGCCCTGTGCCGGACGGATCCGGGAGCCATGGAGTCGCGACCGTACGTCGTGGCCACGCACCTGCTCGCCGCCGCCGAGCACGGCCGCGACCCGGCCCGGGTGAGCGAGGCGGCCGGCGCGGCGGTGCGCGCGGCTCAGCACGCCCTGGAGGGGCTGGCCCACCGCGAGGCGGTCACCTGGTACCAGCGGGTGCTCGACCTGCTCGCGGACTCTCCCGGCGCGACCCAGGAGCGGCGCGCGGAGCTGCTCATGGAGTGCGGCCGGGCGATGTGGCTGGCCGGGCACCCGGAGGCCAGGGCCGCCCTGTTGCGGGCGGCCGAGCTGGCCAGGGAGTGCGGGCGCGACGACCTGATCGTCACGGCGGCGCTCGGCGGCGACAGCGGCTCCAGCATCTCGGCGGCGCCCGACAGGCAGCGCATCGAGCTGCTGACCGAGGCTCGCAGGCTGGTCGACTCCACCGACCTGAGCACCAGGGCGCTGCTCGCGGCCCAGCTCGCCTCGGAGCTCATCTGGGCGCCGGACGGCGAGCGGCGTTTCGCGCTGAGCGACGAGGCCGTGGCGCTGGCCCGCAAGTCCGGCGATCCGCGCACGCTCGCCAGCGTGCTCGGCATGCGCAGCCTGACCATCATCCCCGCCGACCCGCTGCACCAGCGGCACCGCGACGGCGACGAGATGCTGGAGGCGGCCCGCCAGACGGGCGACGACCTGGCGCTGTTCCACGCCTACATGCAGCGCACTCCCCCGCTGCTCGACAGCGGCGACGCGGGCCGGGCGGCGATGCTGCTGGGGCAGGCCGACGAGCTGGCTCGCCGGCTGGGCCAGCCCCAGCTCAACTGGCTGATCGGCTACTCCAGGGCCGGGCTGACCCTGATGCAGGGTGACCTGGCGCAGGCCGAGGCCGAGGCTCAGGGGGCCATGCGGCTGGGCTCGGAGATCGGCCGCCGGCTGGAGGCGGTGGCGATCTACTCCGAGCAGATCGCCGAGATCCGGCGGCTGCAGGGGCGGCTGTGGGAGCTGCGCGACCGGTTGCGCCTGGTCGCCCAGGCGCCCCGGGTCGATCCGGTGCACGCGGTGCTGCGTTACCTGTGCGAGCTGGACGACGAGGGGGCCGAGCCGCTGCTGGAGCGCATCCTGGCCGACGGAGGGGCGAGCCCGCCGCGCAACATGGCGCTCCGGTCGGCGCTGGACAACCTGGCCATCGCCGCCTCGCGGCTGGGCCGCGCCGAGCTGGCCCGCCAGCTCTACGACTCGCTGGCCGGTGACGGGGAGACGTTCGGGCACGGGACGGTGGCGCACCACTGCGGGCACCACTACCTGGCCCACCTGTGCGTGACGATGGGCGAACCGCGACGGGCGAGCGAGCACTTCGAGGCCGCGGCCGAGGTGCACGAGCGGCGCGGGGTGCCGCTGATGCTCGCGGAGTCCCTGCTGGACTGGGCCGACCTGCTCGAAGGGCACCTCGCGGGGGGCGATCGCTCCGGGGGTGACGCGGTGAGCGGGCCGAAGCCGGCCGACCTGCGCGGATGGTGCGCCACGCTGCTGTCGAGCCGCGGCGCCCTGCTGCTGGACCGCCGCCTGCGCTGACCCCGGCGCCCTGCCGGACCGCCGCCTGCGCTGACCGCGGCGGTCAGCGCAGGACCGGTGCCACAGAAGATCAGCGGAGGTAGGAGGCGCCGTTCAGGTCGAGTACGGCGCCGCTGGCCCATTCGGCGGCCGGGGAGGCCAGGTACACGACGGCGGCCGCGATCTCCTCCGGCCGGGCCACCCGCCCGAAGGGGCTCTGCGCGCGGATCGCGTCGCCCCGGGGTGCCTTGAGGTGCTCGTTGGTCATGTCGGTCTCGACGAACCCGGGCGCGACGGTGGCCACCGCGATCCCGCGCGGGGCGAGGCTGATCGCGAGGGACTGGCCGAAGGCGTTCATGCCCGCCTTGCTGGCCCCGTAGGCCGGGCTGTCCGGCTCGCCGCGGAAGGCGCCGCGCGAGGAGACGTTGACGATCCTGCCGCCCTCGGGCATGTGCCGGACCGCGCACCAGGTGGCGTTGGCGGCGCCCACCAGGTTGACGTCCAGGGTGCGCCGCCAGGCCTGCTGCCACTCCTCGTAGGACATCTCGGTGATGGGGTGGGACAGGAAGACGCCGGCGTTGTTCACCAGGATGTCGATCCCGCCCAGCGTGCCGGCCGCCGCCTCGACCATGTCGCGCACCGCGCCGGGGTCGGCCAGGTCGGCCCGCACGACGGTGTGCCCCTGCCCGGGCAGCTCGCCGAGCAGGCCGTCGGCCTCCTTGGCCGAGTCCCGATGATGGATGGCGACCCGGTCTCCCTGGGCCGCGAACGCCACCGAGATCGCGCGCCCGATCCCTCTCGACGCGCCGGTGACAAGAACTCCACGTCCGCTCATCCGCCGCACCTTAGCAGCCCTTTCCCGGGGCGTTCGCGGAGGGTTCAGTGACGCCGTTCCGGCTCCCCGGCGGGCGCCCGCACGTCGGGCAGGCGGGTGAGCAGGTAGCGGGTCAGGCGGCGGCGCCCCATGTGCCGCAGGCTGGTGCACTTGAGCGAGGACGAGACGTCGGACGCGTTGCCGACGATCAGGTCGCGGGCGGCGCGCGGGCACGGCTCGGCGAACACCAGCTCGTAGGAGAACTCCGCCCACAGCGGCATCATCAGGTCACGCAGCCTGACCACGCCGTGGGCGTCGCCCACCGTACGGGCGACGCACCGCCGGACGAGTTCCTCGGCCTCCGCCCGGGGCACGGCGAGCAGGCCGCGGGTGACGCGGGCGACGGATTCGTAGCGTTCGCCCGCCTCCAGGTGCTCCTGGTGCATTTCGGGGCCGCGCGACAGCCAGTACCAGAACAGGTCCGACAAGGCCCGCAGGGGTTCGACGTGGACCTCCGGCGAGTTCCACTCGTTCTCCAGGTTCTCGGTGATGTGGTGGGCGACCACGGGCTCGCCGGGGCGGTGGTGGCGGACGACCGGGTGGAGGTAGTGGCCTTCGTGGGCGCGCCGGGCGTCGCTCTGGCTGATGCGGCCGACCGGTGCGGGAAGTACCGGTCGCTGTAGCGGGTGAACAGCAGGTTGGGGTCGTCCGGCAGCAGGGAGTTCCAGTCCATCCGGAGGTTGAGCTCGGGGTCGTCCCAGCCGGTGTGCTTCTTGTTGATCGAGATGAGCGTGCGATGGCGCGGGAAGGTGCGGAAGAACTGGCCCGGCGCGGAACCCGCCTCAAGGATCAGGTAGTTCCGCCCGGTCTTGCGCAGGAAGTACCCCAGCTGCAGTCCCGCCGGTCCGGCGCCGATCACCAGGTAGTCCAGGGGGTTGTCCGGCACTGACGCCTCCGTCACAGCGATGTGGTTGAACGGACAACATCAGTGTTGGCGGCCAATTCTCAGAGTTGTCTCAGAGATCCGGGCGGTGGCGGGCCAGCAGGGCGCGCTTGTCGGGCTTTCCGCTGGTGGCGACGGGCACGCCGGGCACCGTCACGATCGCCCGTGGCACGCTGTCCGCGCCGAGCTCGGCGCCCACCAGGGCGGCCAGCTCGCCGGGGTCGGGGGTGCGGCCCGGCGCGGGCACCACGAACGCGTGCACGGCCTCGCCGGTGGCCTCGTCCGGCGCGCCGGCCACGTACGCCTCGGCCACGTCGGGATGGGAGGTCAGGACCCGCTCGAATCGGCGCGGGCTTCGGCCGCACGGGCACCGCCTCGCTGAAGGCGGCGCTCGAACTACTGGGGTACGGTCCCTGCTATCACATGTCGGTGGTCATCGCCGAGCCCTACCGGGTCCGGCAGTGGCTGGAGGTGGGCGAGGGCCGCTCGCGCGACTGGGACACGGTGTTCACCGGCTTCCGGTCGGCGCTCGACTGGCCCGCCGCCGCCTACTGGCGCGAGCTGGCCGAGCACTATCCCGACGCCAAGGTCGTCCTCACCGTACGGGACCCGCAACGCTGGTGGGACAGCGTCAGCGCGACCATCTTCCGCAGCGCCCTGGCGGAACGGCAGCGGCTGGATTTCGCGCTAGAAATGCGACGTTGAGCTATAAAACAACCACCGTGTCGATAAACCACCACCGTTACCCAAATCAACCATCGTGGCGATAAGCGACCTTTGTGACATGAACAAAGAGCGGCGGCGCGATCCCGGACCGCCCGCCGCTTCTTCTCAGACCCGCCCCGGGATCAGCACACGATGAAGATGCTCTTCCAGCCGACCGGCGTGCGCTGCTCGGCGTTGCGGTCGGAGGGAAGCGTGAAATGCGCCACCCCCTGGGCGTTGGGCTGGTTGTACATGCGGCCGGACTGCCCGTCGCCGTACCACTTGTACGACCCGTTGAACGGGATGTTGGACACCCCGCAGGCGTCGAGGACGACGGACCTGCCGGTGAAACCGCGGCCTTCGTAGGCGATGTACTGGGAGGCGTGGGCGGCACCGGCGGTGATCGCGATGATCCCGGCCGCGATCGCGGGGGCGAGCAGGATTCTCTTCATGTGGCGCTCCTTCGGGTAAAGCGACTGCGCTTGCCACGGGACGCACCAATCCTGCGCGAAGAGTAATTGATCCAACACTTTCCGTGACGACAGGAACACGTCACTGGCCGCCTGATCCGACGGCTTCTCGCCGATTTCGCCCCTGACGATCAGAAAGGCCGTCTCCCCGTACAGGGAGACGGCCTGGGATGTGGTGGGCGATACTGGGATCGAACCAGTGACCTCTTCGGTGTGAACGAAGCGCTCTCCCGCTGAGCTAATCGCCCGCCCCGCCGGCTCCTTGCGGTGCCGACGGGGAAAACCATACCGCACTCTGGCACCTGCTGGCGAAGCGAAACCGGCGGGAGGGTCGCGGCGGGCCCAGCCAGAGGGATTCGGGCAAAACGCGGCGGTTGCCCACCGGCACACCGGGTGGGTGTCATACCATCGTCGTGTTCCGGGACGCTTCGATCGCGATCTTTTGGGGAGAAAACGTTCATGGTCGAGGTGCGCCGGGGCAGGATCCACAACACGCAAAACCCTTGCAAATACGACCCGATTGATGCCGTTTAGCCTGGTAGATGCCTAAATGTCCAGCTGTGATGTGCGTTACAGAAGGCCCCGGGAGCGGAATCTTTCCTACAGGTTTCTTCGTTCCGCGTCATAGCTCAGGACGAAGTCCGTCAGAGCAGTGAAAGCCCCGAAGAGGGGACCTACGACGAAAAGGTTTGGCTGACGATGAACAGCACCACCGTCTCCGCCGAGCTTGGCCTTCGGCTTGTGGTCCCCGACCGTACTACCGTCCCCCTGCTCGCCGGACTGAGTTACACAGCCGACGACCCGTACGCCATCCGCATGGCCTTCCACGTAGGGAACGACGAGCCGGTCGAGTGGATCTTTGCACGCGAGCTGCTGACCGTGGGCATCGTGCGGCGCGTCGGCGACGGCGACGTACAGGTCTGGCCCGCGCGCGCCGATGGCGAGCGCACGCTCCACATCAGCCTCACATCACCGTTCGGGCAGGCGCTCTTCGAGGTGCCGCTGGCCCCGCTCACCGAGTTCCTGCACCGCACCTACGAGAAGGTGCCGGCGGGCCGGGAGACCGACTACATGGACCTGGACGCCGAGCTGACCAACATGCTCTGGCCGTCCTGAGCCGGCTCTGTCAGGACGGCAGCGACTTCAGGGCGTCGGCCATGCGGGCGATCTCGATGCTCTGACCGGAATAGACATCCTTGGCCAGCAGCCGCATGCGCAGGTCACGGCCGGCCGCGAGCTCCTCGCCCGCCATCTTCACCGCCCCCTGGTGGTGCCGCGTCATGAGCCGCAGGAACATCCGGTCGAAGGCCGCGCCCCGGACGGCGCGCAGAGCGTTCAGCTCGGCCTCCGACGCCATGCCGTAGCCGGCCGCGCGCTCGTGCGCGTGCCCGGCGGGGGCCGGTCGGCCTAATTCGGCCAGCCAGGCGGTCATCGTGGTGATCTCCGGGGTCTGCGCCGCCGTGATCGAGCGCGCGAACGAGCGGATCAAGGCCGTGGTGGTACGCGCGTCGACCAGCGAGGTCATCTCCAGGGCCTGGCGGTGGTGCGGGATCATGGCCTCCGCGAAGCGCACGTCCGAGGCCACCGCCGGCTCGGGCGACCGACCCACCCGCTCCCCCGGTGCCGCCGTGCGGCCCGGGTCTCCCGGTCTGCCCGGCACGAGGACGGGTGCCCCCGTACCTACGGGAGAAATCTCCTCAGGCTGCTCAGAGCAGGCAACGAGGGAGAATGTAATCACAACTGTGATGAAGACCGTACGCATGCGTGAACCCGCTGGCATAGCTTCCATAGTGAGCTACGAGACAAAGGGGATGCGCGTTGATCTCTGCCAAGTTGCGCGGAGCGTTGTTGTGTACGGTCCTGTTACTGGTCTCGGCGTGCGGGTCGGGCCAGCAGCCGTCGGCCGGGACCTCGACGCCCACCACCGGATCGCAGGAGACCAGCGCCACGCCCAGCACGCCGGCCGCCGTCCCCTCCGGCGAGGTGATGACCAGCGACAACGTCAAGCTGGTCGCCACCATGCCGAAGACCGCCCCGCTCGACAAGGAGGGCGATCTCAACACGGATCTGGCCTTCCAGGGCGACTACGCCTACGTCGGCAACTTCGGCGGCTTCGCGATCTACGACATCAGCGACCCGGCCAAGCCCGTCCTCGTGAGCCAGGTGTCCTGCCCGGCGCAGCAGAACGACGTCACCATCTACGGCGACCTGCTGGTCCTGTCGATCGACGAGCCGCGCAGCAGCGAAAGGTGCGACTCGAACCCCGGAGAGCAGTCCTGGGAGGGGCTGCGGATCTTCGACGTCAGCGACAAGAAGAGCCCGAAGTACGTCGGCGCCGTCGGCACCGACTGCGGCTCGCACACGCACACGATGGTCCCCTCCGGTGACAGCCTGTACGTGTACGTCTCCTCGCCGGGCCCCGAGCCGGACTCGGAGACCTGCCCGCCACCCCACGAGCTCATCCAGATCGTGGAAATTCCGCTGAAGTCACCTGAGTCCGCAAAAATCGTGGCGAAGCCGGATATCTTCCCGGATCGCCAGATCTCCGACCTCGCCTCGGGCTGCCACGACATCACCGCCTACCCGGAGAAGAAGCTGGCCGCGGCCGCCTGCTTCGGCGACGGCGTGCTGCTCGACATCTCCGACCCGGTCAACCCCAAGGTGCTGCAGCAGATCACCGACAAGGAGAACTTCCAGATCTGGCACTCGGCGACGTTCAACAACGACGCCACCAAGGTCGTGTTCAGCGACGAGCTGGGCGGCGGCGGCCAGCCCACCTGCGACCGGAACACGCCCGCCACCAAGGGCGCGAACGCCGTCTACGACCTGGTGAACGACCGGCTGGAGCGGCGCAGCTACTTCAAGATCCCCAGGGAGCAGCAGCGGAACGAGAACTGCGTGGCCCACAACGGCTCCCTGATCCCGGTGCCGGGCAGGGACATCATGGTCCAGGCGTGGTACCAGGGCGGCGTGTCGATCTGGGACTTCACCGACTCGGCCGACCCCAAGGAGATCGGCTACTTCGAGCGCGGGCCGTTCCCGGGGGGCATGGGCATCGCCGGGTCCTGGTCGGCCTACTACTACAACGGCTACATCTACTCCAGCGACATACAGAAGGGTCTGGACGTCATCGAGATCAACGACCCGCTCACCGACCCGGCCAGGCAGGTCAAGATGGATGACTTCAACGTGCAGACCCAGAAGTCGTACTGAAGCCGGTCCGCGCTCACGTGGGCCAGCAGCGTGCCGACCGCGTCGCCGCGCCCGCGATGGCGGCGCCGTCGAGCCGCACCGCCTCCGGCCCGATGCCGGCCCACGGCCATTCCACGGTGAGCAGGAAGTGGTCGGGCGGCGGCAGCGGAAACAGCCACAGCGGCATCTGGTAAAGGGTGTATGCCGCGTCGCCGCGTACCCCTCCGGGGAACCACGACAGGCTCGGCGGCGCGCAGTGGCGGTCCATGTCGGAGGCGACCTCGCGGCCGTCGGGATAGCGCAGCGTGATGTGCAGGGAAGTGGCCTCCTCGCCGGAGAAGGCCGCGTCGAGCTGCAGCGCCAGGCCGCTGGGGGCGGTGGCGTTGCGGGCCACGACATCCATGTTTAGCAGGCAGCCGGAGTCGTAGACCTGGATCATCGGCAGCAGGACGGCCAGGGCCGTGGTGCGGGCCAGCACCCGCTCCACGGTGACGATCGCGCCCATCGTCGAGATCGGCGGTGCCGGAATGCCACCATCAGCACTCATCTGGGCTCACCCTGCGTCGGAGGCGATCCTTTGCGAAATCGTAACGCCGCAGAGTCAGGCCCGGAAAGCCGGACGCGACCCGGAACCCCCCACCGCCACCCGCGACGGTGCGCCCCCGGACGCGCGCTCACCTACGACCGGCTCGCCACGGCCCGCGCCCGGCGGCCGTCGGGACGGGCCGCCCGGTGCCGGCCGGCGAGGTCCGGGAGCGGCGATGCCCGAAGGCGGCGGCCCCACCGGGTGGGGTGGGGCCGGGGCGGGGTCAGGGGTTGAGGTCGGCGCTGGAGCGCTCGGCGAAGACGCGCATGGCCTTGGCGGTGATCGGGCCGGGCGCGATCGGCAGCTCCGTGTCGTCGACCCGCGCGATCGGCTGGATGTCACGCGTGGTCGAGGTCAGGAACGCCTCCTCGGCCTCGTAGAGGGCCGACAGGGGCACATCGGCCTCCTCGCCGCCGCACCATTCGAGCACCAGCGCCCGCGTGACGCCGGCCAGGCAACCGGACTCCAGGGTCGGCGTGATCAGCCGGCCACCGCGCACGATGAAGACGTTGGAGCCGGTGCCCTCGCACAGGTTGCCCGCCAGGTTGCCGAAGACGGCCTCCCCGCCGCCGCGCCGCTTGGCGTGCAGCAGCGCCTTGGCGTTGTCGCCGTAGGAGGTGCTCTTGACCCCGGACAGCGCGCCGCGCTCGTTGCGCGGCCACGGGACGACGGCGACGTCGGCCGTCCCCGGGAACGGCTTCTGCTCGTCCACGATGACGACGGAGGTGGTGCCCTGGTCGCCCCGGTCGGAGCCGAGCGGGCCCGGCCCGCTGGTGTAGGTGACCCGGATGCGGCCGAGCGCCCAGGCCGGAGCGGCCGCCAGGCACTTGGCGATGCCGTCGGCGATCGCCTCGACGTCCGGCTCGGGCAAGTCCATGCGCTGGGCGGAGAGCGTGAGCCGATCGAGGTGCCTGGTGAGCGCGAACGACTCGCCGTTCACGATCTTGATGGTCTCGAAGATGCCGTCGCCGACCATCAGGCCATGGTCGAACACCGAGACGGTGGCCTGCGCGGGGTCGATCAGCTCCCCGTTGACCCAGACCGGGATGTTCATTCAGTTCCTCCTGTGGATGCCAGTGCGATGAGCCTGGCTGCCTTGAGCTCGGTCTCGAGCCACTCCCGCCCGGGGTCGCTGCCCCAGGTGATGCCCGCTCCCGTGCCGAACCGGATCTCGCCTGCCGAGATCCAGAATGTTCTGATGCCCACGGCCAGCGCCGCCCTGCCTCGGTCGGCGTCTACCCAGCCCACGGCCCCACAGTACGGGCCGCGGGGGGCTGGTTCGAGCTCATTGATGATGCGCAGCGCCGACGACTTGGGTGCGCCCGTGACCGACCCCGGCGGGAACGTGGCCGCGAACAACTCCGGCCAGCCCGCTCCCGGCGCCAGCCGGGCCCGGACGGTGGAGACGAGGTGGACGAGCCCGGGATGCTCCTCGACCGCGCACAGCGACGGCACCTCGACCGAGCCGACGGCCGCGACCCTGCCGAGGTCGTTGCGGACCAGGTCGACGATCATGACGTTTTCCGCGTAGTCCTTCTCCAGCAGGTCGTCCGCGGTCGCGCCGGTGCCCTTGATGGGCCGGGACTCCACGACGTCGCCGTCGCGCGAGAGATAGAGCTCCGGCGAGGCCGACACCACGCTCAGCCCGGGAACCCGGATGACGGCCGCGTACGGTGCCGGGTTTCCGGCGGCCAGGCGGCCGGCCAGCGCGAGCGGGTCGGCGCCCGGCGGGACGGGGGCGGTCAAAATCCGGCAAAGATTCGCCTGGTAGACCTCGCCCCGCTCGATGTGGCCGCGGATCGCCCGCACGCCGCGCTCGTAGGCGGGCCGGTCGAGCGAGCTGCGCCACTGGTCGGGACGCGGCCCGTGCCAGGGATCGGCCGCCGCGGGCAGAGGCACCCGGCGCACCCGGTCGAACCGGGCGCACGTCACCTTGCCCTCATAGTCCACGACGACCGCCCACCAGCCCTCGCCGTCGAGCGCGGCCAGGTCGGACGTCACGTCGCGCAACCCGGTCGCCAGCATGTTGCCTAAATGGGCGAAACCGTCGTACACGCCTTCCATTCTCCCAGCACTCCGACCGGCTCCAGTGCGGCGGGTGGCGGTGTCTCGGGCAGGGCCGCGTACGCCCGCCGCACGGGAGCCGTCGCGGGCCCCGGCACCAGCATCACCCCCAGCCCGGCGGCGGCGAACCCGGCCCCTTGGCGTCAGGCGAGCGAGCCCGTGACGGACTCCGCCGCCGTCACCACGCCGCCGTCGGCCACCAGGCGGACGGCGGCGTCGATCTCCGGCGCGAGGAAGCGGTCGGGGCCGGGGGCGGGCACGGTCTCGCGCAGCGCCCTGACCACGGCCGCCGTGGCGGGCGCGGGCTCCAGCGGGGCGCGCAGGTCGAGCGCGCGGGCGGCGGTGAGCACCTCGACGGCCAGCACCCTGGTCAGCCCGTCCACGGACCTGCGCAGCTTGCGGGCGGCCGACCAGCCCATGGACACGTGGTCCTCCTGCATGGCCGAGCTGGGGATGGAGTCGACGCTGGCGGGCACGGCCAGGCGCTTCAGCTCGGAGACGATGGCGGCCTGGGTGTACTGGGCGATCATGTGGCCGGAGTCCACGCCGGGGTCGTCGGCCAGGAACGCGGGCAGCCCGTGGTTGCGGGCCACGTCCAGGAAGCGGTCGGTACGGCGTTCGGACATCGAGGCGAGGTCGGCGGCCACGACGGCGAGGAAGTCCAGGACATAGGCGACGGGCGCGCCGTGGAAGTTGCCGTTGGACTCCACCCGGCCGTCGGCCAGCACGGCCGGGTTGTCGATGGCGCTGGCCAGCTCCCGGCCGGCCACCGTGGCCGCGTGGGCGATCGTGTCGCGGGCTGCGCCGGCGACCTGGGGGGCGCAGCGCAGGGAGTAGGCGTCCTGGACGCGGGCGCAGTCCTCGGGGTCGCGGTGGCTGGCCATGATGCCGGAATTTTGCAGAATTTTCGTCATATTGGCGGCGGACAGTGCCTGGCCCGGGTGCGGCCGGAGCGCCTGCAGTTCCGGAGCGAACACCCGGTCGGTGCCCAGCAGCCCCTCCACGCTCATCGCGGCGCTCACGTCGGCGGTCCTGACGAGCCTGGTGAGGTCGTCGATGGCCAGGATGAGCATGCCCAGCATGCCGTCGGTGCCGTTGATCAGCGCCAGGCCCTCCTTGGCGGCCAGCTCGACGGGGTCGATCCTGGCCTGCTTGAGCGCCTCGGCGGCCGACTGGACGTTTCCGGGCTTGTCGCGGACGACGCCCTCGCCCATCAGCGTCAGCGCGACGTGGGCCAGCGGCGCCAGGTCGCCCGAGCAGCCGAGGCTGCCGTACTCGTGCACGACGGGGGTGATCTCCGCGCTGATCATCGCCGCCAGGGCCTTGGCCGTGGTCGGCCTGATGCCGGTGTGGCCGGTGGCCAGCGTGTGCAGGCGCAGCAGCATCAGCGCGCGTACGACCTCGGTCTCGACCTCGGGACCGTTGCCCGCCGCGTGGGAGCGTACGAGGGAGCGCTGGAGCCGGGCGCGCAGCGCCGGGTCGATGTGCCGGGTGGCCAGCGCCCCGAAACCGGTGGAGATGCCGTAGGCGGGCGTGAGGCTCTCGGCCAGCTCGTCCACCCGCTGGCGGGCCGCCGAGATGGCGGCCATCGCGTCGTCGGTGAGCTGCACGGGGGCGCCGTGCCTCGCCACCCTGATGACGTCGTCGAAGGTCAGGGGCTCCGGGCCGACGTTCACGACTCCGTTGTCGCGCATGATGTCTCTCTCGCTGCTAGGTAACCGGCGTATGCGATGTTAGCTCCTTACCGGGCAGAAGCTCCGCCAACCCCCGCCTGCCCTCGTCGGTGACGATCACCGCCCTGGGCATGGTCCCGCGCCGGTACCATCCCCGCTCCAGAAGCACCGCGGTGATCGCCGCCCCGAGCGCGCCGCCGAGGTGATACCTGCGCTCCGTCCAGTCCAGGCACTCGGGCGCGAACCGCCTCCTGGCCCGGCGCGCGCCCGCCACGTCCACGCCCAGCCGGGCCAGCAGCCGCTCCCCCGACTCCGTCAGATCCTGCGCCGCGTAGTGGCCGCCCTCCGTCAGCCGGTCCAGCAGGGCCACCCCGGCCCGTCCCGCCAGGTGGTCGTAGCAGGTGCGGGCCTCCTCCAGTTGCTTGGCCTGGCGCGACTGGCGTAGGGAGCGTACCGGCGGGCGGGTGCCCATCCTGGCCAGCACCTCCAGCACCTCGGCCACCTCGTGCCCGGCCAGCCGGTAGTAGCGGTGGCGGCCCTGGCTCACGACATCGACCAGCCCGCCAGCGAGCAGCCTGGCCAGATGGGCGCTCGCGGTGGCCGCGCTGACGCCCGCGAGCCTGGCCAGCTCGCCCGCCGCCAGCGGGCGGCCGCCGAGCAGGGCGGTGAGCATCGCCGCCCGGGTCGGGTCCGCGATGAGCGCGGCGACGGGCGCTATGTCCACGTCATGAGCGATGTACTCCATGCTCCCGACGGTAGTGCGCCGACGTTTCGGCTGGTGACGAAAGGTCGTCACTGCTTCCCGATGGCCTTGCGGATCACCTCCCGGGCCCGGTCCATCACCGCGAGCGGCGTGCCCAGCAGCACACTCATGGCGGCGCTCTCCGTACCGGGATGCGGGCGGATCGGCGCGAGCGCCTCGGCCGCCCGCACCGCCGCCGCCATCGCCCGGCGCTCGGTCACCGAGGTGCGCGCGCGCAGCGGGGCGAACTCGTGACGTTCCTCGTTGAGCGCGTGCTCCGCCACGGCGGTGCGCAACTCGGCGAGGCGGTCCCGGAACTCCGGGTGGTCCACCCCCGCCCGGTGCAGGCCCAGCAGGAGCCGCTTGGCGCGGTTCTCCTCGCTCAGCCGCTCGCCGACCACGCTCTCGCCGTCGCCGAGCTTCCAGCGCGCGTACGGGTGGACGATCTCCTCCTCGGCCGTCTCATGCACCGACAGCATCCGCGTCAACCGCTCGAACGCCGCTTCCACCTTGTCCGGCGGCGCCTGCTCCACCTCGTCGAACAGCTCCCTGATCCGGCCGTGCTGGGCCACCAGCACGTCGATCACATCGTTTTCCCCCACGTCAGGGCCCTACCCGGGGCTGGATGCGGCACGCGTCCCCTTACCGAACGCGAGCTGAACCCGGATGCAGGGATATGTGAGGGAGGCCCTGGTCTGGTCGGCGTGGCGGTGGCTAGAGTCGTGGCTCATGACAGTTGCCCTTGTGACGGGGGCCTCGCGCGGTCTCGGGGCCGCCGTCGCGCTCAGGCTGGCGGCGGACGGGCTGGCCGTCGCCGTCAACTACCGCAGTGACGCCGCCGGGGCGGCCCGGGTGGTGGACGCCATCCGGGCGGCGGGCGGGCGCGCCGAGTCGTTCGCCGCCGACGTCACCGACGAGGCCGAGGTGACGGGCCTGGTGACCGCCGTCGGCGAGCGGCTGGGGATGGTGACGGTGCTGGTGCTCAACGCGACCGGCCCCCAGCCGTCGATCCCGCTGCCCGACCTCACCTGGGAGGCCCAGCTCGACCAGCTCCGCTTCTTCGTCAAGAGCCCGACGCTGCTGGTGCGGGCGGTGCTGCCGGGCATGCGCGAGCGCGGCGGCGGGCGGGTCGTGCACATCGGCTCCGACATCGTGGACCGCAAGCTGCCGGGCATGTCCGCGTACATCGCGGCCAAGGGCGCCCAGCACGCGCTGGCGCGGGCGTGGGCGCGGGAGCTGGGCCCGTACGGCGTCACGGTCAACGTCGTCGCCCCCGGCTGGATCCCGGTGGAGCGGCACGACGGCCTCGACCGGAGCGATTACCTGGGGGAGGTGCCGCTGGGCCGGATGGGCACGCCCGAGGACGTGGCGGCGGCGGTGTCGTTCCTCGCCTCGGAGGGCGGCGCGTTCGTCACCGGGGAGCGCATCACCGTCAACGGCGGCCACACCTGACCTGGGCGGGCGTATTTCAGTTTGGGGACTGGGCCAGGATTCGCTAGAGTTCTCTCGTCGCCCAGCACCGTTGGGGCGGACGCGGAAGTGGCTCAGTGGTAGAGCATCACCTTGCCAAGGTGAGGGTCGCGGGTTCGAATCCCGTCTTCCGCTCGGAGCTTCCGGCTCGGTGGCGTGGCCGAGAGGCGAGGCAGCGGCCTGCAAAGCCGTCCACACGGGTTCAAATCCCGTCGCCACCTCTGCAAGGACGATTAGCTCAGCGGGAGAGCGCTTCCCTGACACGGAAGAGGTCACTGGTTCAATCCCAGTATCGTCCACCAGCTCCACCCCTCCACAGCCCCGGCTCCCCGGCCGGGGCTCTGTTCGTGCCGGGCCTCTGCGGCGTCAGGGACGCACTTGTGGAGCGCTGCTGGTGCCGGCCGGGCCGGGCGGCGTGGGATACGACGCCGCCCGGGTGCGGGGGCCATCGGGTTGCTACAGGCCGCGCACCGGAGCGGCAAGTCCGTGCAGGCGTAGCAGGTTCTCGCCCAGGATCTTGCGTTTGGCCTGGTCGGTGAGCTGCGGGTAGCCGTAGCCGTCGCACAGGTCCTGCGGGATCTGGAAGTCTCTGAACGCGCGCAGCGCCCACTGCGGGTGGAAGATCGGCGCCTCCGAGCCATAGATGATCTTGTCTTCGCCGCACCAGAAGAGCAGCTTGCCGATGATCTCGGCGAACATCCGGGGCGCCCGGACGATGAAGTTGATCGTGGCGGCGAGGTCGGCGTACAGGTTGGGGTAGCGGATGAGCTGCCAGCAGGTCTCGTCCAGGAACGGCAGGCCGACGTGGAAGATGACGAAGTTGATGTCGGGGAAGCCGGCGGCGGCCCCGTCCATGTCCCACGTCTGGGTGTGCTCGATCGGCTGCGGTCCGAGCGGCACGCCCTTGTGCACGCCGATCAGGTTGATGCCCAGGTCGCGGGCCTTCTCGAAGATGGGGAAGGCCACCCGCGGGTCGTCCATGCGCCACGGGTAGGGCGAGCCGTAGTCGTAGCGCACGTTGTAGAGCTTGAAGGCGCGCGCGTTGAACTCCCCCACCTGGCGTTCCATGAGGTCGAGCGCCTTGCGGCCTTCGAGCGGGTTGACCGTGCCCCAGAAGATCGTGCGGTCGGGGTCGCGGGCGGCCAGCTCGGCGCACTCCGTCCACGGCGACAGGCCGTCGTGGTAGAGGTCGGTGAGCGGCAGCGGCATCGCGACCAGCATGTCGGTGCCGGACTCCTCGAAGACCATGCGATGGATGTCGTCGATCGTCCACTGCCGCAGAAACTCCTCGGGCGGCAGCTTGGTCTCGCCCTCCGG
This sequence comes from Nonomuraea sp. B12E4, assembly GCF_039871825.1. NCBI lineage: Bacteria > Bacillati > Actinomycetota > Actinomycetes > Streptosporangiales > Streptosporangiaceae > Nonomuraea > Nonomuraea sp. B12E4. The sequence goes on along the minus strand of NZ_JBDPME010000005.1, from coordinate 311,122 downwards.
GGTGAGGGTGGTGTGGAAGGCGTACAGGTGGTTGGAGAACATCCGGCCCGCCGGCCCGAGGGCGTTCTTGGCCTCGAAGTTGAAGACGTGGGCCACGCTGTCGAACACGAACATGTCGTCGATCATCGGAGTTCCTCCCTGATATAGGCCTCCCGGTCGGGCACCTGCGCGGGGGCGGGCAGGAAACGCAGCATGCGGGCCGCTCTCGGGGACAGGCGGTCCACCGTCCACGCCTCGTCCCAGACGACCTCGACCTCCGCCTCCCGGATGCCCGGCTGCTCCTCGATCCGGTCGCGTACCTCGGTGAGCACCCTGGCGGCGAACGGGCACCAGCCCGACGTCAGCAGCAGCTCCACCCGGGCCTTCTCCCCGGTCACCTCCACCGATCTGATCAGCCCCATCTCGACGACCGAGATGCCCTTCTCCCGGCAGCACGGGTCATAGACCCCGGACAGTGCCTCACTTGCCCACTGCGGTATCTCCGGCATGCCCTCATCGTCGGACGGGTGTGCCGCCTTGAACAGATCATCTCGGCGGCCGGATTTCACATCATGAACCTCCCTTCACGTAAGGTCACGAAGGCTGACCTCGCGTACATTCTTGGGTGATGACCGGCGAACCACCCAGCGATCTGATCCGCAGCGTCTCCCGCGCGCTCCGCGTGCTGGAGGAGGTCGCGCGGGCCGACCGGCCGCTGTCGGTCAAGGTCATCGCCCGCCGCTGCGGCCTGAACCTCTCGACCTCGTACCATCTGGTCCGCACCCTGTGTTATGAGGGCTACCTGCACCGGCGGCCCGACGGGGACTATCTGCTCGGCTCGCAGGTGGCCGAGCGGTACCACGAGATGCTGGAGGCGTTCGAGCGCCCGCCGCGCGCCTCCGTGGTGCTGCGGCACCTGGCCGAGACTTCCGGGCACACGGCTTACCTGGCGCAACTCGCCGACGGGCGACTGGTCGTGCTGGACGTGGCCGAGGGGCCGCGCTCGCCGTACCTGGAGGATCTGCAGGCGGGCCTGGAGACGGCGCCGCACGCGACCGCGCTCGGCAAGGCGCTGCTGCTGTCGCTCCCGTCCCGCGCCCGGCGCGGCGTCCTGACCGGGTACGGGCTGCGCCGCTTCACCTCCTCCACCCCGGCGAGCGTGGAGGACGTCGAGGAGGAGCTGTCGGGCCTGCGGCCGGGGCAGATGGTGGAGGAGCACGGGCAGTTCAGGGAGGAGGTGGCGTGCATGGGCGCCGTCGTGCCCGGCACGCAGTGGGCCGTCGGCATCTCCACCCGCGGCCTGGCGATCCCGCAGCCCGCCGCCGCCCGCCTGGCCGCCGCCATCCGGGACCTGGCACGAGCCTGAGCCGGACCCGGCGGTAAACCGGTTGCCGCCCGGTCGGGCCCCTCGCCAGGCTGGTCGGCATGAACGTGCCCTACCGGCAGATCCGAGCCACCTACACCGAGCGGTCGATCACCGTCTACCAGGCCTACCACGCCGCCATCGCGGCGCCCGCCGTCGCCGCGCGGCGCTTCGTACCGCCGTTCAAGCGGGAGCGGATGACGTGGATCAAGCCGTCGTTCCTGTGGATGATGTACCGGTGCGGCTACGCGACCAAGCCCGGGCAGGAGAGGGTGCTGGCGATCGAGCTGAGCCGGGAGGGGTTCGCGTGGGCGCTCGCGCACTCGTGCCTGAGCCATGACGACCGGCGCCCGGGGTGGGCCGAGCGGCTGCACCGCAGCCCGGTCCGCATTCAGTGGGACCCGGAGCGCGGGGTGCGGCACGAGGCGCTGCCGCACCGGTCGATCCAGATCGGGCTGTCCGGGGAGGCGGTCCCGCGTTACGTCGAGGACTGGACCCTCGGGATCACCGACGTCACGGACCGGGTGCGCGAGTTGCACACGGCGGTCCGCCGCCAGGCGGACGTGAGCGCGTTGCTGCCCGCCGAGCGGCCCTATCCCCTGGACGGGGAGCTCCTGGAGACGATCGGGGCGAGCGCACATGAGTGATCCTCTTCGGAGCCGGGCGGGCGCGCCCAAGTGGGTCTTCGGGCCCGCCGGCGTCAACGGGCTCTGAGCGGCCGGGGGGACAGCGGCACGGCCAGCAGTGACGCGGCCGCGGTGAGTGCCCACACCGCCTGCCAGGAGGTGAGCGCCAGTGCGATCGGGATGAGCAGCGGGGTGAGGCAGCCGACGCCGAAGAGCGTGGTACCGAGCAGGCCCAGCGCGGTGCCGGCCCGGCCCGGGCCCGCCATCTCGGCGATCTCCGTGTACGCGACCCCGTGCCAGGAGTTGGCCAGCAGGCCGCCGAGCGCGAGGGCGGCGACCGTGATCGGGGTGGGAGCACCGGTGAGCACGGCCGCGGCCGCCATGGCGACCCCGGTGAGCACGCCGATGGCGCGCAGGTGGGTGCGGCGGTCGCCGCCCCGGTCGGTGCGCCTCCCGGTCCAGATGCGGGCCGCCCCGCCGCCGACCTGGGCGATCAGGACCGTGACGCTGGCCAGGGCCGTGTGCCCGCCTTTCACGTCGTGCAGGAAGATGGCGGTGAAGGACAGGACGGCGAACTGGGGGACGGTCAGCAGGGCGCTGGACAGGGCCAGCCGCCAGACGTCCCAGCGCCGCAACGGGGAGCGCGTGTTCCCCGGCGCGACGCGTGGCGATGCCGGCTCGGGCGACCGGGGGCGGGGCGGGGGCTCGTGCAGCCAGCGCCAGGTTGCCGCCGCGGCCAGCAGGCAGAAGGCGGCGGGGGCCGCGTAGACCGCGCGGAAGCCGTACGTGTCGGCGAGCCAGGGCAGCAGGGCGACGCCGACCGCGCCGCCCGCCGGGATGGCCGTCTGGCGGATGCTCATGGCCAGGCCGCGTTCCCCGTCGGCGAACCAGGTCAGGATCGCCCGGCCGGAGGCCCCGTTGACGCTGCCGCCCAGGGCCCCGGCGAGCAGCAGGCACATGGCCAGCAGCGCGACCCCGGCGCCGTCGGCCGGGGTGACGGCCGTGGCCATCAGGGCCAGGAGGGCGCCGGTGGCGGTCAGGCCGGTGAGCAGGATGCGCCGGTCGCCGTACCGGTCCGTGAGCAGTCCCCAGACGATGTCCGAGGCGGCCACGCCCAGCCCCAGGCAGGCCAGCACCAGGCCGAGCGTGCCGGTGGACAGGTGGTAGCCGGAGCGCATCGCGATCCCGGTGACCGGAATGCCGGAGAACATCGCCGAGAAGCTGCCCTGCGCCCCGACGCCCACGGCCAGGACGACCCAGCGGTGCTGGGGCCCGCGCCGGTGGATGCCGCTATCGACGCTGGAGATGGCCACGAAAGCCCCCATTTCACGAAATAACCTGATTTGGCGGTTACTTACCTTGGCGGTGCCCCAAGTAACTTGTCAATCCGGTTACCGTGGGCTCGTGGACTTCATCTTCGTCAGCGGGAACCTCGGGCTCGACCTGGCCGGGACCGTCGGCCACCGGCGGGGCGCGCGCTTCGACATGCTGGCCACCCCGGAGGACCTGGCCCGCTGGACGGTCGCCGCCGAGCTCCTCGACGCGCCGCCCGCCGCCGGCGACGACGACCTCGCCGAGGCGGTGGCGCTACGCGAGGCGATCTACCGGCTGGCCTCGGCGGCCCGCACCGGGTCGGCGTTCGAGGCGGCCGACCGGCACCTGCTCAACGAGGCCGCCCGGCGCCCACTCGCGAGCGTCCTGCTCGGCGAGGAAGGGCTGGAGCGCGGCGGCGACGTGCGGGCCGCGCTCTCCAGCGCCGCGCGGGCCGCCGCGGAGCTGCTCGGCGGCCCGCGGGCCGCGCTGATCAGGGAGTGCGAGGCGGACCCCTGCACCCGGCTCTACCTCGACACCTCGCACCGGCGCACGCGACGCTGGTGCGACATGCGCGGGTGCGGCAACCGGGCCAAGGCGGCGGCGTTCCGGGCCCGGGCCCACCGGAGCTGACCATGATGGAATAACCGGGTACGCGCTGGCGCTACGGTAGCCGTCAAAGATTCAACAGTCATGGATGGTGACTAAAGTGCAGTTCGGGATCTTCAGTGTGGGCGACGTCACGACGGACCCCACCACGGGCAGGACGCCGACCGAGCACGAGCGGATCAAGGCGATGGTGGCCATCGCGCTCAAGGCCGAAGAGGTCGGGCTGGACGTGTTCGCCACGGGCGAGCATCACAACCCGCCGTTCGTGCCGTCCTCGCCGACCACCCTGCTCGGCTACATCGCGGCCAGGACCGAGCGGCTGACGCTGTCCACCGCCACCACGCTCATCACCACCAGCGACCCGGTGAAGATCGCCGAGGACTTCGCCATGCTGCAGCACCTGGCCGACGGCCGGGTGGACGTCATGCTGGGCCGGGGCAACACCGGGCCGGTCTATCCCTGGTTCGGCCAGGACATCAGGCAGGGCGTCCCGCTCGCCATCGAGAACTACGCGCTGCTGCACCGGCTGTGGCGCGAGGACGTCGTCGACTGGGAGGGCCGCTTCCGCACGCCGCTGCAGGGGTTCACCTCGACGCCGCGCCCGCTGGACGGGGTGCCGCCGTTCGTCTGGCACGGCTCCATCCGCAGCCCGGAGATCGCCGAGCAGGCCGCCTACTACGGTGACGGCTTCTTCGCCAACAACATCTTCTGGCCGAAGGAGCACTTCATGCGCCTGATCAGCCTCTACCGGCAGCGCTTCGCGCACTACGGCCACGGCACGCCCGAGCAGGCCATCGTGGGCCTCGGCGGGCAGGTGTTCATGCGGAAGAACTCCCAGGACGCGGTACGCGAGTTCCGTCCGTACTTCGACAACGCCCCCGTGTACGGCCACGGCCCCTCCCTGGAGGAGTTCACCGCGGAGACCCCGCTCACCGTGGGCAGCCCGCAGCAGGTCATCGACCGGACCCTCGAGTTCCGCGAGTACTTCGGCGACTACCAGCGCCAGCTCTTCCTGATGGACCACGCGGGGCTGCCGCTCAAGACCGTGCTGGAGCAGCTCGACCTGCTCGGTGAGGAGGTCGTGCCGGTGCTGCGGGAGGAGTTCGCCAAGGACCGGCCGGCCGAGGTGCCCGGCGCGCCGACCCACGCCTCGCTGCTCGCGGCCGGGTCCGTGAGCGCCTGACCACGTACGAACCGCGGAAGGAGATCCCGCCCATGAAGCTCGTCGTCGTCACGGCCGGCCTGACGCAGCCCTCCGCCACTCGCCTGCTGGCCGACCGCCTGACCGAGGCGGTGACCCGGCGGGTGACGGAGGAGGCGGACGTCCATGTGGTCGAGCTGCGCGAGCTGGCCGTGGACATCGCCAACAACTTCGTCACCGGCTTCCCCAACGCCAGGCTGCGCGCGGAGATCGAGGCGGTGGCGGAGGCCGACGGCCTCATCGCGGTCACGCCGATCTTCAGCGGCTCCTACAGCGGCCTGTTCAAGTCGTTCTTCGACGTGATCGACAACACCGCGCTGGCGGGCAGGCCCGTCCTGCTGGCCGCCACCGGCGGCACGCCCAGGCACTCGCTGGCGCTGGAGCACGCGTTGCGCCCGCTGTTCGCCTACCTGCGCGCCATCGTGGTGCCGACCGCCGTCTACGCGGCGGCGGAGGACTGGGGCGGCGGGGGTGACGCCTTCACCGACGGACTGGGCGAGCGCATCGCCCGCGCCGCCGAGGAGCTGGCCGGGCTGCTGCGCGGCCGCGAGCCGGGTCCCAAGGCCGAGGAGGAGCTCGTACCGTTCGAGGAGCGGCTCGCGGCGCTGCGCCCGGCGCCATAGAGCCGGCGGGGCCGCCCCGGCGCGGGTGCCGGGGCGGCGGAGCCGGGGTCAGGACTTGATCGCGACCACGGAGTAGGCGGTGTCCGGGGTCGGCGGGGTGGTGAAGCGCGCGTTGGGCAGGTAGAGGCGGTGGCCGTAGGCGGCGACCGTCGTGGGGACGTCGAACCGGGGGTCGGTCAGGCGCCGCACGATCTTGCCTGATCCGCCGTCGCGGGCCAGGCCGATCACGGCGATCGTGTTCAGCCGGTTCTGCACGGCGTACAGGGTGCGGCCGGACAGCAGCAGGCCGTCGCCGTTGGTCAGCGGCTCGCCGCCCAGGTCCACCTCGGTGGCGACGCCGGAGGACGGGTCGACCTCGAACAGCTTGCCGGTGTTGGACTGGACGACCAGCAACGACCGGCGGTCCGGGCTGGGGGCGATGCCGTTGGCGTTGTTGCCGGTGGTGTACTGGATGTCGCCGCTGAGCGGGATCTTGACGGCCTCGGCGGGCAGCGAGCCCTTGCGGCCGAGCTCCAGCTTGTACAGGACCGGGTTGGCGGAGTCGGTGAAATAGGCGGCGTCACCGACGAGGATGACGTCGTTGACGAACGAGGTCCCGGTGGCCAGCGTGTACGTCTTGAGCACCGCCCCGGTACGCAGGTCGATCACCCGGGCGTCGCCCCCCGTGCCCCCGGCCACGAACAGCCGCCGCCCGTCCGTCTTGACCCCGAGCGAGGGCGTGCCGGGCCCCTCGCTGAAGACGGTCCCCTTCCCGGTACGCAGGTCGGCCCGGTAGATGTCCCCGGTCAGCCGGGAACCGAAGTAGGCGAACGGCCCCGGACCGATCGCTATCCCCTCCGGCTGGAACCCGTTGGGCAGCGGGAACGTGTCGGGCTTGGATGCGGCCTGGGCAGGCACGCTGCCGAGCAGGACCACGACTAATGCGCTGAGTGCGGTCTTCAGGATCGCGGATCTCATGCGGCCCACGATGCCCCCCGGCCGGGAGCGCCGCAAAGACCCAGAAAGGGCTTCACAGCGAGTTCTCAGAAAGGCCTGTGAGGCCGTGCCGGGAACGAAGGGGCGGCGCTCGTACCGGCGCCTGACCCGATTCCAGGACCATCCGCGGGGACGGATCCCACTGGGGTAGGTTGGCATTAATCGAACAAACGGGGAATGAGTCATGTCAAATGCTGCCCGTCACGTTCTGGGAGTGGTCGCGGGGCTGCTGATCCCTCCCCTGATCGCCGCCGGGCTGTGCTACGGCGTCGGCGAGTTCCAGTTCCAGCGAGGTGCGGCGTTCACGTTCTCCTGGCTCGGGCTGGGCGTGATCGTGGTGTCGGCGATCGTGCTCGCCTTCCTGGCCGGTTCGCGCCTGTCACCCATCGCCTCCCTCCTCGGCGGGCTGGGCTTCACCGCGCTGGGCCTCATGGCGCTGCTGGAGATGCTCGGCACGCGGCTCCTGCCGGAGGACGGGTGGCTGCCCGGCGTCCTCATGGTGGGCTTCCAGACGGTGGCCTACTCGGGCTGGCTGCTGTTCATCGGGGTGACACTGCTGATGACCTCGCTGTTCCCGTCCCGGTGGCGGGGCGGGCGCGAACGCGAGCTCTACTCGCCGTCGTACGACCCGGGGCCGGCGTACGGTTCCGAGCCGTCGCCGTTCCTGCCGGACAGGGATCCCAACGACATCACGCGGCCGATGCGCCGCGAATGAGCGCCGCCTGGCCTGGCAGAATGCGGGCATGCGCGACTCGAGGATCGTCGATTTCCTGGCCGAACTGGCCGACAAGGTGCCCGCGCCAGGGGGCGGCGCGACGGCCGCCCTGCATGCGGCGCAGGCCGCCGCGCTGCTCGGCATGGTCGCCCGCTACACCACCGGGGAGAAGTACGCCGCGCACGCCGAGACCGTCGTCGCCGTGATCGGCGAGACCGACACGCTGCGGGCCCGGGCACTGCGGCTGGCCGAGGAGGACGCGGCCGCGTTCACCGCGGTCACCACGGCCTACCGGCTGCCCAAGGGCGAGGAGCGCGGCGCCGCCATCGCCGAGGCGCTGGCGGGGGCGGCCGAGCCGCCCGCCCGGGTGGTCGAGACCGCCACGCGGGTGATCGAGCTGTGCGAGTCGCTGCTGCCGATCGCCAACCGCAACGTCGTCACCGACGTGGCCGCCGCCGCGGAGGCCGCCCGCGCGGCCCTCACCACGGCCAGGGTGAACGTCGAGGTCAACCTGGGAGGCATCAGGAGCGAGCCGGTACGCGAACGGCTGAACATCCGCGTCGCGGGCGTGGACGCGGCCGTCGCCAGGGCAGAGAGGGTCACCGCCGAGGTACGCGAGGAGATCAACCCGTGAAGACTCTGACCGGCAAGGACCTGGCCGCCGCCATCAGGGCGCAGACCGAGACCGAGGCGGCGGCGGGCCCGCAGCCGCGGCTGGCCGTGGTGGTGGCCACCGCCGACGAGGCGAGTCTGTGGTACGTGCGCTCGATCGCCAAGGCCGCGGCCGGCGTGGGCATCGACTGCGACGTGGTCGACCTCGGCCCGCGGGCCACGGCCGAGCAGATCGGCGAGACGCTGTCCAGGCTCAGCGCCGACGCCCAGGTGCACGGCGTGATGCTGCAGACGCCGCTGCCCGAGGGCGCCTCGGCGCAGCGGCTGGCCGCGGCCATCGACCCGCGCAAGGACGTCGACGGCGCCAACCCGCTGTCGCTCGGCCGGCTGGCGGCCGGGCTGCCCGCGTTCCCGCCCGCGACGGCGGCGGCCGTGCTGGCGCTGCTCGACCACTACGAGGTGGAGCTGGCCGGTCGGCGGGCCGTGGTGGTCGGCCGCTCGACCGTGGTCGGCAAGCCGGTGGCGCACCTGCTGCTCGACCGGCACGCCACGGTCACCGTCTGCCACTCGCGTACCCGCGACCTCGCCTCGGTGACCGCCGGAGCCGAGGTGCTGGTCGCGGCGGTGGGCAGGGCGGGGCTGATCGGCGCCGATCACGTGGCGCCGGGGGCGGTGGTGATCGACGTCGGCACCAATCCCACCGACGAGGGCGGGCTGAGCGGCGACGTCGACTTCGACGCCGTCGCGGGCGTGGCCGGGGCGCTCACCCCGGTGCCCGGCGGGGTCGGCCCGGTGACGACCGCGCTGCTGCTGCGCCACACCGCCAGGGCGGCGAACCTGCCGTGACCCACTGCGAACCTGTCGAGACCCGCGGAGCTGCCCTGATCGTCCGCGGACCTACTGTGACCCTGGCGAAAGGCTGCGATGGGTGACGTCCTGATCGTGCAGAACAGCAAGAGCGGCGGCCCCGGCCGGCTGGGTGACTGGCTGGCGGAGGCCGGGCTGGAGCTGGACGTGGTGCTCGCGCACGAGGGCGCGCCGCTGCCCGACCGGCTGGCGCACCGCGCCCTGATCATGCTGGGTGGCGGCTACCTGCCGAGCGAGGACGACCGGGCGCCGTGGCTGCGCGACGTACGGCGGCTGGCGGGACACGCGCTGGCCGACGGGGTGCCCTTCTTCGGCGTCTGCCTGGGCGGGCAGTTGCTGGCCGAGGTCGCCGGGGGCGAGGTGACCGGCGATGTGGGCGCGCCGGAGAACGGCAGCGTCCCGGTCACGATCCGGCCGGAGGCGGCCCGCGACCCGCTGTTCCGGGGCCTGCCCCGGGTGGTGCCCGCCGTCGAGCACCACAAGGACGCGATCACCAGGCTGCCCGCCGGCGCCGTTCACCTGGCGGAGACCGGCAGGTGTCCTTACCAGGCGTTCCGGGTGGGCGAGCGGGCCTGGGGCGTGCAGTTCCATCCCGAGGTGGTGCCGGAGCGCATCCGCGCGTGGCAGGCCGACGGGTTCGACCCCGACGAGGTCTACGCTCGGGCGCTGGCCGACGAGCCGGTCTCGACGCCGATCTGGCGCGAGGTGGCCGCCCGCTTCGCCAAGGTCGTCGCCAACAGGCGCGTCAGTCGCGGGGGCGGGGGCGGACCGCACGGCGCGCCGCGTACATGAGGGCCAGCAGTGCCGCGCCGGCGCCCGCCGTGGCCCGGCGCTGGCGGGTGACGCGGCGCTCGACCTCGGCGTACGGGGTGGTCGAGAAGGAGATCAGCTCGTAGCGGGAGACGTAGCCCGGCACCACCCGCTCCAGCGCGTGCTCGACCCGCTTGCCCGCCAGGAACATCCTGGAGCCGACCTTGTCGCGCATCTCCACGAAGTTGTCCAGCGCCAGCCGGGCGATCACGTCGGTGTCCGCCTTGCGGCGCTCGAACAGCTCCAGCGCCCTGGGGAAGTCGTCCTTGGCCTCGTCCAGGCAGCGGTCCAGCTCGACGCAGTCCTCGAAGCCGCAGTTGGCGCCCTGGCCGTAGAAGGGCACGATGGCGTGCGCGGCGTCGCCGACGAGCCCGATCGTGGTGGCCCCGGTGGTGATGTGCCAGGGCGAGCAGCGCATGGTGACCAGATGGCCGACCGGGTTGTCGCGGTAGGCGGCGACCAGGTCCGGCATGAGCTGGAGCGCGTCCGGATAGTGCTCGGCGAAGTAGTCCTCGATCCGCCGTGGGCTGTCCAGCGCGGCCAGGCTCTCATGCGGCCAGAACAGGGTGCAGGTGAAGGAGCGGTCGGCGTTCGGCAGGGCGATCATCATGGAACGGCCGCGCGGCCAGATGTGCAGCGCCCCGGGATCCATGGCGAAGCGGCCGTTCCGGGGTGCGATCGACAGCTCCTTGTAGCCGTAGTCCAGGTAGTCCTGGCTGAAGCTCACCCCGGGCAGTTGCTGCAGCCTGGCCCTGACCGCGCTGTACGCGCCGTCCGCCCCGATCACCACCTGGGCGGTACGCTCCCGCCCGCCCGCGAACTCCAGCCGCCCGGTGCGCTCGTCCAGCGCGGTCAGCCGGTGCCCGAACAGCACCTCGACGCCGGGAAGCGCCGTCGCGGCGTCCAGCAGCTCCCTGTTGAGCTCGGCGCGGCCGATGGAGTTGATCGCGTGGCGGCGGTCGGCACTGTACGGCTGGAAGGTCAGGGTGCCGTCGGGGGCGTGCATCATCCGGCCCGGCATGGGGAGGGCGGCCCGCAGCACCTTGGTGTCAAGGCCGAGGCGGCGCAGGGCGTCGATGCCGCGCTCGGAGATGGCCAGGTTGATCGATCTGCCGCGGTCGGGGCCCTGCTCGCGGGGGTCGGGGCGGCGTTCGTACAGGGTGACGCGGTGGCCGCGGCGGGCCAGGAAGCAGGCGAGCAGGCAGCCGACCAGGCCCGCGCCGACGATCGTGACCTCCATTCTTCCATTGGTACGGCGGGGCGGGCGCGAAGTCCACTACGTCAGGGCGGCGGTGATGGCCCGAGCCGTGGCCTGCCAGATCGGGGCGGAGGGGGTGATGACGGCGAAGTGGTCACCGGGCATCTCCAGATATTCCGCGTCATCACCGGCCTCCTGCGCCGCTCTCGCGTAACGGCGGCTGAAGTCGACCAGGTCCAGGTCGTCGGCGGCACCCTGCACGATGAGCTGGCGACGCCCGAGCGGCAACCGGAGCAGCGGCGACGCGCCGGCGTACACCCCGGCGGTCTCCTCGCCCGGGTCGGCCTCCTGTGTGGAGCGGCGGCCGAGGGCGGCGGCGACGGCGCCGGAGCTGACCCATCGGCGGTCGCCCTCGACGAGATCGAGCACGCCCGCCAGCGACACGGCCAGCGCCACCCGCGCCCCGTCGGCCACCGCCCGCAACGCGAGCTGCGCCCCGGCCGAGTGCCCGGCGACGACGACCCGGCGCAGGTCCAGTGGGGAGTCCCCGCCGAAGGCACCCGCTCCCCCGCCAGGGGCCGCTTCTCCACCGGTGGCCGCGTCCTGGAGGGCCGGTGTGGCGAGGGCGGCCAGGCCGGCGGCCACGTCGGTGGTGGTCGCGTGCCAGCCGTGCAGGTCGGGGCGGCGGTATTCGAGGTTCCACACCGCCAGGCCGCGGCCGAGCAGGTCGGCGCAGAGCGGCTCCATGATGTCGGCCGCCCAGATCGAGCGCCAGTAGCCGCCGTGGACCAGCGCCACGACGGGTGCGTGCGCCGCGCCCGCCGGCACGTACAGATCGCCCCATTGCTCCGGCGACGGCCCGTACGACACGCGCCGGGACGGGTGCCGCGTCCGGTGCACGGCGTGCCGGATGCCCCAGGCCAGCCCGCCGACGCCGCGACCGTGCAGGTGGGTGGCCCCTTCCCCGGTCGTCACCCCGTCGGCGCGCTCGATGTCCACCCAGACCACCGGCCCGAGCGGCCGCCCGATGAGGTCGCGCGCCTCGGCCGAGGGACCCGGGAGCACGACCGTCCCGCCGATGACCAGGGACCGCAGGTGGGCCGGGTCGCGGGCGTGCACGAGCTCTCCGCGCACGCCGAGCGCGGCGAACTCCCGCTCGGCCACCTCGGCCAGCAGCCCGGGATCGGCGACGACGCCGGGACCGGCGACCACGAGGACCTCACTCATGAGCCCTGACATTACAGAGCCCCGCCCCCCGCCGGACGCTGTGAGCATCCTCCATGAAAGGGACATACCGTAGCCCCGTGCATGTTGAACGACTTCACCCCTGGCCCACCGATGTCGCCGAGGCGGAGGCCGTCCAGGACCGGCTCCGCGGACGCGTCGAGCTGACCGGGCCCGGCACCTTCACGCTGGTGGCGGGCCTGGACGTGCACTACCACGGCGACGACTCGCTGACGGCCGCCGTGGTGGTGCTCGACGGGGACACGCTGGAGCCGGTGGAGCAGGTGGTGGCGCACGGGCGGGCGGCGTTCCCGTACGTGCCGGGCCTGTTCGCCTTCCGCGAGCTGCCCGCGCTGGTGGAGGCGCTCGAACGGCTCACGGTGACGCCCGACCTGCTGGTCTGCGACGGGTACGGGCTGGCGCACCCGCGCGGGTTCGGCCTGGCGTGCCACCTGGGCGTACTGACCGGGCTGCCGGCGCTGGGGGTGGGCAAGACGCCGTTCGTCGGCACGCATGAGACGCCGGGGCCGGAGCGCGGCGACTGGACGCCGATCGTGCACGGGGGCGCCACGGTCGGTCGGGCGCTGCGCACCCGACCCCACGTCAAGCCGGTGTACGTCTCCCAAGGCCACCGCATCTCCCTGGACACCGCCGCGGCGCAGGTGCTGCGCCTGACCTCCCGCTACCGCCTCCCCGACCCCATCCGCCACGCCGACCACCTGGCCAGGCACCCGTCATAGCCCTCCACCCGGGCCGCGGCGGGCGCCCGTGGGTCAGCGGCGCCAGGACCAGACGAGGAGCCACACGCTGAGCCCGAAGATCGCCATCCCGAGCGGCACGTGCACGGCCACCACCCCGGAGCCGCCGATAGCGGACTGGACGAAGCCGAGCAGCAGCACCGCCAGACTGGCCAGGGCCGGCCAGCCGGCGCCGCGTCCGGGCCGCCACATGAGCACGGCGACCACGACGAGCACCAGGCCGAGCACGTGCACGGCACCCGCCCCGATGCCGTGCGGCCCGGCTCCTCCCCCGCTCATCATCTGCCCGGCCGTGACGGCCTGGAGGAGCACGGACACCGCGTTGAGCACGGTGACGGCCTTGAACGCGGTCATGTACCCGCTGCGCCCGGCGACCTGGCTTACCACTGGACATCTCCTTCGATCTCGGGGGAAGGACTCCAGGATCTTGCCGTGGCCCGCGGACGGCATCCACTGGCCGTCGTCATCCCCGCTACCCCGCGGGTCGTACGCCCGGCGCCACCCGCCTAATCCGGGAGGCGCACGCCGGGGCCGGTGCCTACCCCGGTGGACCGGGACCCGGCAGACTCACATCGGGTCGTGCGCCCCCGATCGGGCCAGGGGCGGCAGGACGGCCTGGGCGTCGGCGCCACCGAACCACAGGCCGATCATGAAGGCCGCCGTCGCCTCCAGCAGCATCGCCCGGTCGAGCCCGCCGCCGTGCACGGGGGTGCACCCGAGGTCGGTGACCAGCGTACCGACGGCTGACAGGGCGGCCGGGTCGTCGCCGCACAGCGGCACCGCCAGCGGACGGCCGTCGAACACCGGCGGCGTCATCCGCCACACGTCCACGTGACACAGGTTGAACGCCTTCACCACGTGACCTCCGGTGAGCTCGCGGATCAACCCGGCCAGGGGCCGGGTGGGGTCATAGACACCGGGCCCCTCGGAGTTGCTCACGTCGATCACGGGCTTGCCACGCGTCGCCGCGCCGGCGGCCCGCAGCACGTCGGCGACCCCGGCCTGCCGGACGGCCACCATCACGACCTCCCCGAACTCGGCCGCCTCCACCCAGGTCCCGCCCCGCACCCCGACCTGCTCTGCCCGCGCCTCCGCCGGCTCATCCCGTGCGCCGCCCCGGGCCGCCTGTGCGGCCGCCGTGTCGTCCCAGGCGTTCGCCGCCGCGGCCTGGGCGGTCATCTTCACCGCCTGTGCGGTGGTCCTGGCCAGGTCCCGGCCGCTGATCAGCACCTCGTGGCCCGCCCTGGCCCACTGCGTGCCCAGTGCGTCCGCCATCCCGCCGGCGCCCAAGATCCCGATGCGCATGTCCGTCCTCCGTCTTCGCGCGGGTGGATTACTGTCATGGACACGGTAGAAATCCCGTCCCACACCATTCGGTGCCTAACGGAGGCCCCCGTTGTTCCTCGCCGACTGCCAGGCCAGGCTCGCCTTCGACCTGATCTCCAACACCTGGAACGCGGTCGTCGTCTGGTCGCTGCGCCACGGCCCGCGCCGGCCCGGGCAGTTGCGGGAGGAGATCGGCGGCATCAGCCCCAAGGTGCTCACGGAGACGCTGCGCCGCCTGCAGTTCAACGGACTGGTGACACGCCGCACGTACGCGGAGGCACCGCCCCGCGTCGAGTACGAGCTGACCGACCTGGGCCGCACCCTCCTGCACCCGATCGGCGTCTTCGGCGAGTGGGCCTTCGAGCACGCCGACGACGTGATGGCCGCGCAGGACAGACAGCAGTCCTGAGACCCGGCGAGGGACGGCGGCGGACCGCCGAATCTTTTCCGGCAACAGAGTGTTACGCGACAACTACTCTGGGTAGCTAGTCGTGGGTCGTTCTTTACCATTACCCAGGAGGTTTCATGCGTTCCATCCCCCGCCGGATCGCCGCCGCCGCGATCGTCGCCGGTGGACTGATCCTGATCACCGCCCCCGCCGCGCACGCCGTGCTGGACCCCGTCGGCGTCATCACCTGCCTGGCGAGCTCCGCGCCCGACGTGAGCGGGGTCGTCGATCCGGCCAGCCCGGGCGTTCCGACCGAGGTGCCCGGCATGAGCTGCCTGCAGCCCTGAGCCGGCAGCCCTCCTCCGGCACCACCGGCCGGCAGTCCTGACCCCTCCCCCGCACGCGGGCGGCGTGGCCGCGCCGCCCGCCCCCCGGTTCACGACAGCGCAACGAAGGTCCCCCGAAAGCAGCAGCAAGGAGTCCCGTTGAAGACTCGCGTCCTGACCGCCATCGCCCTGCTGGCGCTGGCCGCCATCACGCCACCGATCACCCTCGACACCCTCACGGGCGAGCCGCCGCTCGTGGACGTGGAGGCCTGGATCCAGCACGTCAACGTCCTGACGTCCTAGTGCGGCTGGCACACCTCCCCGTGGCCGACACGCCGGCCGGGCCACGGAGGATGCAAGGGCGTGTCGGCTACGTCATGTTCCTCAGCCGGTGGATCCAGGCACCGCTCTACCTGGGGCTGATCGTCGCCCAGGTGGTCTACGTGTGGCGGTTCATGGTCGAGTTGCTGCACCTGGTCCAGCTCGGGTTCGGCGGCACGCCGGCGGAGACCACGGTCATGCTGATCGTCCTCGGCCTGGTGGACGTGGTGATGATCTCCAACCTGCTCATCATGGTCATCATCGGCGGCTACGAGACGTTCGTCTCGCGGCTGCGCATCCAGGGGCATCCCGACCAGCCCCAGTGGCTTTCGCACGTCAACGCCAACGTGCTCAAGGTCAAGCTGGCCATGGCGATCATCGGCATCTCGTCCATCCACCTGCTCCAGATCTTCATCAACGCCTCCCGACCGGCCGTCACCGACAGAGAGTTGATATGGAAAACACTCATCCACCTGACCTTCGTGGTCTCGGCACTGGCCCTGGCGCTCATCGACCGGATCATGGCTGGTGGCCGGCCCGTCCAGGGCACCGGCCGCAGCGAGCAGCCGGCGAACCTGCATCCGGAACGGGCCGCCGCCGCCTGACCCCGCTGGATCGCCGGAGAGGAGCGCCGCCGCGCTGGGACCGGGGTTTCTGATGCGGGCGAGAGGGGCCACGGTGCTGGCCGTGATCGCGGCCGCGTTGTTCCACTGCGCCGCCGCACACGCCGTCACCGGGCCCCCTGAACCCCCCGAGGCCCCTGAGCCGGCCGAACCCGCCGAGCCCGCCGCGCCGCCGGGTCCGGCCCCGCTCATCGGCAACGTGACGATCTTCAACGACGAGATCGTCGAGCCCGTGTCGTTGCCCGTCAGCACCTGCGGCGGCCTGCTGCCGGTGCTCAGCAAGTCACCCAGCACGTGCAAGGACACCTCGCGCGTGTCGGACGACGACGCGTGAGGCCGTACGTGCCCGCCCTCCTTCGGCGGGCGGGCACCACGGTTCAGCCGAAGAGACGCTCCAGCACCACCGCCACGCCGTCCTCGTCGTTGGAGAGCGTCCGGTGCTCGGTCGCCGCCAGCACCAGGTGGTGGGCGTTGGCCATGGCGTAGCCCGCGCCCGCGAAGGCGAGCACGGCCACATCGTTGGGCATGTCGCCGAAGGCCACCACCTCCGCCGGTGTCACCCCCCTTTCCTGGCAGAGCCAGTCGAGCGCGCCCGCCTTGATCACCCCGGGCGCGCTGATCTCCAGCATCCCGTCGACTCCGGAGTGCGTGACCTCGGTCTGCCCCTCGATCGCCGCCACCGCGGCCGTGAACATCTCGTCCGCCGTGTGCCCGTTCGACAGGACCAGCAGCTTGACGATGGGCTCGCCCGCCTCGAAGACGGAGCTCACCTCGCGGTAGAAGGCCAGGTCGCTGCTGACCCGCCGGGTGTAGGCGGGTTCGGCGAGCACGTTCCGGCCGGTCTCGGCGGCCAGGCCGATCCCGGGCAGGGCCGCGGCGAGCAGGGCGGCGACCTCCCTGGCCGCGGCGGGTTCGAGCGGGTGGCTGCGCACGATCTCGTCGGTGGCCAGGTCATAGACGATGGCGCCGTTGCTGCAGATCGCGGTGCCCGTGACGCCCGCCGGCTCCGCGATCAGGCCGGCGCCGCGCGGGGCCCTGGCGGTGACGAAGACGATCTCGGCGCCGGCCTCGCGGGCCGAGCGCAGCGCGTTCCTGGTACGGGGTGTGATGGTGCCGGTGGAGGTGAGGAGGGTGCCGTCAAGGTCGGTGGCCACGATGCGAGGAGGGGTCACGGGGGCCGATCATCCCGGTGGCGTGTTCGTGGCCCTCCACCCGCCCCTCACAGGCGCAGCTCCGGCGGGAGCACGGTGGAGGCGTTGAGCAGTTCCAGGCCCAGGAGCTCCCCCGAGTCCGCGTAGTCGAGCAGGACACCGTCCGCTTCGACCCGCCGAACCGCCCCTCCTGGCACAATTTCGTGTTTCATTGCGACATAGGCGGTATCTTGCGCTGGGTCGATGGTCACGTAGACCGTTCGCGCCCGCTGTCCCGACGGCATCTCGTCCCAGCTCAGCAGACCCTCCCTGGCCTCGTGCGAGCCGGCCAGCGCCGCCCGCACCATGACCATCGCCAGGTCGACCGCCTCCAGCGAGTCGAACCCGGTGACCTTCCGCTCGTGCTCCCACCCGTCGAGCCCGTCGATCCGGTAGGGGCACGACCACTCGCCCGTCGGCTCCTCGTAAGGCACACCGATCGTGACCACGACATCCCTAGGTGGATCGGTACGTAGCAGCAGCACCCGATGGGCGATCTCGTACATGTCTGCTGATCTACCCGTCTGGTCTCTCATGGAAGACTCTGCCCGGCACCTGTTCGGCCACGGCGGCCCCGGTCCCATATCGTCCGCGAAGGAACCATTCCGGCCTCCGGCCTCCGGGAGCTAGTCTGCGTACGGTCGTAAGGGGGCCCTTGAGATGAATGACTCATTCGGGACACGCCTGAGAGCCAGGCTCGACAAGTGCGGACCACTCTGTGTGGGCATCGATCCGAGCCCGGCGCTGTTGGGCGCCTGGGGACTGGACGACTCGCCCGCCGCACTGGAACGTTTCAGCCGTACGGTCGTGGACGCGGTGCACGACGTGGCCGCCATGGTCAAACCGCAGTCGGCCTTCTACGAGCGCTGGGGCAGCCGCGGCGTCGCCGTCCTGGAGCGCACCATCGCCGACCTGCGCGAGGCCGGAGCGATGGTGCTGCTCGACATCAAGCGCGGCGACATCGGCAGCACGATGGCCGCCTACGCCGAGGCCTACCTCGACCGGGGCAGCCCGCTGGCGGCGGACGCCGTGACCTTGAGCCCCTACCTGGGATTCGGGTCGCTGGAAGGGGCGATCACCTCGGCCCTGGCCAACGACGCGGGCGTGTTCGTGCTGGCCCGCACCTCCAATCCGGAGGCGGCCCGGCTGCAGCGGCCCGTCGCCGGCCAGGTGCTGGCCGGGGCCGCCGCCGCGAACGCGGGCCACACGCCGTTCGGGCCGGTCGGGGTGGTCATGGGCGCCACTCTCCCGGAGCTTGAGCACTCGCTGGCCGACCTCAACGGGCCCGTCCTCGCGCCGGGGCTGGGTGCTCAGGGCGCCTCGCCGGCCGACGTGGCGCGCCTGTTCGGGCCCGTACGGCACCTGGTCCTGCCCTCGGTCTCCAGGGCCGTGCTGGCCGAGCCCCAGCGCCTGCGTGCCCGCGCGCTGTCCTACCGCGACGAGTGCGCCGCCCACCTGGCCCACGGGGTCGCCGCTCAGAAGTGAGTGGCGACCCCGAACGCCTCGCGTAGCCGCGCCATGTCGTGCAGGTCGCGCGACCTGGGCCGGTAGCCCCGGTGGAAGGCCACCTGCTGGGCGACCGACAGGCAGGGCACCCGCACGCCTTCGATCACGCCGGTGGTGAAGGCGTGCGGTGGGTAGGAGAACGCGCCGCCCGCGTCATCGAGCCGCTGGAGCGCGGACCCGTCGGCGGCGAACCGCAGCGGGTGCAGGTCGAGCTCGTTGCCGTGGGCGTCGGCCATGACGAAGCGGGCCGGACGGCCCGGCACGACGCCTTCACGCTCGGTATAGCCGGCCGCCGCCAGCGTGGCGATCACCGTGGGCTCCTGCTCCACGCGATGCAGCAGGTCGAGATCGCCGTGCTCCCGGGTGGCGCGGCCGACGAGCGCGTCGATCCCCCAGCCGCCGGCGATCCAGACCTCGCATCCCGCCGCCCGCAGCGCTGCCAGCACGCCCAGGACCGTCTCCGCCGCGAACACGCCATCGATCCTACGGCGTGCCGGGCTTACGGCGTGCCGATGCTACGGCGTGCCGGGCTCGCGGTCGACGGCGGCGAGGACCGCGTGGACCGAGGCCGTCAGGACGGAGGTGTCCCGGGCCGCGCCCCACCGGGTCCGGCCGCCGAGGACTGGACCGCACGGTTGCGGCGGGCCGCCGTCGCGGACGTGTACAAGGTCCGCATGATGGTCGAGATCCAGGCCGCCCGGCTGGCTGCGGAGCGGCGTTCTGAGGACGAGGTGGCGGTCCTGGAGTCGGCCCTGGCGGCCCTGGCGGCGGCGGCCGGACTGGACGACGCCGCCTTCGTGGACGCCGACATCGCATCGGCATCTAGCCTGCGTCGGGGGGACGGACGCGGCGTCGGGCGCACAAGCGCTTCGTCGTGCGGACGGGCGGCGTCGGGCCGGCCGGGCTTGCCGGGGCGGCTGTCAGCCGGTGGGGCCGACGTCGGTGCGGATGACGTCCCCTTCCTCGTCCTCGGGCACTTCCTCCGGCTGTGGCTCGTCCAGGGCGTCCGGTGGGTCGGCCGGGATCGGGCGGCGGGTTCGTGGTGTCTCGATACCCGCACGCTCGGCGACGACGTCACTCTCCCCGTTGACCCGCCCCACCGCCTCAGGCAGCTCTTCGGGCTTCTTGGTCATAGCCGTTCATCTGCCCTAATGTCACCATCCGAACCTTTTATACGGTGTGATCATGACGGCGCCCACGCACCGCCCGGCTGCCCGCCGATGGTGACCAGGCCGGCGACCCCGCCGAGCTCATTCGCTGAGAGCGGCCTCGATCTCCAGACGGGCGGGCATCGAGGTGCTGGCGCCCTCGCGCTGCACCGACAGCCCGGCCGCCGCCGAGGCGAAGCGCAGCGCCTCCTCGATCCCGAACCCCTCGGACCGCGCCACGGCCAGCGCCCCCACGAACGTGTCACCGGCCGCCGTCGTGTCCACCGCGTCCACCTTCGGGGCGGGCACCCGCAGCCGCTCCCCCTCCCGGGACCCGTACAGGGCGCCCGCCGAGCCCAGCGTGATCACGGCCTCTTCGACGCGTTCGAGCAGCGCGTCCATGGCGGCCTCCGGGCCGGTGACGCCGGTGATGGCGGCGGCCTCGTGCTCGTTGGGGACGATCAGGGCGACCGCGTCGAGCAGCTCGTCCGGCAGGGGCTGGGCGGGGGCGGGGGTGAGGATGGCGGGCACGCCGGAGACGCGGGCCGCCTCCGCCGCCGCCATGACCGCCGCCATGGGCAGTTCGAGCTGGAGCAGCAGTATCTGCGAGCCGGCGATGGCGGCCAGGTCGTCGCCCGAGGGGCCGGTGATGGTGCCGTTCGCGCCGGGGACCACGATGATCGAGTTGCCGCCTGTGTCGTCCACCACGATGTGCGCGATGCCGGTGGGCCCGGGCACCTGGCGCAGGCAGTGTACGTCGACTCCGGCCTCCGACAGCGTGGCCCGCAACTCGGCGCCGAAGCCATCGTCGCCCACCGCCCCGAGGAAGGACACCTCGGCCCCGGCCCGCGCGGCGGCGATCGCCTGGTTGGCCCCCTTGCCGCCGGGCACGGTGCGGAACCGGTGACCCGTGACGGTCTCGCCCCGCCGGGGGGCTTCGGACACATACGCGACGAGGTCCATGTTGGCGCTGCCGAAAACCGAGATCATGACCCCATCATCTCCTGTGTACGTGCCGCGAGCTCGTCCAGGCCCACCCCGTCGAACCCGGTCAGGCTGCTGGCCAGGCTGTTGCGCATGCGCCAGCGGTCCGGGACCCCGCCGTTCAGCGCGCCCGCGACCGAGCCGGCCGTGGCGCCCGCCGAGTCGGTGTCCCAGCCGCCGGCGACCGCACCCGCGATCGTGGCGGTGAAGTCACCCCCGCTGTGCACCAGGGTGGCGGCGACCAGGGCGGCGTTGTTGATCGTGTGCACCCAGTGCAGGGTGCCATGGCGCTCGTGCAGGAGGTCGATGACACGCTCGAAGTCGTCCTCGCGGGTGGCGTCCGCGACGGCCAGGCGTACCGCCTCGTGCAGCCGCGACCGCTCGGGCACCACGGACAGCCCGGCCCGTACGACCTCGGCCGCCGAGGTCGCCACCAACGAGGCGGCGCACATCGCCGCCGCGAACATCGCCCCGTAGATCCCGTTCGCGGTGTGCGTGAGGCGGGCGTCGCGCCAGGCGAACTCCGCCGCCGTGGCCGGATCGCCGGGGTTGACCCAGCCGTACACGTCCGCCCTGATCATCGCGCCGATCCACTCCCGGAACGGGTTGCGGTACGTCGCCGTCCCCGGGGGCTCGGCGCCGTCCAGGAGATTGCGGTAGGCCACGCGCTCGGCGGTGAACGTCCGGCCGGCGGGCAACTCCTCCAGCCACAGCCTGGCCACGTCGTCGGTGGTGAAGCCGCGGCCGTGGCGCTCCAGCGCGGACAGGGCCAGCAGCGGGTAGTTGAGGTCGTCGTCCTCGGGCACGCCGTCGATGTTCTCGGCCAGGGAGTTGACGGCGCTGCGGCGGTTCCACGGCCAGCGGGCGGCGACGCCGGCGGGCAGGCCGCTCGCGGTGAACCAGCCGCGGATCGGCCAGTTGCCGGTGGCCTCGGCGATCTCCCTGATGCCCGTACGGGGGATCTTCTCGACGGGCTTGCCCAGCACGCACCCGGCCGCCCGCCCCAGCCACGCCCCGAGCACCCGCGCCGGATCCACCGGCCCGGAACCCGCGTGCCTTTCGCCCGCCGGGCGACCGTCGCGAAATGCGGCACCCTTCGCGGTGTGGGGGGCGGAGGGCGCGTCGCGGGTGGCGGGTGTGCCGCCGGTCGGGCCGGGCCAGGAGGGGCAGGCGGCGATGATGTCGGCCAGCTCCGACGGCTCGGCCAGCGGTGACGGGATCGCGGCCAGCTCGTCCAGCAACTCCTCGGCCAGCCCGCGCAGCCGCCGGGCGCCGGGCGCCGAGGCCCCGGCGCGCGGCGGCGCGTCGTGCCCGCCCGCCGCGTGCCACCGGGCGGCGATCTCCCGCACGTGAGCGCCGCCCTCCCCGCTGTCCCAGCCGCCTTCCCAGCCGCCCTGGCCGCCTTCCCGGGCGCCTCGGACGCCTTCCCGGGCTTCCCGGCCGCCCCGGCCGTCCTCCATGGCCTGGCGCAGTTCGTGGCCGACGAGGTCCTCGGGCTGGACCCAGGTGAGCCGGATCATCGGCGCACGAGGCCCGCGAAGGCGGCCTCGTGGGCACGCCGCCGGGCCATGTCGTCGGTGTGCACCCGGCGCGCCACGCCGGCGATGGCGATCCCGGGCGCCACCAGGTCCGTACGGCTGGCCGTGGCCACCCGCTCGGCCCACTCCCGCGGCACGGACGCCAGCCCGCCGAGCGCGCCCGCGATGGCCCCGCCCATGGAGGCGATCGAGTCGGCGTCGCGCCCGTAGTTGACCCCGCCCAGCACCGTCTCGCGGTAGTCGCCCTTGGCGATCACCAGGAATCCCAGCGCCAGCGGCAGCTCCTCGATGCTGTGCACCCGGCTCGGCCGCCGCGCCCCCAACCCCTGGTCGCGGTAGGTGTCGGCGACCGTGTCGAAGGGCCGGACGCCCGCCCGCAGCGCCTCGAACGAGCCGTCCCAGTGCCCCAGCCCCGCCGCCGCCTCGCAGACCGCCTCGATCGCGGCCCTGGTGCCGTCCTTGGCCAGGCGCAGGCACGCGGCGACCACGGAGTCGGCGGTGGCCTCCGGGCGCATGGCCTCGGCGACGGCGGCGGCCATGACCGCGGCTGCCTCGCGGCCGTAGCTCGACTGGTGGGCCCCGGCCAGGTCGGCGGCCTCGGCGTAGGCGGCGTCGGGGTCGGCGGCGTTCACGATGCCGACGGGGGCGACGTACATGGCCGCGCCGCAGTTCACGATGTTCCCGACCCCGGCCTCGCGCGGGTCCACGTGGGCGTAGTGCAGCCTGGCCACGATCCACTTCTCGGCCAGGAAGATCCGCTGCAGCGGCAGCGCCTCGGCCTCCAGCTCGGGGATCCACCGCCGCTCGCTCATCAGCTCCGGCACCAGGTGCTCGGCCATCGCGTACGCGTCGAGGTGCCCGCTCACCTTCTCGTACACGCGGATGAGGGCGTGCGTCATCAACGTGTCGTCGGTGATGTGGCCGTCGCCCTTGTGGTAGGGGGCGATCGGGCGGGCGTTGCGCCAGTCCTCGTTGAACGGTGGCACGATGCCCTCGACGCGGCCGCCGTACCGCTCGACGATCTGCTCGGGGGTCCAGCCCTCGGTGGCGCCGCCGAGCGCGTCACCGACCGCCGCCCCCGCCACGCAGCCAGTGGCCTTGTCTTCAAGCGGCGTCATGCGTTTTCCTCCGTCAGATTGTTCGCTATGTCGATCAGATCCCGGCCCGCCAGGCCGGGCAGGCAGCATCCGGCCAGCGTGCGGCTCGACGCGATCCAGCCCTGCGGCATCGCCTCGTACCCGCCGCACGCCCCTGCCAGCGCGCCGGCCAGCGCGGGCGCCGAATCGGCCAGCGATGCCAGGCATGCCGCCGCGGGCACGGCCCGGCCCAGGTCGCCGCCGGACGCCTCGGCCAGCGCCAGCGCCACGGGCACGGTCTGGGCGGCGCCGACGCCGTAGCTGTAGACGTGGTCCACCAGGGCGTCGTCCAGCGCGGGCACGGCCGCGAACGGATCTCCCGCCCGCCTGGTGACGGCCAGCGCCCGGCGGGCGTTGTGCCCGATCGCGGTGTCCTCGGGCAGCACGGCCAGCGCCGCCTCGACCGCGCCCGCCACGGAGCCCGTGGCCACGGCCTCGGCCACGGCGGCGGCCATCGCGCGGGCGCCCAGCAGGCCGTCGTAGGCGTTCGTGACCTGGGCGTCCTGCGTGGGATCGCGCCCCAGCACGCCGAACGCGACCGCCCGTACGGCGGCGGCGTCGTCGAAATGGTGCGGGTTGTCGTGCCCGGACGCGGGCGGCTCGACCCCCTTGGCCAGATTGTCCAACGCGGTAGCCACCGAAATACGCGCCCGAACCCGCCCAAACCCAGCACGCTCGGCTCCGGCCTGGCCACCCGCGGCACGATCAGCTCCGGCCTGGCCGCCCGCAGGACGGCCGGCTCCGGCCGGTTGTTCGGTGAGGAGGGCTCTGAACGCCTCGGTGCGCGGGCGGGTGATCGTGAGTGCCGTCCAGGCGAGCCACTCGGCGTCGTCGGACGGGCCGACCCGCAGCGGTGCCGTGGGCTGGTTGAGCGCGAACGGCACGGGCAACGTCGTGACCCCGTGCTCCTCGGCGAACGCGTCCAGCTCCCGGTGCAGGCGTCTGCTCCAGGGCGCGTGCAGAGCCGCCCGGTGGCGGGCGGCGGGCCAGCCCGCGGCGTCACCGATGGCGAGCCCGGCGAAGGCTCCCCTGATCCTGTCCCCCGACATCGTGATCTACCGTCCTCCCGCCAGTTCGTCGGCGACGTCCAGCACATGTCTTCCGGCCACGACGGGCAGGCACTTCCCGCTCACCGGTCCGATTCTGGCGGCCCACCGGGCGGGCACGCCCCGCTCGCCGCACATGGCACCGGCGACGGCTCCGGCGATGGCCCCGATCGTGTCGGCGTCCCTGCCCAGGCTCACCCCGAACGTCACCACCGCCTCCACGTCACCACCGCCCACCAGGAACGCGGCCATCGCCAGCGCCACGGCCTCGGGGGCGATGTCGGTCCAGGGATAGTGCTTGACGACCACGGCCTCGTGCAACGCCTCGACCATACGGAGCTCGTCCGCGCCCTGCCCGGTGGGACCGGGCTCGACCGCGGCACCCGCGACGGCCGCGCGGGCGCGGATGATGTCGCGGGCCGTCCACGAGTCCGCGGGGATCACCGACAGCGCGGCCGACACCACGTCGTCCACCGCGGCCCCGCCCATCGCGGCGGCCACCGCGCCGGCGACCGCCCGCCCGCCGAGTATGCCCTCCCCGGACCCGCTGACCAGCCCGTCCTGCTCCACCAGCCGGGCCGCCTCGGCGGGATCCCCGGGAC
This sequence comes from Nonomuraea sp. B12E4, assembly GCF_039871825.1. Classification (NCBI taxonomy): domain Bacteria; kingdom Bacillati; phylum Actinomycetota; class Actinomycetes; order Streptosporangiales; family Streptosporangiaceae; genus Nonomuraea; species Nonomuraea sp. B12E4. The sequence goes on along the minus strand of NZ_JBDPME010000005.1, from coordinate 286,117 downwards.
AGAAGACGCCGTAGGACGCGGCCCGCATGGCGAGGCCGTCCGACCACCCGTGCGCGTGCACCAGTCCCGTCAGCGGCGGCTCCAGCCCGCGCCGAAGGGCCTCGATGGTGCCCAGCTCGGAGAACCCGGCCCCACGCATCGGCCCCGTCATTCGCGGAATGACCTGCGTGCGGTAGGCGGCCGCCACGTCGGCGGAGGTCAGCGCGTGCCCGTGCCGCACCAGCAGGGACGCCGCGAAGATGGCGTACTCCGTGTCGTCGGTGCCTCCGCCCTCGATCTCGGTGAGCCGCCCCCACCGCCGCCGGATCTCCGCCGGCGAAAGGTTCTCGGCCGGGGCGCCCAGCGCGTCGCCGGCCGCGAGACCCAGCAGGCACCCCCGGGCCCTGTCCCGATGGGCGCCCTCCCGATGGGCGCCGTCCCGATGGGCGCCGTCCCGAGGTGCATTGTCAGGATGTGTCAACGCTGGTACCGCTCCAACACCTTGTTCCCGTCCTCGACGAGCCGGGTGGCGGCCTCATCAATGGTGATCTTGTTGGCGAGGTACTCCTGCAGGACCGGCGTGGCGACCTTGGTCTTCCACTCGTCGAACCCGTTCACCTTGAGGAACGGCGCGACGACGAGGTTCTTGGCCGAGGCGGTGGCCACGTTCCAGCCGTTCTCCTCGGTGGTCATCGCCGGGTCGGCGGCGGCCGTCCGCGAGGTGGGCAGCAGCCAGTCGCCCTTGGCGAGCTTGGCCTGGTTGGCGCCGTTCAGGAAGAAGGCGATGAACTTCATGGCCTCGTCCGGGTGTTCGCTCTCCTGCGCGATCGACAGCGTCTGCGAGACCGCGCCCTGCTGGGCGCTGGTGCCCACGGGCGCGGGCAGCGTGACCCACTCGAAGCCCTCGGGGGCCTGCTCGACCACCTGCTGCCGCAGGTAGACGCCCGCGGGCAGGAGCGCGAACTTGCCCTTGTAGAAGGCGGGCAGCGGATCCGCGGTGCCCTGCCCGAGCGCCGCCGGGTCGGCCGACTTGTCCTTGTAGAGCTGGTCGTGGATGCGCTGGAGCACCTGGCGCTCCTCGGGGCCGACCTTGACCGTGGTCTTGCCGCCGGCCGTCTGGAAGAACGTGCCGCCGAAGTTGAGCGCCAGGTTGAGGATCTTGTTGACCGGCGACTTCATCGGCCAGGCGACCCCGTACGTGCCGTCCTTGGTCATCTTCCTGGCCGCCTCGGAGAACTCGTCCCACGTCCAGGGGTCGTCCACGGTCGGCACGCGTACCTTGGAGGCGTCGAGCAGCTTCCTGCCGGCGATGAGGACCTGCGACTCCTGCAGGAACGGCACCCCGTACACGCCCTGCTCGCCCTGGCCCCCGTCGAAGGTCACGGTGTCCCAGGCGGTCTGCGGGATGTCGTTCTTCAGCTCGGCGGGCAGCTTGCCGGACAGGTCGAGCAGGTAGCCGTCGCTGGCGAAACCGGACAGCGCGGGCGAGTCGTTGTGGATGACGTCGGGCGCGGTGCCACCGGCGAACTGCGTGACGAGCTGGTCGTTGACGTTGTCCCAGCTCCCCTGGACGTAGGTGACCTGGATGTTCGGGTTGGCCTTGTTCCACTCCGCGACGAGCTGCTTGTTCGCCGCGACCGACTCCTTCTGCCAGGCCAGGCTGAGGAAGTTGAGCTTCACCGGCTCGCCGGGAGCGGCGGAGGACCCGCCGCCGCCTCCCCCGCCGCATGCGGCGGCGAGCGTGAGGATCGCCGCCGCGGCCAGAGCGGACCTGATTCGCATATGAGCCTCCTAGCCCTTGACGGCGCCGGCCATCAGGCCGGACTTCAGTCGCCGCTGGATGATTGCGAAGAAGATCAGGCTCGGGATCGTCGCCATGAGCGACGCCGCGGCCAGCGGGCCGAGCCTGGCCACCCCCTCGGGGCCGGTGAACCTCACCAGCGTCAGCGGGAGCGTCATGACGTCGGGGTCCTGAAGGATCACGAGCGCGAACATGAACTCGTTCCAGGACGAGATGAACGAGAACAGCAGCGTGGCCACCACTCCCGGCGCCAGCAGCGGGGCGACCACGCTGGCGATCGACCGCAGCCGGCTCGCCCCGTCCACCGCCGCGGCCTCCTCCAGCTCGCGGGGGACCGCGCGTACGTACCCCTGCAGCATCCACAGCGCGAACGGCAGCGTGAACGTCACGTGCACCGCCACCAGCCCCGGCAGCGTGTTCACCAGGTCGAGATCGCGCAGGATCATGAACAGCGGGATGATGATCAGGATGAACGGGAACACCTGGCTGACCAGCACCCACCCGATCGCCACCCGGTTGAGCAGGCCGCGGTAGCGGGCCATGGCGTAGGAGGCGGGCAGCGAGACCAGCACCGTGATCACGCTGCTCGCCAGCGCCACCACCAGGCTCCGCGCCCCCGCTCCGACCAGGTCCTGCTCGCCGAACGCGGCGGCGAAGTTGGCCCACGTCGGCTCGCGCGGGATCCACGTCGGATCCGCCAGCGCCATCTCCCGCGGCGTCTTCAGCGCCGTGGACAGCAGCCACACCAGCGGGAAGGCCAGGAAGACGACGTACGCGGCCAGCGCGGCGTACTGCGGGACGCGTCTCATCGGGTCTCCCTCATCTGGCGCCACAGGTAGAGCCCGAGCACGGCGAGCACGACGATCGCCATGGCGAGGCCGAGCATCGAGGCATAACCGGCGAACCGGTAGCGGAACGCCTCCTCGTAGGCGAACAGCATCGGCAGCCGAGTCCGCCCGCCGGGGCCGCCCTGGGTGAGCACGTAGACCAGGCCGAACTGGTTGATGTTCCACACGAAGTCGAGCGAGGTGATGGCCACGATCACCGGCCGGAGCTGCGGCAACGTGATGTTCCAGAACCGCCGCCAGCTTCCCGCGCCGTCCATCTGGCCGGCCTCGTAGAGCTCCTTGGGCACGCCCTGCAGGCCCGCCAGCAACACCACCGTGGTCTGCGGCATGCCGGTCCAGACGCCGACCACGATGATCGCGGGCAGCGCGAGGGAGAAGTCGGCCAGCCAGTTGACGTCCGTGCCGAGCAGGTCGTTCAGGATGCCGGCGTCCGGGTGGTAGACGAGCTTCCACATGAGCCCGATGACCACCGGCGGCATCGCCCACGGCACCACCGCCAGCACCCGGGCCACGCCCCGGAACCGCAGGCGCTCGTTGAGCAGCAGCGCGAGGCCGAGCGCGGCCAGGAACTGCAGCACGGTCACCGAGACGGACCAGATCGCGCCGATCTTGAACGACGCCCAGAACTCCTCGTCGCCCAGCAACCGGGTGAAGTTCTCCAGGCCGACGAAGCTCGTCTCGTGCACGCGGGTGTTGCGGGCGTCGGTGAAGGCCAGGCCGATGCCGTACAGGAGCGGTCCGACGCTGAACAGCAGCACCGGGACCAGGGCGGGCAGCATGAGCAGCCACATCTCGCGGGTCTGCCGCGAGATCCCGCGGCCCCTGGTCCGGGGCGGCCGCGGCGGCGCCGCCTTGGTCACGGTCGCCGTCACGACCCGGCCCCTTTCTTCCCGGCTCCCCCGGCCCCCTGGCTCCCGTCGTGTCCGGCGCCCGCCGTGGAGGCGCGTACCACCAGGTGGGGCGGCACGGTGACGCGGCGCGGCTCGTGCTCGCCGCCCTTCAGCCGTTCCAGCAGCAACTCGGCGGCGACCGTGCCGCGCTCGGCGGACCCGAGCGAGACGCTGGACAGCGACGGCCAGGAGGCCGCGGCCAGGTCGGTGTCGTCCATGCCGACCACCGCCACGTCGTCGGGCACCCGCCGCCCGGCCGCCCGCAGCACGTCGAGCGCGCCGAGCGCGATCAGGTCGTTGGCGCACATCAGCGCGTCCACGTCGGGTACGCGTGCGAGCAGGTCGGCCACCGCCCGGCCGCCTTCCGGGCGGTAGAAGTCGCCGATCCGCACCAGGCTCTCGTCGCAGGGCAGGCCGAGGTCCTCCAGCGCCTCCCGGTACGCCGCCCCGCGCGCGGCGCCGGGCACCGTGTCGAGCGGGCCGTTGATCAGGGCGATCCTGCGGCGGCCGAGCGAGTAGAGGTGATCGACGGCCAGCCGGACGCCGGTGCGCGAGTCGGCCCGTACGTTGTCCACCCGCGTGCCCTCGGGCACCGAGCCGATGATCACGACCGGGGCGCGGGCGGCGGCCAGCATCTCCAGGTGGGCGCCGGTGACCCGCAGCGGGCTCATGATCAGCCCGTCCACGTATCGCTCGCCGAGGCTGTGCAGGACGTCGATCTCGTCGGCCACGACGGCGTCGGTGGAGTGCAGCACGAGCCGGTATCCGGCGGCCTTCAGCACGGGCTGGATCTGGCGCAGCATCGCCAGGTAGGCGGGGTTGCCGACGTCGGCCATGGCGAAGGCCACCTGGTTGGTACGGCGCGACTTGAGCGACCTGGCCACGGCGTTGCGCACGTAGCCGAGCTCGTCGGCGGCGGCCATCACCTTGCGCACGGTCTCCTGCCTGGTCGGCAGGCCGTTCAGCACCCGCGAGACGGAGGCGATGGAGACGCCGGCACGCTCGGCGATCGTGTTGATCGTGGGTCCGTCGCCCAAGGCAGTCCTTCCAGTGGTGGAAACGTTTACCGGCAAGAAATCTGTAAACGTTTACCGCGTGCGCCACATGAAACTCGCCCGTAACTTCCAGGTCAAGTCACGATCCCGTAACGCCCCTCCCCATCGAGGCGCGAACGCCTGGGACAGGAGGGGCCGCAGAAGGCCGATCACACGCCGGTCCGGGACCGGAACGAAGACGGGGGACGGCTGGCCGCGTGCCGGTTCCGGGACGGGGGCCGGTCGCGTGCCGGTTCCGGGACGGGGGTCAGTCGCGTGCCGGTTCCCGGGCGGGGTCGCCGCCGGTGAGGGCCTGCGACACCGCCGGCCCGCTGGTGGCGGGCGCGGCCGAGCGGCGGAGGAGGGCACCGATGGCCGGGGAGCCGGCGAGTGCCACCACGGCGGCCAGCGCCGCCGGGATGAACAGGGCCACCGGCAGCGAGGACGACTCGGCCACGTACCCCAGCACGGCGGGACCGAGCAGCAGCCCGCTGTAGCCGAAGGCCGTCACCATGGCCAGCGCGCGTCCCACCCGCCCGCCGGCCGCCCCGACCGCGCTGAACAGGACCGGCACCACCGTGGCCAGCCCGATGCCCGCCAGCGCCCACCCCGTCCACGCGCATGCCACCCGCAGCGGCTCCCCGGCCACAGGCGAGAGCAGGACCAGCGCGTACCCGGCGGTGGCGAACAGCCCGGCGAGCCGGATCGTGCGCACCGACCCGAGCCGGGCCCTGATCGGGTCCCCGAGCAGCCGCACGGTCGTCATCGCCACCGAGAAGATCGTGTACGCCAGCGGCGCCACCGCCGGATCGGTCGCCAGCACCCACCGCGCGTGCAACGAGGCCCAGTCGATGGCCGCCCCCTCGCTCAGGTGCCCGGCGAACGCGGCCACGCCGAGCAACGCGATCAGCCCCCATCCCAGCGGGCTCCCGTTCGCGCCGCCCGCCTCCGCGGCCTGGTCGTGCCCGGGCCGGTCAGGAAGCAGCAGCCGCGCCGCCGGAACGTACAGGAACGGCACCACCACCGCCGCCACGATCAGCAGCACCTGGGGATCGATCCCCGCCCGCAGGATCAGGGAGGTGAGCCCGCCACCGGCCGCTCCGCCCAGGCTCCACGTCCCGTGGAAGGCCGAGATGATCGGCCGCCCGTAGCGGCGCTCGACCTCGACGGAGTGGGCGTTCATGGCGATCTCGGTCACCCCCAGCCCCATCCCGAACACCACCGCCAGGACCGCCAGAGCCCCGTACGAGGGCGCGAGCGCGGGCCCGAGCAGCACCAGCCCGGACACGGGCCCGGCGATCCAGCACATCCGCCGGCTGGAGAACCGGTCCACCAGCGGTCCCGCGGCCGTCATCGACACCAGCGCCCCGCCGGAGATCAGCAGCAGCACGCTGCCCAGCCGGGCGGGCCCGAGGTCGAGCCGGTCGTTCAGCGAGGGCAGCCCGGCCGCCCACAACCCCATCACGAATCCGGCGAGGAAGAAGAATCCGAAAACTCCAACACGAGCCCGTCTGGCGTCTCTGAGGCTTTTGTTCACGGCTAGAGCATAAACTGGGGTTCGTGAATGGAGCCACAACCAGCGGCGAGCTTCGCGCGCACAACCGGGTCCGCCTGCTGCGGGCCGTGCACGACTGCGGGGCCACCCGCACCAGGTCACAACTGACCCGCGACCTGCGTCTGGCCCGGGGCACGGCGTCGGTGCTCGTCGCGGGGCTGGCCGAGGACGGGCTGCTGCACGAGGAGCCCGCCTCCGGGTCCGCGCGGGGCCGCCCCACCCAGATCCCCGGCCCGCACCCGCGCGGCCCGCTGGCGCTGGCCGTGGACGTCCGGGAGGACGCCTGGGAACTGGCGGCCTGCGAGCTGGGCGGCCGTGTCACGGTGCTCGATGTGCGCCCGCACGACGGGACCCCGGAAGGCGCGCTCGGCCCCCTGGGCGAGGCCATCAGGGCGCACGGGGCCCGCCTCGGCCCCCGCGTCGCCGGCGTCGGCGTCGCCCTGGCGGGCCCGGTACGGCACGGCGGCCTCGTGGACATCGCCCACCTCGGCTGGCGCTCGGTGGACGTCCCCGCTCTCCTCGCCCTACAGCCCTCACCCCCCGCCCCGGGGCCGAGCCGCACCCCGCCCGGCGCCCCCACCCCGGGCCGTGCCGAGTCCGGCGCGCAAGCCGGTGGGACGCGCACGCCGGGTGGGCCGATCGTGGGGAACGACACCGCGTTCGCGGCGCTCGCGGAGGCGCGGCGGGGGCGGTTGCGGGGGGTTCGGGTGGGGCTGCACCTGCATGTGGACTTCGACCTGGGCGGCGTTCTGGTGGTGGGCGGCAGGCCGCTGGACGGCGCCGGGGGCTCCGGGGCGGAGTTCGGGCACATGCCGCTCACCGGCGGCGACAGGCCCTGCCCATGCGGGGCCACGGGCTGCTGGAGCATGGACGTCGGCGCGAACGCGTTGCTGCGCCGGGTCGGCCTCGCCTACGGCGGCGGCCGGGGCCGCGAGCAGGCCGAGCACGTGCTGGCCACCAGCGAGGAGGCGGTCGCGGCCAACGCCGAGGCGCTGGGGCGCGGCATCGCCGCCCTGGTGAACGCCCTCGACCCGGAGGTCGTGACGCTGTCGGGCCACGGCGTGGAGCTGTACGAGCGGGCGGGCGACCACCTGCTGGCCGCCTGTGAGCCCGGCCTCATGGCGATCCGCCGCGACCACCCGCCCGAGATCGCCGGTTCGGCCCTCGGCTGGCGCGGCTCGCTCCTCGGCGCCATGGAGTCCGTCTTCGATGAGTTCCTGACCCCGGAGGGCCTCGACCGGTGGCGCTAAACCCACCCTGACCAGGCTCCCGACACGCCCGAAGAGCAAAATGTGACGCATTCCACGTTGAGGGGACAAAACCCTATATAACTCACACCCTTCCCCGGCGACACAAGCGATCTTGCAGCCTCCCACCGGGGCGCTGTACGCATGGAAGAGTCCAAGGGGCGAAAGAATCTTGACCCGAGGGAAGAACCCGTGAATCTCGAGCTCGCGCTCCGCATGACGGAGGCGGCCCTCAAGCAGGCGGTTCGCGAAGGCGCGACGATCTCCGTCGCGGTCGTGGACGAGGGCGGGCATCTGGTGTCTTTCCAGCGTATGGAGGGTGCGGAGATCGCCGGGCCGGTGCTCGCGCCGCGCAAGGCGTACACCTCGGTGGCCCTGCGCAGGACCACCGAGGACCTGGCCGAGCTGACCGCTCCTGGAGGGGAACTGTCCGGGCTGCCCGGAGGCCGGTTTCTCTGCGTCGGCGGCGGTGTCCCGCTCTGGGCGGACTACGGTGAGGGCGAACGCGTGGTCGGCGGCGTGGGCGTCAGCGGAGGCACGATCACGCAGGACGTGAGGTGCGCCGAAGCGGCCGCGTCGGTGTGGCGTACACGTTGAGCGGGCGCTTTCCGCAACACGAATGGCTGGTATCCGCCATGATTAGCCACTGCACCACGGGTACAGAACCCGAACGTTAACTCCCCGAGGAGAGAACTGAGATGGCACTTCCCACTCTCACCCCCGAGCAGCGTCAAGCCGCTCTGGCCAAGGCCGCCGAGGCCCGTGCCGCCCGCACGGCCCTGCTGGGCAAGGTCAAGGCCGGCGAGCTGACGTTCGCTCAGCTGCTGGAGCGCGACGACGACATCGCGAAGAAGATCAAGGTCTCCCAGGCGCTCCGCGCCGTCAAGGGCGTGGGTCCGGCCAAGGCCACCGCGCTGATGGAGGAGGCGGGCGTCGACGAGAAGCGCCGTCTCGGCGGCCTGGGCGCCCAGCAGCGCAAGAAGCTGGTCGACGCGCTCGGCTAGACCCGAGCGGCCAGGTCCGCGCGCACCCCGCGCGGACCGGCCAGCCACCCCTCGGCAGGCCGAGGAGGGACCGGAGAGCGGAGCCGCCCCCGCTCACCGGCGGGCCGGGCCGGGAGGCGGGCAGAAGAAGAGCGGACGAAGTGGAACGGGGTCAGGAACGCAGGTAGGTCAGCACGGCGAGCACCCGGCGATGCTGGTCGCTGTCATCCGCGTAGAGGCCGAGCTTGCTGAAGATGCTCCTGATGTGCTTCTCCACGGCCCCGTCACTGATCACGAGTTGCCGGCCGATCGCCGGATTGGACTTCCCCTCGGCCATCAGCCCGAGGACCTCGCGCTCGCGCGGGGTCAACTGAGCCAGCGGATCGTCCTTACGCCTGCGCACCATCAACTGGGACACCACCTGTGGATCGAACACGGTGCCGCCCGCGGCCACCCGCCGCAGGCCCTCCAGGAACTCCTCCACGTCGACGACCCGGTCCTTGAGCAGGTAGCCCACCGCGCCGCGGGCGTCGGCGAGCAGGTCGTCGGCGTAGGAGACCTCGACATACTGCGACAGGATGAGCACGGGCGCTCCCGGCACCCGGCGGCGCGCCTCCACGGCCGCCCTGAGGCCCTCGTCGGTGAACGACGGCGGCATGCGCACGTCGACCACCGACACGTCGGGCTTCTGCTCGGCTATCGCCCGCACGAGGCCGTCGCCGTCACCGACCGTCGCGACCACCTCGCAGCCGAACTCCTCCAGCAGCCTGACCAGGCCCTCCCTGATCAGGACCGCGTCATCGGCCACGACTACCCGCACGGCACCTCCGCCACGATCATCGTCGGCCCGCCGTCCGGCGACTGCACGGTCAGCTCCCCGTCCACGGCACGGAGCCGGTCGGACAGCCCGGCGAGGCCATGTCCCTTGGCGACATGTGCGCCGCCGACCCCATCATCCCCGATGGTGAGCATGAGAATGTCGCCCACCCGTACGAGCTGGATCGTGCACACGGTGGCGCGGCTGTGCTTGGCCACGTTGGTGAGGGTCTCGGCGCAGACGAAATAGATCGCGTTCTCGATGGCCGCCTGGTAGCGCTCGACCGTCTGCACGTCGAGGTCCACCGGGACGGTGCAGCGCCCGGCGAGCGCGGCGAGCGCGGGCGCGAGGCCGCGGTCGGACAGGATCGGCGGGGCGATGCCGCGCGACAGCGCGCGCAGCTCGTCGAGCGTCTCGCGGGTGGCCGTGATCGCGGACTTGAGGGTGGCCTGCGCCGCCTCGGGGTCCCTGGCGAGCTGCCGCTGCGCCCTGGACAGCTCCATGGCCAGCGAGACCAGCCGCTGCTGCGGGCCGTCGTGGATGTCGCGCTCCAGCTTGCGCAGCGCGTTGGCCTCGGCGGACACGGCCGCGGCCCGGCCCTGGGCCAGGTCGTCGATGCGCTCCTGCAGCTCGGCCACGCCGGTCAGCAGCGCCCGGCCGAGCCCGGCCCGCAGCAGCGCGGCCCCGCGAATCATGAACGGCATGAGCACCGTGAGCACCAGGCCGAGGGAGACGTAGAAGACGGCGTTGACCACATAGCCGTCGCCTAGGCCGAGCAGCTCGGGCAGCTCCTGGTTGCCCTCCAGCCGCGAGGTGATCACACCGTAGATCGGCCAGGTCAGCGCGGCGAGCGGGACGAGCCAGAACACGACGGTGACCACGAACGACAGGATCGCGAACGGGAGAATCAGGATGCCGTGCAGCAGGTCGAGCCAGGACTGTCCGCTCGTCATCGGGTTGACCAGCCGGCGGAACCTGCCCGCGCCCGGCGGGGCGGGCTTGTAGCGGGGGCGCACCGGCGGGCGCCGCAGCACGTCGGACAGCCAGCCCCGCTCGGCGTCCGCGAAACCCCGCGCGACCATCAGCGTGCCGGCCAGCAGCGGCACCCCCACCCACACGACCACGGTGCCCAGGCCGGCGGCGAAGCCCGCGATCATGAGCACAAAGCCGATGACCGCGGTGGGAAAGCTGACCAGCGTATAGCGGGTGTCGAGGAGGACACGCCTTATCAGGGTGCGCATGACCATCACGCTAGGGCCTCGCCCCGCGCCTGACGAGATGGTGCGCAGGTGTCCGGGGGTGGGGTCAGCCCTACCAAGGCAGGTGGTGTGATCTCGCCCCCAAGACGGCGGCTCGCGGCAATGCGCGCGAACCCGCCGAACGGGAGCCTGGGAGCCGTCCACTCCCAGTGAATGGAGGCTTCCCCATGACCGTCCTGCTGGACCACCCCACCGCCCCGGCCGCGGAGCCACGCCGACCGGCCGATGAACGGGTCCCGGCGGCCCGGGACCCGTTCATCGACCTGCTGCGCGTCTTCGGCATGGCGCTCATCGTGTTCCAGCATTGGACGATCCCGGTCATCTCCTACGACGGCGACCGGCTGACCACCGGGAACGCGCTGTCCACGCCCGGTGTGTGGGTCGTGACGTGGATCAGCCAGGTGATGCCGCTGGTGTTCTTCGCGGGCGGCGCGGCGAACGCGATCAGCTTCGGCCGCTGGGCCGGCCCGCCGCAGCGCTGGCTGGCGACCCGGCTGCGGCGGCTGGCCTGGCCGCTGCTGCCGCTGGCCGCGGTGTGGATCCCGCTTCCCCAGTTGCTGCTCGAACTGGGCGTGCCCGAACAGCCGCTCACGGTCGGGTCCCGCCTGACGGGCCAGCTCCTGTGGTTCCTCGCCGTCTACCTGATCGCCGTCACGGCCACCCCGTACGCGCTGCGCCTGCACGAGCGGTACGGCGTGCTGGTCCCCGTGGCTCTGGCGGCCGGGGCGGTGCTGACGGACGTGGCCCGCTTCTCGACCGGATTCGAGGCCGCCGGCTACGTCAACGTCGTGTTCGTCTGGCTGGCCGTGCACCAGCTCGGCTTCTTCTACGTCCAGGGCCGGCTGAGGCGTCCCTGGCTGTCGGCGCTGGGCGGATTCGGCACGGCGGCGCTGCTGGTGGCCTTCGGTCCCTACCCGGGCAGCATGATCGGGCTGCCGGGCGCCGCGGTCTCGAACATGGCCCCGCCCACCCTCGCCATGCTGGCCGTGGGCGTGGGACAGGTCGGCCTGGCCGTGCTGCTGCGGCCGTGGTTGGTGCGGCTGCGTACGGGCCGGCTGCTGGCGTGGGCGGGGCCGCGGATCATGACGGTGTACCTGTGGCACATGCCGGCCCTGATCGCGGTGTCCGGCGTGGTGGTGGTGCTGCTGGGGATCGACACTCCGGCGCCGGGCAGCGCGTTCTGGCTGGCCGGGTGGCCGGGCTGGTTCGGGCTGCTCTGCCTGGTGCTGTGGCTGCTGGTGAAGGTGTTCGCCAGGTTCGAGACGCCGCCCGCGCTGCCGTACGGGGAGCTCGGGTGGGGTTCGATCCTCGGCGCGGCGGCGCTGGCCGGCGGCGGGGTGCTGACGCTGACCGTGGGCGGGTTCGCGCCCGGCGCCGGGCCGTTCCTGGCGCTCCTCGCGCTGCTCGGCGGCCTGCTCATCACGGGACCGCGGGCCCGGGTGTGAGGAGTCGGAAACTCGGCTGTCATCTGCCGCTGCGGAGAATACGACGGTATGACGAAGATGCGTGCCCTGTCCGAAACCGATCTGCCCGCCGTCGCCGCGATCTACGCCCACTATGTCGTCACGAGCCTGGCCACGTTCGACGAGACGCCGCCCGGCCTCGACACGTGGCGGGCGAAGGCGGACGGCATCCTCCGGGCTGGGCTGCCGTTCCTGGTGGCCGAGGTGGACGGCGAGGTCGCCGGGTACGCCTACGTCTCCCAGTACCGCCCCAAGCCCGCATACCGGCACACCCTGGAGGACTCCATCTACCTGTCCCCCGCGTTCACCGGGCGCGGGCTCGGGCGGCTGCTGCTCGGCGAGCTGATCGCGAAGGCGGCCGAGACCCCGGCCCGGCGGCTGATCGCGGTGATCGCCGACTCGGGCGACCCGGCCTCGGCCCGTCTGCACCGGGGCTACGGGTTCGAGGAGGCGGGCCGGCTGAGGGGCGTCGGGTTCAAGCACGGGCGCTGGATCGACACCCTGCTGCTGCAACGGGACCTGCCGGGTTGACCGGAGACGGCCGCATCCGGTTCGACCACGCGGCAAACTTCGGCAGGATAGATGTCGTGAGCCTACTCGTTGACCGTTTGCCCGAAGAGATCGACGCTGATCCCGACGCCATCTTCGACGCGTTCGTCGCGTGGAACGCCGAGCGGGGGCTCACCCTCTATCCGGCACAGGAGGAGGCCCTCATCGAGGTGGTCTCCGGCAGCAACCTGATCCTTGCCACACCGACCGGCTCGGGCAAGTCGCTGGTGGCCGCCGGCGCCCACTTCGCCGCGCTGACCAGGGACGTGCGCACGTTCTACACCGCGCCGATCAAGGCGCTGGTGTCGGAGAAGTTCTTCGACCTGTGCGCCGTCTTCGGCACCGAGAACGTCGGCATGATGACCGGCGACGCCAGCGTCAACCCGGGCGCGCCGATCATCTGCTGCACGGCCGAGATCCTGGCGAACGTGGCGCTGCGCGACGGCGCGGCCGCCGACATCGGCCAGGTGGTGATGGACGAGTTCCACTTCTACGCCGAGCCCGACCGGGGCTGGGCCTGGCAGGTGCCGCTGCTGGAGCTGCCCAACGTGCAGTTCGTCCTGATGTCGGCCACGCTCGGCGACGTGTCGATGTTCGAGGCCGACCTGACCAGGCGCACCGGCCGGCCGACGTCCGTGGTCAAGCACGCCGAGCGGCCCGTGCCGCTGGTCTACTCCTACCGGATGACCCCGCTGCACGAGACGCTGGAGGAGATGCTCAGCACCGGGCAGGCGCCGGTCTACGTGGTGCACTTCACGCAGGCCGCCGCGATGGAGCGGGCCCAGGCCCTCATGTCCATCAACATGGCGACGAAGGCCGAGAAGGAGGCCATCGCCACCATGATCGGCGGGTTCCGCTTCACCACCAGGTTCGGCCGGGCGCTCTCCCGGCTCGTCCGGCACGGCATCGGCGTGCACCACGCCGGGATGCTGCCGAAATACCGGCGGCTGGTGGAGCGGCTGGCCCAGGCGGGCCTGCTGAAGGTCATCTGCGGCACCGACACGCTCGGTGTCGGCGTCAACGTGCCGATCAGGACGGTGCTGTTCACGGCCCTGTCCAAGTACGACGGCAGCAAGGTGCGGCGGCTGCGCGCCCGCGAGTTCCACCAGATCGCCGGCCGGGCCGGGCGGGCGGGCTTCGACACCATCGGCTACGTCTCCTGCCAGGCCCCCGAGCACGACATCGAGAACGCCAAGGCGCTGGCCAAGATCGGCGACGACCCCAAGCGGCGGCGCGGCTACGCGCGCAAGAAGCCGCCGGAGGGGTTCGTGGGCTGGAGCGAGGACACGTTCCAGAAGCTGCAGGAGGCCGAGCCCGAGCCGCTCAACTCGCGCTTCAAGGTCAGCAACGCCATGCTGCTCGCGGTGATCAACCGGCCCGGCGACTGCTTCCAGGCGATGAAGCACCTGCTGACCGACAACCACGAGGACCGCAAGTGGCAGCGGCGGCACATCAGCCAGGCCATCGCGATCTACCGGTCCCTGCTGGCCGGGGGCATCGTGGAGCAGTTCGCCGAGCCCGACGAGCAGGGCCGGCGGGCCCGGCTGACGATCGACCTGCAGGAGGACTTCGCGCTCAACCAGGCGCTGTCCACCTTCGCCCTGGCCGCCTTCGACCTGCTCGACCGGGAGTCGCCGTCCTACGCCCTCGACGTGGTCTCGATCGTGGAGTCCATCCTCGACGACCCCCGCCAGATCCTCTCGGCCCAGCTCAAGAAGGCCAGGGGCGAGGCCGTCGCGCAGATGAAGGCCGACGGCCTCGAATACGAGGAGCGGATGGAGCAGCTCGCCGAGGTGATGTACCCGATGCCGCTGCAGGACCTGCTGCTCGGGGCCTACGAGACCTACCGGCGCGGGCATCCGTGGGTGGGCGACTACACGGTCAGCCCGAAGTCGGTGGTGCGCGACATGTTCGAGCGGGCCATGACGTTCAGCGAGTACATCCAGTTCTACGAGCTGGCCCGCTCCGAGGGCACGGTGCTGCGTTACCTGGCCGACGCCTACCGCACGTTGTCGCGTACGGTGCCGGAGCACCTCAAGACCGAGGACCTGGTCGATCTGATCGAGTGGCTCGGCGAGCTGGTCCGGCAGGTGGACTCCTCACTGATCGACGAGTGGGAAAAGCTGACCAACCCGGCCGCGGCGCTGGAGGAGCAGCAGCAACTGGAGGCCAAGGTGCGCCCGGTCACCGCCAACCCGCGGGCCTTCCGGGTGCTGGTGCGCAACGCGATGTTCCGGCTGGTCGAGCTGTGCGCCATCGAGAAGGAGGACGAGCTGGAGGAGCTCGCCCCGGACGTCGACTGGGGCGCGGCGCTGGACGCCTACTACGCCGACCACGAGGAGATCTTCACCGACGCCGACGCGCGCGGGCCCGCGCTGCTGCGGATCGAGCAGGAGAGCGGGCTGTGGAAGGTGCGGCAGACGGTCAGGGATCCGGCCGGTGACGGCGACTGGGGCATCGACGCCCAGGTGGACCTGGCCGCGTCCGACGAGGAGGGCCGCGCGGTGCTGCACGTGATCGGGCTCAACCGGCTCTGACCGCGACGACAAGTCGTGTGCCGGAACGGACTGGCAAGAGCGTTCCGGCACACGCCTGTCGTCTTTCAGTTTCGAACGGAACGCGTCGGGTTCCTGTCATGACCATGTCCCAAGATCGAGACATTTCCTGGTGCGGGTGCCGGCCGTGACCACGCGTACCAGTACGGCGATCATGGGACAAAATGGTGGGGGTGAGCGACGACGATGAGATCCGGCGTGTCCTCGGCCTGCTCTCCCAGGAGGACACCTTGCGTACGCTGGCCCGCCTGGTGCTGGGCGAAACGGACGGGTTCTCCCCCAAGGTGCTGCACCGGCTGGCGAGCGGCGGCCTGGCGGCCCGTGACGAGGACGGCAAGTGGCGGGCCAGGCCCGAGCGTTTCCGCGAGTTGCTGCGAGCGCGGGCCGAGCCGGCCGCGGAGGTGAGCGCCGAGGAGCGGGTGCTGCGCACGTTCCTGGTGGACGGGCGGCTGGCGAGCATGCCGATGAAGCGTGACAAGCGGCTGGTGGTGCTGCGCTACATCGTGACGGTCTTCGAGCCCGGGGTCCGTTACGCGGAGAAGGACGTGAACGTGGCGCTGAGGGCCTTCCACGACGACTACGCGGCGCTGCGCCGCTACCTGGTCGACGAGGTCCTGCTGTCCAGGGAGGACAACGTCTACTGGCGCACCGGCGGCCCCGTCGAGATCTGACCGGGAGGCCATTCCGGCCCGTGGAGGTCCTGTCAGGCGGGGTCGAGGGTGGGGTGGCCGGGCTCGATGACGAAGGAGCCGGAAGTGCGGGCGGGAGCGTGGGGCTCCGTGACGCGGGACAGCGAGCGGAAGCCGATCTTCATCTCGTCCCTGGTGATCCGGGTACGCGCGCAGCCGCCGCCGTCGGCCATCACCCTCTGCGGCGCGCCCGCGTGCACCTCCCCGCCGACCACCGTCCGGGCGCTCAGGGGCGGAGCCGGGCCCGGTAGTCGCGGGGCGGCAGGCCGTACTCCCGTCTGAAGGCGCGGCTGAAGTGGAACGGGCTGACGAATCCGGAGGCCGCCGCCACCTGGCCGATGTCCAGGTCGGTCACCTCCAGGAGGCCGGCGGCGTGGCGTACGCGCGCCTGGCGTACGGCCTGCATGGGCGGCCGGCCGGTCTCCGCGGCGAACAGGTGGGCGAAGCGGGACGGCGAGAGCGCGACCGCGCGGGCGAGTGAGGCGACCGAGTGCGCGGCGCCGGGCTCGGCGGCGATGATCGCGAGCACCCGCCGGATCCGCTCGTCGCCCTCCTCGGAGCGCCCCTCGGGCCGCGCGGAGGCGGTGGCCAGCACCAGCACCTCCTCCACGGCGCCCAGCACCAGCTCCCGCGCGGGCCCGTCCACGACCACGGCCGGCACCCGCGCCCCGGCCTGCCCCCTCGCCCCCGCGATCGCCCCCCTTCCCCCGCCCGGCGCCGGGCCTGCCGCCCCCGGCGCCACACCGGTCAGCGCGGGCGCGGCGGCGCCCGGGATCCAGTGGGCGTCCTGGAGGGCCCGCTGGAAGGCCAGGTCGATGCGCTCGTGCACGGCCGCGGGCACGCCCGCGACCAGATGGAAACCGTGGGATCGGGCATGCGGCCCCAGCCAGGTCACCCAGGCGGGGCGCGGCTGGAAGTGCACCCACCAGAAGCGCCACCGCCGCGCCCCCGGCAGCGCCCGGTAGTGCTGCGCCACCCCCGACCCCAGCACCACCAGATCCCCCGCCCCCACCTCGAAGGACGCCTCGCCCTGCGCCACGGATCCGGCGCCCGCCTCCGTCCACAGCAGCAGCCAGCTCGGCGAGCCGCCCGGGCGCCGGGTGACGTAGCCCGGGGCCTTGTCGTAGTGGCCCACGATCGTCAGCTCGGCAGCAGGAACAGACAGGTCCTCAGCGGTCACAGGCATACTCTTCCCCGATCCGCGTGCCTAGCGTGGATGACATGAGGCTCAAAGACTTCCACGATCAGGGGTTTCTGCTGGTGCCCGGTCTCCTCGCCCCGGCAGAGGTGGCGGAGCTGCGCGAGGAGTTCATGGCGCTGCACGCCCGGGGGCCGATCCCGGGCCACTTCGCGCCGCGGCCGCAGGAGCCGGACCGGCCGTACGACGCCCTGCGCGACTATCCCCGGATCATGCACCCGCACCAGGTGAACGACGTCGCCCTGCGATATCTGCTCGACGCCCGCATCGGCGCGATCCTCCTGGACATCCTCGGTGAGGAGCCGATAGCAGCCCAGAGCATGTTCTACTTCAAACCGCCGGGTGCCAGGGGGCAGGCCCTGCACCAGGACAACTTCTACCTCCGGGTGGAGCCGGGCACGTGCGTCGCCGCGTGGGTGGCGCTCGACCGGGTGGACCGGGCCAACGGCGGCCTCGAGGTCGTGCCTGGCACGCACCTGATGGACCTGTTCTGCCCGGAGGAGGCCGACCAGGACATCTCCTTCACCAGGGAGTACGTACCGCCGCCGCCCGGCCTCGACCGGGTGCCCGTGGACATGGACCCCGGCGACGTGCTGTTCTTCAACGGCAGCCTGGTGCACGGCTCGGAGCCGAACAGCACGGAGGACCGCTTCCGGCGCAGCTTCATCTGCCATTACGTGGGCCGCTCGGCCGAGCGCATCTCCGAGTACTATCCGACGCTCACCATGTCGGGCGAGCCCGTCCGGCTGGAGCCCGCCACGGGCGGCGGCCCGTGCGGCACGGAGGTCTCAGGCCCGCACTGACGGCCCGCACTGACGGCCCGCACTGACGGCCCGCGCTGACGGCCCGCACCGGCCAGGAGACGCCTCAGCCGCCGGACACGTCGGACTCGGCGTCCTCGGGCACCACGCAGTCCCACGCGTCGTCCAGCCACCCGTCCGGGAGGTGCACCTTGGACCGCTCCCCCGACTTGCCCCGGGGCGTGTCCGTGTTGGGCGGCCAGGGCTGCTCGTGGTCCAGCTTGGCCAGCCCTTCTCGTAAACCGTCGAGCGACTCGGCCGTGGCCAGCTCCCGCCGCAGCTCGCTCCCGACCGTGAACCCCTTCAGATACCACCCGACGTGCTTGCGGAAGTCGGCCACGGCATAACGCTCGATGTCGAAGCACTCGGTCAGCCCCGCGGCGTGCCGGGCCATCGCCTCGGCCACCTCGCCGAGCGTCGGCCGGGCCCGCTCGGGGCTGCCGTTGAACGCGTTTTCCAGGTCCCGGAACAGCCACGGCCGCCCGAGGCACCCCCGGCCGACCACCACGCCGTCGCAGCCGGTCTGCCGCACCATGCGCAGGGCGTCGTCGGCACACCAGATGTCGCCGTTGCCCAGCACCGGAATCTCCGGAACGGCCTCCTTCAGCCTGGCCACGGAATCCCAGTCGGCCACGCCGCCGTAATGCTGCCTGGCCGTACGGGCGTGCAGCGCCACGGCCGCGATCCCCTCCTCGGCCGCGATCCGCCCGGCGTCCAGGTAGGTCAGGTGATCGTCGTCGATCCCCTTGCGCATCTTGATGGTGACGGGCAGCGACCCCGCGTTGGCCACCGCCTGCCGCAGGATCCGCCGCAGCAGATTCCGCTTGTACGGCAGCGCGGAGCCGCCCCCGCGCCTGGTCACCTTGGGCACCGGGCACCCGAAATTGAGATCGACGTGGTCGGCCAGGTCCTCCTCGGCGATCATTTTGACCGCCCGCCCCACGACGTCGGGATCCACGCCGTAGAGCTGGATGCTGCGCGGCGACTCCGACTCCGCGAACCTGATCATCCGCAGCGTCTTGGGGTTGCGCTCGACCAGCCCGCGGGTCGTGATCATCTCGCACACGAACAACCCGGCGCCCTGCTCGCGGCACAGCACCCGGAACGGCGCGTTCGTGATCCCCGCCATCGGCGCGAGCACCACTGGCGGCCAAACCCCCATCGGCCCTATCTTCACTCCGTCAGTTGTAGCGCAGGTCAGGCCGCAACGGTACTCGGCGATAGGCTGTGAGCGACCTCTGCAGGGAGGGGATGGATGCTTCTTCGAGTGCGTGTGGCGCTGCCCGACAGGCCGGGCTCGCTGGCACAGGTCACCAAGGTCCTGGGCATGGCCGGGGCCGACATCACGCAGGTGACCGTGCTCGACCGGGGCGCGGGCATGGCCGTCGACGACATCACGGTCTTCTGCCCGGAGAGCACCACCCGGCAGGACCTGCTCAAGAGCCTGCAGAGCGTCGAGGACGTCGCGGTCGAAGGCATCTGGGTCACTCGCGAAGCCCCCGGCACCTACCCCGAGCTGGAGATCCTCAAATACATCACCACGGCAGGCGACAGGGCCCTGACCACCCTCATCGACTCCCTCCCCGTGCTCTTCAGCGCCGACTGGGCCGCCACCACCACCGAGCGGCGCGTCCTGTACGCGAGCTGGCGCACCCCGCACGAGCCGGCCATCCCGGAGGGCCTCCCGCAGCGCCCGACGGCCATGACCCTCGACGACGGGCTGCACATCATCCACGCCCCGCTGCCCCCGCTGGCCCTCGGCCTGATCCTGGCCCGCTCGGACGGCCCCGCCTTCCACCGCATCGAGGTCCACCGCCTGGCCCGGATCCTGGAGATCTTCCTGAGCCTCCCCGCCACCGAACGGAGTGTGGCCCGCCAGCTCCGCAAATAGGCGGAAGCTCTCCATCGGGAGCATCCGGTCGGGAAAGGCGCTAGAGTTGTGGGGCAACAACGCGGAAGTGGCTCAGTGGTAGAGCATCACCTTGCCAAGGTGAGGGTCGCGGGTTCGAATCCCGTCTTCCGCTCGAAGCGATCTGGCCCGGGTGGCGTGGCCGAGAGGCGAGGCAGCGGCCTGCAAAGCCGTCCACACGGGTTCAAATCCCGTCGCCACCTCCAAGGACGATTAGCTCAGCGGGAGAGCGCTTCCCTGACACGGAAGAGGTCACTGGTTCAATCCCAGTATCGTCCACCAGGCTTCGTAGCGGATCAGGTCCGACTTGGTCAGCGGGAGTTAAAGCCCCGGCTCACAGCGCATGCCGAGAGCGTGGGGCTTCTTGCGGATCGGGAGATCATCGCGGTCCAAGGTCTGCAAGTCATGCGCCCCACCACCCTGGCCGACGCACGAGACATCCTCGATGGCGAGGCGTTCGTCGAGGTTCCCAGTCGTTCACGTTCCTGAGGCCACCGGATGACTCTGGCATCTGGTGACGAGTTCGAGGAAATGTTCACCTCGAGGTGTCCGCGTTCCGCCTCGAAACGCGGACGCGATACCACTTGGCCAAGGATGAGGAGGAGCCGCCAGGTGGGCCGTGGAGCCGAGCGAGCCTTGGCGCAAGACGCCGTCCGGTTTGCGCGACCATCGGTCTCAGGCGGGAAGCGCGTGCCAGCATGGGGAAGGTGACCAGACCTCGCTTCCGCGCTCGCCTCTGGCTGGCGGCCCTGGCCATCGCGTTGATGGCGGCGTCGTTGGTGGCCGCCGCCCTGCTGGCGGTGAACTGGACGGAGCGAGCCCACCCGCTGGACTGGCTCGCGGCAGTCCTGGCCGCCGCCGGGCTCGTGGGCGGAGGGGTCTTGGCGAGACGACCGGCGGCGACGTCCGACACGCCGGTGGTCGCCGGTGCGAAGTCCGCCGCCCAGGTGCTCGCCGACCTCGTCGAACGGCAATGGCGCGACGAAGCCCGCCATCGCCTGGTGGACGACGACCACCCGATGCCGGTGCGCTGGCGGCTCACTTCGGACAAGGCGCTGATGAGCCCGCGCCACCTGATCGCGCCCGAAGGCTTCGTCCTCGACGGGAGCAGCGACGAGATCGCGGCGCTGATCTGTCAGTTCCGTACGCTCAAGCGCCCCCGGCTGGTCATCACCGGCGGGCCGGGCATGGGCAAGACCACCCTGGCCGTCCAGATGCTGCTGCACCTGCTGGCCATCCGCACCGCCGACCTGGACGCCGCCGGTGACGACGCGGTGGTGCCCGTGCCGGTGCTGCTGCCAGTCAGCGGCTGGAACACCGAGACCCACCCCCGCCTGCAGGACTGGTTGACCGACCGCCTCGAACGGGACTATCCCGCGCTGAAGGCCCCCGAGCTGGGCCCAGACGCTGCCGGCGAGCTCGCGCGCGAGGGGCACATCCTGCCCGTCCTGGACGGCCTCGACGAGATCGACACGAAACAGCGCGTCCGTGTTCTGACCGCCGTCAACGCGTCGCTGGGCAAGCGCGGGCAGCTCATCCTCACCAGCCGCCGCGACGAGTTCGAGGAGACCGTCGAGCGGACCGGCCGGCCGGTGTTCCGCGCCGCCGTCATCGTACCCACCGCGCTCACCCCGCTCCAGGCGGTCGGCTACCTGCGCGACTGCCTGTCCGACCCTCCGCCGCCCGCGTGGGCGAAGGTGCTGGACGCCCTGAGCGATGGCGCTGCCCCCGGCCTGGCAGCCGAGGCCGCCACGCCGCTGGGGCTGTGGCTGATCCGCACCGTCTACCTTGACCCCGGAGCCGATCCCAGCCCACTGTCCGGCCCCCTGGGCGGGGACGCCGCCGCGCTGCGCAGCCACTTGCTGAACGAGGTCATCCCCGCCCTCATCGCCGCTCGTCCGCCCGGCGCCGGCCCTGTGGACCACTTCCGGCCCCGTCGCCGCTGGGATCCCGACACCACCCGCCGCTATCTGAGCTTTCTGGCCGGCGCGTTCCCGCCCGCAATGACCCGGGATCTCCCCTGGTGGCGCATCGCCACGACCCTACCCGGCCTGCAGCGGGTCATCCAGGGTGTGGTCGGGCTCGTGGTGGGGCTCGGGGTCGGGCTGACGACCGCGATCACGATCACGATGACGGTCTCACCCGAGGTCGGGATCTCGTTCGGGCTCCCGGCGGGACTCGGGCTCGGGCTGTACGCCTGGAGCCAGAGCGCCAAATGGCCCGACGACACCCCGAGTCACGCGAACCTCCGCCTGCGCGGCCGCATCGTCTCCCTGCTCCGCGTCGTCGGTCGGCGGATCATATACGGTCTCGGCAGCGGGCTATCGGCCGGTTTCGGGGTCTTCCTCATGACCATGACCCCGGTCGGGTCCCGGGCCACACCGGGAGCCGTGGTCGCGGCCGGGACGGCGGTCGGGCTCGCGGTCATGCTCGGGGCCGGCCTGGTGAGATGGGCCGAGTCCCCCACGCTCACGTCGATCAGCACCCCCACCTCGAGCTGGCGATCCGACAGGACGCTCACACTCCTGCGTGCCTTCGGGGTCGGAGGTATGTCGGGTGCGGCGATCGGGTTCGCCGTGGCGATCATGTTCGGCCCGCTGGCAGGGCTGGCCGCCGGGGTCGCCACCGTGCTCGCGAGCGGGCTCACGATCGGGGACAACCATGCCTGGCTGGCGTGCCGTATCGCCGCCGGACGGCTCTGCCTCTCCGGGCTGCTCCCCTGGCGGATCATGCCGTTCCTCGACGACGCACACCGGCTGGGGCTGCTACGCGCGGTCGGGCCCATCTACCAGTTCCGCCACGCCGCCTTACACGACCATCTCGCCGCCACCCCGCCTTCCGGCACCGACTGACCACCGTAAGGCGTCGAAGGTCAAGTGGCGGGGGCTCTGTCCGTCTCCTCGGTCCCTACGTAGCCGGCAACGGGGATCGAAAGCCGGGCCCGCACCGCTCGATAGTCCTCCAGCACCAGGTGGGCGCGTTCCAGAGCACCATGGTGGTGCGTGCGCACGCCGGTTGGGTCGGCCAGGACGGCGTCACTTCACGGGATCGCGTCCGCTCTAGACCAGGCCGAGCTCGCGGGCCCGGACGCCGGCCTGGAAGCGTGATTCGGCGCCCAGCGCGTCCATCAGCTCGGCGACCCGGCGCCGATAGGTCCGCGCGCCCAGGCCGAGCTTGCGGGCGGCGGCCTCATCCTTGACCCCCTGGCTGAGTAGGTCCAGCACCGCGGGCGCGAGCCGGCGGATCTCGGCGACCTGCGCGTCGTGGACCGCGAGGTCGGTCGCCGATCGCCACACCGTCTCGAACAGCGACATCACCCCCTGGATGGTCTCCGGCTGAGTGATCACGCTGTAGCCGCGCCGACCAGCGCTGAGGTCACCGGCCAGGATCACGACCCGGCGGTCGATGATGATCGTCTCGTTGATCTCCTCGGTGGTGACGCGGATCTGCGCCCCGAAGTGGTCGCGGCGCCGCGCGAGCTCGCGCGCGGACGGCAGGTCGAGGAGCAGATCGGACCGGTAGATCTTGCGGATGCGCACGTGGTGCAGGCGTCCCGCCATCGCGTTGGCGAGCGCTTCCGACTTGTGGCCGGCCACCCAGGTCGCCAGGTCGTTGGCCGCACACGTGAGTTCGGTGGCATTCGCGAACAGGTGCCCCGTCCGCCGGAACAGCTCCTCCTCGCCACGCACGATCGACACCCCGTCGCTCACGCGCGTGAGACCGTCACTTATCAGCACACTATCGATTCTGCCCAAATAATCACGCCGCGGGCAGATCGGCAAGAAGTTGCCGTTCCCGGACAGGCGGCGGACGCGCCAGCACGCTGGAGTCATGACTTCCAACGACATCATCGTGAACAGCACCCCGACCGCCGAGGCCGCGGGCACCTGGCGGCTCGGCGACCGGACGGTCAACAGGGTCGGGTTCGGCGCGATGCGCCTGACCGGCATGCCGTGGGACGAGAGGCCCAGGGACCGCGCCGACGCGATCGCCGTGCTGCGCCGCGCCATCGAGCTCGGGGTCAACCACATCGACACCGCTGCCTTCTACTTCCTGCCCACCCGTTCGGCCAACGAGCTGATCAGCACGGCGCTTCAGCCGTACCCCGAGGAGCTGGTCCTCACCACGAAGGTCGGGCCCGGCCGGTCCCGTGACGGCGCGTTCGAGTACGCGCGGCCGGACCAGCTTCGCGCTCAGGTCGAGGAGAACATCCGCCAGCTCGGACTCGACCACCTGGACGTCGTCAACCTGCGCTGGGGCACCGGGTTGGACAAGGAGCCCGGCTCCGTGGCCGAGCATTTCGGCGCCCTGGCCGAGCTGCGCGAGGCGGGCCTGATTCGCCACCTCGGCATCTCAAATATCGTGACGGAGCAGCTGATAGAGGCGATGGCGATCGCGCCGGTGGTCTGTGTGCAGAACCGGTACGGCCTGATCGAGCGGCAGGACGAAGCCCTGGTCGAAATGTGCGCCGCACACGGCATCGCGTTCGTGCCGTTCTTCGCCGTCGCGACCTCGGTCCCCGGCGCCACCCCGCACGGCGGCCATGACGAGACGGGCGAGAGCGAGGTCGCCGAGGTCGCCCAGGCGCACAGGGCGACCCCGGCGCAGGTCCGGCTGGCCTGGACCCTCCACCAGGGCGCCCACGTCCTCGCCATCTCCGGCACCGGTAACCTCGCACACCTCGAGGAGAACATCGCGGCGGGCGCCCTCCGGCTCAGCAACGACGAACTGACGCTGCTCGACGGCATCACCACGACCGCCTGAGCCCGTCCCAGGAACCACGAGAAAGGAGATCCTCCGGGAGGGGATGCGTGTTCACCTCAACCCGGATGTCGTGTCGGACGACATGGCCATGGCGGTCGGGAGCGGGTTGCTGATCGGGGCGAGCGGGGCCGACCCTCGGCTTCCACGGATCCGTGCCTGGTCGCCTTTGCTGCCATGGTGTTGTCCTGCGACGACGCCGTCCGCGCCCATGAGATGGGCTGCTTCATGGGCGGTGGCATTGGCAATATCACCGTCCATGGGGTGGTTCGGCGTCATCCGGTCAAACCCTTGACCACCTCCCCGGCGATCTCCTCCGCTCCCTTGAGCAACTCCTCCTCGGGGATCGGCCGGGAGTCCTTGTTCCCGAAGAGATCGCGTCCCTTGTTGTCGGCGCCGTTGTACCGGATCTCGATCGTGGCATTGCCTCTGAGGAGGAAGATCCAGGCCACCGAGTTGTGCCTGAGTGTGCCCTCGAAGTAGACCGCGTGCGCCTCGTCACCCAGCCCGGAGACGTCCTTCATCTCCCCGTACTCCTGGACGCTCGAGGTCTCGCCGGACATGTCACGCATCAACCGCCACGTGGAGTCGGCGTCGCCCCTCGCACGCTCAAGGTCGGGAAAGACGTTGACCTTGACGGTGATCGAGCGCGCCAGGGTGTAGCCGTTCTTCATGTGGAAGCCCTTCTGCATCCACATGCAGTCCTTGCGTTTCGCGCCGTAACCGTCCTTGGCGACGCCCGGCGCCGACTCGCTCATGGGCGCCAGCTTCGCGGTCAGGCTCTCGGGGAGCAGGTCGCACACCTCGGGCACGTCCTGCAACGGCGAGAATGCGGATGTGACCGTCGGGGAGGCCGACGCCGCGGCTGTGTCCTGCTCCGAAGGTCCGGGCGAGGGGTCGAAGGGATCGAAGGAGGACGCCGGGGAAGGCGCCTCGGTGGGCGGGGAGGCCGGCAGATCCACCTTGCCGGGCTCTGCCGGGGGCAACGCGACAGAGGGCTGCGCCCCCGCGTCGCGCACCGCGATGAGCGCGCCGCCGAGCAGCGCGATCGCCGCGGCCGCCGCCATGACGCCCTTCGCCCAGCCCGGCGGCTTCGAGGTCGAAGGCCGCTCGACGCCTTGGTCCGGCCAGTACGACGCAGGAGGCACAGGAGGGGCTTTGGTCATCTTCGCTCCGAGCTCGGACTCTACCCACGGGCTGATTGAGGCGAGCAATATAGCGAAATTCAAGCGGACATCAATACTGTTGCCTCCGTGCCTGAAGATCCGGAAGAGAGAATCGCGGGCCGCTATCGCGTGCTGGCGGCACTCGGCCACGGGGGTATGGGGACCATATGGCTCGCCCACGACGACCTTCTCGACCGCGAGGTCGCGATCAAGGAAGTGCGTCTTCCTGAGTCGCTCTCAGCCGCCGAGCGTGCGGAGGCGCTGCAGCGGTCGATGCGTGAGGCGATGGCCGCCGCCCAGGTGCGGCACCCGAACATCATCACGATCCACGACGTGCTCGCCCACAACGGCATGCCGTGGATCGTCATGGAGCTGCTGAAGGGCCGTGATCTGAAGGACGCGACCGCCGCGGAAGGCCCCTGGGCGCCGGAACGCGTGGCGGCGCTCGGGTTACAAGTGCTGGATGCGCTTTCGACCGCGCACGCCCACGGCATTCAGCACCGTGACGTGAAGCCGGCCAACGTGTTCCTGACCGACGACGGCCGGGTGGTGCTCACCGACTTCGGCATCGCCCGGCTGGAGGATCAGGCCACGATCACGGAATCCGGCCTGCTCATCGGCTCGCCCGGATACATCGCGCCGGAGCGGCTCCGCGGCGAGCGCGGCGGCCCAGGCTCCGATCTCTGGTCCTTGGCCGCCACCCTGTATGCCGCGGTGGAGGGCGAGGCCCCCTACGTCGGCACCTCCCCCATGGCGGTGATCCGTGACGCGCTCACCATGCCGCCCCGGCCTCCGGCCCGCGCTGGGAACCTTGGCCCGGTGCTGATGACCATGCTGGCGCGCGAACCGCACCAGCGTCCCGAGCCGCGCGCGGCGGCGTACCTGCTGCGGCAGGTGGCGGAAGGCCGTCAGGCCATGGCGCCCCTGCCCACACCACGGAGGAAGGGCAACCGCCGGCCGAACCTCATCTGGGCCGGCCTCGCCGTGGCGGTGTCGGCCGTGGCCGCCCTCATCGCGCTCCCGCTGCGATCGACGCAGGACCCCCCGCAACCCATGCCGGACGCCGGCGCGCTCGCCTCAGCCTCCACCTCCGTTCCGATGCCGTCCGCGACGACCTCCGCCGCGCCATCCACGGGGCAATCCATTGGGCAATCCATTGGGCAGTCCACCGCGCAATCCACCGGGGCGAAGTTCACCGTCCCAGTGGATCTCTGCACGATCATGACGCCGGCGCAGGTGCGCCTGCTGGTCCCGAATGCCTCCCCCAAAGGAAAGCGCGACGACGAAGGATGCGAATGGACGGCGCGCGGCAACGGCGTCGGTGTGGAACCGCTGAAGACGGACCCGTCGGAGAGCGCCTGGGGGCGCGGCGTGGACGAGGTCGCGGAGCAGTTCGTCAACCGGCTCAACGGCGCGGAGACCGGATCTCCGATCATCTGGAACTGGCCGGACATCGGCCTCGAGAAGGCGATCAGGCAGGAGCTCAAGGGCTATCAGAAGGTCACCGGCATCGGGGACGAGGCGTTCAGCTACGAGTTCGTCAATCCCCAGGGCCAGGTGCAGCGGCACGATATCGTCTTCCGTCTGAGCAACATCGTGATCGAGATCAGATACGTCGACGTCAGCAAGGTCCATGACAACGAAGCCCTGCGCAAGGGTGCGCGCGATGCCGCCCGATGGGTCGCGGCGGCGCTTGGACGCCAGGAGTGATTCGATGAGCCAGCCACGACTCGTGGGCGGGCGCTACCAGTTGCTCACGCCTGTCGGCCGGGGCGGGATGGGCGTGGTCTGGCGAGCCCACGACACCGCGATCGGCCGCGAGGTGGCCGTCAAGCAGGTGCACCTTCCACCTCACTTATCTCCTGCCGACCACGCGCGGCTGCGCGACAGGACCCTGCACGAGGCACGTTCCGCGGCCGAGGTCAGGCATCCCGCCGTAGTCGCGATCCACGACGTGGTGGCCGAGGGGGACGAGGGACCGTGGATCGTCATGGAACTCGTCCACGGCCGCTCGCTCGACCAGGTCGTGAAGTCAGGTGGACCGGTGTCGCCGGAATGGGCCGCCTCGATCGGGCTGTTCGTGCTGTCCGCGCTGGCCACCGCGCATACGCGCGGTCTGCTGCACCGTGACGTCAAGCCGGGAAACGTGCTGCTGGCCGATGACGGCCGCATCATGTTGTCGGACTTCGGCATCGCCACCCGGGCCGGCGGGCAGCCGGGTGGCGGACCGATGGGGACGCCGGGGTTCACCGCTCCTGAGGCGCTCACCGAGGAACCAGGACGGCCCGCCGGGCCCGCTTCCGATCTCTGGTCTCTCGGCGCGACGATCTACACGGCCGTCGAAGGCGTGCCGCCGTTCTCGCGTTCGACCGCCATGGCCACGCATGGCGCGGTGATGACCGAGCAGCCCAGGCCGCCGCAGCGGTCGGGCGCTCTCGCCCCTGTGCTCATGCGACTGCTGGAGAAGGAGCCGGCGCGGCGTCCTGACATGGCGATGCTCAGGGCCGCCCTGCGCGACATCGCCGAGGGCACAGCCGCTATCGCCCCGGCAACGCACTCGAGGCTCTGGATCGTGCCCAGGCTTCCGGTGTACGCGTCCGCCGCGACGGTGATCGTCGCGTTCGTCGCGGCGGTCATCCTCATCTTGACCGCCTCGTTCACCTCCGCCGTCCCCACCGCCGCCGTCGCGGCGA
Organism: Nonomuraea sp. B12E4; assembly: GCF_039871825.1. NCBI lineage: Bacteria > Bacillati > Actinomycetota > Actinomycetes > Streptosporangiales > Streptosporangiaceae > Nonomuraea > Nonomuraea sp. B12E4. Next base: position 257,921 of record NZ_JBDPME010000005.1, on the reverse strand, counting down.
GCACCGAACCCTCGCACACCGCGACGAAGCCGTCCGGCACGCCCAGCCCGGCCGGTACGGCGACGCCCACGACCTCGGCCGTCGTCCGTACTCCCGGCGAGTTCACCGCGATTCCCCGGCCGTGTCAGTTGCTCACGAGGGAGCAGGCCACCCAGGTGGTGGGTAAGTACACGACCGTCGGCGTGGAGCCCACGGTCGACTGCGCGTGGATGCGGGTGAGCGACGACAAGGCACTCACGCTGCATCTCACGCTCTTCCTGTACGAACGGCAGGGCGACGGCTACGAGACCAAGCTCGCGGAGGAGCACGTACAGGGCGCCAGTGCGATGGCGGAGTCGCAGGCGAGCCGGACCGGCAGCGGCACCAAGCACGGTGAGGTCTCCGAGATCAGTGGCGCGGGCGACGATGCCATCGCCTGGGAAGTGTGGGAAACCATGTCCACGACCAAGAAGGACACGGTCCGCGCGGTGTTCAGGACCAGCAACATCGTGGGGGAGATCAGGTTGGCGCGCAACGTCCCGGAGGAGCCCGGGCTCCGTGACAAGGCCGAGCAGGCGGTGAGGTATCTCGCCGCGAACCTCGACGCCAGGGCCTGACGCATGCGTATCATCGCCGGTCGTTACCACCTGCTCGCGCCGCTGGGCGAGGGCGGTGCGGGGACGGTCTGGCGGGCGCGCGACGCCGTGCTGCACCGCGAGGTCGCGGTCAAGGAGCTACGGCTGCCCGCCGACCCGGCCCGGAGAGAACGGGCACTCACCGACGCCCTCCGCGAGGCCCGCGCGGCGGCGTCGCTGAGCCATCCGGCGATCATCACCGTGCACGACGTCATCGTCGAGCAGGGACAGCCGTGGATCGTCATGGACCTGCTCGCCGGCCGTTCGCTGGGCGCCCTGGTCAAGGAGCGCGGGAGGCTCCCGCCCGGTCAGGTCGCCACTGTCGGACTGCGGATGCTCGACGCGCTGGAGGAGGCGCACCGGCGCGGCATACTGCACCGCGACGTGAAGCCGGGCAACGTGATCGTCACCGACTCCGGCGAGGCGATCCTCACCGACTTCGGCATCGCCTCGCGCATCAGCGACGCCCCGAGCACGGCCGCAGCTCTCTCGGGGGCCGTGCAGGCAGGGGTGGCGGGCTCGCCGGGGTACATCGCCCCGGAACGGCTGCGTGGCGAGCCCGCCGGGCCGGCTTCCGATCTCTGGTCGCTGGGCGCCACGCTCTACACGGCGGTGGAGGGGCACAACCCGTACCTGCGTGACTCGCTCATGGCGAGCATCGCCGCCGTGATCACCCAGCCACCGCCGCCTGTCGCCACCGGGGTACCGTTCGCAGCGCTGCTGATCGCGATGCTGGAGAAGAATCCGGCCGCCCGACCACATCCCCAGGCGATCAGAGCGGCCCTCCAGCCGATCGCCGTCCCCCTGCCCGCGCGCCTCCCCGCCACGGCCGTTGTGCCCGCCGCAGGAGACGCCACTGTGCCGGTCGCCGGTAGGAAGACCGGGTCGCCGGTCGTACTCGGTGGCCTGGCCGCCGCCACCGGCGCCGTGGTCACGGCGGCGCTGCTGATCAACCCCTTCGACCGGACGACCACTCCCCCATCTCCCCCGCCGAACCGGCCGATCGCCCAGCCGACGGCCACCGTCCCGCGGCCCCCGGTCTCCAGCCCGGCGGCCACGACCACGGCCCCGCCGCAGGACGGCACGTTCACGACGCCGCCCGACGCCTGCGACCTGGTGACCGACGACCAGGCTTCGGAGATCATGCCTGACGCGATCAAGCAGGACGTCGGGCTCAGCACCACCGAGTGCGACTGGATCTTCAGGCCGTCCGGCAACGTCAACCTCAGGATCTCGCACTCGGCCGACGTGCCGGCGGCACGAACGGTGTTCACACACGGGAAGCAGGCACAGGCCTCCAAGAAGGGCGCCGGCTCGGTGATTACCTACCAGGCCGTACGCGGCCTGTCCGGCATCGGCGACGAAGCCTTCGCCCAGGCCTGGTGGGAGACCTCGTCCGTGGGCACCCACAGCATCGTATGGGTGCGCGTCCGCAACCTCGTCATCAAGATCGACTCGGCGGCCTACTCCTCATCCAAGCAGCCACCCCGGCAGGAGGACAGGGCCGTCAAGGTCGCCCGTGCGGTGGCGGACACGCTCGGAAGGCTCTCCTCGACGGGCACCGGCTGACGCCGCCCGCCCGGATCTCTCCCCCTCCACGACCGAAATGAATCAGATGAACGAGAAGACAACCCCGTCCCGTGGCGCACGACCCGGCATCCGAGTGACGCCCGGCCTTCTCGGCGGGGCCATGGCGGTGCTCGTGCTGATGGTGTTCACGATCGCCTTTCTGCTGACGAGGGGGACGCCGGTCGAGTCGGCGGCCGCGCCCACGACGACGCGGGCTCCGCAACCCGGCACGGCGGATTCCCCCAGCGCCACCGAGGTTCCCAGTGCGCACCCCTCGGCGAGCGAGCCGGTCCCCAGCGGACCCGCGAAGTTCTCCAAGGACGTCGACCCGTGCACTCTGGTCGGAGAGGATGTGCTCGCCAAGCTGGTGCTCGCCCCGAGGAAGACGAAGATCTATGTTGAGGAATGCGAGTGGGCAACGTATGGCGGTCTCGCCCAGAGGTATCCCGAGAACATGGGCTTCACCCTGAAGGTGTATCTCAAGGTGTTCCCCGGCGGGGTCGCGGAGGCGCACGAGCAGCTCCTCGCGCGCCGGTACGAGGCGACAGCGGTGTCCCGGGCGTACACCAGGGCCGACCCGGCGATCGGGGACGATTCCTATGTCACGGCGTACACGTCGCCGGGTGGCGCCACGGCGATCGCGGGGGTTCGGCTGAGCAATGCGGTGATCGAGGCCAGGTACGACAGAAAGGTCACCGAGGATCCCGAGGGCAGGCTGACCAAGGGAGCCTTGGAGGTGGCCCAGGAGGTCGCCGGCAAGCTCAGCACCTCGGGGTGAGCACTGGCCCGCACATGGGGCGAACCAGTTGATATTCAGTCGATAAGGTCTTCCAGCATGGGAACACCGATCGAGAACGCTGCCTGGGTGCCCCCCACCGACGTCGAGCGCGCCCTGTGCGACGCCAAGGCGCGGGGCGACTGGGACGCCTACGTACGGGTTCTGGTAAGCGCCGGCACCTTCTCGTACAAGCCGAAGGACCAGATCGACCGCCGCAAGCTGGTCGTGAACTGGCTGACGGAGCAGGGGCCCAACGGCAAGCCCTGCCTGGTGGTCTACACCCGTGGTGAGCTGCCGGGGAGACGGCCGGACGCCGTCGCCTGCGCGGCGCCGCTGCCCTTCCCCACCGAGGAGTGGTGGGGCGGCGAGTTGCAGGGGCTGCTGGTCAACCCGGGCAGCCCGTCCGGCACGTACTTCCCCGACGCCAAGCGCAGCCGCAAGCACTGGAAGTCGCTGAAGAAGGACGTGCCGAAGAAGGGCCACGACGACGACCAGTTGCTCACCAAGTACTCCGGACCGCTACACGGGCCCCTCGCGCACGGCCTGGCCTGCGGCGGGCATCTCGCCGTGCACAACCAGGTGATCTGGAACGAGATCGGCGACGTCTACACCACCTACGAGGAGGACGTCGAGACCCTGCGCGGCTCGTGGGGCGTCACCGACCGGTTCAACTGGCAGGCCCAGGTGCAGACGTTGTTGCAGGGCCACAACAGCCCGCCCGAGCCGGAGTTCCTGCTGCAGTTGAGGAACGATCTCGCCCGCCGGTACCCCGGCTCTCACCGGGACCCGGCGGCGTGGCAGCACGTCGCCGGCACCGCGCTCACCCAGCGGGGCCTGGCCCCGGCTGACATCCAGGCCGTGCTGGGGCTGATCGGGAAGATCACACGATACGAGGAGCGCTTCCGCGCCGACGGAATCCTGCGGCCTGACGGGTTCGTGACCTCGGCCCTCGCCTATGACTTCGGGCGAGCGGTGAACTTCGCGCGCTGGGGCCTGAGCGCCCGCTTCGCGGAGCCGTACGAGGCCGAGCAGGTGGCGGTCACGGCAGGAGGGCTGGCCCGGCAGGTGTACCGGTCGTGGGAGGACTATTCGGCGGGCTACATCCTGGGGCGGGTGCTGCGCTTCGACGACGAGTCGTTCGGCCACATGTACGGCTCCGCGCTCAGCCCGCACCGTATTCTCGTCCAGGACCCCGGCAGCCCGTGGCGCAACATCCCGTTCGTGCTCGATGGCTCCCAGTGAGCCGCCTGCTCCTCTGCTCGGCACGCTCCCACGGCCGCTGCTGCACGGAGATCTTGGTGGACTCGGGGATCGCGGGCACGCAGACCATCGTGCCCCCACCGGCGTGTCGCACCGGCACATCCCGGGCCATGATCGGGCGACCTCGGCGGAGTCCAGTTGATCCGCGCGCTCGTCCCCGCGGCCTGTTAGCGTTACCGCCAAGGGGGTGAGCCACGGTGAGAGCCAGGAACGGGCGGCCTGCGGTGCTCATGGACGTCGCCGTGCTCGCCGGAGTCTCGGCCATGACGGTCTCGCGCGTGCTCAACGCCCCCGACCTGGTGCGCGCCGAGACCAGGGCCCGGGTGCTGGCCGCCGTCAAGGAGCTCGACTACCGGCCCAACCAGGCCGCCCGGCAGCTCGTCACCGGCCGCTCCGGCGTGCTCGGCGTGGTCAGCATCGACACCACCCTCTACGGCCCGGCCTCCACCCTCTACTGCATCGAGCAGGCCGCCCGGCACGCCGGTTACAACGTCAGCATCGCCAGCCTCAGCTCGCTCAACCGCACCTCGATGGAGGAGGGCGTGCAGCGGCTGCGTGCCCAGGCGGTGGACGGCGTGATCATCGTCGCGCCGCACGAGTCCGCCGCCGACGGGCTGCGGCACCTGCCGCCCGAGATGCCGGTGGTGGCGGTCGACGCCGGCGACGACATCCCGGTGCCAGTGGCCAAGGTGGACCAGCGGGTCGGCGCCGCCCGGGTGACCGAGCACCTGCTCGGCCTCGGTCACGACACCGTGTGGCAGGTGGCGGGGCCGGCCGACTGGCTGGACGCCAACGGGCGCATCGAGGGCTGGCGCGGCGTGCTGGAGGCCGCCGGCCGGCCGGTGCCCGAGGTGCTGCGCGGCGACTGGAGCTCGCGCTCCGGCTACCAGCTCGGCCGCCGCCTGGCCCAGGACACGGAGGTCACTGCCGTGTTCGCGGCCAACGACCAGATGGCGCTGGGCGTGCTGCGGGCGCTGCGCGAGGCGGGGCGGCGGGTGCCGGAGGATGTGAGTGTGGCGGGGTTCGACGACATCCCCGAGTCCGCCTACTTCTGGCCGCCGCTGACGACCGTACGGCAGGACTTCGGGGAGGTCGGCAGGCACGCCTTCCACCTGCTGCTGGACCGGATGGCGGGCACCGAGCCGGAGGCGCGGCGGCTGGTCGAGCCGGAGCTGGTGGTCCGGGAGAGCACCGCCCCGGCCCCGGCCCGGTAGCCCGCCCCCGCCCGGGAGCCCGCACCGGGGCGACAGCCGGGCCAGGCAGGCGCCCGGGACGGACGCGCCACGCAGGCACCCGGCCGGCGCGAACGGGCCGGAGTCAGGCGAGTCTGATCACGTTCCAGGAGACCGGCGGCAGCAGGACGCGCATCGGGTCGTGCTCGACGTCCGCGTTCGGCCTGGGCTTGACGCGGTCGGGGTCGTCGGCCGTGTTGCGCGCGTACACGTCGCCGTCCGTCATGGTGGTCGCCTCGACGATCCGGGTGCCTGCGCCGAGCGCCCTGGCGTCGATCTCCAGGGAGAGCGGCCGGTCGGCCGAGCGGTTGACGGCGAACAGCGTGGTGCCCTCCTCGCCGTGCGTGGCCACGGCGTGCACCAGTGGCACCTCGCCGTACTCGGCCGTCTCGTACACGGGCGCGGCCGGCTCCACCCGCAGCACGTCGCCCGCCGCGTACCGGGAGGCCTGGGCGAACGGATGGAACGTGGTCTGCCGCCAGGCCCGCCCGCCGGGCTCGGTCATGATGGGCGCGATGACGTTGACGAGCTGGGCCAGCGACGCGGCGGTCACCCGGTCGCTGTTGCGCAGCAGCGTGATCAGCAGCCCGCCGAAGGCCACCGCGTCGGCCAGGTGGTAGTGGTCCTCCAGCAGCGGGGGCGCCACCGGCCAGCCCTCCGGCTTCGGGGCGTTGTGGAAGCGTGACAGGTACCAGACGTTCCACTCGTCGAAGGAGACGTTGATCCGCTTGCGTGACTTCAGCCGGGCGCCGACGTGGTCGGCGGTGGCGGTGACCGAGGAGATGAAATAGTCCATGTCGGTCGAGCAGGCCAGGAAGCTGCCGAGGTCGCCGTCCTTCTCCTCGTAGTAGGCGTGGCAGGAGATGTAGTCGACGACGTCGTAGGTCTCCTCCAGCACCGTGGCCTCCCACGCGCCGAACGTCGGCATGCTGGAGCCGGAGCTGCCGCAGGCCACCAGCTCCAGCGCCGGGTCCATCGCGCGCATGGCGCGGGCGGTCTCGGCGGCGAGCCGGCCGTACTCGCGGGCGGTCTTGTGGCCGGTCTGCCAGGGGCCGTCCAGCTCGTTGCCCAGGCACCACATCCTGATCCCGTGCGGCTCCTTGGCGCCGCCCGCGACGCGCAGGTCGGACAGCGCGGTGCCGGACGGGTGGTTGCTGTATTCGAGCAGGTCGAGGGCCTCGGCGATGCCACGGGTGCCGAGGTTGAGCGCCATCATGGGCTCCACGCCCGCCTTGCGGCACCAGGAGACGAACTCGTCGAGGCCGACCTCGTTCGTCTCGGTGCTGTGCCAGGCCAGGTCGAGCCGGCGGGGCCGCCTGTCGCGCGGGCCGATGCCGTCCTCCCACCGGTAGCCGGAGACGAAGTTGCCGCCCGGGTAGCGGACCGTGGTCACCCCCAGCTCGCGGGTCAGGTCGAGTACGTCGCCGCGGAAGCCGTCGCCGTCGGCCGTCGGGTGGTCCGGCTCATAGATGCCCGTGTAGACGCACCGGCCGAGGTGCTCGACGAAGGCGCCGAAGGTGCGCCGGTGTACCGGGGCCACCTTGAACGCGGGATCCAGGGTGAGTCTGGCCTGATGCACGAAGGGGCTCCTGGTTCTCGGGCATTACGTGGTCAAGATTGTTAGCGTTATCAGTTGTTCGGGTCAAGGGGTCGGAACCCGCGGAAAGCGGTTGCCCGGAAAGCCTTGACACGCCGGGTGTTACCGCTAACACTCGGGTAACCCCGAAGAACAACGGGTCAGCGCGGCCACCGCGACCCGGGCGGCCCGCTCCTTCGCCTCCACGGGAGGCCCTGTTCGCGGCTGCCCCGACTCCCTGCCCTCAGTGACAACCCGGCCAAGCGACCAGCTCGGCAGGAAGAGGCCGGTGTGCAAGCTCCCCCCGACATTTCCCGCCGGAATCTCCTCGGCGGCGGCCTCGCCCTCGTCGGCGCCGCCGCGAGCGGCTGCGCCATCCCCGTCGGCTTCGGATCCTCCCAGGCCCGCATCCGGTACTGGCACTTCCTGGGCGCCAGTGACGGCATCACCATGAACAAGATGGTCGGTGCGTTCGCCAAGGAGAACCCCGGCGTCTTCGTCGAGGAGAACGTGCTCCAGTGGGGTGAGCCGTACTACACCAAGGTCGCCATGGCCGGGGCCGGCGGCCGCTCGCCCGACCTGGCCACCTTCCACCTGGCGCGGCTGGCCGGGATCGGCGCCGGGCGCATCCTCGACCCCATCAACGTGCGGCTGCTGGAGGAGAACGGCCTGCGCGCCGAGGACTTCAGCCCGCCCATCTGGGAGCGCGCCCATCTGGACGGCGTCCTGTACGCGATCCCGTTCGACGCCCACCCGATGGTGCAGTACTACAACACCGAGATCTGCGGCCGCGCGGGACTGCTCGGCCCGGACGGCAAGCTACTGCCCGCCAACGGCCCCGACGAGCTGGTGGCCGCGCTGCGCAAGGCCCAGGAGGCGATGGGCGGCAAGGCGCCGCTCACCTACGACGCCCTCGGCCTGGGCACGGTCGGTCCCTGGCGCGTGTGGTGGTCGCTCTACCCGCAGGGCGGCGGCACGCTGCTGTCGGACGACGGCACCCGGATCACCATCGACGACGCCAAGGCGCTGGAGGCGCTGCGGTTCATGAGCATGCTGGGGCGGGAAGGGCTCTGCGACACCCACTCGGACTACGGCTCCTCGGTGGCCCGCTTCACCAACGGCCAGGCGGCCCTTCTGTGGAACGGTGACTGGGAGATCACCGGCCTCAAGGAACGCGGCACGCCGTTCAGCATGACCCGCTTCCCCAGCGTCTTCGGCAGCGGGGCCGCGCAGGCCGACTGTCACTCGTTCGTGCTGCCGCACCAGCGCGACCGCGACCCGGAGATCGAGCGGGCCACGTACCGGTTCATCGCCTACCTGATCAAGAACAGCGCCGACTGGGCGGTGGCCGGGCACGTGCCGGCGTACCTGCCCTCCCTGGAGCAGCCCGAATACCTGGCGCTGCAACCCCAGTCGGAGTACCGCTCGGTCATCACCGAGGTCGCGCTCGATCCCCAGGTGTGGTTCGCCGGCTCGGCGTCGCGGTTGTGGATCGAGTTCGGCGACGCGTTCTCGCCGGTCATCGGCGGGACGCGCACCCCGGAGGAGGGGCTGGCCGCGGCCAAGGCCGCGCTCGACCGGCTGCTGTCCGCCCCGAACCCCTTCCCCGGCCAGGAGCGCTGATGACACCCACCGTCGCGCCCCGCGCGACCGCCGCCCCCGTCGCCAAGGCCGAGGTCCGGCGTGGCTGGACGCAGCACGGGCTGCTGTTCGTCGCGCCGTTCCTGGTGATCTACCTGGCCTTCCTGGTCTGGCCGACCCTGCTCGGCTTCCGGTTGAGCCTGTCGAGCGTCAACATCGCCGGCACCAACGACCACTTCGTCGGGTTCGACAACTACGCCGACGCGTTCCGCGACCCCCGGATGTGGCGCTCGCTCTGGAACACGCTCGTGTTCACCGTGCTGAGCACGGTCCCGCTGGTGCTGCTCGGGCTCGCGTTCGCGCTGCTGGTGCACCACCTGCGGTTCATGCGGTGGCTGTGGCGGCTGTCGTTCTTCGGGCCGTTCCTGCTGCCGTCCGCCGTGGTGGCGATCCTGTGGCTGCAGATGATCTACCCTCCCGGCTACGGCCTGCTCAACGGCACGCTGGGCACCGACGTGCTGTGGCTGGGCGACCCCTCGCTGGCCATGTGGTCGATGGTGCTGACCACGGTCTGGTGGACGGTCGGCTTCAACTTCCTGCTGTACCTGGCCGCGCTGCAGTCCATCCCGCAGCACCTGTACGAGGCCGCCGCCATCGACGGCGCCTCCTCCTGGGGCAGGCTGCGCTCGATCCCGCTGCCGCTGCTCCGCCGCACCACCGTGCTCATCGTGGTGCTGCAACTCGTGGCGTCGCTGAAGGTCTTCGACCAGATCTACCTGATGACCGGCGGCGGCCCGGAGGACGCCACCAGGCCGATCATCGAGTACGCCTACGACGTCGGCTTCACCGGTTACCGCATCGGCTACGCGTCGGCCGTCTCGTACATCCTGTTCGTCCTGATCGTCATCGTCTCCCTGGTGCAGCTCCGGCTGTTCCGCAAGCGGGCGGAGGGCTCGTCATGACCAAGCGGTTCAGCCTCGGCCAGCTCGTCATGCTCGTGGTGGCGCTGGTGCTGGCGGCCATCTGGCTGGCGCCCATCGCCTGGGCGGTGGCCACCTCGCTCAAACCCGAGAGCGAGACGACCGTCATCCCGCTGCGGTGGTTCGGCAGCGAGATCACCTTCGACTCCTACGCGCTGGTGCTCCAGACCGGGGGAATCGTCAAGTGGGCGATCAACTCGACGGTGACCGCCATGATCGTGACCTTCCTGACGGTGCTGTTCTCGGCGATGGCTGCCTACGGGTTCGCGCGCACGCAGTTCCGGGGGCAGCGGGCGCTGCTGGCGCTGATCCTGGCCGGGATCATGGTGCCGCCGCACGTGCTGATCGCGCCGCTGTTCTCGGAGATGGTCTCGCTCGGGCTGGTGGACACCTGGTGGGCGATCATTCTGCCGCAGGTGGCCGCGCCGCTGATCGTGTTCATCCTCTTCAAGTTCTTCCAGGACGTGCCGCCGGAGCTGGAGCAGGCGGCGTTCGTGGACGGGGCCGGGCGGTGGCGGGTGTTCTTCACGATCGTGCTGCCGCTGTCGCGGCCGGTGCTGGCGGCCGTGTCGATCTTCACGTTCATCAACACCTGGAACAACTTCCTCTGGCCGTTCCTGGTGTCCACCGACCCGAACACGATGACGTTGCCGGTGGGACTGGCGAACGTGGTGCAGGGGACGTTCGGGTTGCGGTACGCGCAGATCATGGCCTCGGTGGTGCTGGCCGGGCTGCCGCTGCTGGTGGTGTTCGTGATGTTCCAGCGGCAGATCATCCGCGGCGTGGCCCACACCGGGCTCGCCGGGCAGTGACCGGCGGGCCGGCCCGCGCTATCCGGCCTCGTCGTGGATCAGCAGGATGAAGGTACGGGCGTAGGACAGGCCCGTGGCGGGCCGGGGCCAGGGCAGCCCGGCCAGGGCCGCGGAGGCCGGCTCGTGGTAGACGCCGTTGACCCGGATCTCGGCCGTCTCGCTGCCCTCGCCGACCCCGAAGAACGCCTTGACGCCCATCAGGCGCTCGCGCTCGTACGTGCCCTTCAGCGCCGGGGCCAGATGCGGGAGCAGCACGTGGTCCACGGCCCAGCGCTGCACGGCGTCGTGGTCGTCGCCGGTGCCCCACCCGATGATGCCGCCGTGGACGGCGTGCCGGCCGGGGAACCCCGCGGGATCGCCGGGCGGGAAGTGGCTCGCGTGGGTGCCGTCCTGGGCGAGGAGTTCGAGCAGCGCGCTGCCGGTGGTGCCGAGCCACATCTCGATGGCCCGGTCGACGGCCTCCTGAGCGGTGCCGCCGTAGCCGGCGACGCAGTCGCTGACCGTGGTCTCCTCGGGGAGATCGACGTTGAGCACGAAGTCAAGGTCGAGGTGGCCGGGGGTGCCCGTGTGGTCCTCGCCGAGCATGGCCGCGAGCGTGCCGGGGCCCCTGGCGATGCCGTCGCGGACCTCCCAGGGCCGGCCCATGGCCGCGCTCAGCCGCCGCGCGACCAGGCCCAGCACCACGTCGTCCGCCAAGCGCGCCTCGTCCATCGCAACCCCTCGACACCGTCACCGGGGGCAAGGCTAGCGCTTTTGATCATCAACCGACACCGGCGCGGCCGCCCCCGGGGCTCGGCGCCGCCCGCCATTGCCAGGGAATCACCAGGAAGCGCCGGTAGTCTGCGTCGGCATGAACTGGCAGCGCGAAACGCACAAAGCGCTGGTCAGGTTCACCGGATTCCAGATCGCACGGGTGGGGAAGGCCATGCTTCCCCCGCCCGCCCCCGAGATCAGACCGCCCGCGGATCCGCAAACCGACCGGCTGCTCGAAGCCCCGTTCCTCCTGTCCCCCGCGCGGTCCGGCTCGACCCTCGCGCGCTCGAACCCCCCGGCCCCCATGAGCCGCACCCGGGGGTACGTCAGGTGAGGATCCGCTATCTCCTGCTGCACGCCTATGGCACGGGCGGCACCATCCGCACGATCGTCAGCCAGGCGAACGCGATGGCGGCCGCCGGACACGACGTGGAGCTGGTCAGCCTGGTACGGCGGCGCGACAAGCCCCGGTTCGCGCTGCACCCGCGAGCCTCCGTCACCACACTGGTGGACCAGCGCGGGGGCCTGGGCCGGGAGCCGGACTCGGTCGGGCGCCGGGCCTGGCGCCGGATCCGCGGGCAGGTCGTGCCGCTCGGCGAGTTCGCGACCGGCTACTTCACCGAGCGGGTGGAGCGGGCCGCGCTCGACTACGTCTCCGGCCTGCGTGACGGCATCCTGGTCACCACCCGGCCCGCGCTGAACCTGATCTCCGCCCGCCGCACGCCCAGGTCGGTCGTCAGGGTCGCCCAGGAGCACATGAACCTGACGGCCTATCCGGAGAGCCTGCGCAAGGAGATCGCCCGTCACTACGGGCGGTTCGACGCGATCACGGTGCTGACGCGTACGAACCGGCTCGAATACCAGCGGCTGCTGCCCGGCACCCCGATCGTGCAGATCCCGGACGCCGTCCACCGGGCCGAGCAGGAGCCTTCCCGGCAGGTGAATCCCGTCGTGGTGGCGGCCGGCCGGCTGGTGCCGCAGAAGGGGTTCGACCTGCTCATCCAGGCCTTCGCGCAGGTGGTGCGAGAGCATCCGGACTGGCGGCTGCGCATCTTCGGCACCGGGCCGCGCCAGAGCGAGCTCGCCGGGCTCGTCGAGCAGTACGGGCTGGGCCGGCACGTGACGCTGCCCGGGCGTACCGAGCGGCTGGACAAGGAGCTGGCCGGTGCCTCGGTGTACGCGCTGAGCTCCCGCTTCGAGGGCCTGCCCATGGTCATGATCGAAGCCATGACGCACGCGCTGCCCGTGGTCGCCTTCGACTGCCCAACGGGTCCCGGGGACGTGCTGACGGACGGCGTGGACGGGGTGCTCGTGCCGCCCCGGGACGTGGACGCGCTGGCCGCGACACTGAACCGGGTCATCGCCGACCGGGACCTGCGGCTGCGCCTGGGGACGGCGGCGGCCAAGACGGCGCTGTCGTACGGGCCGGACCAGGTGATGCCGCAGTGGGAGGACCTGTTCGAGAGACTGCTGCGAGGAGGACGCGCGATCGACGACCTCTGGACCGGCGGCTGACCGCCTCCCGCCGACCGCTGACCGCGCGTTCGGAGGCCCCCGGGCGAACCCCGGCGCGGTGGTCGTCGGCGTGGACAACGACCCCGTCGTGCTGTCTCACGGGCGGGAGGCCGGCGACGGCGTGCACCTGGTGCCGGGCGACGTACGCGAGCCCGGGCGGATCATCGCGGACCTGGACGGGATCGTGGACTGGTCGCGGCCGGTGGCGATGGTGTTCGTCGCGGTGCCGCACTTCGTGCCGGAGCCGCTTAAAATCCCATATATCCAGAAAAGATCTACGTTTTCTGTTTTCCCGTGAAAATCGGGGTTTTCACGTCGTCTGTCACGAAATGTCAGTCATTTCGTCAAAAGCAGTGCAAGGCGCGCGGCAGCCTGTGGCCATGCGTAACCGGAAAGCTCGTCTCGCCACCATGGCAGGCGCTCTTGCCCTGGTCACAGGGCTCGCCGTGCCGGCCTATGCGCAGGCGCCCACCCAGACCGCCGCCACCACGGTCGCCGCCGCGCCCTCGGTGTACGGGCGCGCCGCCTACCTGATGGACGCCTCGTCCGGCGATGTCCTGTACCGCAAGAATGCCGGCGAACGAATGCCCATCGCCAGCCTCACCAAGACCATGACGGCTTATGTCGTCCTGAAGTCCGCCAAGCCCACGGACCTGGTCCAGATCCGCGCCCAGGACGTCGACTACGCGGTCGATGGCGGCGGCACCACCGCCGACCTGCGGCCCGGCGACCGCATCCCGGTCGGCGAGCTCATGTACGGCCTGCTGCTGCCCTCCGGCGCCGACGCCGCCCACGCCCTGGCCCGCACGTACGGCCCCGGCGTCAAGGGCTTCGTGGCCAAGATGAACCAGACCGCCCGCAGCCTGGGCATGAACGACACCCAGTACGTCAACGCCGACGGCCTGCCCACACCCGACGGCGACGGCTACTCCACCGCCAGGGACCAGGCGGTGCTGGCCACCGCGGCACTGAAGAACCCGCTGATCAAGGCGGCGGTCAGCAGCCGGCGGCACACACTGGACGCCAACGCCGACCACCGCTCGTACCACTGGCGCAGCACCAACCACCTGCTCGGCGACCCCGGCGTGATCGGCCTGAAGACCGGCTACACCCGGGCGGCCGGTTACTGCCTGGCCTACGCCGCCGACCAGGGCGGGCACCGGCTGGTCGGCGTGCTGCTCGGCGAGTCGAGCTCCAGCCGCCGCTTCTCCACGGCGGAATCGCTCCTGTCCTGGGGCGAAACCCGCCTGTCGGCATAACCCCACCCAGACCGCGCCATCGCCGGCCACGACCACCTTGACGGTGGTCGCCACGGAGCCTCCTGGGCCACGGGGGCGCACCGCTGGGCGGCCGTGTGCGTTGCCCCGAACGGGGGACCCCATGGACGGTGTTGATCTTTTGGGCTAGTTTGCCCGGCATGAGGCTTCGAATCGCGCTGGGTGCGCCGTCAGCGGCGGCGGCCGCCGTACTTGCCGCCGTCGTACTCGCCGCGCCGCTCCCCGCCCACGCCGTCCAGCGGCCGGAGCTCGGCTGGGACGTCAAGCCGACCGGAGTGACGGCCCGCCTGCGCGGGCTGTCGCCGGTGAGCCGGGGCGTGGTGTGGGCCTCGGGCTCGGGGGGCACGGTGCTGCGGACCGTGGACGGCGGGCGCTCCTGGCAGAACGTCTCGCCGCCCGGCACGACCGCGCTCGAGTTCCGCGACATCGAGGCGTTCGACGCGCGCCGGGCCGTGGCGCTGTCCATCGGCGCGGGTCCGGACTCCCGCGTCTACCGGACCGACGACGGCGGGCGTACGTGGACGGAGACGTTCAGGAACGACGAGCCGCAGGCGTTCTACGACTGCATGGCCTTCTTCGACCGGCGGCACGGGCTGGCCATGAGCGACCCCGTGGACGGCAGGTTCCGGATCCTGGCCACGGCGGACGGCGGGCGGAGCTGGCAGGTGCTGCCGTCCGGCGGCATGCCGCAGGCCCTGCCCGGCGAGGCCGGGTTCGCGGCGAGCGGGCAGTGCCTCGTCACGGCGGGCGGGCGGGACGCGTGGCTGGCCACCGGCGGGGCCGAACGGTCGCGGGTGTTCCACTCGGGCGATCGCGGACGCACGTGGACCGTGACCGACACGCCGATCCCGGCGGGCGACCCGGCGCGGGGCGTCTTCGCGCTGGCCTTCCGCGACCCGCACCGGGGCATCGCGGTCGGCGGCGACTACCGGATCGAGCAGCGGTCACCCGTCGCGGGGGCGGTGACCCGGGACGGCGGCGCCTCCTGGGCCGTCTCCGCCACGCCTCCTCCCGCGTACCGGTCAGGGGTGACCTGGCTGCCGCACCAGCCGTCCGCGGCCGTGGCGGTGGGGCCCTCCGGGAGTGATGTGACGTACTCGGACGGGAGGAAGTGGGAGACGTTCGACGAAGGCTCGTTCGACACGGTGTCGTGCGCCCGGGATCGGTCGTGCTGGGCCGCGGGCGAACAGGGCCGCATCGCCGAACTGACCACCCGCTGACCGAACCTCGCTCCGGCGCCGTTTTCCCGCGCGGCGAGCGGCCACGCGCGGCGGCCTCCCCTCCCCGCCTCGCGGGGGCGATGCACGCATCAGCGCGCTGCCGCACCGCCACGCCATGGACGGTCGCGCGGGCGGCCGCGTGGTTTCCGCCTTGCGGGTGGGTGCGCTCGTCAGCGGACGCCGTGGGGGCGGAACTGGATGCTGATGCGGGGGCCCGCCGGGCGGGAGGTCTTCTGGATGGCGTGCTCCCAGGTGCGCTGGCAGCTTCCGCCCATCACGATCAGGTCGCCGTGGCCGAGGTCGTGGCGGAGGGAGTGGCCGCCGCCGCGGGGTCGCAGGAGAAGTGAGCGGGGACAGCCGACCGAGATGATCGCGACCATGGTGTCCTCCGTGCTCCCCCGGCCGATCGTGTCGCCGTGCCAGGCCACGCTGTCACGGCCGTCGCGGTAGAAGCAGAGACCGGCCGTGCGGAACGGCTCCCCCAGCTCCTCCCCGTAGTGGGCGTCGAGGGCGTGCCTGGCCTCCTCCAGGATCGGGTCGGGCAGGGCCTCGTCCTCGTCGTAGAACTTCAGCAGCCGGGGGACGTCCACCACCTGGTCGTACATCCGCCGGCGCTCCGCCCGCCAGGGGACCGACTCCACCAGCCGCTCGTAGAGCTCGTCGGCACCCGTCAGCCACCCCGGCCGCAGATCGATCCACGCGCCGCGGCTGAGCCGAGTCCTGCGGACCG
Source organism: Nonomuraea sp. B12E4 (assembly GCF_039871825.1). Lineage (NCBI taxonomy): Bacteria > Bacillati > Actinomycetota > Actinomycetes > Streptosporangiales > Streptosporangiaceae > Nonomuraea > Nonomuraea sp. B12E4. Next base: position 242,024 of record NZ_JBDPME010000005.1, on the reverse strand, counting down.
TGGCGCCGAGCGGGCCGACCTTGAGCTCTTCGTCAAGATCTAGCAGAGACGCTTGGAAAATCGGTGCCATGGCGTCGAGTCTATGCCATAGTTCAAACACGCATTCGACTGCGTTCGGGCTCGCATCTGCCCGCGGGTCGTGCCAGGCCGGCAGTCGCCGGAAAGGAGTGGCGTCGCCTCTCAGACCGCGCCGCGAGGCGAAGAGGCCACCCACCGCTTCGTCACACGAAGGAGCGCATGCATGCTCACCATCGACTACCTTCCGGGCACACCCTGCTGGATCGACGTCAACAGCCCAGATGTGGCGGCTTCCACCGCGTTCTACACCGGGCTGTTCGGGTGGGAGGCCGTCTCGCTGGGTCCCGCGCACATGGACTACCGCTTCTGCCAGACCGGCGGGAAGACCGTCGCCGGCATCGGCAAGGCCACCGAGCGCAACCCGGCCCGGCCCTGGACGGTCTACTTTCACACACCCGACGCCGACGCCGTCGCCAAGACGATCGAACAGGCGGGCGGCAAGATCCTCGCCGCACCGTACGACATCCCGGGTCAGGGCCGGATGGCGATGTTCGCCGACCCGGCGGGGGCCATGTTCGCGGTGTGGCAGCCGGGGGCGACCAAGGGGCTCGGCCTGGTCGCCGGCCCCGGCTCGCTGGGCTGGATCGAGCTCTACTCCCCTGACCCCGCCGGCATCCGCTCCTTCTACGAGGCGGTCTTCGGCTGGCAGGTCGAGGAGATGCCGATGGGCGACACGCCATATCCCATCATCTCTCCCGCCGGGGGCGGCGAGTCGTCGTCCATGGCGGGGATCTGGCAGACCGAGCCCGGAGACGGCGCGCACTGGCTGCCGTACTTCGAGGTGTCCGACTGCGACGCCACGATGACCAAGGCGCAGCGCTTCGGCGGCACGGTGCGGAGTCCCGCGACGACGGTGGAAGGGGTCGGCCGCATGGGCGTGCTCGTCGACCCCTTCAGCGCCCGGTTCGCGGTTCTCGCCAGTTCGGGCTGAGCTCTCCCGTGCGAACTCAAGACGGCCGGTCTGTGCGGTACGCAGTCCGCACAGACCGGCCGTCAACCCGAGCCCCGAGCGATTTCCCAGCTCAGGGGCTACCTGCGAGTTCCTCATTCCCCTGAGTGCGGGCCCCTTACATCGGGCCCGCGCTCTCCTGTAACGTCTTCATAGTGTAATACCGTTACATGGGGTGCCGGCTGGTCAGCCTTCCACGCTGGAGGCGGTGCGTGAGCGGTGGGCGGCGACGCGTTCGCGGGTGGCGCAGCGGGTGCTGCAGTAGCGGCGCGGACTGCCGCCGCCGAAGTCCAGGTACGGCCGCCCGCAACTTCCCGAGGCGCACAATCCGCCGGGAACCCGCTGGTAGTCGGCGAGCAGCACGGCCAGCGCCAGCGCCGACGACACCAGGAACCACTCGCCCCACGGCGCGTCGTCCCCGCTGTCGACGTGCAGGTGCCAGCTCGTCGCGCCGTCGTGGCTGGTCAGCCTGGGTGCCCGGGCCGCGCCGGCGAGCAGCCGGTTGAGCAGGGCAGCGGCTTCGCCGGCGGTCGCCGCGCCGAGCACCTCGCGCAGCCGGGCCGCCGCCGCCCGCATGGCGGTCACGTCCGCCGCGGCGAGGTCGATCTCCCCGGCCTCGCCGTGCTCGCGCAGGACACGCGTCACCGACTCGATCGAGGGCTGCTCGTGCAGCAGCGCCACGCACAGGTCGACCGCCCTGGCGGCCATCGCCTTGGTCGAGTGAACCTCCACGCAAGCAGCGTATGCCCGTACGCGGGAGCCGCGGCGGGAACTCTCGCGAGTCCCACAGAGCTCCCCCGGCCGCCGCCGACGATCTGGGAGTCAGGGGCGGGTGGTGAGGAGCTCGGCGAGGCGGTCCATGGATTCGCGGCCGCCCCTCGGGCCGTCGGCCCGGACGATGGCGTCGCGGGCCTGCACCGACTGGTGCACGGACTGGGCCACGTAGCGTGTGCCGCCGTCCACCGCCTCCAGGGTGACCGTCTCCAGTGCCACCTCCTCTGGCGTGCCCTCGTACTGCCAGGTGCGGACGAACCGCTCGGGCACCACGATGTCGTGGTAGACACCCCGGAAGTAGTATTCCCGGCCGCCCGAGTCGACGTTGGCGTAGCGCCACTGGCCGCCCGGCCTGACCTCCATGCGATCGACCCTGGTGGTGAGGAGACGCGGCCCCCACCATCGCGGGATGAGCTCCGGATCCGTCACCACCCGGAACACCACGTCCGGGGGCGCGTCGAACATCCGGACCATGACGACGTCCTGCCTGCCCGGCTCGATGACGAACTCGGTGTCACCCATGGCCGCCTCCTTCCTGCCTGCGCCGGAACTTCCCGATCTCCTCGTCGAGGCGGTCGAACCGGTCCGTCCAGCGCTCACGGTAACGGTCGATCCAATCCGACGCGGTCTCCAGCGGGGCCGTCTCCAGCCGGCACGGCCGCCACTGCGCGTCGCGGCCCCTGCTGATGAGCCCGGCCCGCTCCAGCACCTTCAGATGCTTGGAAACCGCCTGGAGGCTCATGTCGAACGGCTCGGCCAGTTCGTTGACCGTGGCCTCCCCGTCGGCCAGCCGGGCCAGGATGGCCCGCCGCGTCGGATCCGCCAGTGCGGCGAAGGTGAGGCTGAGCTGGTCGTCTGGCATCCGGGCCGGTCCTTCTCTCGGTGTCCGATCAATGATCCACGATCGCACCACACGAGATGTTGACGGTCGCGGAGGTCATGGTCCTGGCCCGGTCGGAGGCCACGAACGCGGCGACGTCGCCCACGTCGGCCAGCGTCGCCACCCGGCCCAGCAGGGTCGCCTCGCGCAGCCCCGCGGCGATCTCGTCCTTGGGGGCGAAGCCGTCCGGCATGCTCTCCGGCACCCCGCCGGTGATCATCGTGACGACGCGGATGCCGTGCGCGCCGACCTCGCACGCCCACTGCCGTCGGATGCCCTCCATGGCATCGAGCGCGACCTTGAAGCCGCCGAGCCCGGGCAGGGTCTGAGGGCCGCCACCGCCGAACATGAGGACCACCCCGGATCCGCGCGGGACCATGTGCTTGACGGCGGCCCTGATGGTCAGGAACTGCGTGCGCGCGGCCACCGCGATCGGCTGGACGAACTCCTCGGCGGTGATCTCGGTCAGCGGCTTCTGCACGTCCTGGACCGAGATGGCGTTGAAGGAGATGTCGATGGCGCCCGCCCGCTCGGCCACCGAGTCGGTGAAGGCGCCGACGGACCGCTCGTCGAGCGCGTCCACCCGCGCGCTCTCCGCGGCGCCGCCGGCGGCGCCGATCTCGCCGGCGACCTTGTCGAGGATGGCGAGGGTGCGACCGGCCAGGAAGACGCGGGCGCCCTCGCGGGCGAAGGCCCGCGCGGCCGCGCCGCCGATCGGACCGCCCGCGCCGTAGACGACGGCCACCTTGTCCCGCAGGAGCATGGCATTCAACCTTTCGGTTAATCAACTTGTAAGTTGAATATAGGGCATGAGCCGCTCACGTCAAGAGCAGGGATCAGGTCAGGGCAGGGGGCGGCGACCGGCGAACCCCAGGTCCGCGCGGTGGTACCAGCCGAGCTCCGGCTCGCCCTCGATCCAGCACAGCCGTACGTCCTCCCCGTCGAGCACCGCGGGGAAGTCGATCAGCACCGGCGCGATGCCCTTGACCTCGATCCCCCGCTCGGTCCAGCCGCTGAGGATGTCCTGGATGCGCGCCTCGTGCGCCTTGAGCTCGGGGAGGCCGCCCCGTTCGGAGATGCCCCTGATCTGCCGGTCGGCGGTGATCTCGGCAAGGTCGGCCCGGGCCGAGATCACCTCGCGAGCCTCCTCCATGAGGCCGGGCAGCAGCGAACGGGCCTCGTCAACGGTGAAGATCCGGTCCATGCGCAGAACGTTAGCGGTTCGGCTCGTACGCGTGGATGAGGAGCCGTTCGGCGTGGTCGAGGTAGTCGTCGAGATAGGCGGCGGCCCGCTCGGGCTCCCCGGCCTCGATCAGCCCGAGCAGCGTGCGGTTGCGGTCGACGAACGGCTCGTGGAAGGCCCGCGGATTCTCCATCACGTGGAAGACCAACCGGAGCTCGGCCAGCAACTGGCGCATGGCCTCGTCGATCCTGGGGCTGTCGTTCAGCGAGACGAGCGCCTGGTGGAAGCGGATGTTGGCGGTGCCGACGCCCTGCCAGTCGTCCCGCCCGGCGGCCCGCTCGGCATCCAGCACGGCCTCCTTGAGACCCTCCAGGGCCCGCTCGTCCGGCTTGCGGCGGACCGCCGCCCCTTCGAGCACGCGGCGCACCCGGTAGAGGTCGGACACGTCCTCGGCGGACGGCAGGCGGACGAAGACGCCCCGGTTGAGCTTGTGGTCCAGCAGTCGCTCGTGGCCGAGCAGCCGGAACGCCTCGCGCAGCGTGTTGCGCGACACGCCGAGCCCTTCGGAGATCGTCTCCTCCGACAACCGCTGGCCCGGCTGGAAGAAGCCCGCGCTGATGCGGTCGCGCAGGATGTCGGCCACACGCTCGGCCGTGCTGCTGCGTCCCAGCCGGGGCCGGTCTCGGGAGAGGTCGGCTGCCACGTTGTCCACAATTCAGAGGAAATCATGGAGCAAACCTCTTGTCGAATTGTTCAACGATCCTTACGTTGAGAGCAACCCCCTCAATTCAAGGAGCAATCGAATGTCAGGCTCCCCGCAACAAACCCGGCGGGTGATCCTCGCCAGCCTGATCGGCACGTCGCTGGAGTGGTACGACTTCTTCCTGTACACCACGGCTGCCACCCTGGTCTTCCCGCAGCTCTTCTTCCCCTCCCTGGACCCGTTCAACGCCACGCTGGCATCGCTGACGACCAACGCCGTGGCGTTCGTCGCCCGGCCGCTGGGCGGCATCGTGTTCGGCCACTTCGGCGACCGGGCCGGCCGCAAGACCGTGCTCGTGGTGACGCTCCTGGTCATGGGCATCTCGACGTTCCTCATCGGCGTGTTGCCCGGCTACGCGAGCCTGGGCGTGGCCGCGCCGGTCCTGCTGGCGCTGCTCAGGTTCGTGCAGGGCCTGGGACTCGGCGGGGAGTGGGGCGGCGCGGTGATCATGTCGCTGGAGCACGGCGACGGCCGCCGGCGCGGTTTCAACGCGAGCTGGCCGCAGGTGGGCGTGCCCGCCGGATACGTCCTGGCCACGGGCCTGCTGACGATCCTGTCGTTCGCGCAGTCCGACGAGGCGTTCCTGTCGTGGGGCTGGCGGGTGCCGTTCCTGCTGTCGGGCGCGCTGGTGTTCGTGGGCCTGTGGGTGCGGCTGAGGATCACCGAGTCGCCGCTCTTCGCCGAGGTCGCGCAGCAGGGCGCCAAGGCGAGGATGCCGCTGCTGGAGGTGCTGCGCACCCACCCGCGGGCGCTGCTGTCCGCCTTCACCGCGCGCATCGGGGTGGACGTGGCCTTCTACACCTTCACCGCGTACATCATCGTCTACATCACCGGCCAGTTGAAGCTGGACCGGTCGGTGGCGCTGAACGCGGTACTGATCGGCTCGGCGCTGCAACTGGTGCTGATCCCGCTGTTCGGCTCGCTGTCGGACCGGCTGGGCCGGCGGCCGGTCTACTTCGCCGGCGTGGTGGCCGCGGCGGTGTGGGTGTTCGCGTTCTTCCCGCTGCTCGACAGCAGGTCGTTCCCGCTGATCGCGCTGGCCGCCGTGGTCGCGATGATCACACACGCCATCATGTACGGGCCGCAGGCGGCGTTCATCGCCGAGCTGTTCAGCACGCGGCTGCGCTACAGCGGCGCCTCGATGGGCTACCAGGTGGCCGGCATCGTGGGCGGCGCGCTGGCGCCCATCATCGCGGTGCAGCTCTACCAGACCTACCAGAGCACGCTGGCGGTGTCGGTCTACGTGGTCATCGCCCTCGCGGTCACGGCCGTGGGCCTGGCCATCGCCCCGGAGACCCGCGACCTCGACCTGACCGAGTCCGTCCCCGGGGACAAGCAGCCCGGCCCGGTGGGGCCGTTCGCCTAGAACGCCGCGAAAGCCGCGGGCGGCGGCTGCCAACGCCGCCCGCGCGAAAGGGGAACGCATGAGAATCGCCCTCATCGTCGTCGCCGCCCTGATCGCGGTCCCCGTGCTCATCGGGGCCCTGGGAGGCATGGAGAGCACGAGCGGCGGCGAGGTCGCCGTCATCCGCGACGGCGGGCCGCTCGACGACAACAAGGTACGCCAGGTGATCGACCCCGGCTCGGGCATGACCTGGACCGGCCTGTGGTCCGCCACCCACCTCTACCCGGCGCAGCAGCGGTTCTACACGATCACCGCCGACGCCAAGCGGGCCACCAACCTCGGAGTGGACGTGGTCACCGTGCCGAGCAGCGACGGCGTGAACCTCGGCATCGAGGGCACCCTGTACTTCACGCTCAACCTCGACCACGAGACGCTGAAGCAGTTCGACGACAGGTACGGCACCCGTACCTTCCGCGCCCAGGACGACCGCTCGCTCTACGCGTGGGAAGGCGACGAGGGCTGGACGGCGTTCTTCGGCCAGGCGGTCCGGCCGGTGATCGACAACGCGCTGCGCAGCCGGCTCGGCGCCATGCGCTGCGCGGAGCTGGTCCCCTCATGCTCGCTGCTGCGGAGCTCCGAGGGGGCCACGGACCCGAAACCGCAGGACGGCAACGCCGCCATCGCCAGGGTCCAGGACGAGGTCAACGCCGCGCTGGCCCGCGACCTGCCCGCGACGCTGGGCGGGGACTTCTTCTCCGGGCTGCGGTTCACGCTGGTCAAGGTGACGCTGCCGGGCGAGGTGCAGCAGGCGGTGAACCGCTCCCTCGCGGCCTCCGCGGCCGTGGCCGAGGCGCAGGCGAAGGTCGCCCAGGCCAGGGCGGAGGCGGAGGCGAACCGGGCCCGGCAGGACGGCTACGACAAGTGCCCGGCCTGCGCCGAGATCGAGAAGCTGAAGTCGCTGCCCCAGGGCATCACGGTGTACGCGCCGGGAAACCCGCAGTCGGTCGTCGTGCCGTCCCGCTGAGCCTAGCCCGCCACCTCCGGGGGCGCGGCCTTCGGCGTGCGCCACCGGCCCTTGAAGGCCACCATCGACGCCAGGAAGACGACCTGGCCGGCCAGCGCTACGGCCAGCCAGGTCTCCCATCCGCCGGCCTCCACGATCGGCGGCGAGACCACCAGCATCACCACGATCATGACGCGGACGACCATGCCCCAGATGCCCAGCGCGGAGCCCTGGAGCCGGGATTCGACGTCCTCGGCGTCCTCGGAGAAGTTGGCCATCCAGGGCACGTACGCGATGCCCATGAACAGGAAGAGCAGCGCGTACACGATCGTGACCTGCGCGGTGGGGACGCCGGGGCCGGCCAGGGAGATGAAGTAGGCCAGCGCCCCCGCCGTCAGCACCGTTCCGACAGCGGTGAACGGCTTGCGCAACTGCCGGCGGTCGGACAGGCGGCCGACCACCACCACGGCCGCGGCGTTGAGCACGATGCCCAGCGCCACCACCCGGTTGGCGACCGCCGCGTCCATGCCGAACGCGTCGGACAGGATGGTCTGGCCGAAGATCGCGAACGTCCAGTAGAGCACCTGCCAGCCGGTGTTGCCGAAGACGTGTGCCCACAGGTGCGGATGCCTCAGCAGCTCCCGTACCCGGCCGTGCGCGGGGCTCCCCGCGGCCGCCACGGCCTGCTCGGCCTGGAGCACCTGGGCCCGCAGCGCCCCCGACGGCTCGGCGATCTTCCACACGATGACCGCGCACATCGCCAGCGACACCACGCCCATGATGATCGCCTGAGACTGCCACGCGTTGCCGAACAGCGGGAGCGTGAACCCCGCGATGAACGAGGCCAGGAACGACGCCCCCACCGGCCCCCAGGTCCAGAACGCGAACGCCTGCGCCCGCCCCATGCGCGGCGAGAAGTCCCGCACCAGCGAGGCGGTGATCGTGATGCCCGCGCCCTCGATGAACAGCATCAGGCACCGGACCCAGAACAGCTCCGCCACGCTGTCCACGGTGGCGAGCAGGAAGTTGCAGGCCGCCGTGACGGTCAGGGTCGGCACCAGGATGGTGACGCGTCCCCACCGGTCGGACAGGATGCCACCGAACCCGGCCGAGACCCCGCCCACCAGCACCGACAGCGCGGCGATCTGGCCGTAGACGGTGAGCGACATGCTGAGGTCGTCCATGAGGAGGGGCAGGATGGTGGCCAGTGTGGTCTCGAAGTTGGCCACCAGGCTCGCCAGGACGGCGACGGCGAGGAGAAGGATCCGGCGCCGGCCCACGGGGTAGACGCTCAGCTCGCGAACATAGAACGGCTTCATTCCCATCCTCCAGGGGACGGTCCTGTAACTGTCGCTCTAGAACGCGTTTCTAGTCGCTTCAGGGTTTCCGTTTCTAACAGATAAGTCAACGTAGGAGGCGATAACAAGGTCATCTCGATCACGAGGCGCCGGGTTGTGACGCAATCGCCATCGATTCATCGAACAACCATCCTCGAATGCGCATAAACTGCGCGCCTGTGAGCCTGCCTGTACGTGAACGTTCCCCGCGGCCGGGTGGCGGTCGTCACCGCCGTCCCGTGCCCACGTCCCTGCCGCCGGACGCCCCTCTGCTCGTGCTCGCCACCCCTGGGGGCACCTCCGGAGTGGCCGAGGAGATCGCGGCCGTGGTACGCGTCGACAACCCGCAGATCGAGGTGCGCCTGACGAGCGTCACCGACCTGGCCGACTCCCTGCCCGCCGGCCGTGACTCCGTGGTCGTGCCCCTGCTCACGTGGGACGACCCGGTCGTCCTGGCGGAGATCGGCAAGGCCATCGCGGCAAGCGGATCCAGCGCCGTCGCCACCGAGGCGCTCGGCCCCCACCCGCTGCTGGCCGAGGCCCTGCACATCAGGCTGGCGGAGCGCGGGCTGGCCCGGGCCGACCGGGTACGCCTGCTGAACGTCTCCAGCCCCGTCGACGCCGTCATCCTGGCCACGGTGGGCGGCGAGCGGGCCGTGCACTCCGTGCAGGCCACCGCGGTGCTCCTGGCCTCCAGGCTCACACTGCCGGTGGTCGCCGCCTCCCTCGACAGCGAGCCCGGGGTCGGCGTCGCGGCGCAGCGGCTGCGGGCGGCCGGCGCGCGACGACTGGCCGTCGCGCCCTGCCTGATCGGCCACGAGGCCCCGGCGGAGATCGTCGAGCAGGCCGCCACGGCGATCGACGCCGGACACGCGCTGCCGCTCGGCGCCCATAGCGCCGTCGCCGAACTTGTCGCCCGGGCTTACGGAAGCCAGCTCGCTACTTGACCGGGTCTTGTAAAGATCACTGAAGTCGCTTACGTTCTTGCGCATGCGGCCCGTAGTGTGCGAGGGCGAGCGGCTCGGCCTCTGTGACATCACGGAGGCCGACGTGACCGCCCTGCATGCCATCTACGGTGACCCGGTGGCGACCCAGCACCTGCCGTTCGAGCCGCGCAGCCCGGCGGAGGTGGCCGGCCTCGTCGGCCAGGCCCTGGAGGCGGCCGCCGCGGAGCCGCGCCGCCTCTACGTCCCGACCGTGGTGGACGCCTCCAGCCGCAAGGTGATCGGGGTGGCCCGGCTGCGGGTCTCAGGCCGGCATCCGCACAGCGCCGAGATCGGGTTCGGGCTCCATCCCGACCAGTGGGGGCGGGGTATCGGCACGGATCTCGTACGGCTGCTGCTGGTGTTCGGGTTCAAGGAGCTGGGGCTGCACCGGATCTGGGGCGCCCGCTCCCCCGCCAACCTGCCGGCCCAGCTCGCGATGCCGACGGCGGGCATGGCGGAGGAGGGCCGCATCCGGCACCATGCACACGCCGCAGGGGTGGCGCGACTCGATCGTGCACTCGGCGCTGCAGGACGAGTGGACCAACCGCTGAATTCGGCACCTGGCGAGGTCAGACGCGCCATCCGGCGAGGACCCGTTCGGCGACCTGGCGCGGAGTGCCACCGGTGCCGTCCACGCAGAAGTCGCCCAACCGGGCCGCGTCAAGCACCGCCGCCAACTCCCCGGCCCTCCGCAGATGCCAGTCGAGCGCCTCGGGCTCGTGCCGGTGGCGTTCGGCCAGCCGCCGGTGCGCCTCGGGGAGCGCGAGGCGGATCCGGCAGACGGAGAGAGGGACGCCGAGGGCCTCCTCGTGGCGGCGGTGCTCTTCGCGGTCCTCGATGACGCCCGCCAGCACCAGCCGCCGCACCCCCTCGGCCAGGAAGTTACCGGCCACGGCACGCAGGTTGCGCAGGGTCACGGCGCCGCCCAAGGGGTCGTCCGTGGGTGCGGGCCAGAGGCGGCGCAGCCAGTCGAGATCGATGACGGCGTGCGGCTGGCCGAGCTCGGCGAGCAGATCGCCGACCGCCCCGGCAACAGAGGTCTTGCCCGCGCCGACCGTACCGGTGATCAGAAGAGCCACGGCCATCCGCGATCCTACCCACCCCCACCGCCACGGGCTGGGGGAACCGCAGACACTCTCGCCCTCACCCGCGATCCCAGGTCCTCTCACCCCACCCGCCCCCACGATGCCGGGGCCTCACACCTCGCCCCGTACTCACGATCCGGAGCACGCGGGCCTCCTCGCGCTCGCCCCGCCCCGTACTGACGATCAGAGCAGTCGCGACCGTTTCGCAGTCGCGCCCGGGGACTCGCGGGAGGCCGGAGTGGCGGGCGCAGGAATTGTCAGTGCCGCACCCTACGATGAGGCTCCTCATGGAGAGCTCTGAGCTGTTGGTCATGTTGTCAGCGCTTGTCAGCATTCATCAAGATGTGTCGATGGAGGGCCGTGGGGTGAAGCAGCCGATTGGCGTTCCAGGTATCGCTCAGGTGTTCTATCCGAGCCGGACTACTGGTAATCTAACGGTCACGTTCAGTGAACATTTCGGGGGTGTGGTCGATGCTGGTCGTGCAGGCCTACCGGTTCGCCCTCGACCCCACCCCCTCTCAGGCCCGCGCGCTCGCCTCACACTGCGGCGCGGCACGCGTCGCCTTCAACTGGGGACTGGCCCGCATCAAAGCCAACCTGGACCAGCGGACCGCCGAACGCTCCTACGGACTGCAAGAGGACCAGCTCACCCCGCCGCTGTCGTGGTCGATGTACGCGCTGCGCAAGGCCTGGAACGCAGCCAAACACGAGGTCGCGCCCTGGTGGGCGGAGCATTCCAAGGAGGCCTACGCCTGCGGCCTGGACCGGCTGGCCACCGCGTTGAAGAACTGGCGTGAGTCCAGGACCGGCAAGCGCAAGGGCCGGAAAATGGGATTCCCCACCTTCCGCGCCAAACACACGGCGGCGCTGTCAGTGCGGTTCACCACCGGCGCGCTCCGGCTGTACGGGCACACGCACGTGGTGTTGCCCGTACTGGGCAGGATCAAGACCCACGAATCCACCCGCACCCTCGCCCGCCGCCTCCGGGCCGGAACGGCGCGGATCACCTCGGCCACCATCCGGTTCACGGCCGGACGCTGGTTCGTCTCCTTCGCGGTGCACACCCAGCGCCCCGCGCGGACGCCCGCACGTCCGGACGCCGTGCTGGGCGTCGATCTCGGCGTCAAGACGCTGGCGGTGTTCTCCGACGGGCGGCCACCGGCCGAAAACCCGAAGCATCTGGCCGCCGCGCTGCGCAAGCTACGCCGCGCCTGCCGGGCCGTCTCACGCAAGCGTGGCCCGGACCGGCGGAGCGGGCAGCGGCCGTCCAGGCGCTGGGTGCGTGCCAACATCCAGCGCAACCGGATCCACCACCGGGTGGCGGCGCTGCGCCGCGACGCGATCCACAAGCTGACCACGGGCCTGGCCCGCACCTACGGCACCGTGGTGGTGGAGGACCTGCATGTCGCCGGCATGGTCCGCAACCGGCGGTTGGCCCGTGCGATCTGTGATGCGGGGTTCGGTGAGATCCGCCGCCAACTGGCCTACAAGACCGCCTGGCAGGGCGGGCGGCTGGTGGTGGCCGATCGCTGGTTTCCCTCCTCGAAGACGTGCTCGGGATGTGGGGCAGTGAAAGCCAAGCTGCCCCTGCGGGTGCGTACGTTCGCCTGTCCCTCGTGTGGGCTGGTCATGGATCGCGACGTCAACGCCGCGCGCAATCTGGCCGCGCTGGTGGAGCGGCGTGTCGCCGGGAGTGGCCCGGAGACGCGAAACGGACGTGGAGCCGACCGTAAGACCCCGCCCAGCGGGGCTGGTGGCTGTGAAGCGTCAACCCCGCTCCGGGATACCGGGCAAGACGGGGACCTTCGTCCAGTGATGGGCGAATCACTGAGAACAGTCGAACCCTCGTGAACGGATAGTCATCATGCTCGACGACGCGCTGATCGTGCCCCTGTTCGTCACCACGGACCTGCCTCCCGAGGCGGAGCTGGCCGAGTTCGGCGAGCTGCTCGCCGAGACGGCGCGCGAGCTCGGCCAGGACGGCGCCGGCTACGCGGGCTTCCTGGCGGGCAAGGTGTTCTGGCTGGACCGGCCGGTGCTGCCCGCGCAGCGCCCCGCGGCCGAGCTGGAGCTGCGCTTCGCGGGGATGCTGGGCTACGTCGCCGCCGCCGGGCCAGGGCACACCTCGCGGGAGGTGGTGGGCGACGTGCGCCGGGCGATCGGCGCGGCCGTCGCCCGGCGTTACGGCGACGTGGGAGTGGCCCCGGCCGTGTTCCTGATCCGCGACCAGGACGTGCGCGAGCGCACCCCCGGCACGGCCCTCTACATCGACACCCGCGACGCGCAGGCCGAGCTGGTGACCGCGACCAAGTCCTACCTCTAGCCGCCCGCTCCTCCCGGACGTCCGACCCGGCCCTCTAGCCAGGTGCCGTCACGTCGTGCGATCGTGAGCGATGATCCCTTCTGGCGAGGAGGTTGCCGCATGGCCGTGGTCGGCGCCGTCTGCTTCGGGCTCGTGCTCGGCTGGATCACCTGTGGGACGTGGGGGCGCGGACGGGGTGCGGCGGGACTGGCCGACCTGACCGCGGTGCTGGCCGCCGTGGGCGGGGGCGCGGTGACGGCGCTGCTGGACTTGCCCGACGCGTTCGGCGGCTACGCGGTGGGGCTGGTGGTGGGCTTCGCCGGCTGCCTGGTCCTGTCCACGCTCATGCCGGACTCGAAGTGGCTCGGCGTTCAGGCACCCCCGGTGAGCCGGGCGACGGACCCGGCGCTCGGGCAGCCCGAGCGCCGGAACGACCCGCGGGGCGGCTGAGGGCGCCGTCCCGCAGTCGGGCGTCCGCAAATCCGGAACGACGACCGCCGCGCCCGACGTGACCGTGCCCGTCGGCTAGTTCGGCAGGCCGACCAGTACGTAGGGGGCCCACAGCTCGGGCTCGGCGGAGCCGTACAGCTCGCGTAAGTCCAGGACGGAAGCGCGCAGGGCCTGTGCCTGGCCGGTGCCGTCGCGCAGCCTGGTGTGGAAGTCGCGCAGGAGGGCGCGGGTGAGTTCGGCGGCCGGTGGCCAGAGGGTGAGGAGTACGGACCTGGCGCCGGCGTGGAGCAGGGCCTGGGTGAGGGCGGCGATGCCGGCCGCCGGTGAGCCGGTCTCCTGCGCGGCGGCGGGGGCGGGCTCGTGGGCGGCGAGGATGACCAGTCTGGCGTCCACGGTCATGCTCATGAGCTGCCTGGCGGTGAGGAGGCCGTCGGCGAGGCGGATGCCCGAGCCGTACGGGTCCGCCGGGTCGAACGCGGCCGGGCAGGACAGATGCACGACGTCCCAGGAGCCCGGCAGGAGCGCGGCGGTGGCCGCGGAGCCCGTGTGGGGCCGGGTGCCGAGCAGGCCGGCGGCGTCCTGCGCGGCTCCTTCGGACACGGGGCGGTCGTCGGGGTTCACGGTGAAGCCGAGCACCAGTGACCGTCCTCCTTCGGCGGGGGCGCGCCCGGTCAGGTGGGTGAGGGCCGCGGCGGACGGGGCGTGGACGACCGGGAAACGTTCGAGGAGGGGGCGGCCGCCGGGGGCCAGCGCGTGCAGCGGGAGGCGGTGCAGGCCGGCGTGCGGGATCAGGTAGAGCAGGCCGAGGTCCTCGCCCAGGGCCTCAAGGGCCGGGGCCAGCAGCAGGTCGGCCATGCGGTGCCGGAGATCCACTCGGTGGCGGCGGGTCTCCAGGTCCAGCAGTCCCGGACGGCGGCCGGTGGTGGCGGCGGCGAAGTCGGCCAGCAGGCCGGGGCCGACGAAGGCGGGGAAGGCGCGCGGCTCGGCCCAGCCGGTGCGGTGTGCCAGCACGGTCACGGAGTCCCCGCCGACGTGGAAGCCCAGCAGCCCGGTAGGGCCGCTACGGGCGGGGACAGTGGTGCCCGGCCGGGCCCTGCCGGATCGGGTGCCGGCGGCGGGGGCCTTCGGCTCGGCCCGGTCCGGGTGAGTCCCCGTGGCGGTGGGGGTGTCCGGATGCGGCTGGGCGGGTGAGGCGCCGGCGGTGGGGGTTGCCGGCCGGGGGTGGTCTGGTGGAGGGGTGATGGTGACGAGGGTGTCCAGTTGGGGGTGGGTGAGTGGGGCGGGGTGGCGGAGGGTGACGTAGGCGGGGGCGAGGGGTTTCATGCGCTGCCACAGGGCGTTCAGGCCGGTACGGGCCGTGCGGGCGCGGCGGGTGAGGGCGGCGGCCTCGGCAGGGTCGCGGGTGCGGTGGGCGGCCGACTCGAGGGTTCGTACGGCGTCCAACGCGCGTTGTTCCGCCTCCCGCAGATCGAGGGGTACGCCGCTCGGAACGGGTGGGTGCCGGTCGCCTAGCGCGGCCGTCAGGGCGTGGGCCTTGCTCCACTCCGCGTGCCGCCAGGCCGTCATCCCCTGACCCGAGCGCGCCGCGAGGGTGATCGCCCGGTCGCGGGCGGGGGCGTGGCCCAGGTCGCCGGCGCGTTCGGCGTCGGCGAGCGCCCCCGGCAGGTCACCGAGCGCCTCAGCGGCCAGGGAACGGTCATGGTGGGCCGCCGCCAGGTCCGGCTCGTGCCCGAGTTGCTCCAGCAGGTCGATGGCGGTGGACAGGCGGCGGTGGGCGCGGGAGGCGTGGGAGGCGTGGGAGCCGGCGACGTCGAGGGCCCCCAGGCGGCTCAGCGCCATCGCCTCCCCGGCGGTGAATCCGCTCTCTCTGGCCAGGGTCAGGGCCTCCTCCAGGTGGACCGTCGCGCGGGCGGAGTCCAGGAGGCGGGCGAGCATGATCAGGTCGAGGACGGCCCCGCGCCGGCGGCCGTGGGCGGTGTTGAGGTCGAGGGCCCGTTCGACGAGCGGGACGGCCTGCGGGCGTTCGCCGCGCAGGAGGTGGATCAGGGCAAGGTCCGCATAGGCGGTCGCCAGGCCGCCGGTCCGATCTTTCTGTTCCTCCATGAGGGAGATGGCGCGGGTGTAGCCGGTGGCTGCCGCGTCCAGTTCGCCTAGTTTGAGGTGGAGTGCGGCACGGCCGACGAGCAGCGCGGACCGCTGGGCGCGCCAGATCGCGGGCCCGGCCAGGGACAGGCCCTCGTCGTACACGCGGGCGGCCTCGGCCCAGCGGGCCTCGTCGGTCAGGCTCCGGCCCAGCTCGGTGAGGACTCCGATGAGCTGGGCGGGGAGGGAGGAGCCCGGCCGGCGGGCCAGGCCGGCGGCCCTGGTGAGGTGCTCCACCGCCTCGCCGGACCTGCCCAGCTCCCTGGCCGCCGTGCCGAGGTTGCGCAGGTGCTCGATCACGCGCTCGTCGCGCAGCTCGTAGCCGCGGGCCGCGTGGTCGTGGGCGGCGGTGAGATCGCCCAGGGCACGGCAGTACGTGGAGAGCCTGGCCAGCAGGTAAGACCGGTCGCCGGAGTCCGGGCTGTAGGGCCGCGTGGGGGTCCGGCCGTTCGTGCTCTGGGTGGGATCGGCGGCGAGGGCCTGCTCGGCCACGGCGCGGGCAGTGACCAGGTCGCCGGCCGCCTCGGCCTCCGCCAGCCGCAGCCAGAGCTCCAGCCGCTCCGCCGGCTCGCCGCGGCCGCCGGTCCGGAGCGCCGCGAGCGCCTGCTCCAGGGTGGCCCGGCCGCGGGTCAGGTCCCCCATCGTGAGCTGGATGGAGGCCAGCCGGGCCAGGAACGCCACGTCCAGCCCGCCCGCCATCGCCACCACCACCTCGAACGGCGCCCCCTCCAACCGAAGGAAGTCACCCGCTCCGGCACCTCCACCCAGGACGGAGCCCGCCGCGGAGCCTCCGGCCACCCCCGGTAGTCCCTCCAGGCCGGTGCCACCATCTGGTGGCGGAGTGGTGGTGAGGGATTCGAGGCCTGATTCGAGGGCTGCTCGGGCGCGGCGGAATTCGCCGCGTTCCTCCAGGGCGAACCCCAGCTTGATGGAGGCCAGCGCGGCCAGCCGGTGACGGCCGCTCGCGCGGAAGCCCGCCACCGCCAGCTCCAGCGCCGCCACCTGCGCCCGCAACTCCCCGGTACGGGCGGCGAGGGCGGCCAGCCGGTCGCGTACGACGGCCTCCTTGAGCGGGTCGCCGGCCGCCGGCCCCAGCGCCGAGCGCAGCCGTTCCGCGCCCGCCTGGAACTCCCCCAGCGCCACGTCCAGCGCCGCCCGCCCCAGCCTGGCCGTGAACAGCGCGTCCCGGTCCTCCGCCGCGGCGGCGAGCTCCAGAGCCCGCTCCAGGTCCGCCAGAGCCTCGTCGTGGCGCTCCAGGCCGGTCAGGCAGGCGGCACGCATGCTCAGCGCCACCGCCTCCTTGGCGGGCGCCCGCAGCGTGGCGAACCGCTCCCCCGCCGCCCCGAAGTCCTCCAGCGCCCGCTCGGCCGCCCCCTCGGTGTAGGCGAGCACCCCCAGGTTGTAGCGGACGGAGGCGGCGCCGTCGGCGTGGCCGATGGCCTCGTACTCGCGCTCGGCCAGCTCGAAGGCGACCCTGGCGCTGTCGGTGGCGCCGTGGCCGCGGCGGCGTTGCGCGACGCGGTACCACTCGTCGGCCGGTTCCCGGGGCTGCCCCCGGCGCCGCACGATCTCCACCAGGCGGTTCTCGCAGGTGGCGGCCTGGGCGAGGTGGCCGAGGGCGGCCAGCCGTACGGCGTGCGCGTCGAGCGCCCTGCAGGCGTCCTCCCAGGCGCCGCGGGCCTCCAGCTCCAGGGTGCAGGCCACGATGCGCTCCCCGGCGGCGATGAGGTCACCCTGGTCGGCGGCCGCCCCGGCGGCCGGCACGAGGACGAGTGCGGCCGCCCGCGTCTCGCCCAGCCCCAGGTAGAGCTCCCTGGCCCGGGCCGCGCAGGTAACCGCCCTGGCGGGGTCGCCCGCGGCCAGGCAGGCGCCGGCCGCGTCCGCCTGGTGGGCGGCCTCCTGGGCGGCCAGCCCGGCGCTCTCGCTCAGGGCGGCGGCGCGCAGGTGGTGCTCGACCGCGCCCGCGGCGTCGCCGGTCCGCAGCAGGACCTTGCCCATGCTGCCGAGTTGCCGCGCCTCGGACCCGGTCTCGCCGAGCGAGCGGTGGATCGCCGCCGACCGCCTGAACGCCTCCAGCGCCGCGTCGAACTCCCCGAGCTGCTCGTGGTTCGTCCCCTGCGCGGACAGCGCGTACGCCTGCCGGGACGGCGACCCGGCGGCGGCCCCGGCGGCTCGCTCCAGCACCCGCCCGGCCACCGGGTACCGCCCCAGCTCGGCCAGCCGCGCGCCGGCGTCGAGCAGGAATTCCGCGGGCACGTCGGCGGCCCGCTCGGCGAACCGCAGCAGCTTGAACGCCACGTCGTCATCCGGCGTCTGCAAGGCCAGGGAC
Source organism: Nonomuraea sp. B12E4 (assembly GCF_039871825.1). NCBI lineage: Bacteria > Bacillati > Actinomycetota > Actinomycetes > Streptosporangiales > Streptosporangiaceae > Nonomuraea > Nonomuraea sp. B12E4. The sequence goes on along the minus strand of NZ_JBDPME010000005.1, from coordinate 224,418 downwards.
ACGGCGGCCGCACCGAGCGACTCGTCCGGCGTCCCGGGGACCGCACCGAGCGACTCACCAGACGAGGCGGCGGCCGCACCAAGCGACTCCCCAGGCGGCGGGGCGACCGGGCCGGGCGGCTCATCCAGCGGCGGGGCAGCCGGGCCAGGCGGCGTGCCCGGCGTGTCGTCCGGGGAGTCGAGGACGGCGCCGATCTCGGACAGGACGACGGGGTCGCCGCCCGAGGCCAGTTTGAGCGCCTCGGCGAGATCGCCCGCGCCGCCCCGCGCCGAGAAGCGCGCGAGCAGCGCCCTGGCCAGCGCGCGTTCCGCCGGCACCTGGTCGCGGGCGCTCTTCAGGGCCAGCTCGGCGCCCTGGCGGGCGGCCGCCACCGCCTCGTCCAGATCCTCCGCCCGCCGCGCGGCACCGGCCCGCAGGGCGCGCCACACCAGCACCTCGGCGACCAGCCCGTACGCCTCCACCTGGACGGCCGCCCGCCCACCGGCCGCCAGGGCCTCGCGCAGCACACCAACGGCCTCGTCGGCGCCCCGCGCGGTGCGCTCCAGGTGGAGCGCCCGGCCCAGCAGCACCAGGGCGCCGGCCCGCCCCGGATCCTGCTCACCGTGTTCCGCCAGCGCCGTGCGGGCGGCCGCGATCGGCCCGGCGGCGTCCCCGCCGGTCACGACGGCCCTCCTGAGCAGCGCGTTCGCCAGGCCGGTGAGCAGCCCGGGGCGCTCGGGATGGCCGGGGGGAGCCAGCTCGGCCGCCTCGCGCATCGCCTCGACGGCGATGTCCAGGTCGGCCAGGGCGCCGGTGACGCCGTACCGCCGCCAGCGCCGCTCGCCCAGCAGGACGAGCCGGACCACCGGGTCGGCGCCCAGCCCCCGCGCCGTCTCGTCGGGCGTCAGGTGCAGGGCCTGCAGCATCTCCGTCGCCGCTTCCAGCGAGTGCTCGTTGCCGGAGACGACGTACCACTCGACCAGCCCGGCCGCGTACGGGCCCAGCACGCCGGGGTGGGCCCACTGATCGTGCCAGAAGTCCAGCGCGCACTGCCCCACCCTGATGAACGCCAGCAGGTCGCCGTCCGCGCACGACGCGGCGGCCCGCGCCTGGGTGAGGTCGACGAGCGTCCTGAGCGCCTGCGACCTGTCCTGGCTGCCCGGCGCGCTCCCGGCGGCCCCCAGGTAGGCCGCCACCAGCTCCACGTCATCGGGCACGGCCAGGGCGAGCGCCCCGGCCAGCTCTCCGCCCTGCGCCCCGTCGGCCAGCGCCGCCCTGAGCAGCACGTGCACGGCGTCGTCGATGACCTCCCGGTCCCCGGTGAGCCCGTGCAGCCTCACCAGGCCGCCGCCCAGCAGGGACAGCGCGCCGGGCGCCCACCCGGGGTCGGCGGCGCGCATGGACTCCTGCAGCAGCAGCCGGCCGAGCCGCTCGGCCACCTCCACCGTCGGGTGGGCCATCGCCCGCCGCACCAGGGCGTGCACGAGCAGCCCCACGTGCGGGTACGCGGCCGGGTCCACGTGCCCGAACACCTCTTCCACCAGCCCCGCCCAGGTGTCGGCCGTCTCCCCCGGCGGCACCCTGGAGCCGCGCAGCTTCTCCGGTAAGCGCCCGGGATCGACCACGGCCACGGCGGCGAAGAAGGCGCCCGCCACCGCGGTGTCCTGCGTGAGCCGCTGGTCGAGGCGGTAGCGGGCCAGGTGCAGGATCCCGATCAGCCGCCAGGTCGCGGCGTCGGACCGGTCGCCGGCCAGCGCCCGCATCGCCTGCTCCGCCTCGGCGAGCGCCGCGGGGTCCCAGATGAGCTCGGGGTCCGCGGCCTGTTCGAACCGCTCGATGCGGGCGGCCAGTCGCTCGGCCGGATCGTTCATGGGCCCAGGCTCTCACCGGCGCGCACCCCGCGTACAGAACCGCCGTCAGAGTGCCAGCTCGATGTCCGGCACGCCGGGCATGGGCAGCTCGAACGCCACGGGTCGAACGCGTATGCCCCGTCCTTGACGATCCCGCCGCCGGCCAGCCAGATCAGCGGTGACAACAGCGATGTGAGCGCTTACACAAATGCGGTGTGCCAGGCGCGTCAACATCCCGTACAGACCCCACCCCGTAACGGTGAGGTCACCCCGATCTTGGGTAGTTTGTCCCCATGCTCTATGGCAAGGAACACGTCCAGCGCTACCAGGAAACCGACGGAGCCGAAGGACACGACTGGAACAACACCACTGTCCTGCTCCTCACCACCAAGGGACGCAAGTCAGGCAAGCCCTACACCACGCCGCTCATCTACCAGCGGCACGGAGACGACTACGTGATCGTGGCCTCCAAGGGCGGCGATCCGGCGAATCCGCAGTGGTACGAGAACCTGCGGGCCGACCCCGACGTGGGCGTACAGGTGCTGGGTGACCGGTTCAGGGCCCGCGCCCGTACGGCCTCGGACGAGGAGAAGCCCGAGTTGTGGCGGCTGATGGCCAGGACCTGGCCGGACTACGACCAGTACCAGACGAAGACCGACCGGCCGATCCCGGTGGTGGTCCTCGAACGCGTCGACTAGCCGGGACCCCCGCGGGCCTGCCGGGCACGACAAGCCCGCGCCCGGCGTTCAGGTCCGCAACGTGGCGTACAGGTCCACCGTACGGTGAGCGATGCGCTCCCATGAGAAGCGCTCGACGGCGCGGGCCCGCCCGGCCCGGCCCAGCTCGCGGGCCCGCGCCGGGTCCCCGAGCAGCGTGTTGACGCGTTCGGCCAGGTCGGCGGCGAAGCGACCGGGGTCGTGCGGCGTCCCGTCGGCGCCCTGCGAGATGGGCACCAGCAGGCCCGTCTCCCCGTCGGCCACGACCTCGGGGATGCCGCCGGTGGCCGTCGCCACCACGGCCGTCTCGCAGGCCATGGCCTCCAGGTTGACGATCCCCATCGGCTCGTAGACCGACGGGCACACGAACACCGTCGCGTGCGTCAGGAGCTGGATCACCTCGGGCTTGGGCAACATCTCCTGGATCCAGACCACGCCGTCCCGGTCGAGCCCGCGCACCAGGTCCGTCACCTCGGCCGCGATCTCCGTCGTGTCGGGCGCGCCCGCGCAGAGCACGAGCTGCGCGCCCGGGTCGAAGGAGCGCGCCGCGTGCAGGAGGTGGACCAGGCCCTTCTGGCGGGTGATGCGGCCCACGAAGACGACGTAAGGTCTGGCCGGGTCGACGCCGTGTTTCCGCAGCACGTCGGTGCCGGGGTCGGGGGTGTACTGAGTGGTGTCGATGCCGTTGTGGATGACGCTGACCCGGGACGGCGGGATCTCGGGATAGGCGGCCAGCACGTCGCGCCGCATGCCCTCCGACACCGCGATCACCGCGTCCGCGGCGGCCAGGGCGGTGCGCTCGGCCCATGACGAGATCGCGTAGCCGCCGCCGAGTTGCTCGGCCTTCCACGGCCGCAGCGGCTCCAGGCTGTGGGTGGTGATCACGTGCGGCACCCCGTGCAGCAGCTTCGCGACATGCCCGGCGAAGTTGGCGTACCAGGTGTGCGAGTGGACGACGTCCGCGCCCGCGCAGGCCGCGGCCATCTCCAGGTCCACGCCGAGCACCTGGAGCGCGGCGTTGGCGCCGGCCAGCCCGCCGGGCACCCGGTAGGCCGAGACGCCGGGCTCGTCGCGATCGGCTCCGAAACAGCGGACCCGCACGTCGGCCAGCTTCCGCAGCTCCCTGGCCAGGTATTCCATGTGCACCCCGGCCCCGCCGTAGACCTCGGGCGGGTATTCCCGGCTGAGCAGATCAACACGCATGACACGACCCTACGAGCAAGGCGGCTTCCGGGCACACATCGACAAGCCCGGGAACCGTGCGCGCCGGCTCACGATCCACCGGCCCCCGTTCGTACGATGTCCTACAAATCTGGACACGAAAGGAGATTCACCATGCCGGGTTTCGTCGATAGATCGGCCATTTGAGGGTAGCGTCCTGGGCATGAGGTCCCGGAGGGTGCTTGCGGTTGTGCTGGCAGGTGGAGAGGGCAAGAGGCTCATGCCTCTCACGGCGGATCGGGCGAAACCGGCGGTGCCGTTCGGGGGGATGTATCGCCTCATCGACTTCGTGCTGTCCAATCTGGCGAACGGCGGCTTCCTGAAGATCGTCGTGCTGACGCAGTACAAGAATCACAGCCTCGACCGGCACGTCTCGCGCACCTGGCGGCTGTCGGCGATGCTGGGCAACTACGTGACCCCGGTGCCCGCGCAGCAGCGGCTCGGGCCGCGGTGGTTCTCCGGCTCGGCCGACGCACTCTTCCAGAACCTCAACCTGATCTACGACGAGATGCCCGAGCACGTGATCGTGTTCGGCGCCGACCACATCTACCGCATGGACCCGCGGCAGATGGTCGAGCAGCACGAGGACTCCGGCTCCGACGTGACGGTGGCGGCGATCAGGCAGCCGCTGTCGCTGGCCGACCAGTTCGGGGTGATCGAGACCGACCCCGAGGGGCGCCGGATCGTGGCGTTCAGGGAGAAGCCGAGGGACGCGGTGGGGCTGGCGGACTCGCCCGACGAGGTGTTCGCCTCGATGGGCAACTACGTGTTCAAGACGCAGTCGATGATCGACGCGCTGCGGGAGGACGCCCTCGATCCCACCAGCAAGCACGACCTGGGCGGCAACATCATCCCGATGCTGGTCAAGTCGGGCGGCGCCGACGTCTACGACTTCAAGAACAACATCGTGCCCGGCTCCAGCGAGCGCGACCGGGGCTACTGGCGCGACGTGGGCACCCTGGACGCGTACTACGACGCGCACATGGATCTCATCTCGGCGCATCCGGTGTTCAACCTCTACAACGACAAGTGGCCGATCTTCACCGGGCACGACCCGCTGCCGCCGGCCAAGTTCGTGCACAACGACGGCGACCGGGTGGGGCGGGCGATCGACTCGCTGGTGTCGCCCGGCGTGATCGTCTCCGGCGGCACGGCGTGCCGGTCGATCCTGTCGCCCAAGGTCGTGCTCCACTCCCACTCGCTGGTGGAGGACTCCGTCCTGATGGAGAACGTCAAGGTCGGGCGGGGCGCGATCGTCCGCAAGGCGATCATCGACAAGAACGTCGTGATCCCGGACGGCGCCAGGATCGGCTTCGACCTCGAATACGACCGCACGCGGTTCGCGCTGACCAGGGGCGGGGTCGTGGTCATCGGCAAGAACGAGATCGTCGATCGCTGACGCCCTCCAGGACGAATCTGCGCCGACCGCCCCGCCATGCCGAAGAGAGCAGCGGCGGCGGCGACGCCACCCGCGTGATGGGGTCACCCTTCATGGCCTCCCCCTGCGATCAGGAGACTCGATCGTCACTGTAGGCAGCATCGTCACTGGAGGCAGCGAGACCTTCCCCGTCGCGCCACGCCCGGCTCGCCCCACCTCCTCACCTTTCAGCCCACAAGATCCTTAAGAGGGCCTACGCCCCCGCCGGTTCCGGCACCCTCGTCAAGACAAATCTCCCTAAGACCGCCAAGCGATCACAATTGGGCCTTGTTGCCACCCTGCTTGAGGATCACCCTGAACGGCAGGAGGCACTGACATGTCGCACCCACTCGGAGTCAGCCGTCCAGACCTCGAAGTAGCCGATCTACCCACGCCTGAGGAGGTCTTCAAGGTCTCCAAGATCGGCAAAAAGGAACTCTTCAAGTACGCCGTCGGACCGAGCCTGATCGCGCTCGGCATCTCCATCGGCAGCGGCGAATGGCTGCTCGGCCCGCTCAGCGTGGGCCAGTACGGATTCGTCGGAGTCGGCTGGGTGATCGTCGTGTCGGCGTTACTGCAAACGTTCTACAACGTCGAATGCTCACGCTACGTACTGGCGACGGGCGAGACACCGGTCGTCGGATGGGGCAGGGTGCCGCCTGGCTGGCCGCTCTGGGTGCCGCTGTCCGTCCTCATCGTGATCTTCGCTTTCATCGCGGGAGGCTGGGCCGCCTCCGCGGGGCAGGGCGTCTACGCCCTGGTCCACGGCGTGCCGCCGGCCGCCGACGACGTCGAGCCGCGCTGGTGGGCCGTCGGCCTGCTGGTGCTGGTGTTCCTCATCACCGCGTCCGCCCGCCGCATCAGCCGCGCGCTGGAGCTGGCGAACTGGGTGATGGTGGGCGCCATCCTGCTCGCCCTGCTGGCCACGTGCCTGCTCGTGGTGCCGTTCAGCCAGTGGTGGGAGGGCATCCGCGGCTTCGTCACCCCGGCCGCGCCACCCGCCGGGATCACCGCCACCCAACTCGGCGGGCTGGCCGGTTTCACCGCGCTGGCCTCCGGCCTCAACTGGTACGTCATGGGCCACTACCGCGACAAGGGCTACGGCATGGGCCACCGCGTCGGCTACATCTCCGGCCTGCGCGGCGAGCGGAACGAGATCCGGGCCAGCGGCGTCACCTTCCCCGACGACGAGCTCAACCGCGGCCTCTGGCGCAGGTGGTACCGGCTGCTCATGGTGGACATGTGGGGCGTGTTCTTCGTCGGCGCCATGCTCGGCATGCTGCTGCCCACGATCCTCATGGCCCAGGCGGTCACCCTGGCCGGCGAGCAGCCCACCCGGGCGAACGTGCCGACGTTCGTGGCCAGCGCGCTCGGCGACCAGTACGGGTCGGTGGTCTTCTACGTGGCGCTCGTCGTGGGCGTGCTGGTCCTGTTCTCCACGCAGCTCGGCATCTTCGAGGCGATGGTGCGGGTGACGACGGACGCGGCCAACGCCACCAGCCCGCGCCTGCGCGCCCTGATCTCGGGCGACCCCCGCCGCTTCTACTACCCGTTCATGATCGTGCTGCTCGTCATCATCTCGATCGTCATCTTCCAGTCGCTGCCGGTGGGCCTGGTGGAATGGTCGGCCAACATGTCGAACCTGGGCGCGCTGATCTACCCGTTCCTGCTCATGTACCTGAACAGCAGGCTCCCGCGCCCGGCCCGGCCACGCCCCTGGCACTACGTCATCCTCGTGCTCAACTTCCTGTTCTTCGGCTTCTTCTTCGTCAACTTCATCGCCGACTTCATCGGGGCGCCGCTGGTGACCTTCTGAAGGTTCCAGGTTCGCCCAACCGAGAGGGGTCCCTCCGGCTCGGCACCAGCTTGGCCGGCGCCTCGCCCGTGGCGATGGGCCTGTCCGAGCCGGAGGGAAACCGTCGTGGGCACGCACCCGCCTCGCCGAAGCCTCAGTGGCGGAACAGCTCCAGCAGCTCGTCCGCGCGGTCGGTGCGGGCGATCCAGACCTCGCGGCCGCGGCGCTCCCTCGTGATGAGCCGCGCGGCCCGCAGCCGGTCGCAGTGGTAGGTGATGCTGCTGGGCGCCACCCGCATCCCGCTGGCCAGCATGGACATGGTCATGGGCCGCCTGAGCGAGCAGAGCAGATCCGCGCGGACCTGCCCCATCAGCGCCGACAGCTCGTCGTGCGCCGGAGCCTCGGGGCGGCGCCAGAGCGAATCGGCCCCGGGCACCGGGTACGCGATCCACACGGCCTCCTCCTGGTCCAGGCTGACGATCAACGCGTCCTTGCCCGCCAGCATCGGCACCAGGACGATCTCCCGCCCGCCCAGCTCGAACGTGCCGGGTTCGAGGTCGGAGATCAGCAGCCGGCCCTCGTCGTACACGATGCGGCCGTTGAGCGCGCCGAGCAGCAGCTCCGGCCCGCCGCGTACGGAGGCCACGCCGACCCGCCGCACCTCCCTGTCCAGCAGGCCGCGGGCCTGCTGCCACAGGGGCTCGGTGGCGCGCCAGACCGCGGCCAGGGCGTCGGCGTAGCCGTGCAGCCACTGGGTGGGGTGCTCGGCGGCCCAGCGCCAGTGCGGGGGCGGCGGCCCCTCGCCGAAGGCCTGCTCCAGGTCCTTGATGAGGGTGCCGGACGGCAGCTCGCGCAGGGCGGCGAGCTGGGCCGGCACCGTGACGTCGGCGCCGACGGGCGCGCGGGGCACGAGACTGTCGGGGACCACGGAGTGGCCGGGGGCGGCCAGCGGTCGCACGGCCTGCCGGCCCAGCGGGCCGACCCGCGAGGTGACGGCCTTGCGCCAGAGTTCCGGCAGGCCGCGGCGGCGGCCGGCGAGCGCGTCGCTGATCACGGCGAGCGCCGTGAGATGCGGGGAGACCGAGACGGAAATCTGTGGCGTGGAGGTCATGCGCAGTTCGCTCCACACGGTGGTGCTGGTTACGGTGGCTCCTCGGGTTGAACTCGATCCGGTGACGATTCGCCAACCTAGCTCTGACCCTTTCTGGTGACTTTCACCCGAGTTGCACAATCGAAGCCACCGACTTTCATGCGAAATATCGGCGTAATCTGAGCCTGAGTAGGGATCATCCGGTGGGACAGGACGGTGATGAGCGAACCAGCGGCCGAGCTCTACCGCCGGCCGGCCCTTGGGGCCGAACGCGGCCCGGCCGCTCGCGACAGCAAGGACACCGACCTCGGGAACGGGGTCGATGCCTGAAGCCCGGCACGGGCGGTGCGCGACGGCCGTCTTCCTGGCGCATTCGATCGGCACCCAGGTGATCACGTTCGTGCTGCGGCCCACCATGTCCTACAGCACCCCGCCGCCGGTCAGTGCTCGGGTGCCGCCGGTCAGTGTTCGGGTACGGCCTGCTCGGCCTCGTAGACGGCGACCGCGAACGGGCGGTGCGACTTGTCCTCCACGTGGTGCGACAGCAGCGGCAGGCCGATGTGCCCGTGCAGCCGCCGCGACTCCGGCCAGGGATGGACCAGGACGAGCAGCCCGCCGGGGCTCAGCAGCCTGGTGAGCCGGGCCGAGGCGAGGCGGAGCCGCTCGTCCGTACCCAGGTAGTAGAGGGTCTCCGCGCAGAAGACCAGGTCGTAGTCGTGCGGGTGGTCGTAGGAGAGCAGGTCGGCGCGGACGAAGGTCAGGCCGGGCGGGCCCGGGTGGGCGCGGGCGCGGTTGAGCGCGCGTTCGGAGACGTCCACGCCGGTGATGCTCGCCTGCGGGTAGGTTTCGCCGAGCTTGTGGGTGAAGGCGCCCTCGCTGCAGCCCACGTCCAGGATGCGGGCGTAGGGCCGATCGGGCAGGGCGCGCAGCGTGGTGGCGTACTTGTGCTGCTCGTAGGAGTCGGTACGCAGGCGCCAGCGGTCGGGCGCGCGATGGTGCCAGTTGAAGTAGCGGCGCAGCACGGCCGCCTGGCGGTGCGGCGGGAGCACGGACACGCTCTTGAAGAGCGCGCGGTGCATCAGCTCGGGGAGGGGGCGGGGATGGGTCATACGACCTGCCGCCGATGAGACGCGGGCATGCCCGGAATGTACGAAAGGAGCGGCCTAGGCGTCATGAGGCGTGGGACCGAATCGCCCCTCGTCCTTGAGGCCCAGCCGGCGCCCGCCGGGGCGGACGAGGCCGATCTCGAACGCGTACACCGCCGCCTGGGTGCGGTCGCGCAGGGAGAGCTTGGTCAGCACGTTGCTGACGTGGGTCTTGACCGTGCGCTCGGCGATGACGAGCTCCTCGGCGATCTCGGCGTTCGACCGGCCGTCGGCGATGAGGACCAGCACCTCCGTCTCGCGCTCGCTCAGCCCCTCGATCTGCCGGGAGGCGGGGGTGGCGGGGCTGAGCCGGGCGAACTCCCCGATCAGCCGGCGGGTCACGGAGGGGGCCAGCAGCGCGTCGCCGGCGGCCACGATGCGCACCGCCTCGCTCAGCTCGCGGGCTCCGGCCTGCTTCAGCAGGAAGCCGCTGGCCCCGGCCCTGAGCGCCTGGTAGACGTACTCGTCCAGGTCGAACGTGGTCAGCACCACGACCTTGGCCTGCCCGGCGATCTGCCGGGTGGCCTCCAGGCCGTTGAGCACCGGCATGCGCACGTCCATCACGACGACCTCGGGACGCAGCTCCGCGACCAGGGCGACGGCCTCGCGGCCGTCCCCGGCCTGCCCGACCACCTCGATGTCGGGCTGGGCGTCGAGCAGCACCGCGAATCCCTCGCGGACCATGGCCTGGTCGTCGGCTATCAGCACGCGGATCATGCCTCTCCTTCCCGGGTCAGCGGCAGCCGGGCGTGGACCAGGTAGCCACCGTCCGGTCGCGGTCCCGTCTCCAGCTCTCCCTCCAGCATGACCACCCGCTCGCGCATCCCGATCAGCCCGCGCCCCGGTCCCGCCCGCAGCGGGGCCGGCGGCCCGGCGGGCGCGTCGTTGGCCACCCGCACCCCCAGCAGGCCGGGCAGGTAGGCCACCTCGACCAGCGTCGCGGCGCCGGGCGCGTGCCGCAGCACGTTGCTCAGCGCCTCCTGCGCGATGCGATAAGCGGACAGCTCGACCCCGGGCGAGACCGGCACCGGCTCGCCGCGGACCTCCAGCCGGGCCGGCACACCGGCCTCGGCCATCCGTGCCACCAGCCGGTCGAGCTGGCCGAGGGCGGGCGGCGGCGCCCCGGGGCCGTCGTCGTCCCTGAGCAGGCCGAGGATGCGGTGCAGCTCCGTGAGCGCCTCCAGGGCGCTGGACCGGATGACGGCGAAGCTCTCGGTCAGCACCTGCGGCGGGTCTGGCAGCCGGTACGGCGCCGCCTCCGCCTGCACGGCGACCACCGACATGTGGTGGGCCACCACGTCGTGCAACTCGCGGGCGATGCGCGCGCGTTCCTCCAGCAGGGCGTGCCGCGCCCGCGCCTGGCTGCTCTCGCGCCGCGCCCGCGCCAGGTGGCGCTGCGCCTCGTCCCGGGAGCGCACCACGACGACCGCCACCAGCGCCGCCCCGGACAGCACCGTCATGTCGGCCAGCGCCGGCAGCCCCGCCCCGCCGGGCACCACCAGGCCGAGCACGAGCCCGGCCAGCAGGGTGAAGAGCCACCGTTCCGCCAGCACCCGCGTCCTGGCCCGCAGGCCGCTCAGCACCAGCACGCTGACGTGGATGGCCAGGACAGGCGCCGGCCAGACCACCCCGTCCTGGGCGGCCCGCGCGATGAGGGCGGCCAGCACGGCGCCGGCGAGCGAGAGCCAGAAGGCCACCGCCGGCCGCCACGGGCACAACGCCACCGCCAGGGCGAACACCAGCGCCAGCGCGCCCGCGGGCTCGATACGCACCCCGTGGCTCTCGATCAGCGTGTGCCAGGCCACCACGGCCAGGAAGACCGCGTAGAGCCCCGCCGCCGCCTGCCCCCACCGCACCGTCTCCATCAGAACGACCACCTCGCGCATCGCCGCACCCTGTGCGCGATCCTGCCCGACGAACGCGGCGAGCGCGCCGCTTCGTTTCCCGGGCGGGCCGGCCGGCGGGCTGAGAGATTCTTCACATCCGTACGGCCCCCGCGAACGAACGGTCTCAAGGGTGAGTCAAGGCTTATCCGCGCTTCGGACGATAACGATTGGCTGTGAAACATTGCTCCCCGTGTGACCCTTTCAGTCCGCGCATGGAACGCTACTGACGGCATGAGGCCGGCAAGGATCAGGTGAGATTTGGGTGGGATCGACTAACGGGCGCTCGAAGCGACGGCGGCTCGGCCGGCTGACGGCCTCGGCGGCGGCGGTCGCCGCCATGGTGCTGGCCATGGCGAGCTGCGGAAACGTCGGCGCGGAGGAGCCGGAGACGCCCCCGCGGACCTCGGCGGCGCCGCAATCCGCGGCCAGGAGCGAGCTGGTCAGGCCGCCGGAGGTGGAGCCCGGCTGGCCGCGATGGGGTTTCACGCACACGGGGACCAGCGCGAACAACATCACCGAGCGGTTCGAGCACGACGTGGCGGATTCACTGGCACGCACGCCGATGCTGCAGAACCAGCACATCATGGGGTTCGGCGCGCTCAATCCGGAGCCGTACCGGGGACGGTTCTTCTGGGAGGACCTCGACAGCCGGCTGAACCTCATGCAGGAGTCCGACGCCACCGCGGTCATCACGCTCTGCTGCGCGCCCGACTGGATGAAGGGCGGGCCCGAGGGCGAGACCGAGGATTCGGCGTGGGACGAGCACCTGGAGGACGCCCCCTATCCCGAGCACTTCGACGACTTCGCCCGGCTGGCGGCCGAGGTGGCCACAAAGTACCAGGACGTCAAGTACTTCATGGTGTGGAACGAGTTCAAGGGCTTCTGGAAGGACCACTCCAAGCCCGCGGACTACAAGGGCTACACGCAGATGTACAACAAGGTGTACGAGGCGGTGAAAAAGGCCCGGCCGGACGCCCAGGTCGGCGGCCCGTACATCGGGTTCGACAGCAACCAGAACGGTGAGTCCGAGCTGCGCGGCCCGTGGGGGGTGGTCAACCAGAACGTCCTCGACGCCTTCGAGTACTGGTTCAAGCACAAGAAGGGCGCCGACTTCGTCGTGGTCGACGGCGCCTCGCCGACCGACGCGCACGAGTTGCTGCCGGACGAGTTCGGAGCGCTGCAGAAGTTCTCCGACGTGACCAAGTGGCTGCGTAACAAGGTCGGCGACCTGCCGGTGTGGTGGTCGGAATACTACTTCGAGCCCGAGGACGGCACCACCCAGTGGTCCGCGGAGAAGATCTTGGCGGTCCAGGCCGCCGCGATGATGGAGTTCGCCAAGAGCGGCGCCGCCACCGCGTTGTACTGGAACCCGCAGGAGAAGGAGGGTCCCTGCCCCGGCTGCATGTGGGATCAGCAGACCGGTGGGCCCACGGCGACGGGCGAGCTGATCGCCAGCTTCACCCGCTGGTTCCCCGCCGACGCGCGAATCGAGGCGGTCACCTCCTCCGACCCGAGGGTGCGGGTGCTGGCCCAGCCCGAGCAGCTTCTCCTGGTCAACACCTCCGACTCCGCGGTGACCACGTCCGTGGACGGCGAGGACTTCCAGCTCCAGCCGTACGAGATCAGGTGGAGCGACCGGTAGCGGGGAGCAGGCGACCGGGGACGGAACCCCAGGGTGATCCCTGGGCCGCCCCGGTGCCCGCGCCGCCGCGCCGAGGCGGCTCGTTCCGGCTCCGGTCCGGGCAGAGGTTACTTTTACCCGTGCTTGTCGATCAAGTCGCGGGCCCGGCAACGGGTCCGCTCTAGGGTCGCGTGCATGGACTCTCCAGAAGCGGGCGTGGACTCTCCGGGGGACGGCGAGCGGGCGCGGATCCTGCGGGCGGCGATCAAATTGTTCGCCGCGCTCGGCTACGACAGCACCGCGATCCAGCAGATCGCCGAGGCCGCCGGGGTGGAGACGAAGAACGTCGGCGAGCATTTCCCGACCAAGCGGGAGCTCTACCTGGCGGTCATGCGGGAGGTCCACAACGTCCAGTCCGCCGATGTCATGGCGTGGGCCGACGGCCTGCGGGCCGCGCCGCCCGAGGAGAAGGCGGCCGCCCTGCGACGGCTCCTGGACGGCTATCTCGACCTGTGCCTGCGCCACCCCGAGATCCCGATGTTGTGGACGCACCGCTGGATGGCCGACGCCAGCGACATCGGCCTGGACACGGTCGACGTGCAGCCGATGACGCCGCACATCATCGACAGGATCGCCGCCGTGACGGAGCCGGCGGGCATCGACCCGCAGTTCACCACGTACACGATCATCTGGTGCATCCACGGGTTCGTGCTCAGCGGGGTGCTGGACCCGGCGGCGCAGCGGCATGGCACGGACGATCCGTACACGTTGGAGCGTTTTCGCGAACACATGTACGAGCTGCTTGTCCGGGCCGCCGGGCTGCCCAGGCCGGGGGCGCAGAGCACTGGCCAAGGCACGCACGGCGCCGGCTCGAGGAACCCCGAACCGAGCCCCTAAACCGCCTCTGCGCTGACGCAATCGTCAACAACCCGTTACGATCACACGTGTATTCTGCCCGTATGTGGAGTTTTGGGCGGATTATCCGCTCACGGCTCGTGAGCGGGGCAGGCTGAGGCAGGTGCGGGGGCACGCCGTCTCGGCCCCTGGCGTGGCGACCCATTCGCCCCGTCTCGACGATCTGCTGGCCGAGGCCGTCAGCGGCACCGGGGCCCACATCGGCGCCGCCTACCTGCTGGCCGAGGACGGCCGGGTGCTGCTCATGGACGCGGCCCTGGGCCTGCCGGCGGCGCTGGCCAGGGCGCTGTCCAGGATCAGGACGAACGACCCCGTGCCGATCGCCGCGGCAGTGCGAGAACAGCGGCTGATCTGGCTGTCCTGCCGGGAGCAGCTGGCCCGCTCGTTCCCGGTGGCGGCGCTGACCATGCCCTACCACTTCGCCGTGGCGGCCGTCCCGATCCGCTGCGGCGGCGCCGTCCGCGGCGGGTTCCTGTTGCTGTGGCCGGCCGGGCACATGGCGCGGCTGAGCCCGCGCAAGCTCGGCGTCATCGAGGACGTCTGCGCCCGCGCGGGCGACACGCTCCGGCGGGCCACCGAACGAGGCCGGCCGATCCTCCCCGAGCCGCGCCCGCGGATCCTGGACCCGCGCTCGGTGCGCCCGGCGGACCCGCGGGCTGACCTGGTCGCGCTCGACTGCCTCAACCGGCTGCCGGAGGGCTTCTGCGTGCTCGACGCCGACGGGCGCGTGACGCTGGTCACCGCGCCGGCCGCCGACCTGCTGCGGAGCCGCCCGGCCGAGCTGGTCGGCGCGCGCCCGTGGGAGCGGCTGCCGTGGCTGGGCGACCCGGCGTTCGAGGACCGCTTCCGGGCCGCCGTCGTCGGGCGCCAGGTCACCCGTTACACGGCCCGCGGCCCCGCGGGGAGGCGGCTGTCGTTCCAGCTCTACCCCGGCCTGTCGGGCGTCACCGTGCGCGTCGCCGCGGAGGACGGCCCCGGCGGCCACGCGCCCGAGGGCGGCACCGACCGGCGGCCACAGGTGCTCGCGCTGCACGAGATGCTGCACCTGGCGACCACGCTCGCGCGGGCGGTGTCGGCGCAGGAGGTGATCGACCTCGTCGCCGACCACGTCATGCCCGTCTATGACGTACAGGCCCTGGCCATCCTCACCGCCAAGGGCGGCCGGACGCGGGTGGCGGCCGCCCGCGGCTACAGCCGGCAGGCCGTGGACGACTTCGAAGGCCGCCCGGTGATCCCGCCGGTGCCCGGCGGGCAGCCCTTCGACCACGGCGGGCCGGAGTTCTTCGGGTCCTGGGAGGAGTTGCGGCGGGCCTACCCGGAGGTGGTCCGCTCCGACGGCATGTCGGCGTGGGCGTTCCTGCCGCTGGTCACCTCACACCATGCCGCCATCGGTACCTGCGTGCTCGCGCACGACCGCCCTCACCGGTTCGGGCCGGAGGAGCGCGCGACGCTGACGGCGCTCGCCGGGCTGATCGCCCAGGCGTTCGAGCGCGCCCGGCTGTACGACGTCACGCACCAGCTCGCCAAGTGCCTGCAGTCGAGCCTGCTGCCGCGTACGCTGCCCGAGATCCCCGGCCTGGAGCTGGCCGCCCGGTACGTGCCCGCCACCCCCGGCATGGACATCGGCGGCGACTTCTACGACCTCATCCGCCTGGACGACGCCGTGGCCGCGGCCGTCATCGGCGACGTGCAGGGCCACGACATGACCGCGGCGGCCCTCATGGGCCAGGTGCGTACCGCCATCCGCGCCCACGCCACCGCGGGGGCCAGCCCCGGCGAGGTGCTCGCGCACACCAACCGGCTGCTCACCGAGCTGGCTCCCGACAGGTTCACCAGTTGCCTGTATCTCAGCCTCGACCTGCGCGCCCACACCGCGTGCCTGGCCAGCGCCGGCCACCTGCCACCTCTGCTGAGCCGGCTCGACGCGCCCGCTCGGGTCGTCGAGTCCACTCCCGGCCTGCTGCTCGGCATCGACCCCGGGGCCGAGTACACCACCACCGAGCTGGCCCTGCCGCCCGGCTCCGTGCTGGCCCTCTACACCGACGGCCTCATCGAGGAGCCTGGCCGGGACCTGGGTGAGGCCATCGCGAAACTGGCCGAGCTCTTCGCCCCCTGCCCCGGCCTGCCCCTGTCCGACGTGCTGGACTCGCTCATCGAGCCGGCCGCCATCGAGCGGCGCACGGACGACATCGCGGTGCTCCTCCTGCGCGACGCGACCGCGTAGCGCGCCTTCACGGACCTCAGAGCCTTCCGGCGGGCGCTCAGCGGACGGGTGCCAGCCGGAGCACCGCCTTGCCGGACGACAATCCGGCCACGCGTACGCCGATGCCGTTGACCGACCCGGAGGTGCCCTTGCCGAGCCGCGCCTGCGACATCACGCCCGGCCCGGTGCCCTTCACGAGCACGCTCTGCCCGGTGAAACTGATGGCCAGCCGGGTGATGCCGAACTTGGAGCTCACCCGGAACGTGACCCGTTTGGTCAGTGTCAGGTTGCATTTGCCGTCGTAGCAGGCGCGCAGGTTGGGCGCGGCCACGGCGGCCTTCATGGTCACCGGCGCCTGGGTCACGGGCGCCAGACCGCCGGCGAGGGACGCGGCGATCATCAACGTGGCGGCGACGGGGGGCATGATCCTCCTCGGTAAAGTGGCCGGAATGCCGTTAACCGGTTAGTGTGCACCGATCCGTCGGGACCGGTCCCCTGTGATCATGCCACGGAAACGCTGCGTGTTCGATACCTCACTCGATAGGTTCGATTCGTGCGCAACATGGTCAAGGGCGTCGCGGTGCGCCCCGGGACGACGATCGACAGGCGCTACCGGCTCACCAGGAGACTGGCGCGCGGGCAGACGGGCGAGGTCTGGCTGGCACGCGACCGGGAGCTGGGCAGGGACGTCGTGCTCAAAAGGCTGGCGGACGGCGACGGCGGCACGTTCGACCGGTTGTGGGCCGAGGCGCGGGCGCTGGCGCGGTTCAGCCACGCGCACGTCGTCACCCTCTACCACGCGGTCCGCGTGGGCCGGGGCCGCCGGGCCACCTCCTGGCTGGTGATGGAGTACGTGCCGGGCGGCAGCCTGGAGGGCCGGCCCCCGATGTCCCCCGGGCTGGCGGCGCGGATCGGTGCGCAGATCGCCGGCGCGGTGGCCGCCCTGCACGCCGAGGGCATCGTGCACTGCGACATCAAGCCGGGCAACGTCGTCGTGACCGCCGACGGCACGGCCAAGCTGGCCGACTTCGGGGCCGCCTACCGGGTCGGCGGCGTGGCGACGATCACCCCCAACAGCGCGATCGGCTACACCCCCGACTACGCGGCGCCCGAGGTCGTCCGGGGGCAGCCGGAGAAGCGGTCGGACGTGTTCTCGCTGGCGGCCATGGTGTACACGCTGGTCGCCGGCCGGCCGCCGCGCCGGGGCACGTCGGGCGCGGACTCCTACAACGTGAGGTGGGAGGCGGCCAGGGCCGAGATCGTACTGGAGGCCGAGCTGGGGCCGCTGGCCGACGTGCTGCGGCCGATGCTGAGCCGCGACCCGGACGAGCGGCCGGGCGCGGCCGAGGCGCGGCTGCGGCTGGAGGCGGTCGCCGGGGCGCCCGAGCCGATCCCCGAACCGGACCCGGCCGGGGACGGCAGGGACGAGCACGGCCCGGGATGGCGGTTCGTCCGGCGGCCGGTGCTGGGCTCGCTCCCGGGTCCGTTCCTGGGCCCGGTCCCGGTGGTGGGCCTGGTCGCCTTGGCGGCGGCGCTGGCGCTGGCGCTCGCCGTGCCGTCCGTGATGTCGGGCTGGGACGGCCCCACGCCGACCGTCGCCGTGGAGCGGCCCACGCCGACCCCCGGCGGCGGCCGGCCCGCGCCGCCGCCCAGCCTGCTCGGCGACCCGCGTACGGCCGACCCGTGCGCGCTGCTCGAACCCGCCTCGCTGGGCCGCTTCGGCAGGACGGAGCTGGACGTCGACTACGGCAACTTCGACCGGTGCGACGTGCTCGTCCATCCCGAGAACGACAGCGTGGTGGACGTCCGGGTGGACTTCAACCACGACCAGCCGCCCGAGCAGGTGGACCCGGCGCACACCACGGGGCGGGTCAGCGTCCTGGAGGATCCGGCGGAGAGCGACGAGTGCATGCGCACGCTGGTGCTGTCCGGTGTGCACGACTCGGTCGTGACGGTCACCGCGAAACGCGACGAACGTGGCAAGGCACCCCTGTGCGAGATCGCCGACCTGGCCACCTCGCGCGCGGTCGAGGTGCTCAACCAGGGCCCGGTCAAGCGGCGCTCGCCCGGTCTCCCCGCCGGGTCGCTGGCCCACCAGGACGCCTGCACGCTGCTGAACGCGAGCGCGCTGGAGATCATCCCCGGCGTGGACGCGGCCGACCCCGACCCCGGCTTCGGCCGCTGGGACTGCGAGTGGGACAGCACCACCAGCGACACCTGGCTGACCCTGCGGTTCGACCGGGGGCAGCCGCCGGACGCCTCGGACGGCACCGCCACCCGGCTGAACGGCTTCCGCGCCGTGATCGAGCCGGCCGGCGAGGGCGACGACACGTGCCTGGTGCAGGTGGTCTACCGCTCCTACTCCGACCAGCACGGGGAGACCGCGGTCGAGACCGTGCGCCTGCTGGTGGGCGGGTCGCGGCCGATGGACCGCCTGTGCCGGATGGCCACCGAGCTCGCCGGCTCGGCCACCGCCGGGCTCGCCCGGGGAAGGGTCCCGGACCCCACCGGGCAGGCTGGAGCCGAACAAGAGGGAGGCGAGCGATGAACGTCCAGGACAGCCTGGCCCGCGGCGTCGCGCCCGCGCCGCCGGGCACGCTGCACGCGCGCACGGTCGCGGGGGGCATCCAGGTCCGGCCGCGCCCGGGGCTGACCGTACGCTTCGGGCGCGGGGAACGGCCCGACGTCCACCTGAGCGTCGGGGAGGACGACCTGTGGGTGAGCCGCCAGCACGGTGAGCTGACCTACCGCAAGCGCCAGTGGTGGCTGCGCAACACCGGCCAGCAACTCCTCCGGCTGCCGCGCGGCCGGCTCATGCACGCGACGACCGAGTCCATCCCGCTGGCGACGGGGTACACGCCGGTGTTCGTCCGGGGCTCCGGCTATCGGGAGCACCTGGTGGAGCTGTACGTGTCGGGCCACGAGCCCCGCACGCCCAACCGGCACGCCGTCACGCTGCCGCCGCGCCGGTGGCCGCTCGACGACGACGAGCGGCTGCTGCTGGTGGTGCTGGGACAGCGTTATCTGCTGTACGAGGACGGCCCCCGTCCCCTGTCGTACCGGCAGGCCGCCGAGCAGCTCGACACCTTGCGGCCGGACGGGCAGTGGCGGGAGCGCAGGATCGAGAACAAGATCGAGGCCGTACGGAAGCGGCTGGACGCGGGCGGGTTCCCGTACCCGCTGGTGCACGACAGGTCGGCGGGCGGGCCGAGCGACAACCTGCTGCACAACCTGCTCAGGGGGTTGGTGGACTCCACCACGCTCGTGCCTCCCGACCTGGACCTGCTGGAGGAGGAGCAGGGCGGAGGGGACGGCATACTGCGGATGTAGAACGTGGCTGGGGAGGAGTGCGATGGCCGGGGTGCCCGACGCCGACCAGCGTGGGCGCGACTACGTGGCCTACGTGGACGGGCTGATCCTGCACCGCCTCCTGGACATCGGGACACCGCCGGCCCTCCGTCCCGGCACCCCGGAGAGCGTGCGGGACCTGCGCGACCGGATCCGCGAACTGCTCGGCGCGATGATCCGCCACACACCGGGGACCGCGGCCGAACCCCAGGTCAGCGGCGACCACCCCGGGGACCCGATACCAAAGATGCGCGGCCGTACATCTTCTTATGTAGCGCTGTTTCGGTCCCGGGGACGAGCTTGGGGCGGGGCGGCGCCGTGAAGCTTGAAAGGTGACGAAACGCATCGACGCCCTGGACGTCCTCCGCGGCGTGGCGATCATGGGCACGCTGGGCACCAACATCTGGATCTTCACCGACCCCGGCGGGCCGGCGAACTTCCTGGGCAGCGACCCGAACGTGGCCGAGACGTTCCTGCGGTTCCTGTCGAACGGCAAGTTCCTGGGTCTGCTGACCCTGCTGTTCGGCGTCGGGCTCGAACTGCAGTATCGCAGCGCGGTACGCCGGGGCCTGACGTGGCCGGGCCGGTATCTGTGGCGGGCGGCGCTGCTGTTCGCCGAGGGCGCGCTGCACTACATCCTGATCTTCGAGTTCGACGTGCTCATGGGGTACGCCATCACGTCCATGCTCGTCGCGTACCTGATCGGCCGGAGCGACCGCGCGATCAGGGCCTGGATGATCACCGCGGGGACGCTGCACGTGTTCCTGGTGAGCGTGCTGACCGCGGCCCTGCTGTTCGGCGGCGGCGGGATCGCCGGCACCGCGACCACCCTCTACAGCCAGGGCAGCTGGCCCGAGCAGGTCGCCGCCCGGCTCCGGGACCTGCCCGTCTACCGGTCGGAGCTGATCTTCATCATCCCCATGGGGATCGTGCTGTTCCTGGCCGGCGCCCGGCTGCTGCGCGCGGGCGTCTTCGAGGAGCGCGGCGCGCGCCTGCGCGGGCGGCTGGTGGTGGCCGGGCTCGGCGTCGCCGCGCCGCTGAACCTGGTGACCTCCTTCGCGGGCCCCGCCTGGTTCGCCGTCGACCGCTACATCCTGCCGCCCCTGGTCGCCCTGGGCCTGCTGGGGCTGGTCACCTCGATCGTGCTGGGCCTGCGCGGCGCGCCCGGCGTGGCCCGTACGGCCCTGGGCAGGGTCGGCCGCACGGCACTGTCCTGCTACGTCCTGCAGAACCTGGTGGCGAGCGCGCTCTGCTACGGCTGGGGCCTCGGCCTGGCCGCCCGGCTCGACTGGCTGCGCCCCTGGTGGGTGCCGGTGGCCTGGGCCGGGATCTGTCTGCTGTTCATGATCCTCGCGTCACTGTGGCTGCGCCGCCACGAGCGCGGACCGCTGGAACTGGCCTGGCAGTGGGCCTACCAGGCGCCCTGGCGCAAACGCGCGACCAGCCCGGTCGCCTAGCGAAGGGCGCTCAGCCCGCGAGGGCCCCCCGCGGACAACGAGGGTGGCGCTCTCGTCCCTGGTCGTGCCGATCAGCATCGGCAGGTCCGGCGGGGCCAGCAGGTCGTCCGCCAGGCCGTCGGCGGCGACGAGCTGGAACGGCGGGCTCACGTCGAGCGGCCGCTGCCGCCGCCGGGCCACGTCGAGCTGGGCGGCCAGCAGGTCGGGCACGGGGCACGATCGCAACCGCTCCTGATGCGCCCGGTCGAGCCCCGCGGCCTCCAGGTAGAGCTCGCCGATCTCGGCCGCCTCCACCGGGTCGTACGGCCGCAGCCCCGTCGGCGCGCTCTCCAGGATGACCTGCTGGAACAGGTCATGGCCCGCGGGGTGGGCGAGGATCGCGAGGGCGGACTGCGCCCCGCCGGACTGCCCGGCCAGCGTCACCCGTGCCGGATCGCCACCGAAGGCGGCGATGTTCTCCCGTACCCAGCGCAGGGCCGCCATCTGGTCGAGCAGGCCCGGGAGGTGCCTGCCGTGGCCGGGCCCATGTCCGCACGCGGCAAAGAAGGCGCAGGTCACCGACCCGGCCGCCCCCGCCCGGGCTCGTCCATGCACGCCATCACCGACGCCCTTGAGATGCCCACCGGTCCGGCACGCCGCGCGCCGGTACGGCCCACGGCCCCCACAGCGGTTTGATAGAGGACATGCACCCTTTGCTCCTTGGTCCGAACCAGCCGCCCGAGCGCTTCTACCTGGGAGGCGACAAGATCTCCCGATTCCGCGGCCTGGAAAGCGCCGGGCCGCGGACGCCGGAGGACTGGATCGCGTCGGTGACGACTCTCTTCGGCGAGGAGACCCTCGGCCTGACCCGGCTGCCCGACCGGGAGTGGCTGGCGACCGCCATCGCCCGCGACCCGCTCGCCTGGCTGGGCCCGCGGCACGCCGGCCGCTTCGGCGACGACCCTTTGCTGCTGGTGAAGCTGCTCGACGCCGGGCAGCGCCTGCCCGTGCACAGCCATCCGGGCGGCGATTTCGCCCGGCGCCACCTGGGGCGGCCGCACGGCAAGGCAGAGGCGTGGCTGATCCTCGAGGGCGGCCCGATCCATCTGGGCTTCCGAGCCGGCCTCGACCGCCCGACACTGGACCAGTGGGTAGGCGACCAGGACGTCGGCACCATGCTCGCCGCCCTGAACACGGTCGAGGTGTCCCCCGGCGACACGGTCTTCGTGCCGGCCGGGGTGCCGCACGCGATCGGGGCCGGGGTCTTCGTCATCGAACTTCAGGAGCCCGAGGACCTGTCCGTGCTGATGGAGTGGACCGGCTTCGCCGTGGACGGGCCGGCCCTGGGGCATCTCGGCCTCGGCTTCGACCTCGCGCTGAGCTCCGTGGACCGCACCGCCAGAGACGTCGAGCCGCTGATCCGGCGGGGGGCCATGACCGTGCCCGGGAGCGTGCTGGCGCCGGAGGCGGATCCGTTCTTCCGTGCGGAGCTCGTCCGGGTGGCCGGGGAGGCGGTGCTCGAACCGGGATACAGCGTGCTCGTCGTGACCAGCGGCGACGGGACCCTCGCCGGCGCCGGCCAGGACCCGCTC
Source organism: Nonomuraea sp. B12E4 (assembly GCF_039871825.1). Lineage (NCBI taxonomy): Bacteria > Bacillati > Actinomycetota > Actinomycetes > Streptosporangiales > Streptosporangiaceae > Nonomuraea > Nonomuraea sp. B12E4. Next base: position 202,204 of record NZ_JBDPME010000005.1, on the reverse strand, counting down.
CCCCTCCACGCCGGCGCCACCGTCCTGGTGCCGCACGCCGCCGGCCCCCTCACCCTGATCGGGCACATGGACCTGGTGAGGTGCCTGCCTCCAGCGGCCTGACACCGGATCTCGTCCCAGGGCGGCGGGCGGCATGCCGGTCAGGCCCCCGGCGGGGCGGCGGCGCTCGGATCGGTCGGTGGCGGCGCCGGTCATATCGACACGGCGCTCATCCTGCTCGCGACCGGCGCCACGTCTTCCGATTGGGGCCGGTGGGGTGGATGGGACGCGTTCGCCTGGAGGACGGGCGGCGTTCACAGGCGCGCCCGAAACACCCCATAAGATTGTAGTTCATGGCTTTTAACGACATTTCCCCCAACAGGAATCGTGGTCTGACCCGGCGCTCCCTCCTGGCCGGCGCGCTGTCCGGAGCCGGGCTCGCCGTGGTGGGCGGCACCGCGGCGCACGCCGCGGGACGGCCGAGCAGCAGGCGACGCGTGCTGGTCGCCACCAACGAGCCCTGGGGCACCTACCACGCGGCCCCGCTCCTGCCGGAGGCGCGCCGCCAGGGGTGGGAGGTCGTGCAGTTGGTGCCCGACCGGTCGCAGATCAAGCCGGACGACCCGGTCAAGGTCGCGACGCCCGACGAGATCCCGGCGGCCGACCTGCTCGTGGTGACGGGCGCCGGGGACTGGCCCGCCGACTGCGCCGCCCGGCTGCGCGACCTGCCGCTGGTCGCCAGCTCGCTCGCGTACCAGTTGCCGCAGGAGGCGCCGCGGGCGAGGGAGTTCCGCGACCGGCTGCGGGCGATCACCGCCTCGTCACCCGCTGAGGCGAAGGTGTTCGACGACTACCTGGGCACGCGCCGCCGGATCGAGGTGGTGGGCACGCCGCAGACGGACGATCTGCCCCGCTACCGGCCGGAGGCGGGGACCGTACTGGTGCTCACCAGCGTGACCAAGGACGACGAGACGGGTGGTTCGGCTCCCGGCACGCAGTTGCTGCTGGACTCGGCCGAGCGGCTCGCGGCGGCGGGCAAGCACATCCTGGTCGGGCTGCACCCGCGCGAGGACCGCTCGCTGTGGGAGCGGTACGAGATCAGCGCCGTCCCCTCGGTCCAGGCGTCGGCGCGGGCCGAGTCCGCCATCGGCATCCCGGGCACGGTCTTCCCCGTCGTGGCGGCGATGGGCGTGCCGCTGGTGGGCTGCACCGACCCGGCCCTGCAGATCCCCGACTACCTGCTGAGCGTCTGCACGCACACCATCACGAAGGCGGACGACGCGGTGACGGCGGTGGAGACGGCCGAGCCCGTCTCGCGCAAGGTGCTCTACGAGGCGGTCGGCCCGGTGGGCGGCTCGGCCAAGCGGCTGTTCAAGGTGTGGCGGAAGGCCGGGCACTCGGCGCACGCCGCGGCCTGACCTGCCCGAACAGGCCCCCAGCGGGACGAGGGGCCGGGGCCGCCGGCTGTCACTCGTGGTCGGCGGCCGGCTGCGCGAGCGGGAGGCGCAGCACGAACCTGGCGCCCCGCTGGGACTCCTCGGCGCGCAGAGTCCCGTGGTGGGCGTGCGCGATGGCGCGGCAGATGGCCAGGCCCAGCCCGCTGCCGCCGGGATCGCGTTCCCGGCCGTCCCGGAGCCGTACGAAGGGTTCGAACACCCGCTCCCGGTCCTCGGGCGCGATCCCGCCCCCGTCGTCGGTCACGGTGAGCACGGCGTACCCGCCCGAGCGCACCACGCCGACCTCGACCCGGGTACAGGCGTGCCGCTGCGCGTTGACCAGCAGGTTCGTCAGCAGCTCGGCCAGCTGGACGCGGCTGCCGAGGACCCGCAGGCCGTGCTGCACCCGCACCCGCGTCGCCAGGCCCGTTCTGAGGCCGCTCACCTCGTCGCGTACCAGGGCGCTCAGGTCGACCGGCTCGGGACGGTGCGGGGAGGTCGTGGTGATGCGGGCGAGCAGCAGCATCTCGTCGATGATGGCCTCGGCGCGCTCCAGCGTGGCCAGCGCGTCCCGCATGACCTCGTACGGGTCCGCGTCGGGATATCTCAGCGCCTCCTCCAGCCGGGCGCGCAGGCCGGTCAGCGGCGTACGCAGCTCGTGCGAGACCATCGAGCTGTAGCGCCGCTGGAGCTCCACGGCCTCCTGCAGGCGCGCCAGGGTCCTGTTGGCGGTACGCGCGAGCCGGGCGACGGCGTCCCGGCCCGGCGGCGCCGGGATCCGCCGGCCCAGATCGCTCACCGTGATCTCGGCCATCCTGGCGCGCATCGCCTCCACCGGCCGCAACGTCCGGCTGACGAGCATCGAGGTCACCCACGTCATCAGGGCGGTGACGCCCAGCACCCCGGCGGTGACCGAGAACTCCAGGCCCGGCGCGTCCAGGATGGCCGGGCGGGTCCTGCCCGCGTACACGACGTGGGTGTCGCCGCCCCACAGCAGTTCCTCCTCCTGCGGCGAGGGCCTGCTGGCGGTGAGCATGACGCACTCGCCCGCCGCGCACTCGGTGCCGTTCGTGGTCCGGTCGCGCGAGGAGGGCCACAGCGTGCTCAGCCGCGGCCGCCCGGCGGCGGCTCCGCTGGCCGACACCACCCGCCCGCTGGAGTCGACGAGCTGGAGCAGATCCGCCCCTGACGTGGTGTCCGGCATGGCTCGGCCGGTGCTCAACGCCCCGAGGCACTGCGTGGCGGCGTGCTGCGTGCCGCGGAAGACGTTCTGCTCGATCCTGTCACGGACCAGCAGGTCGATGGCGAAGCCGACCACCGAGAGCCCGATCAGCGACAGCAACGCGATCGCCACGATGAGGCGTGCCTGCACGGAGAGCCGGCCAAGACGCAGGGACACCACCCCCCCCGGTGGTCATTCCGGTGGTCGTCAACCCATATCGTGTCAAGAATCAATTCATGCGTGATCAAAGCCCCTGCAATGACTTAGTTGTCCCTTTAACCACCGTCAGGAGTCTTTGCGGTGGGCGGCGACGGAGACCGGCTCCCAGGCCCGCCACGTCGCCAGCCGGCGTTCGTAGTCGGCCACGGCGACGGCGAGCGGGCCGTCGCCGAAGAAGATCCGCAGCGGCGGCTCCTCGGCGTCCACGACCTTGAGGATCGCCTCGCGGGTGGCCTCGGGGTCGCCGGGGTCGCCCACCCGCCTGGCACGCTGCTCGGCTGCCTTGGCCCGGGTCCCTTCGTAGGCGGGCAGCGGGGTGGCGTGCGCGGCCGACGAACCGGCCCAGTCGGTGGTGTACGCGGCGGGCTCCACCAGGGTCACCCGTATGCCGAAATCGGCGACCTCCTGGGACAGCGCCTGGCTGAAGCCCTCCAGCGCCCACTTGGAGGCGTTGTACCAGCCGATGTTGGGGAAGGCGGAGACGCCGCCGATCGAGGAGACCTGGATGATGTGGCCTCCGCCCTGCTCGCGCAGGTACGGCAGCGCCGCCTGGGTCACCCACAGCGCGCCGAACAGGTTCGTGTCGATCTGTGCGCGGGCCTCCTCCTCGGAGAGCTCCTCGATCATGCCGAACTGGCCGTAACCGGCGTTGTTGACCACCACGTCCAGCCAGCCGAACCGCTCGTGGGCGCGGGCGAGGGCGTCGAAGACCGCGGCGCGGTCGGTGACGTCGAGGGGCAGGGGCAGCAGCGCGTCGCCGTACTCGGCGGCCAGGCCGGCCAGCGACTTGGGGTCCCTGGCCGTCGCGGCCACCTTGTCGCCGCGGTCCAGGGCGGCGATGGCCCATTCGCGGCCGAAGCCGCGCGAGGTGCCGGTGATGAACCAGATCTTGTTCGCGCTCATGTGCGTCTCTCCCGGATGCGAGGGTTCGGCGGGCGGGCCCCCGAGCGGCCCGACCTCGACCGTACGGCCTCAGCGCGGGTCGCGGCGTAGGGGGTGGCCGGCCGGCACCTGCACCAGGGCGATGCGGTGGCCGTCCGGGTCGGCGATCCACGACTCGATGAGGCCCCACGGCTCCAGGCGGGCCTCGCGCAGCACCGTGACGCCCGCCTGCCGGAGCCGCTCCTGCTCGGCCGCCGCATCACGGACCTGCAGCCAGAGGGACAGCCCCGCGCCGTCCTTGCCGTCGGACTGCCCGGAGACCTCCAGGAACCCCTGGCCCAGGAAGAACACCACGCCTGGATGGTCGGGCGGCCCGAACTCGCGGTAGACGGCCAGGCCGAGCGTCTCGGCGTAGAAACGGCGGCTGCGGGCGAGATCGTTCGGCCGCAACAACACGCGGCTGCTCAGCACCTCCATGCCGGATCCCTTCCCCTCCTGCCTGGTGACGACGCCCCGCCTGGCCCCCGCTGTCAAGATGGCGTCAGGACTCGGGCCTTCGCCGTCGTGATGCCGTAGCAATCGGCCGCCCGGCCCGGAACCCGGCCTAGCGTGCTTGGTGAGCATCTCTCATCAGGAGGAAGCGATGTTGCAAGCCCCGTTGTACGTCCCGGTCAATCGGGGGGCGTACGCGCAGGTCCTGCGCCTTTTCAGGACCGCTTCGGGCAAGCGGACGGCCGCCGCCTTCACCTCGCCGCTGCGGCTGGCCAGGGTGCTGGGCGCCGACCAGCAGTGGATCCGGCTCAGCGAGCCGGCGCTGCGGCACATGATCGCCGACCTCGACGTCATCGGCGTCGTGATCGACCCCGCGGGCACGATGACCCGGCCGGCCGCGAAGGTCGCGTGATGGACGTCCTGGATCGGGCGCAGGCGCTCGGCGCCCCGTGGGCTCCGTCGATGCGCTCCCTGCCCGACGGCGACGCCGACCTCGCGGGCGTGTCGCTCATGGAGCTCGTCCGCCGCTTCGGCACCCCCGCTTACGTGCTGGACGAGGCCGAGGTCCGCCGGCGCTGCCGCGCCTACCGCGCCGCGCTGCCGAACGCCGACATCATGTACGCGGCCAAGGCGTTCCTGTGCCGGGCCATGGTGAGCTGGGTGCGTTCGGAAGGGCTCGGCCTGGACGTGTGCTCGGGCGGCGAGCTGGCCCTGGCCCTGGCCTCCGGCTTCCCCGCCGGGCGGATCGTCTTCCACGGCAACGCCAAGACGCCGCGCGAGCTGCACGAGGCGGTGGACGCCGGGGTGGGCCGCATCGTGATCGACAACCTGGCGGAGATCAACCACCTGGCGGCGCTCATCCCCGCGGGGCATCGGCAGAAGGTGCTGATCCGGGTGATCCCCGACATCGAGGCCGGTGCGTACGCGGCGATCCGGACCGGTGGGGAGGACCAGAAGTTCGGGCTGTCGATGGCGGGCGGCTCGGCCGCCGAGGCGGTGCACCGGGTGCTGGACCAGCGCGGGCTGGAGCTGGCCGGGCTGCACTGCCATCTCGGCTCGCAGATCTCCGAGGTGGAGCCGTACGAGCTGGCGGCCCGTACGATGGTGGAGCAGCTCGCCCGGATCAGGGAGACCCGCGGCGTGGCGCTGCCGGAGCTGGACCTGGGCGGCGGTCACGGCATCGCCTACCTGCACGGCGAGCACGGCCTCGACCTCGGACGCTTCGCGGCCACGGTGCGCACGACGGTCGAGGAGCGGGCGGTCGGGCTCGGCCTGCCCGTGCCCCGGCTGATCATAGAGCCCGGCCGGGCGATCAGCGGGCCCGCCGGGGTGAGCCTCTACCGGGTGATCGCGGTCAAGCGTGGGATGCGGCGGACGTTCGTGGCCGTGGACGGCGGCATGAGCGACCACCCCCGTACGTCCCTCTATGGCGCCCGCTACGCCACCACCATGATCGGCCGCGTCTCCACGGCGGGGCCGCGCGAGGTGACCGTGGTCGGGCACCACTGTGAGTCCGGCGACACGATCGCCGAGGACGCCCCGCTGCCCGCCGACATCCGGCCAGGCGACGTGCTGGCGGTGGCCGCCACCGGGGCCTACCACCACTCCATGGCCTCGACCTACAACCTCACCTGTCGCCCGCCGGTGGTGGCCGTGGCCGGTGGGCAGGCCCGGCTGGTGGTCAGGCGCGAGGAACAGGACGATCTGATGCGCCGCGATGTCGGCCTGTGACGGGTGGTGAGCCTGGGCTCTTGCTCAATTCCTGTCCACTTTTTATCTAGTTTTAGATTCTTCGTCCCTTTTGCGGGCAGGCCACCGGCAAGTGTCCCCGGCCACGCAGAGGAGCGCGGATCATGTCGAACAAGTGCCGGATAGCCTTGGCCGTCCTCGCCGGGTATTACCTCGGCCGGCGCCGCAAGTTGCGCATGGCCGCGGCCCTGGCGGCGGCCGGGCTGGCCGGCCGCGTACGCATGGGCGAGGGTGGGCTGCTGTCGCAGGGACTCAAGTCTCTCGGCTCCACCCCGGAGATCGAGCAGCTCACCGGCCGCCTCCGCGGCGAACTACTGGAGGTCGGCAAGGCGGCGGCTGTGGCCGCGACCAGCAGGCAGATCGACTCGCTGAGCGACCGGCTGCACGAGCGCGCCGAGGCGCTGCGCGCGCCTGAGGCGCTGAAGGAGCCGCGGCGGGCGGCCCGCCCCAGGAACCACGAGGACGAGTACGACGAGCGCGACCGATACGCGGACCGCGGGGAGGACGAACGCGACGAACGCGACCGATACGCGGAGCGCGAAGAGGACGAACGCGACTCCAGGGAGTCCGGCCGGGCACGGCAACGACCGCGTCCCGTACGGCGAACCGACCCGTCTCGGAGGCGATCAGATGACTGAGGCAGCAAGGTCCGGACAAGTCGGGCGCGCGGTCCGCGGAGCGACGGGCGCGGCCAGGCGAGCGGCCGACACGGGCCGGGACACGGCGGGCCGGGCGGCCCGGGAGGCAGGCCGGGCCCCGGAAGGGGCCAAGCGCGTCGCCAAGGAGGCCGGACGCATCCCCGAACGCACCAAGGAGGCGGCCGGCGGGATCTCGGAGCGGGCCAAGGAGGCCGGCGGCGGGATCTCCGAGAGCGCCAAGGACCTCGGCCGGGGAATCATCGGCAGCCTGCCGACGGACCGGCTCCGGCAGGAGGCGCAGAACCTGCTGCAGGCCGCCGGCGAGCGCGCGCTCGCCCGCGCCGGGGAGAAGATCGAGGGCCTCACCGGCCGGCTGACCGACTACACCGAGAACAGCGGCAAGAGCCTCATCGGGGCGGTGACCGGCTCGGGCAAGCTCGGCGGCGGCATCCGCGGCGGCATGATCGGCGGCGCCATCAAGGGCGGGCTGAAGGGGCTGCTGCGCAAGGCGACCGGCGGCAAGGGCGGCAGCAAGGGCGGGCACGGCAAGGTCACCAACATCGTCGAGACGCTCGACGTCGGCGCGCCCCGCCGCCTGGTGTACAACCAGTGGACCCAGTTCCAGGACTTCCCGACCTTCATGAAGAAGGTGGAGACCGTCAACCAGGAGTCCGACGAGAACCTCGCCTGGAAGGCCCAGATCCTGTGGTCCCACCGGAACTGGAAGGCGCACATCGTCGAGCAGATCCCGGATCAGCGCATCGTCTGGCGGTCCGAGGGCCAGAAGGGCTATGTCGACGGGGCCGTGACGTTCCACGAGCTCACCGACGACCTCACCCGGATCCTGGTGGTGCTGGAGTATCACGCGCAGGGGTTGTTCGAGCGTACCGGGAACCTGTGGCGTGCCCAGGGACGGCGGGTACGGCTGGAGCTCAAGCACTTCAGGCGGCACGTGATGGCACATCTCGTGCTGGACCCCGACAGCGTCGGCGACGGCTGGCGCGGCGAGATCCGCGACGGCGAGGTCGTCAAGGACCACCAGACGGCGATCGCGGAGGAACGGGGCGAGGAGCCCGAGGAGGAGCGGGCCGAGGACGAGGAGCCCGAGGAGGAGCCCGAGGAGGAGCCCGAGGAGGAGCCCGGCCGGGAGCGCGCTGAGGAGGAGCCGGAAGAGGAAGAAGAGGAAGAAGAAGAGCCCGAGCGGAGGCGCGCGGCGGCGGAACCCGAAGAGGACTACGAGGACGAAGAGGACTACGAGGACGAGGAGCCCGAGGGCTACGAGGAAGAGCGCGAGGAGGAGCCACGCGCCCGCCGCCCGATCAGAGCCGAGTCCCGCCAGGCCCCGGAACGGCGCCGCTCCGCACGCCACTCGACCGAATAGCCCGGTCTAACGGCACGAGTCCATCAGCGGGAGCCACAACACGAACTTGGCCCCCCGCTGCGAGTCCGCGACGCGCAGGGTGCCGTGATGGGCGCGGGCGATGTCGCGGGAGATGGCCAGGCCGAGCCCGCTGCCGCCGGGATCGCGGCGGCGCCCGTCGTCGAGGCGGACGAAACGTTCGAAGACCCGCTCGCGGTGCGCGGGCGCGATCCCGGACCCGTCGTCCGCCACCGTGACCGCGACCCCATCGCCGGCCGGCGCGACGGTGACCTCGACGGAGCTCTCGGCGTGCCGCTGGGCGTTGGTCAGCAGGTTGTCCACCACGCGGATCAGCTGCATCCGGGAGCCGCAGATCCGCAGCCCGGCCGGCGCGTGGACCTTCGTCGGAATCGGCCGGTGCTGCGCGTTCACCTCCGCGACGACCAGCTCGCCGACGTCGATCTTCTCCGGGGGCGCCGGGTCGGTGGCCCGGAGGCGGGCGAGCAGCAGGAGGTCGTTGACGATCGCCTCCAGCCGGTCGGTGGTCGCCAGCGCGGTCCGGAGCGTCTCCTGGGTGTCGACGTCGTCGGGATATCGCAGCGCCTCCTCCAGTTGCATGCGCAGCCCGGCGATCGGGGTGCGCAGCTCGTGAGAGGTCGTGGAGGCGAACTGGCGCTGCTCCTCCACCGCGCCCTCCAGTTGGGAGAGCGTGTGATTGGCGGTGGTGGCTAGCTGCGTGATCTCGTCATGCCCGGGCGGCACGGGGACGCGCAGGCTCAGGTCGCTCACGGTGATCTCGGAGATCCGGGCCCTGATGGCCTCGACGGGCCGCAGCGTGCGCCCCACCAGCACCCAGGCCGTCCACGCCGCGACGGCGGTGATCAGGCCGATGCCCGCGACGACGGCGTAGTCCAGGCGGTGGGTGGCCAGCAGGTCGGGCTCCCGGATACCGGCGTAGACGACGCCCGCGTCGGCGTCCGGGGTCAGGCGGATGGCCTCCAGCAATACGCACCGCCCCGGCCCCTCGCACTCCTCGCGCCGCTGGAAGCGGTCGTCGGGCGGGGGGCGGAGCCGGCTGATCGGGACGGTCGCGGAGGCCCTTCTGCTGGACTTCAGGACCTTCTGGTGGGCGTCCACGATCTGGACGAGATCGACAGGCGGATACGCGGGTATCCGGTGGGGCACCACTCCGTTGCGCGCCGCCGCGCTCCACTGACTCGCTACTCGTTCGGCCTGGTCGAAGAGGTTCGACTGGACCCGATAGCGGATGGTGAGATCCACCGTCGCTCCGAGCACGGCCAGGATGATCAATGAGAACCCGGCCGCGACCGCGGTGTAACGCGCACGGATGGAGCGTGGACGTGGAAGTGGTGACACTCCGTCTCCTCCTCATGCGGCTGACCCCCGACTACGGCAGCCGCAGCAATCAACCAGCGTAAGTGGTCAAACGAGCATATTGAGCGCATAAAGGACCATAATTATGAATTCATCCAAACCACTAACCTTGCGTGACCATTTCTTTCCTTTGGGGTGGGGAACCGTTTCTCGGCCATGACCGTGGCCGCAGCCCGGAGAAACGTTCCGTAATCGCAGCCCCCTGGCGGTGACTCCGGCCGTAAAGACCCGGCCACGAGGCTTTGCCATCGGTCAGCCGCGTACGGGGACTTCCCGGCGGGGCCGCCACCCGGTCACCAGGGCCAGGGCCAGCAGCAGTTCGCTGAGATCACCGCCGTAGTACATGATCTCGGCCCCGCCCCGCAGCGCCTCCTCGGGCACGGGCACGTCCACCCCGAGCCCGGCGTACATGAGCTGCGACAGCCCGGCGTGCGCCGCCACCGCCACGCCCAGCACCACCAGCCGCGCCGGCACCGGCGGGCGGCGCGGAGCGGGATCGGGCCCCGCGACCACCCACGCGAACAGGCAGCCGGCCAGGAGGAAGTGCACCTCCACCGCCGCGTGCAGCCAGCCGTTCGCGACGGTGTGCCGGTAAAGGGGCGTGCAGTAGAGCACCACCATGCCGCCCACGCTCAGGGCCAGCGCGGTGACCGGGTTGGCCAGGACGTGCACGGCACGGCGGCGCAGCAGCGCGCCGAGCAGCCGCGCGCGGGCGGCGGGCAGGGAGCGCAGCAGCAGCGTCATCGGCGCGCCGAGCACCAGGAACAGTGGCGCCAGCATGCCGATGAGCAGGTGCTGCAGCATGTGGCCGCGGAAGTCGGCGGCGGCCAGGGCCGCGACCGGCCCGGTCGTGGCGGCGGCCACCAGCACGCCGCCGGCCAGGAACGACGTGCCGCGCCACCCGCTCCACCCCCGCGGATCCCGGCGCAGCCGCGCCGCCAGCAGCAGGTAGCCGGCCATGGCCAGGACGGTCAGGAGCAACACCGGCGAGCCGCCGGGAGGCGGGTGCCCGGTGTGCGCGAGCGTCACGTACGCCCGGTTTCGCACAGGTCGATCGTGCGGCCGCCGCGGCGCAGCGCCCACCCGCCGACCACCAGCAGCGCGCCCAGCAGCAGGAAGCCGAGATCCCACCAGAGCTGGTACGGGCCCGTGCGCACGTGGTGGATGCCCAGCAGATGGTGGTCGATCACGCCCTCCACCAGGTTGAAGAAACCCCAGCCGGCCAGGATCCAGCCCCACAACTGCCGCGAGCGCCACACCCGCCCGCGGGAGGTGGTGACGCGGGAGTAGAGCAGGCCGAGCCCGATCAGCACCGCCAGCCAGGTGACGGTGTGGAACAGCCCGTCCCACAGGGTGTTCATGCGCAGGCCCGGCACGGTGTCGGGCGAGTAGTAGCGCACCCCGATGTTGTCGGTGTCGGTGCTGCTCAGCATGTGGTGCCACTGCAGGATCTGGTGCAGTGCGATGCCGTCCACGAACCCGCCCAGCCCGATCCCCAGGATCGTGCCGGGCAGCGCGATCCCGCGCCCCGTCCTCGTGGCGGCCATGGCGAACCCTCCTTCGCGTCCGGGCGTGGACTACCCGGATGGCGGGCGGGGCACGCGAGGGCGGCCGAGGTCCTTACCAAAAACCGCCGCAGCCGTGGGCCGCCGCCCGCACCCGCTGTGAACGGAAGAGCCTCCGCCCTGTTCGGCCAGACGTCCGCCTGGGAAAACGTGTGGATCACGAAAGAGGCCGCCGTACAGACTGGAGCACATGACCGAACGCGATCTGGTCCTGGCGGCGACGGTCGGGGAGGTGGCGGAGATCAGGCGGCTGCTGGACGCGGGCGTCTCCCCGGACGAGCCCCTGGAGGCCCGAGCCTGACTCCCGGTGCGCCGGTAAAGCCCTTAGCGGAACAGCCGGGCGGGGACGGCGGCGGCGAGCGCCTGGTAGCCCGCCGGGTTCAGGTGCAGCCCGTCGCCCACGTCGTACGCCGGCCGCAGCCGCCGCGGCTGCCCCGGGTCGCGTGCCGCCCGGTCGAAGTCGATCACGGCGTCGAACCTGCCGCTGGTGCGGATCCACTCGTTGACCGCCTGCCGGGCCGCCTCACGGTAGCCGTCGGGGTCGTCGTAGTTCGCGTTGCCACCGAAGGGGGTGAGCGTGGCCCCGTACACGCGGAGGTCCTGGGCGTGCGCCCTGGTGACCATCTGGTCGAAGGCGAAGATCAGGTCGTCGGCGACCTGCTTCTGGGCGGCCTGCGTGGCCGCGGCCGTGCCGATGTCGTTGACGCCCTCGAAGACGATCAGCCAGTTGACGCCGCTCTGGGCGAGCACGTCCCGGTCCAGCCGGCCCAGGGCGTTGGGGCCCAGGCCGTCGTTGAGCACGCGGTTGCCGCCCGCCGCCTGGTTGCCGACGGCCACGCCGTCGGTGCGATGGTCGGCGCGCAACCGGTCGAAGAGCTGGTCCGGCCAGCGGTTGTTGGCGTTCGTGGTGGAGCCGCGGCCGTCGGTCAGGGAGTCGCCCAGCACGGCGACCGCCGCCGTGGTGCGCTTGGTCCACACCTCGACGCCGCTGAGGAAGTACCAGTGGTCGACCGGGACCGCGCCCGGCAGGTCGGCGGCCTCGACCTGGTTGCCCGTCACCAGGTAGGAGGTGGTCCTGGAGCCGGGGTGCGAGGTGATGTCGGTGGAGGCCTGCCCCTCGGCGAGGTAGACGGTCACGGCGAGCACGGAGCCGGGCGCCGTGGGCAGGTCCAGCGGGTCGGACACGACCTGCGCCCCGACCGGGACGACCGCCGACGTGCGGCCGGAGAAGGTCACCGGGCGGGTGCTGCCCGGCTGGATCGCGCTCACGCCGGCCCGCCCGCCGTCGGGGAGGGCCACCGAGGCGCGGGTGATGGGCAGCGGCGCGCCGCCGAACGCGTTGGACAAGCGCAGCCGCACTCGCGGCCCGCCGACCGACACCCGTACGGTCTGCCGCAGCGTGCTGTCGGCCAGGACCAGGCCCTCCTGCGTGTACGGCGCCGGCGGCATGTTCCCCGGCTCGGTGAGCTGCGGCATGGCGGTCCACGTGGCCACCCACCGGCCGCCGGGCACCGACGTGCCGTCGGCGTCACCGATCCCGCCGGCCATGACGGAGCCGATCGTGACCGTCGCCGCGCCCAGGGCGGCGACCATGGCCAGCCGCAGGATCCTGCCGACGGAGGGGAACAAACGCCCGCCCGGGGCGCCCGGCCCCGCACCCGCTGACACCATCTGACTCCGCCCCTTGACTCTGAAAGTTTCGAGATCAGGCAGAATATTTCTGCCGCGACAGTAGTGGCCCCAGTCCAGCCGGTCAATGGGGTCAGGGATGATCGCCTTTGAGGCTTGCGCTAACTTAAGTAGTAAATGATCTCAGTTGGAGGATGCGCAATGACGGAACAGGGCGGTAACGGGCCGAGGGGCATCGATGTCACGAGGCCGAGCGTCGCCCGGATGTACGACTACTACCTCGGGGGGAAGGACAATTTCGAGATCGACCGCGAGGCCGTGCGGCGGGTCGAGAAGGCCATGCCGGAGATCCGCCAGCTCGCCCAGGAGAACCGGGCGTTCCTGCGCCGCGCGGTGCGCTACATGGCCAGGCAGGGAATCCGGCAGTTCATCGACATCGGCTCGGGCCTGCCCACCGCGGGCAACACCCACGAGATCGCCCGGGAGATCACCCCGGACGCCCGGGTGGTCTACGTCGACAACGACCCCGTCGTGCTCCAGCACGGCCGCGCGCTCCTGGCCACCGACGACAACACCGCCGTGGCCGCCGCCGACATGCGCTCCCCCGCCGAGGTCCTCGGGCATCCGGAGACGGTCAAACTCCTCGACTTCACCCAGCCCGTCGGTGTGCTGATGATCGCCATGGTGCACTTCCTCACCCTGGAGGAGCGGGGCCCGATCATGGACAAGCTGCGCGCCGCCCTGCCGCCGGGCAGCATGCTCACGGCGACCCACGCCACCGTAGACGGCCACGAGGCGGACGCCGTGGCCCAGATCGAGAACGTCTACGCGGCGACGCCGACGCCCATCTACTTCCGCGAGCACGCGGAGGTGGTCCGTTTCTTCGACGGGTTCGACCTGATCGATCCCGGCCTGGTCACCCTCGACGCCTGGCACCCCGACCCCGCCGACCCGGCCCCCGCGGGCACGGGGTGGCTGTTGGGAGCGGTCGGCCGCAAGCCGTAACCGGCACGGCCGCCATCCGGAGCCCCGGATGGCGGCCGCCAGGCCGGAAGGCCAGCCGACGACCCTGACCGTGGCCATCCCGCCCGCCCGCACCGGCACCTTGGCGACGGTGTAGCGGACGCCCGTCCACGACCTCCTGCTTGCCCGGCACACCGCCACGACCTCCAGGGTGAACGGCACCTCCGGGTAGTCGCCGTTGAGCCCCTGCCGGTTGCCGGCGTGGGTCTCCGGTGCCCGCGGTGGCCCCTTCAGGGCAGGGGTGGCCGGCCCGTGTGCGGATAGTGCAGGTCGAAGGCCGGGCGTTCGGAACGGATGCGCGGCAACGAGGTGAAGTTGTGCCGGGGCGGTGGGCAGGAGGTGGCCCACTCCAGCGAGTTCGAGAACCCCCAGGGGTCGTCCACCGACACCTTCGGCGAGTGGCGGGCGGTCCAGTAGATGTTGTAGAGGAACACCAGCGTCGACAGGCCGAGCAGGAACGCGCCGACCGAGGAGATCATGTTGAGGGTGGTGAAGCCGTCTGCCGCGCTGTAGTCGGCGTAGCGGCGCGGGAACCCGAGCATGCCGAGCCAGTGCTGCACCAGGAACGTGGTGTGGAAGCCGATGAACAGCGGCCAGAAGTGGATCTTGCCCAGCGTGTCGTTGAGCATCCTGCCGGTCAGCTTCGGCCACCAGAAGTAGAAGCCGGAGAACATGGCGAACACCACCGTGCCGAAGACCACGTAGTGGAAATGGGCCACCACGAAGTAGGTGTCGCTGATGTGGAAGTCGAGCGGTGGCGAGGCCAGGATGACCCCGGTGAGGCCGCCCAGCAGGAAGGTGACCAGGAAGCCGACGGAGAAGAGCATCGGCGTCTCGAAGCTGAGATGGCCCCGCCACATGGTGCCGGTCCAGTTGAAGAACTTCACCCCGGTCGGCACCGCGATCAGGAACGTCGTGAACGAGAAGAACGGCAGCAGCACCTGCCCGGTCGGGAACATGTGGTGCGCCCACACGGTCATCGACAACCCCGCGATGGCGATGGTCGCGCCGACCATGCCGATGTAGCCGAACAGCGGCTTGCGGCTGAAGACCGGGATCACCTCGGTGATGATCCCGAAGAACGGCAGCGCGATGATGTAGACCTCGGGATGGCCGAAGAACCAGAACAGGTGCTGCCACAACATCGAGCCGCCGTTGGTCGCCTCGAAGACCTGCGTACCGAACTTCCGGTCGATCGCCAGCACCAGCAGCGCGGCGGCCAGCACCGGGAAGGCCAGCAGCACCATCATGCTGGTCAGCAGCGTGTTCCAGGTGAAGATCGGCAGCCGGAACATCGTCATGCCGGGCGCTCTCATGCAGATGATCGTGGTGATGAAGTTGACCGACGTGAGAATGGTGCCGAGCCCGCTGAGCGCCAGGCCCATCACCCACACGTCGCCGCCGATGTCAGGGTTGTACTGGGCGGTGGACAGCGGGGTGTAGGCGAACCAGCCGAAGGGGGCGGCCCCGTTCGGCGCCAGGAAACCGCTCACGACCATGAGCCCGCCGAACAGGAACAGCCAGTAACCCACCATGTTGAGGCGGGGGAAGGCCACGTCCGGGGCGCCGATCTGCAGGGGCATGATCGCATTGGCGAACCCGCCGAAGAGCGGGGTCGCGAACAGCAGCAGCATCACCGTGCCGTGAATGGTGAACAGCTCGTTGTAGCGATCGGACGAGACGAACTGCAGCCCCGGGGCGACCAGCTCGGCCCTGATCAGCATCGCCATGAGCCCGGCCAGCAGGAAGAAGCAGAAACTGGTGGCGAGATAGAGATTCCCGATCACCTTGTGGTCGGTGGTGGACAGCCACGAGACGATCAACCGCCCGGCCCCGGGCCGGGCGCCCGGCTCGGAGATCACCGGCTCCGGCTCCGGCTCGATCCTGGTCACGACGCACTTCCTCCCGACGGTTGCCGGGGGGATGCAAGCGGACTTCCCGGTCCACCGCCTGCTTAACCCGACCCCAGGCCCCCGAAAGTCGGCCATGGGCTGCGGCGACACGCTGAACGGCGCCCAGGAGGGCCGGGCCGAGCGGCGCTCTGACAGCCGACGCTCAGGAGTCCTCGGATTGTTATGTCTGGAATTCTGGGGCTCTGGCCACTTCGGACTTACATTGGCGCTCGTGACTCCTCCGCTCCCAGCGGGGAGCGGCTTCTCACCAAGCCGCTTGCGCAGGCCCCGCCCCAGAGCCACGTCCGTTCCGCTTGACAACTGAAAACGCCCTCGCGGAGCCGGGGGACCGCTTTGACCGTGATCACCAGGCTGCGCGCGGCGAGTCGCCCTCTCCCGGACGGTCGTCGACTGTGATCGGCACCGAGGTGACCGCGCCGCTGGCGAGGGCAACCCGGTAGGCGCGCCACTTATGCACGTACAGGAGCTGTTCGCCAACACCTGATCGATGACCCTTCGGACCTGACCAGATGTGGCTCTGATGCGGCCATCAAGAATCGGCAACCGGCCATACAGCCGGCCTCCTCGCACCTCGAACGGATGCTGCACGATCCAGGTGATCTGCCTGGCGTCATCTGCGCTCACACCGCTGGTCACCAGCGACGTGGTCATCATCTTCCCTCGTGAACCACCTCTAAGATCACTCAACAACCCCCAGCAGGAAGAGCTCACTCATGCGCACCATTTACGCCGTCACCCATCCGGAGGCGACGCACCACGTCGAGGGGGTCGTCGGCGGCTGGCATGATTCACAGCTGACACCAGCCGGCCTCAGCGCGGCAGCCTCCATTGCCCAGGCGCTGCGGGCCCAGGTCCCGGACGGCGTCGATGTGGAGCTGTTCTCCTCGGATCTGCAGCGCACCCGGCAAACGGCCGAGAAGGTAGCCGAGTTGTTCGGCGTGAACCCAATCCTGGACCGCAGGCTGCGGGAGAAATCCTATGGAGAGGCGGGAGGAAGGCCGCAGGAATGGCTGGACCAACGATTCGTCCCGCCGCCGGCTGCCGGGGAGCGGTTGGAACACGACGAGGGCGTGGCGGGTGCCGAGACCAAGGCGGCATTGGCGCAGCGCATCTACGCGGTCATGGACGAGATCTTGCAGCGTCCGTGCGAACACCAGATCATCGTGACGCACGGCGGCTCCCTGACATTCCTCGTGACGTCCTGGATCAAGATGCCGATCAAGGCGGTCGGCCATGCCTATTTCCGGGCGCCGTCCGGCAGCATCACCACGCTGCGCGAAGACGACATCTACCACAGCCGCCAGGTCGTCAATCTCGGTGACACCCGCCATCTCGACTCCGCCAAAGCCGGCTGACCCCCTGCCGAGCCAGGCGACGTCGCTCCCGGCCCGCACCGGCACCAGACCCTCACCGCCCTGCTCGGCGACGTTCATCACCTGGTCGCGGGCACTCCAGCCGGTCCGCGAAAGAGTTCTGGATGACCGCCACCATCAGTTCCCCGCTGAGCACCGCGCGGGCGGAGGGAGAGCAGTAGGTAGCCTGCGAGAAGTACGGAGGCTGGTTGTGCGTGATCTGTCCGGGGGATGTGCATGGTGCCGCTGACGGACCCCCTTTCCGATGCCCTGGCCCTGCTGAATGTGCGGGCCGCGATGCCCTCGCGGCTGGAGGCCGGTGGGCGCTGGGCGTTGCGGTTCGAGGGGTACGAGCACGTCAAGCTGGGTGCGGTCCTGTCGGGGTCGTGCTGGCTGACCGTCGAAGGGGCGCGACCGCTGCGGCTGGAGGCCGGAGACTGCCATGGCGCCGGCGGGATCCCGGGCCGGCTCGGGGCCCTGCGCGACCCGCAGATCGGCGCGGTGCTGGCGCTGATGCACCGGCAGGCCGGGCGGCGCTGGACGGTGGCGGCCCTGGCGGCCGAGGCGGGCATGTCCCGCACGGCGTTCGCGGTGCGGTTCAAGGCCCTGATGGGGCTTCCCCCGCTGGAATATCTGCTGCGCCGCCGCATGCGCTCGGCGGCCGAGGCGCTGCGTACGACGGACCGTACGGTGGCGTCGGTGGCGGCGGAGTGGGGCTACGCGTCCGAGAGCGCCTTCAGCACGGCGTTCAAGCGCGTGGTCGGGCACCCGCCGGCCCACCACCGGCCAGGACGCCCGGCCACCGGTATCTCCTCCTGACACCGACTCCTCAAGATCGCTTCTCGGTGATCCGGATCCGGGCCGAGGGCGGGTCCGGGCCAGGATCGGAGTCGAGGCCGGGACCCGCCAGACTGGCCCAAGCCCTATCTGCCTCCGGACCCACCGGCCGTTCCCGACCGTTCCGGCTCTGCCGCGTCGAGTGACGGCGGGGCGGGGCGCGGGGCGGGGCGCGGGTCCGGGCCAAAGAGGCGGGGAGGGGGAACGACCTGCCCGGCCCCGACCGGCGGCACCTGATCGACGATCGCCTGGATCGCCGCCCTGCGCCGCTCGATACCCGAATCGTTGATGGAGATCCGCCGCTTGCTTGGGTTCTTCTCGTCGACCACGAACGGCAGCGTATTGAGGCGGGCACCAACGGAGGGCAACGGCAACGTCCGCGATGGGTAGCGGTGTCAGCGGGCCAGGCGGCCGAGCAGGCTGGAGGACACCGTGATACCGAGCACCGCGGCCAGCAGCAGCACCCCACCGTCCAGCGCCAGGTGCGCCGGGGTGCCCAGCAGCAGGCCGCGCAGGGCGTCCACCTCGTAGCTGAGCGGGTTCACCATGCTGATGGCCTGCAGCCAGCCGGGCATGATGGCGGTGGGATAGAGGGCGTTCGAGGCGAAGAACAGGGGCATGGTGATGGCCTGGCCGATGCCCATCAGCCGGTCTCGGGTCAGCACGATGCCGGCGATCGTCATCGACAGGCAGGAGAAGAACGCCGACCCGAGCACCACCGTCACGAGTACGCCGAGCAGGCGCAGCGGGTTCCACGTCATGCCCACGCCCAGCAGAGTCGCGATCAGCACCACCACGACCGCCTGGATCACCGCCTTCACCCCGGCGGCGAACGCCTTCCCGGTGACCAGCGCCGCCCGCGGGGTCGGTGTGACCAGCAGCTTCGTCAGGACGCCCGAGTCGCGTTCCCAGATGATCTGGATGCCGTAGAAGATGGCGATGAACATCGTGGACTGGGCGATGATCCCCGGAGCCAGATAGTCGAGATAGGGCACCCCGCCGGTCGGGATCGCCCGGATCCGGGTGAACGTCTCTCCGAAGATCAGCAGCCACAGCGCGGGCTGGATCGCGCGGGTGTAGAGCTCGGTGCGGTCGTGGCGCAGCTTCTGCAGCTCCACCACGCACATGGCGGCCACCCGCGCGGGCAGGACGCGCCAGCCCGTACGCGGGGCCGGCCGGGGTGGTGAGCAGGTCCAGCCCATCGACCCTGGGCAGGTCAGCCGACGCGGCGGGCGGTGTTACGGGTACGCCGGACATCGCGGAACTTCCCTCCTTCCTCCTCCAGGCCGCTCCCGGCGACCTCCCTGAACACGTCCTCCAGCGTCGGATCGGAGCCGTCGCCGCGGCGCTCCCTGAGTTGGGCGGTGAGCTCCTTGGGGGCACCGATCGCCCGTATCTGTCCTTGGTGCATCAAGGCCACCCGGTCGCAGTACTGGTCGGCCTCGTCCATGTAGTGGGTGGTGACCAGGACCGTCATGCCGGTCGCCGCGCGTACGGCCTGGATGTGCTCCCAGACGCTGGTACGGGCGATGGGGTCGAGCCCGATCGTCGGCTCGTCGAGCATGAGCAGCCGGGGCGAACTGACCAGCGCCTGGGCCAGCTCCAGCCGGCGGATCATGCCGCCGGAGAACGTGGCCGTCATCCGGTCGGCGACGTCGGCGAGGCCGACCGCCTCCAGCGCCTGGGCGACCCGGGCCGCACGCTCGCGGCGGGGGATGTCGAAGACGCGGGCGAACAGCGAGACGTTCTCCCGCCCGGTGAGCCGGGCGTCCGCGGAGAGCTGCTGGGGAACGTACCCGAGCAGGCGGCGCACCGCCATCCGGTCGGCGGCCGCGTCGCGGCCGAAAACCCGCACCATCCCGGGCCGGACCGGCAGCAGCGTGGTCACGCAGCGGATGGCGGTCGTCTTGCCGGCGCCGTTCGGGCCGAGCAGACCGAAGATCTCGCCCTGCGTGACGGACAGGTCGAGCCCGTCCACGGCCAGGGTGTCGCCGAAGGAGTAACGCAGGCCCGCACAGGTGAGGGCGTCGGTCATGGCCGCTCGACCTCCTCCCGCAGGCTGCCGGCGAGCCGGCGCAGGGCGGGGAGCGCGGCGGCCAGCGCCTCCTGGTCGGCCGCGTCGAGCCGCTCCACGTGATCGCGTACGAGTGCGGCGCGGCGCTGTCCCCAGGCGCGCAGCCGGGCCTCGGCCACCGGGGTGGGCAGCAGCCGCGCGGACCTGCGGTCGTCCTGACCCGCCTCCCGGCGCAGCAGCCCGGCGGCCGTGAGCTGGTTCACCAGCGTGGACACCGAGTTTCCCGCCAGATAGAGCTCCTTGGCGGCGGCCGAGACGCCGATCCCGGGCGATTCGGCGACCAGGCGCAACAGCTCGACCTGCGCGCCACGCAGCCGCGGTGCCGCGGGGGTGTCACGCAGCAGCCTTCTTCGAACAAGCCGCTGAATACCGGACATTACGGATATCAGGGCCTCGGGAAGATCTGAAGGGCTCATATCCGAAAATATTACCTCTGCTAACGATATAACACCATCCATCCCCTCCCACCTGCCCATCAACCGGAGCCCACCACACCAACCAGCCCATCCGGCGCCCTGGAACACGCGAGACTCCCGCCAATCCATCCGCGTCGACCAGGTCGAGGCCGCCCCTGGCCGCGACCACCGCCACACCGGGCGTGACGCCCGGCCTGGCGAAGGTCACCGGGACGATCCCCTTCTGCTGCGAGCAGCGGGCCCGGCGGGTCAGGGAGCCGGCACCGCCAGCCTGGCGCCGGCCTCCTGGCCGCTTCCGTTACGCGTCCGGGGAACGGCCCAGTAGGACAGCGCCAGGCCGAGCACGGTCAGCACCGCCCCGGCCAGGCCCGTCCAGCGCAGCGCGCCGGCGGTGACGATCGCGCCGCCGATCACGGACCCGGCGGCCGCCCCCAGGTTGAACGCCCCGACGTTGGCCGCCACCGCCAGCGTGGGCGCCGCCCCGGCGTGGCGCAGGATCAGGCCCTGCAGCGGCGCGATCGTCGCGGTTCCCAGCAGCCCGAGGATCAGCACCGCCGCCACCGCCGTCGGCTTCCACACGATCGCGAACGGGAACAGCACCAGCAGGCCGCCCAGCCCGCCGAACACCCCGCGCACCGTCGCGCTCAGCGACCTGTTGGTGAGCCGTCCGGCGGCCAGGTTCCCCGCGAAGCTGCCCGCGCCGTAGGCCAGCAGCAGCCCCGACACGACCGGCGCGGCGAACCCGGTGACCTGGGTCAGCAGCGGTGCGATGTAGGTGAACACGGTCGCCACCCCTGCGAGCCCGACGGCGGTGGTGGCGATCACCGCCAGCACCGGCCGCCGGGTCACCACCCGCAGTTCCTCCCGCAGGCTGACGGGTTGCGCCGCCTGCCGAGGCAGCACCGCGGCCAGCAGCGCCGTACCGGCCAGAGACAGGACGGTCAGCGCCAGGAACGGGACCCGCCATCCGGCGCTTTCGCCCAGCAGGGCCCCCAGCGGCACCCCCAGCAAAGTGGCCACCGTCAATCCCGACGCCACGGCGGCGATCGCGGTGCCGGCCCGCTCGGCCGGCACCGCCCGGGTCGCGGTCACCAGGGCCAGCGCCAGGAACGCCGCGTGGCTCAGCGACGACACCCCGCGCCCGGCCAGCAGCACCGGGAACGACGGCGCCCACGCGCACAGGGCGCTGCCGGCCGCGAACAGCAGCATCAGTCCCAGCGCCAGGGCCTTGCGGGGCAGCCGCGCGGTCGCGGCCGCCACCAGTGGCCCGCCGATCACCACGCCGAGGGCGTAGACGGTGACGGCTTGCCCGGCGGCCCCCACGGACACGTCAAGGGCCGCGCCGACCTGGGGTAGCAGGCCCGAGATCAGGTACTCCGCCGTACAGACCACGAACACGTTGATGCACAGAGCTGCGAGAATCGCGAAGCTTCTACTCATGCCTGGACGGTAGAGTTTCACATGGATGTGAGAGTCAACGAGGAGTGAGCGGGATCACATGCGCATCGGAGAGCTGTCACGCCGCACGGGCGTCGCCGAGCGGCTGCTGCGTTACTACGAGGAGCAGGGGCTGCTGCACCCCACCCGCCGCTCCAGCGGCTACCGCGAATACGGTGAGGCCGACGTCGGCACCGTCCGCCGCATCCGCAGCCTGCTGGCCGCCGGACTGAACACCGCCACCATCGCCGTGGTGCTGCCGTGCCTGCGTGATGACGACGAGCGCCTGGTGCCCACGTGCCCGGACCTGGTCGCCCAGCTCGGCCGGGAACGCGACCGCATCACCGCGGCCATCGACGACCTGCGGCACTCCAGGGCCATGCTCGACACCGTCATCGCGGCCGCCCCCGCCGAGTTCGCCGCCTGACCGCCTCAAGCCCGCGCGCCGCCGAACAACGCGGCCACCGTCTCAAGCCCGCGGGCCGAACAACGCGGCCGCCCGCTCGGCGGTGGCCATGGCCCAGCGCCCGGTGCTGAGCAGCCCCAGGGCCAGGACGCCGAGGCCGAGGCCGGCCAGCAGCCACCACACCCCGTGCGCCACATCGGTGAACGCCGTCCCGCCCTGGGACGCGGCCGCGCCCACGATCGTCCCGGAGATCGCCACCCCCAGGGTGGTGCCGGTCTGCCGCCCGGCGGAGGCCAGCGAGGCGGCCACCCCGGCCATCGAGCGGGGCATCCCGGAGACCGCCGTGTTGGTGATCGGCGGGTTGACGGTGCCGAGGAAGATACCGAAAAGCAGGTAGATCGCCAGCACGACCGGCAGCGGGGTGGCCGGTCCGAGCCAGACCGACGCGGCGCCGCCCAGGGCCAGCGCGGCCCCGGCGACCACCAGCGGCAGCCGCGGACCGCGCTTGCCGATCAGCCGGCCGGTGATCGGGGACAGCACCAGCACCAGCGCCCCCACCGGAAGCAGGCACAGCCCGGCCGTCAGCGCCGACATGCCGCGTACGTCCTGGAGGTACTGGGTGGTCACGAACAGGAACGCGCCGAACCCGCACAGCGCGAGCAGCGCCATCGAGATCGCCGTGCTGAACGGAACGCTGTGGAAGAAGCGCAGCTCCAGCAGGGGGTCGGCCCGGCGCGGTTCGTAGGCCAGCAGGCCCAGCGCGGCGAGTGCGGCGACGGCCAGCAGGCCGAGGATGACCGGCGAGGTCCAGCCCAGCCACCTGGACTCGATGATCGCGTAGACGAGTCCGCCCAGCACGAGGACTACCAGGATCTGGCCCACCGGGTCGAACCGGCGCGCCCGGGCGGCACGGGACTCGGGCACGAACAGCGCGGCGCACACGATCGCGGCGGCCACGATCGGCACGTTGATCCAGAAGACGGCGTGCCAGCCGAGGCCGTCGACCAGGACGCCGCCGAGGATCGGCCCCAGCGCCAGCGCCAGCCCGGACATCGAGCCGAACACTCCGATGGCCCCCGCCCGCTCGGCCGGGTCCGGGAACGTGTTGGCGACGATCGCCATCGCCACCGGGTTGAGCATCGTGCCGCCGACGGCCTGCAGCGCACGCGCCGCGATCAGCAGGCCGATGCTCGGCGCCAGGGCGCACAGCAGCGAGCCGAGCCCGAAGGCGGCCAGGCCGATCTGGAAGACGCGCCGCCGGCCCACCCGGTCGGCGGTGGACCCGGCCAGCAGCAGGAAACTCGCCAGCACCAGGGTGTAGGCGTCGACCGTCCACTGCAGCCCGGACACCGACGCGTGCAGGTCACGCCGGATCGCCGGCAGCGCGACGGTGACGATGGAGATGTCCATCACCACGACGACGATGCTGGCGCAGCAGATCGCGAGGACGAGGAGCCGGCGACGGCGGCTGGGCTCCGCGTCGTGCCGCCCCGCCCCGCGTTCGCCGGCCGTGACTTGCGGCCGTATGGAAGCACTCATGACTCATGACGCTAGTTATTAGAGCGCGCTCGAAGTCAATTCGCGTGGGAGCACAGCGGGGCCGCGGATTCAGGCGACCGAGGTCCGGGCGACGAAACTCAGGCGACCGGGATCCAGGTCCGCATCGTGGACGATCCGCGGTTCGCCCACAGCCGGTACGGGATCGCCGTCAGCTCGATCGGCCGCCCGCTCGAAGCCGGCGTGCCCACCTCCCGCCAGCCGTCCCCCGCCCAGCCCGAGTCGTCACGCAGGCGCCCCTCGACCCGCACGACGGTCGTACCGCCGAACAGGTCGGCGTCCCACTCGACCCGCGGCTCCGCGCCCGCCACGACCTCGACCGCGTCCAGGTCCGGCTCGCCGCCGACGCTCTCCAGGCAGTGGACGACGGGCCCGCGCTCGATCGCGACCTGGCCGCGTACGGCGTCGACCGCGGGATGCGGGACGGTCAGCCGCGCCGGCATGGGCAGGTCGAGCACGACCACGTCGCCCTCGGCCCACACGCGCTCGACGACGGCGTAGCCGCGCTCGTCCCGCTCGACGGGCACGGACTCGCCGGCGACGATGAGCGACGGCCGCCGGCACCAGGCCGGCACGCGCAGGGACAGCGCCCACGGGCTCGCGGGAGAGCGCTCGACCGTCACACGGACCACTCCGTCCTCCGGATACCTGGTCGCCACCGACAGCGCGACCTCCCCGGCGCGCACGCTGGAGGGCATGTAGAGGTGCAGTTGCACGCCGTGGTCGTCGGAGGTGGCGAGGTAGCCGCCGAGCGAGGCGACCGTGCGCAGGATGTTCGGCGGGCAGCAGGCGACGTCGTACCACTCCGCGCGGGTGCCGGGGGCGTCGGTGCGCAGCGGCTTGCCGCCGGCGGGCGCGGGCGGCCGGGGCGAGCGGCGCTGCAGCGGGTTGACGTAGAAGAAGCCGTCGCGGCCCAGCGAGGTCGAGCCGGAGAAGGCGTTGTAGAGGATGCGCTCGATGAGGTCCGCGTGGGCGCCGTCCCCGGTGGCCAGCAGCAGCCGCCAGCTCAGCATGAGACTCGCGATCGACGCGCAGGTCTCACCGTAGATGAGGTCCGGCGGCAGCTCGAAGCGGTCCCCGAACGCCTCGCCCTCGAACCGCGAGCCGACCGCGCCGGTGAGGTAGGTCTTCTCGCCGACCATGGACCGCCACTGCCGCCGTGCGGCCCGCAGCAGCGCGTCCTCGCCGGTCTCCAGGTAGACGTCCATGACGCCGCAGAGCAGGTACAGGGCCCGAACGGCGTGCCCGACGACGGTGTCCTGGTCCCGTACGGGCACCGTGTCCTGGAAGTAGGCCGGGCCGAAGAGCCCCGGGCCGATCACCCCGTGCCCGCGCACGTCGATGAGCTGCCGGGCGAGGTCCAGGTAGGCCCGCTCCCCCGTGTGCCGGTAGAGCTCGACCAGGGCGGTCTCGATCTCGGGATGGCCGTCGGTGTCCCCACGCCGCCCGTCGCCGAACTCGGCCACCAGGTGGTCGGCGAAGCGCCGGCCGACGGCGAGCAGGCTCTCGTCCCCGGTGGTGCGGGCGAGCGCGATGCCCGCCTGGATGAGGTGGCCGGCGCAGTAGAGCTCGTGCCCCCGGGTGAGGTCGGCGTAGCGCTCCTTGAGCCCGGCCTGGACGAACGTGTTGAGGTATCCGTCGTCCTCCCGCACCCGTTCCAGCAGCGCCACGGAGTCGGCGACGAAGCGGCCGAACTCCTCGGACGGGCCATGGGACAGGTCCCAGCCGATGCCTTCGAGCACCTTGTAGAGGTCGGAGTCGCAGAAGACCCAGCCGCGGCGCTCGGCGGTGACCGCGGGGTCGGCCAGCCGGCGGAAGTTGTCCAGCACGCCGTCCTTCTCCAGCCAGCGCATCGCGTGCGGCGCGGTCACCGTGCGGTTGTCCCGCTGCCAGCGGGCCCAGTAGCCGTCGGTGATCCGGACGTGCTCCATCGAGAGCGGCCGCAGGGTGAGGTGCGCGCCGGTGCGGGGCGAGCAGGGCGCGACGATCTCTTCAGTGTTCATGGCGGTCCTTCGGGAGGTCGGGGCGGTCAGCCGCGCAGCGCGCCGTTGAGCAGGCCGGTGACGTAGTAGCGGTTCAGTACGAGGTACAGCACCACGCACGGCACCATGGCGACGACGATGCCGGCCTGCAGGGCGCCGAAGTCGATCTGGCCGAAGGTGCCCTCGCGCACGCTGACGAGCATGAGCGGCAGGGTGAACTTGTCCCCGGTGTTGAGGAAGATGAGCGGCGCGAGGAACTCGTTCCACGAGGCCAGGAAGGCGAACAGGCCCACGGTCACCACGCCGGGCGTCACGATGCGCAGCGAGACGTGCCGGAGCGCGCCGAACGCCCCCGCGCCGTCGAGGAAGGCGGCCTCCTCCAGCTCGCGCGGGATCGAGTCGAAGGCGTTGCGCATGATGAGCACGCCGAACGGCAACTGGAACATCACCAGTACGAGCCCGAGCCCGATGAGGGAGTCCTGCAGCCCGAGCACGCCGAGCAGAAGGTAGAGCGGCAGCAGCATCGTCGCGTACGGCACCATCAGGATCGCCAGAATGGTGACGAAGGTGAGGTTCTTCCCCCGAAACTCGTAGCGGGAGAAGCCGTAACCGGCCAGCACCGAGATGATGACGGTTCCCCCGACGGTGACGAGGGCGACGAGCAGGCTGTTGCCCGTGTACGCGGCGATCCCCGCACCGAATTTGCCGAGCGTCTCGTAGTTGCCCAGCGAGAGCGAGCTCGGCAGGAAGGTCGGCGGGCTCGCGTTCGCCTCGGTCGGGCTCTTGAGCGAGTTGAGCACCGCCCACAGGAGCGGGAAGAGGAAGAGTACGGCCAGGACGCCCGCGACGAGGTGGAAGGCGCCGGTCTTGGCACCCGACCAGAGTGTGGCCGGGGCGGAGGGGTTGCGGATGGCCATGGTCAGACGTCTTTCCGGCGCAGCAACGGGAGCTGGATCGCGCTGATGAGAAGCAGCACGACGAGCAGCACGACCGACAGTGCCGCGGCCTTGCCCATGTCGAAGTTGACGAAGGCCGTGTTGTAGACGGCGAAGACGACGCTCACCGTGCTGTTGTCCGGCCCTCCCTTGGTCAGGATGAGGAACTGGTCGAAGGCCAGCAGTGAGCCCGTCACCGACAGGATGAAGAGCAGCGCGAGCGTCGGCCGCAGCGACGGGATCGTGATGTAGCGCAGTTGCTGCCACCGGCTGGCCCCGTCCACCCGGGCGGCCTCGAACAGCGCGACCGGGATCGACTGCAGGCCCATGAGCAGCACGATCACCTGGAAGCCCATGAACTTCCAGGAGACCAGGGCGATGATCGACCAGAACGCGAGCGTCGGGCTGGCGAGGAACGCGATGGGCTTGTCCACGAGGTGCAGGCCGACGAGCACCTGGTTGAAGACGCCGATGACGGGGTCGGAGTCGACGAACCAGAGCAGGGTGGCCGCCGCCGTGCCGACCACGTACGGCAGGAAGTAGCTCGTCCGGTAGAACCTCGTCGCGCGCCTGCGGCTGTTCGCGATCGCGACCAGCAGGAACGAGATGAGGAACATGACGATCGTCGTGACGACGGTGTAGGCGAGCGTGAAGCCGATCGCCTGGGTGAAGACCTCGTTGCCCGGGATGTCGAGATAGTTGTCGAACCCGGTGAAGGTGGGCTTGCCGAGCAGCGGATAGTCCTGCAGCGACATCCAGACGAGGATGCCGAGGGGGATCACGAAGAGTACGAGCGTGAGGAGTCCGGCGGGAGCGACGAAGAGCGCCCCGGTCCTCCCGGCTTGTGAGGTTGTTTTGGAGACTGCCATGGTCCTGCTCCCGTGCGGGCGGGGCCGCCCTGCCCGCAGGACGGCACCGCGGGGGTGTGCTACTGCTGCGCGTTGTCCAGCGCCGCCTGGATCGCCTGCTGGCCCTTCTTGACCGCGTCATCCGCGTTCGCGCCGAAGACGGCGCCGCGGACCATCGCGATCCACGGACCGGTCGGGTCGTTGAAGACCTGGCCGAAGGGCAGCGCGAACGGGGTCTTGCCCTTGGCCACGCCGTCCATGATGAACTTCGTGCGCGGGTCCTTGGCCGTGTTCGGGTTGCCGGCGAGGTCGGTGCGCACGGGCAGGTCGCCGTTCTTGGCGACGATGCCGACCTGCTGCTGCTCCTGGAGCGTCCAGCTCAGGAAGTCCCAGGCGGCGTCGGCGTGCTCGGACGTCGCCGAGATCGCGGCCGCGTCGCCGCCGACGAAGGTCGAGGTGCCCGAGCCGTCCGGCGACATGATCCGCGCCACGCCCCAGTCGAAGTCGGTCTGCTTCTGCAGGTCGCCGACGATCGCCGAGCCCTGCGCCATCATGCCGACGTGGCCGGAGACGAAGTTGTTGGCCCAGGTCGAGCCGTCCTGCGTCTGGGCGTTGGCGGGCATGACGCCGGCGTCCCAGAGCTGCTTGTAGAGGCCGAAGACCTGCTTGACGGTGTCGTTGTCGAAGTTCGCCGTCTTGCCCTGGTTGGCGAGCACGTCCACGCCGCCCGCCCACATGAACGGCATCATCGTGTACGCGGTGCAGCCGCCGCAGTTGCCGCCGAAGTCGTAGCCGTAGGTGTCGGACCCGAGCGCGCGGATCTTCTTGGCGTCGGCGAGCAGCTCCTCGAAGTTGGCCGGCGGCTTCTCCGGGTCGAGCCCGGCCTTCTTGAACAGGTCCTTGTTGTAGAAGAGCACCGACGAGGCGAGCTTGTGCGGGATGGCGTACTGCTTGCCCTCCCAGGTGCCGGCCTGGACGTGCGCGGGCGCGACGCTCGACGCGAACGGCAGCGCCTTGATCCGGCTGGTGAGGTCGAGGAAGACGCCCTTGCTCGTGTAGTTGGGCAGGTAGACGACGTCGGAGACGACGATGTCGGGCAGCGAGCGGGCACCCGCGGCGGTCCCGATCTTCTGCAGGAAGCCGTCGTCGGGGATGCCGGTGACCTTGACCTGGTTCTTGTGTGTCTTGTTGTAGGCGTCCACCAGGGCGGTGGAGAACGCCTCGGTCGGCGAGGCGACCCAGAGGGTCACCGTCTGCGGGCCGTCGCCGGAGTCCGAGCTCCCGCCCGAACAGGCGGTGACACCGAGCAGGACAAGGGCGGCGCCGGCGGCCGGCAGCGCGCCCCTTCTGAGCGGTGAGCGGTGAGTACCCATGGAGCCTTTCCTTGCCGTGATATGGCGTCTGACCGCTGACATCAGACGTCTGGTGAGGGACGTTGGTGAGGGGTTTCGGATTTCCACAAGCTATCGGCCGCCCTCAAGCCGGCGACGGCGCTGCTCAAGGCCGCGCGCTCCGTACGGATAGTCGCCGATGACGGGTTCGCTGGCCGCGGCCAGCAGGGCGGTTTCCTCGTCGTCGAGCGCCAGATCGAAGGCGGCCAGGTTGTCCTCGAGCTGCTCCATGGTGCGGGCGCCGAGGATGACCGAGGTCACGGCGGGGTGCGCGGCGAGCCAGGCGAGGGCGACGCGGCCGGAGGAGACGTGGCGCCGCTCGGCGATCCGGCCGAGCGCGTCGAGCACCGCCCGCGCCTGCTCCTGCCGGGCGGCGGGCACTCCGTCGAGCCGGCCCGTCAGCACCCCGGCCGCCAGCGGCGACCAGACGAGCAGCCCCAGGCCGTTGGCCTGGAGCGCCGGGATGATCTCCCATTCGAGCTCGCGGGTGAGCAGGTTGTACTGCGCCTGCAGGGCGCTCGGGCCGACCAGGCCGCGGAACGACGCGACGTCCACGATCCGCTGCACCTGCCAGGCGGTGTAGTTGGAGAGCCCGACATAGTGGATCTTGCCGGCCGCCACCGCGTCATCGAGGAAGCCCAGGGTCTCCTCGACCGGGGTGTGCGGGTCGAACGCGTGCGCCTGGTAGAGGTCGATCGTCTCGACGCCGAGCCGGGTGAGGGACCCGTCCAGGGCGCGGGCGAGATGCTTGCGGGACAGACCGACGTCGTTGGTGCCGGGCCCGGTGGGAAAGCGCGCCTTGGTCGCGAGCACGATCCGGTCGCGTACGTCGGCGGGCCTGCTCGCGATCCAGCGGCCGACGATGCGCTCGCTGGTGCCCTCCCCGTAGGAGTCGGCGGTGTCCACGAGCGTGCCGCCCACCTCGACGAAGCGGTCGAGCTGCGCGAACGCCTCCGCCTCCGGGGTCTTCTGGCCGAAGGTCATCGTGCCGAGCGCCACCCGGGAGATCGAGCAGCCGCTGGAGCCGAGGGTCGTGTGGCGCATCAGACGACCTCGTCGCGGCGGGGCGAGAGCAGGGTCACGACCGAGGAGTCGTCGCGCTCCCCCAGCCCGTGGCTCTCGGCGAGCAGGTAGAGCTGCTCGGCCGTGGCGGCGAGCGGGGTCGCCACATGGGTCTGCCGGGCGACCTCGGTGACGATGCTCATGTCCTTGACGAAGATGTCGAGCCGCGACTTCACCTCCGCGCCGCCGCCGTACGCCTCCAGCATGCGCGGGCCGCGGTCGGCGAACATGAACGAGCTGCCCGCGCCCTGCGACAGCGCGGCGATGACGGTCCTCGGGTCGACCCCGAGCCCGCGGGCCAGCGCGATGGCCTCGGCCGCGGCGGCGATGTGCACACCGGCGAGGAGCTGGTTGATCGTCTTGAAGACCTGGCCGTCGCCGGCCTTGGCGCCGACGACCGTGAGCGTGGAGGCGAGCCGTTCGAGCACCGGCCCGGCGGCCGTGAGCGCCTCGTCCGGCGCGCCGACGAGGATGAGCAGGTCGCCCTTGCCCGCGCGTCCGGGGCCGCCGCTCACGGGGGCGTCGACCAGGCCGATGCCGGCCGCCGACAGCCGCTCGGCGATCGAGTGCACCGCGGCCGGGCCGATGGTGCTGGTCAGCACGACCACTCCGGTGAACCCGGAGCCGGCCACCCCGTCGATCCCGAACAGGGCGGTCTCGACCTGGGCCTGGTCGCGTACGGCGAGCACGGCGACGTCACGGCCCGCCGCCGCCTGGGCCGGGCTCGCGGCGGCCGTGGCGCCGCCCTCGACGGCGGCCCGCAGCCGGCCCGGGGCCGGGTCGTAGGCCGCGACGGGGAAGGCACCGGTGAGCCGCAGCGCCATGGGCAGTCCGATGGCACCGAGCCCGATGACCGCGACTTGTTGCATGGGTTGTTCCTTTCTCAGCAGGTCGGCCGCAGGCGGTCGACGACGTCGGCGAGCGCCTCGTCGTCGCCGACGTTGCCGGCGAAGACGACGTACGGCAGGCCCATGGAGCGGCCCTCGGCCGCCATCCACAGCGAGACGATGCCGGGGAGCAGGGTGCCGAGGGCGTGGGCGCGTACGATGCCGAGGCCGTCGGTCGCGACGTCCGAGGACGTGATGCCGCCCTTGGCCACGACGAACGCCGGGCGCACCCGGGCCGTGACGCCGCGCACGACGCTCACGACGCCCGCGCTGATCGTGCGGGAGAGCGCGAGGTTGGCCTCGGGGGAACCCGCGGTGCGCAGGGTGCGGCTGGTGGCGAGCACGACCTGCCCGGTCGCCAGCAGCGCGACGGCCCTGCCCACGACCTCGGCGACGTAGGACTCGACGCCGGCGGGGTCGAGCAGCCGGTCGCTGTCCAGCTCGATCAGCTCGACCGCCCGGCGCTCCCGCAGGCGCGCGAGCTGCCGTGTGGTCTGCGCGACATGCGACCCGACGACGACAAGCCCATGAGCGGGCGCGGGCTCTGTGACGCGCCGACCAGTACCGGTGTCCGGTCGGGCGGGGTCCGTGACCCCCGGGCTGAGGCCGTCGTCCGGTCGGGCGGGGTTTGTGGGGCGCGGGCCGCCGATCAGGCGGCCCAGGTCGGTGAGGTGGCTCAGGTTGGCGTCGTCGATCGGCGGGGTGGCGGTCTGCCCGCTGCGGGCGCGGACGAAGGACGGCCCGACGCGGTAGACGAACCTCTTGCCCAGACGCTCGGCCTCGACCAGCGCGAGCGTGAGGTTGCGCAGGTCGTCGTCGCAGGCGGCGTCGACCACGACCGGCCGTCCGCCCTCGAACGAGGCCAGGCGCGACACGAGCGCCGCCTGGTCCCCCGAGCGCAGCTCGCGCAGCGTGATGACGGGCACCTCGGCCCGCTGGATAGCGCCGGCGGTCTTCTCCTCGACCCACTCGGGCAGCCTCGACGCGCGGTAGCCGAACGTCGCGTCGCGGGCGAACTCGCTGGCGCCGACCGGCAGCATGCCCTCGGCGGTGCGGAGATAGTGCGCCCCGTCCACCGTCACGCGGCCCGCGTCGATGTAGGCGGGCACCAGCAGCACCGCGTCCACCCGCCCGGCCAGCTCCTCGGCTATGACGTCGGTCTCCAGCGGGAAGTGCCCGCGCAGCGTGGAGTCGCCGCGGCTGGCGAAGACGACCTCGACCCCTTCGAGCCGGGCGGCCGCCAGGCTCGCGCGCACGACCTCCCGGTCCCGCGCCGCCGCGTCCTGCGCGGCCATCGCCCGCGTGTTGACCAGCACGAACACCGCCGGGGCTCCCTGGGCGAGGGCCCAGCGCAGGTCGTCCACGGACCAGCGGGTGAGAACGGGCAGCCCGGCGACGGTCTGCGTGCCCGTGGGGTCGTCGTCGAGCACGATCACCCGAGGGCCGGACTCCACCGCCGCGGCCAGCCGCCCGCCGTCCACCGGCACGGCCGGCGGCTGCCCCGTGAGCAACTCCGCCAGCGGGCGCGGCACCGCCTCCCCGACGTCGCCCTCCGCGCTCACGGCCGCCCCGGTCCCCGCACCCACCGCTCCTCCGGTCTCCCTGCTCACGGCCGTTCTGGACTCCCCGCTCACCACGGTTCCGGTCTCCGCGCTCACGGCTGCTCGTCCAGGACGTGCTGCCGGAGGTCGCGCTGCGTCTGCTGCATGTGCGCCTCCATCGCGATGCGGGCCTGCTCGCTGTCACCCGCGGTGAGCGCGCTCACGATGTTGCCGTGCTGCTCGATCGCGTTCCTCTGGATCTCGGGAACGGCGGACGTCTGGCGTCTGGCCTCGATGAGCAGCCGGCCGAAGGGGACGAAGAGCAGCGGCACGAAGATGTTGCCGCTCGCCCGCATGATCACGTCGTGGAAGCGGATGTCCGCCTCCACGAACCGCGTGACATCACCCTCGGCCGAGGCCGCGCGCATCTCGTCGACCTGCACGCCGAGCTGCACGAGGTCCTCGTCGGTACGGCGCTCGGCGGCGAGCTGGGCCGCCCCGATCTCGATCATCCGGCGCGCTTCCAGCAGCCGTTCCGGCCCGTGACCCAGGCTGCCCTCCGAGGCACGCACGACCGCCTCCAGCGAGGTCCACTCCTCCGGCGGATTGACCTCGGTGCCGCGGCCGCGGCGGATGCGCACCACGTTCTGGGTGCGCAGGATGCGGATCGCCTCGCGGATGGTGAGCCGGCTCACGTTGTACGTGGTGGCCAGCTCGCCCTCGGGGGGAAGCGGCTTGCTCGTCGTGAGCCGCCCTTCGATGATCTCCTGGAACAGGCGCTCGGCGATGGTTTCGGCAAGTGTCACGAATGGGCTCCCTCGGCCATCAGACACCTGACGTCTGATGTCGCTCGCAGGCTAGCGCAACCCTCCCAAGACCACCAGAGGTTCAACTCAGGGAATGCGGAGGGTAAACGGCGCAGCGACGGGCCCGCATGGTGCCCGCGATGCGCGGGGAACGCGCCGCGCCGCTCGGGGAGCGCGCCGCGCGGGGAATCGGCCGGGCTAGGTTGACGGCCCGGCGACGGTGATCACGACGTTTCCGATTTTCTGGCCCGTCTCGACGTAGCGGTAGGCCGCGAGAATCTCGTCCAGCGTGTACCGCCGGTCGATGACCGGCCGGAACTGCCCGGACTCGATGAGACCCTTGAAATACCGGGCCATCTCCGGATCCTCCCGCGGAATGGGAAACCTCACCCGCCGGCCGCCGAGCAGCGGGGTGACCAGCGCCAGGAACAGATTCTGGGAGAAGGGGCCGACATCGGTGGCGACGTACACGCCACGTCGTTTCAGCAGCCGCCGGCACCGGCCGAACGAGCTCTTGCCCACCGCGTCCATGACGACGTCGTACCGCTGCTCGTCCCGGGTGAAGTCCTCGGCCGTGTAATCGATGACGCGGGCCGCGCCCAGACCCTTGACGAGCTCGATGTTCCTGGTGTCGCAGACGGCGGTCACCGTGGCGCCGAGGCTTTTCACGAGCTGGACCGCCGCCGAGCCGATGGCCCCGGTGGCGCCGTACACGAGGACGTCCTGTCCCGCCCGCATCTTCGCTGCCCTGATGCACGTGAGGGCGTAATGCGAGCCCTCGGTGCTCGGGGCCACCTCCTCGTACGTCAGGCCGTCCGGAATGATCGCCACCGCGGCGTGCTGGGGAATCGCCAGGTATTCGGCGTGGGCGCCGAATGTGCGGTCGTTGTATCCGAATACGCGGTCGCCGGCCCGGAAGGAGGTGACGCCGCCGCCCGTCGCCTCGACCTCGCCCGCGAACTCGGTCCCGAGAATGGTCACCCGTGGCCTGATGAGACCGGTGAAGAACCTCCAGAGAAAGGGTTTGGCCGCGCGTAACGCGCAGTCCGTGCGATTGACCGTCGTCGCGTGGACCTTGACGAGCAGCTCGCCGTCCTTGATTTCCGGCTTTTCCGCCACCGAGACGCTGACCACTTCCGGCGGGCCATATCTGCTGCGAATCGCGGCCTTCATGGCCGCATTGTAGCCACCATGTTCACGGCCCGGCGGGCCCGAAATATCACGAAGCCGGCTCGTCCCAGTCGAGGGGAAGGCCGAAGGTCCCGTGCAGGCCCATCACCTGTTTTAAGCCTGGACGGTTCCAGACCGGCGGAGCATAACGGAAAGGTGTGGCCCGGGGGGAAGATCAACGCGCGCCGACGCCATCGTCGTCGACGACGACACCATCACCGTCCGCCCGGCCCGCTGACGCGCCTCCGACCGGCCGGCCACCCGAGGGGTGACCAGCCGGTTTTCGCGCGCGCGGGATCTTAACCGCCGCCGCGCCGCTGGGAAAGCCAGATCACCGTTTCGCGGCAGCCACCGTCCCCTCCCTGCCAGGAGATTCAACTGTCAGTGTCCGAATGATTACGTTCGGTATCTAACAGAGCGGCGATCCACGATCCGCGATTGCGAGGGATGATGCCACCCACGGAGGCGACGGAACAGCGGCTGAGCCTGGACACCCGGGCCGCACGCAACCTGGCCACCACCACCAAGACCCGTCCGCAGATGCAGGCCATCAGCTCCCGCTGGCTGCTGCGCATGCTGCCCTGGGTGGACGTGCGCGGCGGGACC
Source organism: Nonomuraea sp. B12E4 (assembly GCF_039871825.1). Classification (NCBI taxonomy): domain Bacteria; kingdom Bacillati; phylum Actinomycetota; class Actinomycetes; order Streptosporangiales; family Streptosporangiaceae; genus Nonomuraea; species Nonomuraea sp. B12E4. Next base: position 167,395 of record NZ_JBDPME010000005.1, on the reverse strand, counting down.
TACCGGGTCAACCGCAGGCTCACGCACACCGTCGGGCGGGGCCGGGTGAGCGTGGCGCAGAACGGCGCGGACGACGTGCGGATCATCCCGGAGACGCTCACGGAGCTGCCCGTGCTGCGCGGGTTCGGCGACGCCGGCGTGCTGGCCGCCATCGCCGAGGCGTTCACCCCGCGGGAGGTCGAGGCGGGCGAGGTCCTCGTGGAGGCCGGCACCCCGCTCACCGAGACGTACGTCATCGCCCACGGCCGCCTCGAACGGCTCTCCACCGGCAGATACGGCACCACGGAGTTCCTCGGCGTCATCGCCGACGGCGACCAGTTCGGCGACGAGGCGCTCAGCCAGGGGGCGCCCCGGTGGCCGGTCACCGTCAGGGCAGCCACCCCCGCCACGGTCATGGTGGCGCCGCGGCTGGAGCTGCGGCGGATCCTCAGCCGTTCCCCCGCCCTGCGCGAGCACATCGAGCGCTACCTGGAGGGCACCTACCGGCCGGTCAACCGGCGCGGCGAGGCAGCGGTCGCCATCGCGTCCGGGCACGTGGGCGAGCCGCTGATCGACGGCACGTTCGTGGACTACGACCTCCACCCGCGCGAATACGACCTCAGCGTCACGCAGACCGTCCTGCGCGTGCACACCCGGGTGGCCGACCTCTACAACGACCCGATGAGCCAGCTCGAACAGCAGTTGCGCCTGACCGTCCACGAGATACGCGAGCGCGAGGAGTGGGAGCTGCTCAACAACCGCGAGTTCGGGCTGCTGCACAACACGGACTACTCCCAGCGCATCTACACCTGGTCGGGGCCGCCCACCCCGGACGACCTGGACGACCTGATCAGCATGCGCCGCAAGACCCGCCTGCTGCTCGCCCATCCCAAGGCGATCGCCGCCTTCTTCCGCGAGTGCAACAGGCGCGGGCTGGTGGTGGGCAGCACCGAGGTCAACGGGCACGAGATCCCGGCCTGGCGGGGCGTGCCGATCTTCCCCTGCGGCAAGATCCCGATCGCGAAGGACATGACCACCTCCATCCTGGCGCTCCGCACGGGCGAGGACGACCAGGGCGTCGTCGGCCTGTATCAGACCGGCATCCCCGAGGAGTACGAGCCCGGCCTGAACGTGCGCTTCATGGACATCAACCCCCAGGCAGTGATGTCTTACCTGGTCAGCGCCTACTACTCGGTGGCGATCCTCGTCCCCGACGCGATCGGGATCCTGGAGAACGTCGACGTCGCGGCCCCGCGCTCGTAGGGAGGTGTGCCATGCCGGACAACGCCACCGCGGTGCCGCTGCCCGCGGGCCCGACGGGCCTGGGATCGTTCACGCTCAGCCTGCCGGCCGCGCTGCAGCCGTACCGGGCCGAGTTCGAGGCGACGGATGGGCACGAGCCCGCCGAACCGCCCGGCCGGGGATGGGACCTCGCGCTGCGGGCGCCGTCCGGCGGCGAGCGCAGGCACAGCCTCGCCCCACTGGCCTACCGGGAGCGGGAGTGGGGCGACGGGTCCTACCCGCCGCTCTACTGCCCCGAGACCGCGCGCGTCGACGACGGTCTCGGCGCCGAGGTCGACCGGCGGCTGGTGGCGTGGGCGGAGCGGGTCGGCCTGCACGAGGGGCGGCTGGAGGAGTTCGCCGCGACCGGGTTCGGGCGGCTGGCGATGCTCGCCCACCCCGACTCCGACGATCCCGACCACCTGCTGATCGCGGCCCAGATGAACGCCGCGTGGTGGGCGGCCGACGACTACTACGCCGACGAGACGGACCTCGGCGCCACGCCGACGGAGCTGCCGCCGCGCCTCGCCCTGGTGATGTCGGCCATGGACCCGCCCCCGGACGCCGGCGAGTACACCCGCACGCTCGAAGAGGCGATCCGGGCCGACCCCGTCCTGGTGTCGCTGCGCTCGGCCAGGAGCCACGTGTCCCGGCACGCCACCCCGTCGCAGGTGATGCGCACCTGCACCACCACCTTCCAGATGTACGTGAGCTGGACCGCCTACGCCGCCTGGCGCTACCTGGACGCGCAGCCGCCGGTCTGGCGCTATCTCGCGGCCCGTCAGCACGACAGCTTCTACACCTCGATGATCCTCATCGACATCGTCGGCGGCTACGAGCTGCCCGCCAACCTCTTCTACGACCGGCGCTTCCACACCGCCCTGATGCAGGCGGGCACCGCCAGCGTCATCGTCAACGACCTGCACTCCGTCGAGAAGGAGGCGGCCGACGCCCTCCCCGACTCCAACCTGATCCTGCTCATCGCGGCCGAGGACGGCTGCTCCACGCGCGAAGCCACCGAGCGCGCCGTCCACCTGCACAACGACTTCGTCAAAGGCTTCGAGCAGAGTCAGCGCGAACTCGCCGCCGTCCCCTCCCCCGAGCTCAAACGATTCCTGCGCGGTGCGCAGGGCTGGATGGGTGGATGCCTCGAATGGCACGGCTCGACCAGCCGCTACCAGTCATGACGAGAAAGGAGCTCAGATGACCGTCACACCACAAACCCCCGTGCTCAGCAGCCTGTACCAGGAGTCCGTCGCCGCCTATTGGAATGCCGAGCGGAATCCGGTCAACCTGCGCCTGGGCGAGGTCGATGGCCTCTACCACCACCATTACGGCATCGGGGAGGTGGACTGGTCGGTGCTGGACGGCCCGGCGGAGACGAGGGAGAAGCGCGTCGTCAACGAGCTGCACCGGCTCGAGTCCGTCCAGGCGGAGACCCTCCTCGCGCACCTCGGCCCGCTGCGGCCGGAGGACCGGGTGATGGACGCCGGCTCGGGCCGCGGCGGCTCCAGCATCCTGGTCAACCTGCGCCAGGGCTGCCAGGTGGACGGCGTTTCCATCTCCGAGTCGCAGGTCGCCTTCGCCAACGACCAGGCCAGGAAACGCGGGGTGGACGACAAAGTACGCTTCCACTTCCGCAACATGCTGGACACCGGCTTCCCGACCGGAGCGTTCCAGGCCATCTGGAACAACGAGAGCACGATGTACGTCGAGCTCTCCCAGTTGTTCGCCGAGCACGCCAGGCTGCTGAGGCGGGGCGGCAGATACGTGTGCATCACCGGCTGCTACAACAACGCCTACGGCCTGCCGTCCCGCGCGATCAGCCAGATCAACGCCCACTACATTTGCGACATCCACCCGCGCAGCACGTATTTCGCCGAGATGGCGGCCAACCGGCTTGTCCCGATCAGTGTCGTGGACCTCACGGCGGCCACCATCCCGTACTGGGAGCTCCGGGCGAAGTCCCACCTGGCCACCGGCATCGAGGACGCCTTCCTCGACGCCTACAAGAGCGGCAGCTTCCAGTATCTGCTCATCGCCGCTGACCGCGTCTGACCGCACCTCCCCGATCCTGGTCGGTCCACCGCCCGCGCCGCACCCCTCCGGAAGGCGGCGCGGGCGGCGGACCGACCCTGAGCTCTCAGTCGCGCGGCCGTTCGGGGACGAGCGCGCCGCGCAGCAGCGGGCGGGCCGCCAGGGCCACGAGCACCGCGGCGAGCACGCCGACGCCCGTCATGGCCACGGCCCTGGCGACCGCCCAGCCGAGCCACTGGACCTGGTAAACGTCGAGCAGGGGCAGGATCACCATCACGGCTCCCGAGACGGCCGCCATGGCGCAGACCGGCAGCGCGGCGATGACCGCCTGCCGCACGAGCACCCCGCCCAGGGCCCGCTCCGGCACTCCGGAGGCGGCCAGCGCGGCGAACGAGCGGCGGTGGTCGATCAGCTCCTCCGCCTGGTGCACGTGCGAGTGGCCCGGGCGCCCGCCACGGCTCACTTGTCGGACCGTCGAACTCTCGGCGACCTGCCGATGGCCATGCGGCAAACCCCCTTTCAGCGGGTAAACGCGGCTGTTAGCGTCCCGGCATGTCCGCACCGGATCTGACCACCGCCCTCGAACGCATCCCCGGCTGGTTCTGGCCTGCCGACCAGCGCCTGTTCGAGTGGTTCCTGTCCGCCGACACCTCGGGTGACCTGCTGGAGCTCGGGACGTACCTGGGCAAGAGCGCCGTCCTGATCGGCGGGTACGCGCGGCCGGGCGAGACCTTCACGGTCTGCGACCTGTTCGAGTCGGAAGCTCCGGACGCGGACAACGACGTCGAGACCACCAAGTCCTACTCCACGCTCACCCGCCGCAAGTTCGAGCAGAACTACCTGAGCGTCCACGACACCCTGCCCGAGATCGTGCACGGGCCCACGTCGATCATCCTCGACCACGTGAAGGCGGACAGCTGCAGGTTCGTCCACGTGGACGCCTCCCACCTCTCCGCACACGTACGCGGTGACGTGCAGGCGGCGCGGACCGTGCTCCGGGACGGCGGGATCGTCGCCTTCGACGACTACCGCAGCGAGCACACGCCGGGCGTGGCGCTCGCGGTCTGGGAGGCGGTCGCCGGGCTCGGGCTGGAGCCCATCGTCATCAGCTCGCAGAAGCTGTACGCCATGTGGGGCGATCCGGTGCCCGTCCAGCGGCGGCTGCTCACCTGGCTGGAGTCGCGCGAGGACCTGTGGCACACGACGGACGCGCTCGGGGAGCGGCAGCTCGTACGCGTCAACCAGCGCAAGAAGCCCAAGCCCGCGGCGTCGCCCGGCAACGAGCTGGACAAGCTCGCGACCGAGCTGCGGCGCACCACGGCGGAGCTGAAGAAGGCCACGGCCGAGTCGCACAGCGCCGTCCAGGCGCTGCGGAAGGCCACCAGGGAGGTCAGCCTGCTCGGCCCGGTCGCGCACCGCGCGGCGGGCTGGCTCCGCCGGCGCGCCACCCCGCGGAAGTGACCTCCGGGCGCGCCTGGGGCGGCGCGCGGAGGTGACCTCCGGGCGCGGCTGAGGGCGCGGAATCGCAACAATCATGTGGCGCGGATTCCCAAGAATGATTATGAGCGGTTATCGTGCATTTGGGAGCGCTCCCACATCGAGAGACGTGATGCAGATGACCCTCTACCCCGGGCCGTTATCCGCTTCGGCGATCCACGCGGTGGAATACCTGCTGCCGTCGGTGCCGTCCGGTGTGGGTAAGGCGCGCTCCCTGGTCCGGACGGAGCTGACCGGCTGGGCCCCCCAGCAGGCCATCGACGACTGCCTGCTCATCGTCAGCGAACTGGTCACCAACGCCGTCCGGCACGGCGGGTCGGCGTACGCGCTACGCCTGGAGGTCCGCGAGGACCGGCTGTACGGCGAGGTCTTCGACCCGGGCGACGGCGTGCCCCAGCAGCGCTCCCCCGACATCGACGCGATCTCCGGCCGGGGGCTGCAGATCGTGGCGGCGCTCTCCGACGCGTGGGGCGTGACGCCGGGCGACGGCGGCAAGACCGTGTGGTTCACGGTCGTCCGCACCTTCTGACGATCGGTCCCGCCCACCGGGTCCGGCGCGTTCGCCCGCGTGAATGAACCGGCTCCGCCGTGGGAGCTCGACGGCCTGCTGGGTGACGGTGCGGAGATCGCCTTCGCCTCCGACCTCACCCTCGCCCGCCGGGCTCGCTGACCTCGGGCGGGCGACCTCGGGCGGGCGACCTCGGACGACGGCGGTGGCGGCAACGGGCCGCTGCCGCCGTTTCTTTTTGTGGGCATTGACATCTCTTGACTGTTTCGCGGATCCGATGCTTAGTTAGGCATGGCGCCAGTTTAGGTTAGGCAAACCTAACTATTGCGGAGGATGAGTGAGCCAGCCACACCTGCAGGACATCGGAGCGCCACCCGTTCCCCCGAGGGTGGGCGACTGGCGGATCACCGTGATCGAGCCTGAGGCTGACGGGATCGCCGTGGTCTGCGACTGGATGAACCGGCCGCACGTGGCGGGCCCGTGGGACCAGGCCTGGCCGTACGAGCGGTGGGCGGAGGAGATCGCCCGGCAGGCGGCGGGTGCGCACTCGCGGCCGTGCCTGGCGTCCTTGGACGGTGAGCCGGTCGCCTACCTGGAGCTCTACCGGGTGCTGCGGGACAGGCTGGCACCCCTGTACCCGTACCGGCCGCGCGACATCGGCGTGCACATCGCCATCGGCGCGCACGAGAACCTCGGCCGCGGCCTCGGCCGGGAGTTGCTGCGGGCGGTCGCCGTGGGACTGCTGGCGGCCGAGCCGGAGTGCACCCGGGTCGTCGCGGAGCCGAACGTCCGCAACGCGGCCTCGCTCCGGGCGTTCGCCGCGGCCGGGTTCGTACGGGCGGGAGGGGTCACGATGCCGCACAAGACCGCCGCCCTGATGGTGTATCCGCGCGCCCAGGAGGACGTGCCCCAGTGGTGACTCCGGTGTTCGATCTCGTCGGGATCGGTTTCGGCCCGTCCAACCTCGCCCTGGCGATCGCCCTCGCCGAGGCCGGGTCCCCCGCGCAGTCCGCGGTCTTCCTGGAGAAGCAGGAGGCGTTCGGCTGGCACCGTGGAATGTTGATCGAGGGTGCCACCATGCAGGTGTCCTTCCTCAAGGACCTGGTCACCATGCGCAACCCCGCCAGCCCGTACAGCTTCGTCGGCTATCTGCACGCCAAGGGCCGGCTGGCCGACTTCATCAACCAGAAGACCATGTATCCCACGCGCGTGGAGTTCCACGACTACCTCGAATGGGTGGCGGCGCGCTTCGAGCGGCAGGTCTGCTATGACGCGGAGGTGGTCACCATCCGCCCGGTGGAGGCGGACGGCGAGGTCAGGGAGCTCGACCTCGCCGTGCAGCGCGGCGAATTGACCACCTACCGGGCGCGCAACGTCGTGCTGGCCGCCGGGCTCCGCCCCGTCCTGCCCGCCGGGGTCGTCGCGGGCGAGCGGGTGTGGCACAGCCAGGAGCTGATGTACCGGCTGGCGGGCTTCCCGGTCGAACGGCCGCGCAGGTTCGTGGTGGTCGGCGCGGGGCAGAGCGCGGCGGAGGTGGTCGAGCACCTGCACACCCGCTTCCCCGCCGCGGAGATCTGCGCGGTCTTCTCCAGGTACGGCTACAGCCCGGCCGACGACAGCCCCTTCGCCAACAGCGTCTTCGACCCCGCGGCCGTGGACCGTTTCTACGACGCCCCGCACGACGTCAAGCAAATGATCATGACCTACCACGCGAACACCAACTACTCGGTCGTGGACCTCGACCTGCTGCAGGAGCTGTTCCGGCGCGCCTACCGGGAGAAGGTGGCCGGGGCCCAGCGGTTGCGCGTCATGAACCTTTCTCGCGCCGTCGGCCTGGAGAGCCACTCCGACGGTGTGAGCGTCCACGTCGAGTCGCTGGTCACGGGCGAGGTCGAGGCGCTGCGCGCGGACGTGGTGGTCTACGCGACCGGGTACCGGCCGGTGGAGCCGCTGGACCTGCTCGGCGCGGCCGGGCGGTTCTGCCTGCGTGACGAGCGCGGCGAGCTGGTGGTCGGGCGCGATCACCGGGTGCGTACCGTGCCGGAGATGTCCTGCGGCATCTACCTGCAGGGCGCCACCGAGCACACCCACGGGCTGACCGCCACGCTGCTGTCCACCACGGCCGTGCGGGCGGGCGAGATCGCGAGCTCGCTGGCGGCCGCGATCCTGGAGCCGGTCCGGTGACGCTGACCGAACTGATCGAGGCGCGGGCGGCGGCGACGCCTGACGCGCCCGCCGTACGTTTCCGCGACGTCACCCTGACCTACGCGGAGCTGGACGGGGCGGCGTCGGGCCTGGCCGCGCGGCTGCGGGAGCGCGGGGCGGGCCCCGAGCGGATCGTCGCGGTCGCGCTGCCGCGGTCGGCCGAGCTCGTCGTCGCGCTGGTCGCGGTGCTGAAGGCGGGGGCCGCGTACCTGCCGGTGGATCCGGACTATCCGGCCGAACGGGTCACTTTCATGCTGGCCGACGCCGAGCCCGTGGTGACGCTGCGCGCCGTGTCCCTCGAACCGGCCGCGCGGGCCGTGGCGGGCACGCGGGTGGATTCGCGGCATCCGGCGTACGTCATCTACACCTCCGGTTCCACCGGGCGGCCCAAGGGGGTGGTGGTCTCGCACGAGGCCATCGTCAACCGGATCCGGTGGATGCAGGCGGAGTACGGCCTGACCGGGGCGGACCGGGTGCTGCAGAAGACGCCGTCCAGCTTCGACGTGTCGGTGTGGGAGTTCTTCTGGCCGCTGGTCGCCGGGGCCACGCTGGTGGTGGCCGAGCCGGGCGGGCAACGGGACGCCGCCTACCTGGCCGGGCTGATCCAGCGGGAACGGGTCACGACGGTGCATTTCGTACCGTCTATGCTGCGCGCGTTCCTGGCCGACCCGGACGCCGCCGGATGCGCCGGGCTGCGCAGGGTGATCTGCAGCGGCGAGGCGCTGCCCGCCGACCTGGTGGCGGACTTCCACGCCGCCCTGCCCGGGTGCGAACTGCACAACCTGTACGGGCCGACCGAGGCGGCGGTGGACGTGACCTTCTGGCGGTGCCGTCCGGGCAGCGCGGACGGGACGGTGCCGATCGGGCGGCCCGTCTGGCACACCACCGTTCACGTGCTGGACCGTGACCTGCGCCCGGCGTCGTACGGCGAGCTGTACATCGGCGGGGTGCAGGTGGCGCGCGGCTACCTGCGGCGGCCGGGACTGACGGCGGGGCGGTTCGTACCGGATCCGTTCGGCCCGCCCGGGTCGCGCATGTACCGCACGGGCGACCTGGCCCGCCGCCGGGCGGACGGGGTCGTCGAGTACGCGGGCAGATCCGACGACCAGATCAAGGTCCGCGGCTTCCGGGTGGAGCCGGGCGAGGTCGAGGCGGTCCTGTCCGGTCATCCGGGCGTGGCGCAGGCGGCGGTGACCGCGAGGGAGGACCGCCCGGGGGTGGTCCGGCTGGTCGCCTACATCGTCCCTGCCGCCGGGGTGGGCCTTGGCGGGTTGCGGGAGCACGTCGCCGCGCGGCTGCCCGCTCACATGGTGCCCGCGGTGTTCGTGGTCCTGGACGCGATGCCGCTGACCCCCAACGGCAAACTCGACCGCCGTGCCTTGCCCGCTCCCGAGCCCCCGCCTGCCGGTGCGGCGGGCGCGAACGCCGCGCCCGCCGGGGTGGCGGGCATCGCCGGGGTGGCTGGCGGGGAGCAGGGGCCCGCCGCCAGGGTGTTAGGGGTCGAGGGGACGCTCGCGGGGCTGTTCGCCGAGGTGTTGCGGCTGCCGTCGGTGGGCCTGGGGGACGACTTCTTCGCGCTGGGCGGGGACAGCATCCTCGCGCTCCACCTCACCGGCCGGGCGCGCCGGGCCGGGCTGGCGATCACCGCCCGCCAGGTGCTCGAACTGGGCACCGTCCGCGCCCTCGCGGCCGTGGCCGGCAAGGGAGCGTCCGCCGAACCTCAAGAGGCGGCGCTCGGCGCCGTTCCCGCCACGCCGATCATGGGCTGGCTACGCGAGCGTGGCCCGCAGATCGACCGTTTCGCCCAGTCAATGACGCTGCGCCTGCCCCGGGGAGTGGGCGGCGACCGGCTCACCCGCGCCCTGCAGACGGTGCTGGATCACCACGACCTCCTCCGCGCCCGGCTGACCGACGACGGGCTCGACGTGCCACCGCCCGGCTCGGTGCCCGCCGCATCCCTGCTGCACGTGGTGGCAGCCGGCGATCTGCCCGCGGGCGCGGACACCGTGGCGGCCGGCGACCTACCGGTGGAGGCGGTGGCGGAGGCGTGGGGTGGGCTGGCGCCGCGGGACGGTGTGATGTTGCGGGCGGTCTGGCTGGACGTGGGCCCGGGCAGGTCCGGCCTGCTCCACCTGGTGGCGCACCATCTCGTCGTGGACGGGGTGTCCTGGCGGGTGCTGGCCGAGGACCTGGCACACGCCTACGAAGGCATGCCCTTGACCCGCTCCACCTCCTTCAGAACCTGGGCCCGCGCCCTGCCCGCCCTCGACCGCCGCGCCGAGCTGCCGTACTGGAAGGCGACGCTGACCGGCGCGGCGGAGCCGGGGGACGACGCGGCAGCGGCGGGCGCGGCGGAGCTGTGGGGGCTTGACCCGCGGCTTGATACCGTCGGGTCCGCCGTTCGCCTGACCCTGACCGCCCGGCTCGACGTGACGCTTGAACTGGTGCTCGCCGCGCTGGCGTCGGCCGTGGTCGAGCAGCGGGCCCGCCGTGGGTGGCCGGGTGGGCGTGAGGTGCTCGTCGATCTTGAGGGGCATGGGCGCGAGGACCTGGCGGACGGTGCGGAGCTGTCCCGTACGGTGGGGTGGTTCACCAGCATCTCCCCCGTACGCCTGGACGGCGGCGCTGACACTCCGGCCCGCGTCTCCCGGCGCCTGCGCGCTGTCCCCGCCAAGGGCGCCGGGTACGGCCTGCTCCGCTACCTCGACCCGGCCACCGGCCCGGTCCTCGCCCGCCTGCCCAGGCCGCGGATCTGCGTCAACTATCTCGGCGGGTTCACCGGTGACGGAGGCGACTGGAGCATGGTGCTCGGCCAGGAGAGCCTCCTGGACCTGGCCGATCCCGGCCTTCCGCTCGCCCACCCCGTGACGATCGACGCCCTCGTGGTCGCGGGCCCCGGGGGGCCGAGCCTGCGGGCCACGTGGACGTACGCGCCGCGGGTGGTGCCCGAGCCGGTCGTCCGCGAGCTGGCCGATCTGTGGCTCGCCGCGCTCGGGGCCATCGACCCTCCCGCCGCCGGCCCTTCCGGTCCCTTCCTGGTCGACGTCGACCAGGAGGAACTCGACGAGTTCGAGGAGACTCTGGCTTGAACGCCGCCCCTGAAGTCAAGAAGGTCCAGGATGTCTGGCCGCTCACACCGCTCCAGGAAGGTCTGCTCTTCCATGCCCTGGACGGCGGAAGCGACGGGCGCGACACCGCTCCGGACGGCGGGAGCGACCCGTACACCGTGCATTCCACCCTCGACCTGCGCGGTCCGCTGGACGTCGCGGCCCTGCGCGGCGCCGCGGAAACGCTGCTGCGCCGCCACGACATCCTGCGCGGGGCCTTCCGCCGTCGCAAGAACGGTCAGCCGGTGCAGGTCATCGCCGCCCGCGCCGCCCTGCGCTGGCACGAGGTGGACCTGACGGACGCGGCGGACGCGGATCGGGTGGCCGAGATCGTCGAGGAGGATCGGCGGGCGCCCTTTGATCTGGCGGCGCCCCCGCTGCTGCGGTTCACGCTGGTCCGGCTGGCTTCCGAACGGCACCTCCTGCTCGTGGCCAACCACCACCTGGTGCTGGACGGCTGGTCGCTGCACCTGCTGCTGCGGGAGCTCCTTGAGCTGTACGGCGGTGCGGACCTGCCGCCCGCGCCGCCGTACCGGGACCATCTGGCCTGGCTGGCGGGGCGGGACGAGCGGGCCGCGCGGGAGACCTGGCGGGAGTATCTGGCCGGGTTCGATGAGCCGGCGCTGCTGGTGGGGGCGGCGGCGGGTGCGGTGCGCGAGGTGGTCAGCGAGCTGCCGGCCGAGCTGACCGCCCGGCTGGCGGCGGTGGCCCGCGACTCGCGGGCCACCATGAGCATGGTCGTGCAGTTGGCGTGGGGGCTGGTGCTCGGTCTGCTCACCGGACGGGACGACGTGGTGTTCGGCGTCACCGTCGCCGGCCGCCCGCCCGAGGTGCCGGGGGCCGAGCGGATGATCGGCCTGTTCATCAACACCGTGCCGGTACGGGTGCGGCTGCGCCCCGGCAGCCCGGTCGCCGAACACCTGGCCCGGCTGCGGGACGCCCATGCCCGGCTCATCGACCACCACCATCTCGGGCTGGCCGAGATCCAGGCCGGCCGGGAGCTCTTCGACACGCTGGTGTTGTTCGAGAACCAGCCGAACCGCCTGGCGGGCGACGCCACAACACGCCTGGCGGGCGACGCCACAACACGCCTGGCGGGCGACGCCACAACACGCCTGGCGGGCGACGCCACAACACGCCTGGCGGGCGACGCCACAACACGCCTGGCGGGCGACGCCGCAACAAGGCCGGCGGGTACCGGTGGGCTGGTGGTCGCCGGGGTCGAGGAGCGTGACGCGACCCACTACCCGGTCACGGTCAGCGTGCGGCCGGGCGAGCGGCTGCGTCTGGAGCTGGCCTACCGTGAGGGGTCGGTGAGCGCCGCCGAGGCGGAGCGCCTCGCCGGGCGCCTCGTCAGGGCGCTGGAGGAGCTCGCGGCCGATCCCGGGCGCCCGGTCGGGCTGCTGGACCTGCTGGAGCAGCACGAGCGCGATCAGGTGCTGGGGGAATGGGCGGGCTCGGAAGGCGAACCCGAGCACGCCCGAACGGACCCGGCACAGGTGGTTTCCCCGGGCACGTTGGCCGAGGTCTTCCGGGAGCGGTGTGCGGCCGGCGCGGATGACGTCGCGGTGGTGGACGGGCGCGGGAACGCGTTGACCTACGCCGAGCTGGCCGATCGGGCGAGCCGGCTGGCCGGGGTGCTGGGTGCGCGCGGTGCCGGGCCGGAGGACGTGGTGGCGGTGGCCGTGCCGCGCGGTCTGGACACGGTCGTGGCCATCCTCGGGGTGTGGCAGGCGGGTGCCGCTTATCTGCCGGTTGACCTGGGCTATCCGCCGGAGCGGATCGCGCTGATGCTGGGGGATGCCGGGGCGGCCGTGGTGGTCACCGACGCGGCGACGGCGCCATCCCTGCCGGCGGCGGGTGACCTGCTGGTGCTGATGGACGATCCGGGGGTCGGGGCCGGGTCCACGACGGCGCCGCTGCCCGGGAACCCGGCGTACGTGATCTACACCTCCGGCTCCACCGGCAGGCCGAAGGGCGTGGTGGTGACGCACGCGGCGGTGGCCAACCTGCTGGCCGCGCACCAGGCGGACGTGATCGCCGCGGCCGTGGCGGCCGTGGGCCGGCGGCTGCGGGTGGCGCACAGTGCCTCGTTCTCGTTCGACGCCTCGGTGGATCCGCTGCTGTGGATGCTCGCCGGGCACGAGTTGCACGTGCTCGACGACACCACGTACCAGGATCCCGGGCTGCTGGCGGCCTACGTGGCCGAGCACCGGATCGACTACGTGGATGTGACGCCGTCGTACCTGGCCTCGCTGATCCCGGCGCTGGAGGACGGCCCGCACCGGCCGGCGGTCGTCGCGGTGGGCGGCGAGGCGGTGCCCGGCCCGCTCTGGGAGCGGGTGTGCGCGCTGGACGGCGTGGTGGCCCGCGACCTGTACGGTCCCACGGAGTGCACCGTGGACGCCTACGTGCGCCGGCAGGACGGCGGCGCGGCGCCCATCCCCGGCGTACGCGTGCTGCTGCTGGACGGGATGCTGCGCCCGGTGCCGCCCGGGGTCACCGGCGAGCTGTACCTGGCCGGGGCCGGGCTGGCCCGCGGCTACCTGGGGCGTGCCGGGCTGACCGCCGAGCGGTTCGTGCCGTGCCCGTTCGGGCCCGCGGGGGCACGCATGTACCGGACGGGCGACCTGGCCCGGTGGCGTGAGGGGCGGCTGGAGTTCGCCGGCCGGGCCGACGACCAGGTGAAGATCCGCGGCTTCCGGGTCGAGCCGGGCGAGATCGAGTCCGCGCTCGCCGCCCACCCGCGGGTCGGCCAGGCCGCGGTGGCCGTCCACGAGTCCGGGACCGGCGGGCGGCGCCTGGTCGCCTACGTGTGCGGGCAGGTCGGCGAGCGGGAGTTGCGCGAGCACGCCCGAGGCCTGCTCCCGAGGCATCTGCTCCCTTCCGCGTACGTGCTGCTCGACGAGCTGCCGGCGCTTCCCAACGGGAAGACCGACCGGCGCGCGCTGCCCGCCCCCGGGCGGGCGCGGGCCGGGCGGGACCCGCGTGACCCGCGCGAGGAGCGGCTGTGCGCGCTCTTCGCCGAGGTGCTCGGCGTCGACCGGGTGGGGATCGACGACGACTTCTTCGAGCTGGGCGGCCACTCGCTGCTCGCGGCCCGGCTCGTGAGCAGGATCAGGTCGGAGCTGGGCGCCGCTGCGGGAGTCCGCACGCTGTTCGACGCGCCCACCGTCGCCGAGCTGGGCGGGCGCCTCGGCGTCGCGGCCGACCGGCCGCCGCTCGTCCCCGGGGACCGCCCCGTACGGGTGCCGCTGTCGTACGCCCAGCGCCGCCTGTGGTTCCAGCACCGGCTGGCGGGCGGCTCCGCCACCTACAACATGCCCTTCGCCCTGCGCCTCGACGGGCCCCTCGACGTCGCGGCGCTGGAGGCGGCCCTGGGTGACGTGGTGGCCCGGCACGAGGTGCTGCGGACGGTGTTCGGCGAGCACGAGGGCGAGCCGTACCAGGTGGTCCTCGACCGGGTGAGCCCGGTCGTGGAGGCGGGGCCGCCCGACCTCGGGCACGTCTTCGACCTGGCCGCCGAGCCGCCGCTGCGGGTGTGGCCGGCGGCGGACCGGCTGACGCTGCTGCTGCACCACGTGGCGGGGGACGAGTGGTCGCTGCGGCCGCTCGTGGCGGACCTGACCGCCGCCTACCGGGCGCGGGCGGCGGGCCGGGCGCCGGAATGGGAGCCGCTGCCCGTGCAGTACGCCGACTACGCGCTCTGGCAGCGGGAGCTGCTGGGCGACCCGGACGACCCGGGCAGCCGGCTGGCCGGGGAGCTCGCCCACTGGCGCCAGGCGCTCGACGGCCTCCCGCCGCAGCTCGCGCTGCCCGTGGACCGGCCCTTCCCGGAACGGGTCTCCTGGCATGGCGCCACCATCGACTTCGACCTGCCGGGGGCGGCGGTGGCCGGGCTGGCGCGGCGTTCCGGGTGCACGGCGTTCATGGTGGTGCACGCGGCGGTGGCCGCCCTGCTCACCAGGCTGGGCGCGGGCACCGACATCCCCGTCGGCACCCCCATCGCCGGACGCCCCGACGAAACCCTCACCGACCTGGTCGGGTTCTTCGTCAACACCCTCGTCCTGCGCACCGACACCGGCGGAGACCCCACCTTCACCGCACTCCTCGACCGCGTACGCCGCACCGACCTGACCGCCTTCGACCACGCCGAGATTCCCTTCGACCTGCTGGTGGAGGGGCTGCGGCCGGTCCGCGTGCCCGGCCGGCACCCGCTGTTCCAGGTGATGGTGACCTATGAGCACGACTCCGGCCTGCCCGTCGAGGAGATCGATCTGGCGGTGGCCAAGTTCGACCTGACGTTCGTGTTCGGGCCGGACGGGGGGCGGCTGGAGTTCCGTACCGACCTGTTCGACGCCGCGACCGCGGAGGGGCTCGCCGCCCGCCTGGTCCACCTGATCGGCCAGGCGGCGGCCCGGCCCGACCGGCCTCTCTCGGAGCTCGTGGTGGCCCCGATGCGGGAACCGTCCGTGCGCGGCGTGCCCGGCGGCGCGCCCGATGGCCCGGCCGAACCCCGTACGGAGGCCGAGCGGACCCTGGGCCGGTTGTTCGCCGAGGTGCTCGGGCTCGGTGAGGTCGGCGTCGGCGACGACTTCTTCCGGCTGGGCGGGCACTCGCTGCTCGCCGCGCGGCTCGCCGCCAGGATCAGGTCGGTCATGGCGGCCGAGGTGTCGCTGGGCGACGTCTTCGCCGCGCCGACCGTCGCCGGGCTCGCCGGGCTCCTCGGCGCGGCGGACCGGCCCGCGCCGGTGGCGCCGCCGGCCGCCCGGGCGCGTCCGGCCCGGCCGCCGCTCTCCCACGCGCAGCGGCGGTTGTGGTTCCTGCACAAGCTCGACGGCCCGTCCGCCGCCTACACCGTGCCGCTGATCCTGCGCCTGCGCGAGCGGCTGGACGCCGACGTGCTGCGGCGGGCCCTGGGTGACGTGGTGGCCCGGCACGAGGTGCTGCGGACGGTGTTCGGCGAGCACGACGGGGAGCCGTACCAGGTGATCCTGGACGGGGTGAGCCCGGTCGTGGAGGCGGGGCCGCCCGACCTCGACCGGCCCTTCGACCTGGCCGCCGAGCCGCCGCTGCGGGTGTGGCTGGAGGCGGACCGGCTGACGCTGCTGCTGCACCACATCGCGTGCGACGAGTGGTCGCTGGAGCCGCTCCTGTCCGACCTGACCGCCGCCTACCGGGCGCGGGCGGCGGGCCGGGCGCCGGAATGGCGGCCGCTGCCCGTGCAGTACGCCGACTACGCGCTGTGGCAGCGGGGGTCACTGGGCGAGCTGATGGACCGGCAGCTCGGCTACTGGACCGGCGCCCTCGCCGGGCTGCCCGAGCGGCTGGAGCTGCCCGCCTGGAGCGGGGACCGGGGTGCCGCCACGGTCGGCCTCTCCCCCGGGCTGCGGCGGGCGCTGGCCGAGCTGGCCCGGGACAGCGGGGCCACGATGTTCATGGTGGTACACGCGGCGGTGGCCGCCCTGCTCACCAGGCTGGGCGCGGGCACCGACATCCCCATCGGCACCCCCATCGCCGGACGCCCCGACGAAACCCTCACCGACCTGGTCGGGTTCTTCGTCAACACCCTCGTCCTGCGCACCGACACCGGCGGAGACCCCACCTTCACCGCACTCCTCGACCGCGTACGCCGCACCGACCTGACCGCCTTCGACCACGCCGACGTGCCCTTCGACCAGGTGGTGCAGGCGGTCAACCCCGTCCGGGGCAGCGGGAACCCGCTGTTCCAGGTGGCGGTCGCCTACCATCCGGCCGCCGCGACGCCCGCGGGGACGCCGGGCGCGTTCGACGCCGTCGAGGAGCCCGCGCCGGCGGGCCCGGCCAAGTTCGACCTGGGTGTCACCTTCACCGAGCGTGGCGATGGGCTGGACCTCCTGGTCGAGCATCGGCACGGGGCGGCCGGGCGGATCGCCGGCATGCTGGTCCGGGTGCTGGCCCACGTGGCCGAGAAGCCGGACGCGCGGGTCAGCGAGCAGCCGGTCCTCGCGCCGGAGGAGTTGCGGACGATCCTCGCCGAGTGGAACGACACCGGTGCCGCCGAGCCGTACCGGACATTGCCGGAGCTGTTCGAGGCGCGGGTCAGGGCCACGCCCGAGGCGGTGGCGGCGATCTGCGAGGACGACCGGCTGACCTACGCGGAGCTGGACGCGCGGGCGGAGCGCCTGGCCGCCGCGCTCGCCGCACGCGGGGCCGGGCCGGAGCGGATCGTGGCGATCGCGCTGCCGCGCGACCTGCGGATGGTGGTCGGCGTGCTGGCGGTGGCCAAGGCGGGCGCCGCCTACTTGCCGATCGACCCCGCCCACCCGGCCGAGCGCATCGCGTCGATGCTCGACGACGCGCGGCCGGCACTGCTCCTGGCCACCCGGGAAACGGCCCGGTACGTGCCCATGCCGCCACTCCTCATGGACGACCTGCCCGAGCCTGGCGGCGCTGATCCGGAACGGCGCCATCCTGTGCCGGGCGCCGCATGCCCGGAAGGGCACGGCCCGGAGCCTGGCGGCGCCGTCCCGGTGCGGCCGGGCCCTCGCAATCCGGCCTACGTCATCTACACCTCGGGCTCGACCGGCCGGCCCAAGGGGGTCGTGCTGGAGCATGCGGGCGTGCGCGCGCTGGTGGACACCGCCGTCCGGCGGTTCGGGGTCGGGCCGGGCAGCAGGGTTCTGCAGTTCGCCTCGATCAGCTTCGACGTGGCGTTCTGGGAGCTGACCATGGCGCTGTGCACCGGCGCCACGCTCGTGGTCGTGCCCGCCGAGCGGCGGGTCGCCGGTCCCGAGCTGACCGAGTACGTCACCGGCCATCGGGTCACCCACCTCGCCCTGCCGCCCGCGCTGCTGTCCGCGCTGCCGCCGGACTGCACCCTGCCGGCCGGCTCCACGCTGCTGGTGGGCACCGAGACGGTCACCCCCGAGCTGGTACGGCGCTGGGCCCGGCGGCACCGGATCTTCGACGCCTACGGGCCGACGGAGGCGATGGTGAACTCCACGCTGTGGGCGGCGACCGGCGACCTCGACGCCCTGGTGAGCGTGCCCATCGGCCATCCCGACGTGGGCAAGCGCGTCTACATCCTGGACCGCGCCCTGCGTCCGGTGCCGCCCGGCGTCATCGGCGAGTTGTACGTGGCGGGCGCCGGCCTGGCCCGCGGCTACCTCGACCGGCCCGGCCTGACCGGCGAGCGCTTCGTGCCGGACCCGTACGGGGCCGCGGGCGATCGCATGTACCGCACGGGCGACCTCGCCAGGTGGCGTGCGGACGGCGCGGTGGAGTTCGCCGGGCGGGCGGACGGCCAGATCAAGATCCGCGGGTTCCGCATCGAGCCGGGCGAGATCGAGTCCGTGCTGGCGGGCTGCCCGGGGGTGCGCGAGGTCACGGTGCTCGCGCGGGAGGACCGGCCGGGCGACCGGCGGCTCGTGGCCTACGTGACGGGGGCGGAGGGCGACCCGGCGGCGTTGCGCGCGTACGCCGCGGCCAGGTTGCCCGATTACCTGGTGCCCGCCGCGTTCGTCACGCTGGATGCCCTGCCGCTGATGGTCAACGGCAAGGTGGACCGGAAGGCGCTGCCCGTGCCGGGAGGCCCGGCCGCCGGGTCCAGGGCCGCGCGTACGGACGTGGAGCGGGTGTTGTGCGAGGTCCTCGGAGAGGCGCTGGGGGTCGAGTCCGTCGGCATCGACGACAACTTCTTCCACCTGGGCGGGCATTCGCTGCTGGCGGTGAAGGTGATCGCCCGCGTCCGGGCCCGGCTGGGGGCCGAGCTGCCGCTGCGGACCCTGTTCGACCGGCCCACGGCCGCCGGCCTGGCCGCCGCGCTCACCCCGCCCTCCGCCGGCCCCTGGCCTTCCGGGGGCGCGGGGCTTCCCGGAGGCGGCGCGGCCTCCGGCGGCGGGGGTGTTCGCGCGCTGGTGCCGGTGGTTCGTCCGGTTCGGGTGCCGCTGTCGTCCGGTCAGTCGCGGTTGTGGTTCCTGCAGGCGCTCGAAGGGCGGTCGGCCACCTACAACGTGCCGCTGGCCGTTCGGCTGCCGGGGCCGCTCGACCCGGCGGTGGCCGGGGCGGCGCTGGGTGACGTGGTGCGGCGGCACGAGATCCTGCGCACGGTCTTCCGTGACGAGGACGGCAGGCCGTACCAGGTGGTCCTGGACGCGGCGGACCCAGTCGTCGCGGCCGGGCCCCCGGAACTCGGGCACGTCTTCGACCTGGCCGCCGAGCCGCCGCTGCGGGCATGGCTGGAGGGGGACCGGCTGACGCTGGTCATGCACCACATCGTGTGCGACGAGTGGTCGGCCGGGCCGCTGGTCGCCGACCTCGCGGCCGCCGTACGGGCGCGGGCGGCGGGCCGGGCGCCGGAGTTCGCGCCGCTCCCCGTGCAGGTCGCCGACCACGCCCGGTGGGAACGTGACCGGCTCGACGCCCTCCTCCCGGCGCAGCTCTCGTACTGGACGCGGACCCTGGCCGGGCTGCCCGGCCGGATCCCGCTGCCGCCGGCCGGGCCGGGCGGGGCGGTGGTCCGCGAGGTGCCCGGGCGGGACGCGCTGGCGGCGCTCGCCGCGCGCGCGGGCGCGAGCGTGTTCATGGTGCTGCACGCGGCGGTGGCGGCGCTGCTGACCAGGCTGGGCGCGGGAACCGACCTGCCGATCGGTACGCCGGTCGCGGGCCGCCCGGACGAGGCCCTGGCGGATCTGGTCGGCTTCTTCGTCAACACCGTCGTCCTGCGCGTGGACACCGGCGGCGACCCCGGCTTCGCCGAGCTGCTCGGGCGGGTACGCGAGACGGACCTGGCCGCGTTCGAGCACTCCGAGGTGCCCTTCGAACGCGTCGTGGAGGCGGTCAACCCCGACCGCTCGACGGCGGGGAACCCGCTCTTCCAGGTCATGGTCACCTATCAGCGGACCGGGCCGGCGCCGCTGGAGGTGCTGCCGGAGCCCGGCCCGCCGGCCCCGAAGTTCGACCTGGCCTTCGCCTTCACCGAGACGGACGAGCGCCTGGAGGTCGCGATCGAGCACCGGTTGGAGCACGCCGCGGCCCGGCAGGTCGCCGACGGGCTGCTGCGGGTGCTGGAGCAGGTGGTGGCCGCGCCGGGGCGCCCGATCGGGGACCTGGACCTGCCCCCCGCCGACAACCCCGCCGACGACGACCCCGCCACCGTCGCCACCCGTGACACCAACGCGGGAGGCGGAGCCGCCGGGCAGACCGATTCCGCAGGGCGCGGCGCCGTCGGGCGGGGTGAGGCTGTGCGGCGTGAGCCGGATGGGCCGGTCGAGGTGCGGCTGCTGGCGATCTTCGAGGAGGTGCTCGGCCGGAGCGGCATCGGCGTCGGTGAGGAGTTCTTCCACCTTGGCGGGCACTCGCTGCTGGCCGTCCGCCTGATCAGCCGGATCCGGGCGGAGCTCGGCGGGAACGTGACGATCCGGGACGTCTTCGAGGCCCCGACCGTCGCGGCGCTCGCGGGCAGGCTCGCCACCGCCCGCGGGCGGGCCCGGCCCGCGCTGGTCGCGCGGCCGCGCGGGACACGGATCCCGCTGTCGTCCGCACAGCGGCGGTTGTGGTTCCTGCACACCCTGGAAGGTCCGTCGGCCACCTACAACGTGCCCCTGTCCGTACGGCTGCGCGGCCCGCTGGACCCCGGCGCGCTCCGCGCCGCCCTGGCCGACGTCGTGGCCAGGCACGAGGTGCTCAGAACACTCATCGCCGAGGACGACGACGGCCCCTACCAGCGGGTCCTCGATCCCGGCGAGGCGCGGGCGCGGCCGGCCTTCGACCCCGGGCCCGGCCGTCCCGACCACGGTTTCGATCTGGCCGGCGAGCTGCCGATCCGGGCCTGGCTGCACGCCGACGGGCCGGACGAGCACGTGCTGCTCGTGCTGCTGCACCACATCGCCTGCGACGAGTGGTCGGTCGGCCCGCTCTGGACCGACCTGGCCGCCGCCTACCGGGCGCGGGCGGCGGGCCGGGCGCCGGAGTGGGAGCCGCTGCCGGTGCAGTACGCCGACTACGCCCGCCGGCAGCAGGAGACCGAGGAGCGGGAGCAGCTCGCCTTCTGGCGGCGGACCCTCGACGGCCTGCCCGCGCACCCCCGGCTCCCGCACGACCTGCCCCGCCCGCCCGTGGCCACCGCCGAGGGCGACGTGGCCCACTTCCACCTGCCCGCCGGGACCCGCGCCGCGCTGGCCGAGCTGGCCCGGGACAGCGGGGCCACGATGTTCATGGTGGTACACGCGGCGGTGGCCGCCCTGCTCACCAGGCTGGGCGCGGGCACCGACATCCCCATCGGCACCCCCATCGCCGGACGCCCCGACGAAACCCTCACCGACCTGGTCGGGTTCTTCGTCAACACCCTCGTCCTGCGCACCGACACCGGCGGAGACCCCACCTTCACCGAACTCCTCGACCGCGTACGCCGCACCGACCTGGCTGCCTTCGACCACGCCGACGTGCCCTTCGACCAGGTGGTGCAGGCGGTCGCCCCGGTCAGGTCGCCCGCCTGGCATCCGCTGTTCCAGGTCATGGTCGCCTACCACCCGGCCGGGCGGCCGCTCGAACCGCTGGCGGGGGTGACCGTGGTGCCCGAGGAGGCGGGCACGGCCACCGCCAAGTTCGATCTGGCGGTGTCGGTGTCGGAGGAGGGCGACGGGGCGATCGAGTACCGTACCGATCTGTTCACCCGGGGTGCGGCGGAGCGGGTCGCCGCCTGCCTGGCGGACCTGCTGGGCACGGTGGCGCGCGAGCCGGGCACCCGGCTCAGCGGGCTGGCGGTCGAGCCGATGGCGCACGCGGCGTGGGCGCGGCTCGCGGCGGTGCCACGCCACGAGCCGTCCGGGGCCGCCGGGGTCGAGGCCGGGCTGTGCGGGCTGTTCGCCGACGTGCTCGGTGTCCCCCTGCCCCGCCCGGACGAGAGCTTCTTCGAGCTGGGCGGCCACTCGCTGCTCGCCGGGACGCTGATCAACAGGATTCGGGCCGAGTTCGGGGTGCGGCTGCCGGTCAGGACCGTGTTCGAGGCTCCGACGGCCGCCGCGCTCGCCGAGCGGGTGAGCTCCCCCTACCGCCCCGGGCACGCCCTGGACGTGCTGCTGCCGATCAGGACGGGCGGGGAGGGGGCGCCGCTGTTCTGCGTGCATCCGCTGTTCGGGCTCGCCTGGTGCTTCACGGGGCTGGCGGGGCTGGTGGACGCGCCGGTCTACGGGCTGCAGGCGCGCGGCCTGGCCGGGACGGGGCCGCTTCCCGCCAGTCTGGACGAGATGGCCGCCGAGTACGTCGCGGCCATCCGCACGGTGCGACCCGCTGGGCCGTACCGGCTGCTCGGCTGGTCCTTCGGCGGTGTCGTCGCGCATGCCATGGCCGCCAGGTTGCGGGGCGAGGGCGAGCGGGTGGAGTTGCTGGCCGTGCTCGACGCGTACCCGCTGCTGCCCGGTGAGGAGCCCGAGAGCGGCGACGACGAGCAGGACGCCCTGCGGTTCCTGCTGCGCCTGGCCGGGCACGCCGCGCAGGGGCCTCTCGACCGGCGGGGCGTCGTGCGTTACCTGCGCGCGGGCGGAGGGGCGATGGCCGAGCTGGAGGAGACGACCGTCTCCGCGATGATCGACGTCGCGATCAACGCCGAACGCCTGATCCGGACCGACCCGCATCCGTACTTCGACGGCGACCTGCTGTTCGTCACGGCGGGCGCGGACAAGGACGGCTCGGGGCTGGACGTCTCCCGGTGGCGTCCCCATGTCGGCGGCGTCATCGAGAACCACACCGTCGACTGCGAGCACTTCGAGCTGGCCGATCCGGGGCCGCTCGCCCACATCGCCCGCATAGTGAGGGAGAAGCTGTCATGACGAACCCGTTCGAGGACCCCGGCTCCGACTATCTCGTCGTCGTCAACGACGAGGCCCAGCACGCCCTGTGGCCTGCCTGGATACCGGTGCCCGAGGGATGGCGCGACGTGCACGGCCCGGCGGCGCGCGAGTCGTGCCTGGAGTACGTCGAGACACATTGGACGGACATGCGCCCGGCCGGCCTGGCCCGGGCCATGGACGGCACCTGACCGGCGGCGCCTCGCCCGCGCCCGGGAGGCGCCGCCACAGTACGCGGGCGGGCGCCGGGCACGGTTCGGTCAGCGGGCGGGCGGCGGGCTATCGCGGGGCGGGGTCGGTGAGCGGGCGGGCGCGCCTGAGTTCCGGTACGGCGACGGTGAGCAGGGCCACCCCCGCCAGGCAGGCCAGGCCGCCCGCGACCACCGCCCCCGCCGGGGACGACACCCTGGCCAGCCCGCCGGCGATCAGGTTGCCCACCGCCGGGCCCACCGTGGCCTCGGCCAGCCACAGGCTGCTCACCCGCCCGAGCAGGTGGTCGGGGGTGTTGCCCTGGAGCAGCGCCCCGGCCAGCACCTCCGAGATCACCTGGCCGACGCCCGAGGCCGCCAGGAAGACCAGCCCCAGCCAGAGCTCCCCGCTCAGCCCGAAGCACACCATCGCCAGGCCCCACAGCGCGACGGCCCCGGTCAGCCAGTGCCCCGGCCAGCGTACCCCGGACACCCAGCCGCTGGTCAGCACCGTGAGCAGCGCGCCCGTCGCGGGCGCGCTGTAGAGCAGCCCCAGCACCGCCGCGTCGCCCTCGAACCGCCCGGCGACCAGCTCGGGGAAGACGGCGTACGGCATGGCGAACAGCGTCCCGCTGAGGTCGAGCAGGATCAGGCCGGAGATCAGCCGGTTGCGCAGGGCGTGGCGGGCCCCGTCCGCGAGAGCCCGCAAGGGGTGCCGTTCGGCCGCCTCCTCGTCCTGTGCCGGGGGCAGCGGCCGGACGCGGCAGAACAGCACGATCGTGGCGGCCGTGGTGAGCGTGGTGAGCCCGAAGCACGCCGCGAGCCCTGGACCGGCGATCAGCAGGCCGCCCAGCGACGGGCCGGCCACGGTGCCGAGCTGCGTGGTGATGGAGGTGAGCGCCTCGGCGGCGGCCAGCCGTTCCCGGCCCACCAGTGCGGGGGTGACCGCCATCAACGCGGTCTCGCTGAGCCCGTCGGCCAGCCCGATGAGGGCCGCGCAGGCGTACAGGGCCCAGAGGTCCGGCTCGGGCAGCAGCGCGTTGAGTCCCAGGCCCGCGAAGCCCGCGGCGGCGAGCGCGCGTGACCAGATGACGAGCCGCCGCCTGTCCAGCCGGTCGGCGAGCACGCCGCCGGCCAGCGTCCCGGCCAGCAGCGGCCCGCCGAGCGCCAGGCTCACCAGGGCCACGTGGAGGGACGAGCCGGTCAGCTCGAAGACCTGTACGGCCAGGGCGACCCCGGTCACGCCGACGCCCAGGAGGGAGACCAGGCGGGCGACGAAGGCGAACCTGAAGTCGCGGCTGGCGCGAAGCGGGGCGACGTCGACGACGAGCTGTCCCAGGCGCATGAACGGCCTTCCAGAAGATCCTATTTAGGCAAGGCTCACCTAAATTACCTGGAGACCGTTCATGACGCCAGCGTGCCGCCGCACGACCGGAGACCCCTGACCGACCGCCGCCCGCACAACGACCCGGCCACGCGGCCGCCCCCCGGCCCAGGCGGCGATCCGGCCGCCTCCCCGATGGCGGCCCGACCGCTTCTGCCGGGTGCCCGCGCGGCGGGGGCGACCGGCCGCCGCGCGGGCGGGTGTCAGGCCACCGTGCAGGCGGTCCCGTTGAGCGAGAAGGCCGAGGGCCGTCCGGTGCCGCCCGTGTGGGTGGCCTGGAACCCGAAGGACGCCGAGGCCCCGGGGGCGATGGAGCCGTTGTGGGCGGCGTTCGTGGCGGTGACCTGGCCGCTGGCCGGCGCGACGGAGGCGTTCCAGGCGGACGCCACCGTTTGCCCCGCCGGCAGCGCGAACGCCAGGCGCCAGCCGGAGACCGGCGCGGTGCCCGTGTTGGTGATCGAGACGGCGGCGGTGAAGCCCGTGTTCCAGGTGTTCATCGTGTACGTCACCCGGCACGGGCCGGTGGCCGTCGGCGTGATGGTCGGGGTCGTGGTGGGAGTGCCCGTGGGCCCGCCGGTGTTCAGGCCGAAGAAGCGGATCGCCTCGGCGGCCATGCCGCCCCTGGGCAGGTCGTGGCCCGCGCCCTGGATGCTGATCGCCTCCACCGGAGCCATGCCGCCGGTGCCGCCGTAGCGCGTACGCGTGTAACTCGCCTGCGGCGTGTCGGTGAGGCTGGGGGTCTGGCTCAGGCCGTGGACGTTGGTCCACTGCTTGATCTGCTCCTGGAAGTTCGGGTACCGCAGCGTGCTGTCCTGGGTGCCGTGCCAGATCTGCATCCGGGGCCGGGCGCCGCTGTATCCGGGATAGGCCGCGCGCACCGCGTCACCCCACTGCTGCGGCGTCCTGCTGATCTGGCCGTTGGCGCAGGCGCTGTTCCAGCTCGATCCGTCGGTGGTGGCGAAGCAGCCGAACGGCACGCCCATGAACGCCGCCCCCGCCTTGAACACGTCGGGGTAGTCGCCGAGCAGGACGTTGGTCATCATCGCGCCCGAGGACACGCCGGTGACGAACGTGCGGTCGGGGTCGCCGCCGTAGCGCTGGTGGACGTACCTGACCATCGACATGATGCCGACCGGGTCGCTGCCACCGTCGCGCCGCAGCGCCTGCGGCGAGGAGACGTCGAAGCAGGCGCCGCTCCTGGTGGCCGACGGGTAGACGAGGATGAACTTGTACCGGTCGGCCAGGGAGGCGAACTCGGTGCCGGAATGGAGGGCGGGGCCGGAGCCGGTGCAGTAGTGCACGGCGAGCACGACTGGCGGCCGGCTTCCGGCGTTGTCGGGGACGTACAGGTGCATCCGCAGGTTGGTCGGGTTGGTGCCGAAGCCGGTGACCTCGGTCAGCTGGGCCGATGACGCGGGCGTGGCCACGGCCAGGCCCACGGCGGCCAGCACGGCCGAGCTGATCAGGACTCCCGCCATCCGAACTCGCACGCTCATTCAAGACCTCCGCTTCGCCGAAACATTGCGATAGTCGAGCGAAAGTTTCAAGCGTGCAACCGTCGCCGGGAGACCGGCCGCCCGGGGACGCCGTGACGTGCGGAAACGGCCTCCATGACGGAGAAAGTTTCATGCGCGTCCAGCGGCCGAACCCCCCGAATCACCAGGTGACGGGCAGCTGCTCGTCCACCTGGTATTCCGGCCGGACCGGGTTGGGGGTGTCGCCGACGCCGGTGACGGCGTGATCGACGTGCAGGGTGTGCCATCCGCCGCAGCGCGTTCCGCTCGGCGTCATACGGCCGGAGCACCGCATGGGCGGGCTCCTGCCCCTCGGCGACCATCTCGGGGTCGTCGAGATAGGTCTACACGTCCGCGGGCTGTCCGGGAAGCGCCGCGGCCGGGACTGTCAGCCGGCCGAGCACGCCCACGACGACGGCCAGGACGGCGGCCGACCGGCCCCTTGCTTCCCCGAGAGACATGCCGCGCTCCCTGCCCGAGGGGAAGATCTCTCTTTAGTTTTGATGCTGTCCCAACAAAGGTCAACAAGAAGAGCCACCGACCCTGTCGTTTTCTGTGGGGACGGGCACCGCGGCAAGCTCAGGCCGACACGGCGCCGCCGGGCCGGTGCGTCATCCTCGGTGGTAGGTGGCAGGCAGGAAGCCGGTCGCGGTCAGGTGCCGCACGTATTTGCCGAGGAGAGGCACGTCCACCGGCGGGTGGTGCAGCCCCAGGCGGCGCAGGGTGGCGGTGGTGCGGGGTGCCCGGAACAGCGGCCTGCCGCCCATGACGCGGTCGGCGATGATCGGCAGCAGCCGCACCATCGGGTCGCAGTCGGGCTGCTCACCCAGCCGCTGGAGGGTCATGGCCCACTCGGTCGCCGGCAGGACCCGGACGGGCCAGCCGACGTGGTTGAGGGCTGTCGCGACGTCCGTCATCCGGGTCGGCCAGGGGTGGCAGATGTGCGCGATCGGCTCGGAGCCCGCCGGGGCGGCCGTCAGCGCGAGGACGGCGTCGGCGGCGAAGTCCACCGGAGTCAGGTTCACCAGGGCGTCCGGGAGGACACCGGTGCTGAGCGCCGAGCGTACGAGGAGCCAGAGGTCGTCGCCGTCGGACTGGCAGGCGCCCGTCCTGCTGTCGCCGGCGACGCGGTCGAGCCGCAGGACGGCGGCCGGCAGTCCGTCCCTGCGGGCCTGCAGCACGAGGGACTCGGCCGCGCGCTTGGTCCGCCCGTAGCCGGAGGTGTCCTCGTAGCAGTCCAGCGCCGGCGTGTCCTCGTCGACCACGCCGCGCGCCCGGCCGAACACCTCCGACGTGGAGATGAACCGCACGGCGGCCCCACCCTGCCGGGCCAGGCGCAGGATCTCCCTGGTGCCGGCCACGTTGGCGGCCTCCAGCATGCGGGCGGGCATCACGAGGTTGACCCGCGCCGCCGCGTGGATCACGGTGGTGACGCTCCGGGCCAGGTCGTCGAACCGCTCCGGGGACAACCCCAGGCCGGCGGCCGCCAGGTCACCGGCCACCGGCACGACCCTCGCCTGATCCGGCAGGTCGAGCCCGTAGGCGATCTGGGCCGATCGGATGCGCTCCATGGCCTCCGGCTCGGTCATACTGCGAACGAGGCAGTGCACCCGCACCGCCGAGCTCTCCAGGAGCCTCCGCAGCAGGAACGCTCCGACGAAACCGGTCGCGCCGGTGAGCAGAATGTCCGAGTCCGCGACGGCTGCCCGCCCGTTTGCCGTCACAGAATGTGACTGATTCACGACGTCAAGTTACCACGAGCATACTCGGCCCTTGAAGAGCCTTTATCAAGATGAACACCGCTACCTGGGCGTTCGCCGCCACGCCCGCTTTCCAGACCCGACCGTCCACGCCGAAAACGGTTACAGAAAGTAATTAGCTCCGCGCCGGGCGGCATCTCCATTGGCCGGCCCGCTCCGGACGGCCTGCCGCGCGCCCGGGTCGGCGCGGTGGTCCCCCTGGCCATCGCGGCACTCCTGGCCATCGCGGCACTCCTGGCAGCCCGGCCGTGGCAGCGCGCCCAGCCGCGACAACCGGGCGGGCACGGCACGTCAACTGAGGCGGAAGCGCATCCGGCACACCACCGCGTCCGTACGCCGCCGAAGGGCCCTGGCCAGCACCGCCCCGCGCTGGTTCTGCAGCAGCCGCTGCCAGGCGTGGTCGGGTTCGATCTCCGCGATGAGCACGAACACGTGCGGTTCGGGCACCTGGGCGAGATACCTGAGCAGCGGCTCGTCCAGCCGCCGGTGCTCGTCGGAGAGCCGCACCAGCTCCACGCCCGGGTCCCAGCGCTCCCAGTCCGCCATGAACGTTCGCGCCTCCTCCTCGTCGTCGGGGTGGGTGACGTTGACGGCGACCACCCGGTCCCCCAGCGAGAGCGCCGCCGACAGCGCGTCCCGGGTCAGCCGGGTGACCGTGTGCACGGGCACCACCACCAGCGAGCGCCGGGGCCGGGGCGGTGGCGGAGTCCGGCCCAGCTCCAGCCGCGCGCCGATCCGCGCGTACGAGCGGTTGACCCACTCCATGCCCGCCACCAGCAGCGGCAGGGTGACCACGATCAGCCAGCCGCCCTCGCCGAACTTCGAAACCGTCACCACGATCGCCGCCAGGAAGGTCAGCATCGCACCGAACCCGTTCAGCGCCGTACGCCGGCGCCACCCCTCGGGCCGGTCCATCAGCCAGTGCCGGACCATGCCCGTCTGCGACAGGGTGAACCCGACGAACACCCCGATCGCGAACAGCGGCACCAGCAGGTTCATCTGACCCCTGGCCACGACCAGCAGCAGGCCGCCGGCGACGGCCAGGAACGCGATGCCGTACCGGTGGACCTGCCGGTCCGCGCGCAGGGCGAACAGGTGCGGCAGGTTGTTGTCCCTGGCCAGCAGCCGGGCCAGCACCGGCAGCCCGCCGAAGGAGGTGTTCGCGGCCAGTGCCAGCAGCACCACGGTGGCGAACTGCACCACGTAGAAGAGCGCCCCGTCTCCCAGCGACGCCCGCGTCACCTGTGCCAGCACGGTCACGCCGTCGGCGGGGGCGATGCCGAACTTCTCGATCAACGCGGCGATGCCCAGCAACATGACCGCCAGCAGGCCGCCCAGGGCCAGCTCGGCGCGCTGCGCCCGGCGTACCCGGGGCTTTCTGAACGACGGGACGGCGTTGGCGATCGCCTCGACCCCCGTCAGCGAGGCGCACCCGTTCGCGAACGCCTTCAGCACCAGCAGCACCCCGACCGTCTGCAGGCCGTCCACCTGTTGCCGGACATCGACGGCGGGCTCGCCGCGTACCAGCCCGGCCACGATGACCAGCAGGATCGCGCCCACGTAGATCACGGTCGGGGCGACGAACGCGCGGGCGCTGTGCGCGATCCCGCGCAGGTTGACCGCCGTCACCAGGGCGAGCACCACAAGGCACAGCTCCACCGTGTACGGCAGCAGCTCGGGGAAGGCCGAGGTGAGAGCCGCGACCCCGGCGGCCACCGAGACGGCGACGTTGAGCACGTAGTCGACGATCAGCGCGGCACCGGCGACCAGGCCGGCCCGGCGGCCCAGGTGGGTCTTGGCCACTCCGTACGCGCCGCCGCCCGCCGGGAAGGCCGCGATGACCTGCCGGTAGGACAGGGTCAGCACGCCCAGCAGGAGCGCGATGGTGAGCGTGACCGGGATCGTGAACCCCAGCCCCGCGCCGCCCGCCAGCGCCAGCACGAGCACGATCGCCTCGGGCCCGTACGCGACCGACGCCATCGCGTCCAGCGACAACGCGGCCAGCCCGCCGACGACCGACAGGCGATACCTGTCGCCGGTATCAGGGGGCTCCTTGGCGCGGGCAGGGGTCTTGACAATGGACATTCCGGGATGCTCCTGAATAGGGGTTTTCGCCCCCATCCTGCGCACACCCAAGTCCCACGAGTGCCGCTCTATACGCGTTTCCAACACGAATTCCGTCAATAGCTACACAAAACAGACGGAACCCTTGATACGGGCCGAGCGGACGATGGTTTCCGGGCGCCCGTCGCGGCGCCGGGCCGACACGTTGCCGGCCGAGGCGTTGCCGGGCCGGCCTGTTGCCGTCAGCCGGCGCCCCGTCGTCCGGCGCGCCGGCGTACGTGCGGCGCCGCCTCCGGCGACCCCTGCGATCAGCCCGTTTCAGTGAACCGCTACGATCAACCACCCCACCCGCACATCCACCCAGGGGAGCCATGACGCCATCGACCGAACACGAGCTGCGCCCCGCCACCCCCGCCGACTACGACGCCATAGCCGCCGTCCTCAATGACTGGTGGGGCCGTCCGGTCCTGCCTTCACTGCCCAGGCTCTTCCTCGACCACTTCCACCGGACGAGCCTGATCGCCGAAGGTGTGACCGGAATGTCCGGCTTTCTCATCGGCTTCATGTCCCCGTCCGAACCCGACGAGGCGTACATCCACTTCGTCGGTGTCTCTCCCGAGGCCAGGGCCGGCGGCCTCGCCAGGACGATGTACGAGCACTTCTTCGACATCGCCCGCCACCACGACCGGCACGTCGTGAAGGCCATCACCGCACCGGTCAACACGGCCTCCCAAGCCTTCCACCGCCGCCTGGGATTCACGGTCAGCGACCCCGTCCCGGACTACAACGGCCCTGGAACGAGCCTGGTCACCTTCGCCCGAGCCCTCTGACCGGCGGAGAAGCCGGGTCTGGACGCGAGTTGGGCGGGCCAGGGCACTTCATGGCGCCCATGGGGTCGCCCTCACCCCTTCTCGGCCGACACCGGAGGCACCGGGTCTTTGCCGAAGACCCACGGCGCGAAGACGACCATCCACCCATCGGGATCGGCGAACGCCACGGCTCCCCGTTCGGCCCAGTACGCATTGTCCAAAGTGGCCGGCGGATGCCCCAGGCCGGTCAGGCGCCCGGCGACGGCCGCCACCGCGTCGGGACCTCAGACCTAGGTCCAGCCCACCAGACATCCACAAAACCGACCCCACCTCAGCGTCCACAGCGCCCAAAGACGACCACCACCCCACCGCAACAACAACCGCGACCACCACGACGGCAACAGGGGCGGCGGCCACGGCAGGCACCGGCGGCGAGTGTTCCAAGGCGGAGGCGACGACAGCGGTTTGGGGGTCAGGTGCGGGGTCGGCGGTGGTGGTCACCGCGGGCGTGATGGACCAGCCTGGCCAGCCAGCGGTCGATTTCGCTCTGCCAGTCCGTACGCAGCGCCTCCTCATGGCTCATCCGGAAGCGCTCCCCGCCGGAACGCCGGCCCGCCGTCACCCCCGCCCCCAGCAGCAGGTCCAGCCCCGACGCGCTCGGGACGAACGCCAGCTCGATCGCGTGCACCACGCCCGCATGATGGCTGGGCGGATAGAACTCGATCTGCTGGTGGAACGGGAGTTCCTGCTGTACGCGGCCCAGCGGACCAGCCCTCAGGCCGGCGGACTTGAACGGGAAGCCGAGCTGGGCGAACGCCTGCAGCACGCGTAACTGCGAGGGCACCGGCCGGACCGCCACCATGGCCAGGTCGCCCCGGCCGACGGTCGTGTCGATCGTCACCTGGGCCTGGACGACCAGGGCCAGACCGGTCAGATGCCGGCCGCCGATCTCGCTGAGCGGCGTCTCCCACGGCACCTCCACCCGGAACTCGATCGCCCGATCCGCGCCCTGGCGAAGGACGGCCGGGCCCGCGATCTGGGCCTGTGAGAACTCCTCGATCCCGGCCCGGTCTCCCGCCTCCCTCGGGGGCCTCAGCCGGACGGCCAGCCTGAGGCCGACACGCTCGATCTCGGTGTCGAAGTCACCGCCGCGCAGCCGCA
Source organism: Nonomuraea sp. B12E4 (assembly GCF_039871825.1). Lineage (NCBI taxonomy): Bacteria > Bacillati > Actinomycetota > Actinomycetes > Streptosporangiales > Streptosporangiaceae > Nonomuraea > Nonomuraea sp. B12E4. The sequence continues at coordinate 136,073 of NZ_JBDPME010000005.1, read as the reverse complement.
CCTCACCGGAGAGGGTGCCGCCTGGCTGCGTCCAGGTCCTGGCCAGAAGGGTGGCTACCGAGGGGGCACCGGCCCCGAAGGCACTGCACATCCGTATGAAGACCACGGTCGATCTCCCCGAGTCAATCGATCGAGCCACTCACCGGCCTGAACGATCGAGAGGGAAGCCGGGTTCCGACGGTGAGCGATTTGTCACCCTACGGAGCCGGCGCGTGACGACCGGCGGCCCTCCCACGCGTTCGATCCGCTCATTGGTCACCACGCTTGGCAGGCCCATCTACCAGCACTTTTCCACATCGTGGGTATATGCTCACAACGTAAGCCAGCTTTACCGCGGGGCTTACGCGATGGGACGGGAACATGTCAGACGTCGGAACTCTGGCCAATACCGCGGTGGCCGTCGTGGGTGTCGTGGTTCTGATCGTCAGGCTCAGGTTCAACCCCGTGGTCGCCCTGGTGGCCGGCGCGGGCTACCTCGGGATCACCGCCGGGATCGGGGTGGCGAAGACCGCGGCGACGATCATCACGGGTTTCGGCGACATCATGGCCGACATCGGCTTGCTGGTCGCGTCCAGGGTGCCCGCTCCACGGCCACCCCCTTCGAGTGGGCCGCCGGCCGCCGAGGCGCCGCGGCTCAGCTCGGGTAGCGCCCGCCCAGTGTCCTGGTGATCCGCTCGGCGTGCTCGACCAGCGGGTCCACCCAGAACAGGCACTGCTCGTACGGCATGCGCAAGCTCGGCCCCATGATCATCACCGCGCCCACCAGGTCGGCCGCCGCGTCGAACACGGGTGCCGCCAGCCCCGACGCCCCGTCCACCCGCTCGCCCACGCTGATCGCGTATCCCTCGGCCCGGGTGCGTACGATCAGCCTGCGCAGCTCGCCGGGATCGGTGACGGTCTGCTGGGTGAGCTGCGGGAGCGTTCCATGCAGCACGTCCTCGGCCAGCTCCGGGTCCCAGGCCAGCAGCACCCGGCCGGCCGAACCGACGGCGACGGGCGCGATCTTGCCCACGTGCATGTCGCGCCGCAGGGCGTGATACGTCTCCGCCACCGCGACGCACACCCGGTGCGCCCCCTCGGCGCGGAAGAAGCACGCGGTCTCTCCCGTCTTGTCCCGCAACTCCTTCAGCACCGGATTGACCACGGACAGCACGTCGAGGTCCTTGACCGCCGCGGCGGCCCAGTAGGCCATCCGCGCCCCGATCCGGACCTGGTCGCCCGCTCTGTCCAGGAATCCGTGCGCGACCATGTTCGCCACCAGCCGCTGCAGCGTGGACGTCGGCAACCCGGTCGCCTCCCGCAGCTCCCGCAACGTCACCGACGGCTCGGCGAGCGTGAAGGAGTTGAGTATCTCGGCGACTTTCCCCAGCACGAGCACCGGTTGCCTGGACCCGCCCCGGTCGTTACTCCCCACCCCACGACCTTACGAGACCGCTCGGGTGAGGCGTCGAGGCGGGGTTGCGTGTGAGCCCGATCGCCCGCCGTCACGGCGGCGGACCAGCTCCGGGAACCAGGCCGGACGGCCCAGTCAGGCGATGTACGGAAGCTGCTCCCGGCCGCCGTGGCGGCCGCGGGTTCGCGGGGCACCGGCACGGGAGGTCCGCCGCGCTGGAGTGTCGTCGGCGCGGGGGTGGCGGCGTAGAGCTCCAGTTCGTTCAGCATGCTGCAGCGCCGGCCCAGTCCGGGGCCGCAGTCGCCGGTCGGGCCGAGGACGATCTTGACGTGGCGGCCCCGGGTGCCCGGTGGCAGGGGCGTGTACCGCATCGCGTAGTCCACCCGGTCCGCCACGGTGACGATGGGTTTGCCCCAGTTCTTGCCGTTCCGGGAGACGTACACCTCGGCGTCGGCGGCGTGCCCGGGACGCAGGCTCAGGCCGACGTCGGTGAAGGTCTGCTCGGACTCGAAGTGGACGACATAGGTGCCGCGACCACGGGCGACGGCACTGGACCAATAGCCGGTGCTGCCGTCGTAGGCGCCGCCGGGGCGGGCTCGCGGGTGCGCCGCGGCCGACCAGGTCATGTTCGTGCTGACCGTCAGCTCGCCGCGTTCGGCCTTCGCCGCCAGGTCGATCCGGCCCGGGTCCGGGGGGACGACGTGGAAGCGGCGGCGCTTGATCGCGTACCAGCCGCCGTGCTCGAAGGTGTGGCCGGCCGGGCACGCCGTCTCATTCAGCGTGCCGTCCGGCCACTTGCCCGGGAGCTTGCAGTTGTCGAAGACCTGAACCAGCCGATGGGAGCCGATGGCGGCGATGCCGGTGTAACCGGACGAGCCGCGCTTGTCGAAGACGCCGTCGCGGTTGTGGTAGGTCACCCGGGGCAGTCCCCAGGAGTCGCCGCGGCCGTCGAGGGAGACGGTCATCCAGTTGTCCGGGCGGCCGGCGCTGAGGACCAGGACGCCGTCGGGCATCAGCAGCAGCCTCGGCGCGACCCCGCGGACGGCGCAGTCCTGCCCCGGCAGCCGCAGGAAGTCCACCGGCGACCAGGTCGCGCCGTCGTCGGTCGAGCGGCTGTGGTGCAGCGTGGAGTAGGGGCCGCCGTCGCGCCGCAGCACGGCCAGCAGGCTGCCGTCGGCCACCTGCTCGACGGCCGCCTCGTTGTAGGTGAAACCGTCGCTCGGCTCGGCGATCACACCGCGCCTGGCGAACGTCCGGCCGCCGTCGCGGCTGGCGTACAGCTCGGCCTTGAAGGCGGCGGTGGGGCCGTAGGGGTTGTAGGCGGTCACCAGGATCGTGCCGTCGAGCAACTGGATCGGCATGCCGTGCGCGACGCCGAGGCCGGCCAGCTCGTCCGGGGTGGTGAAGGTGGCCGTCGATCGTGTCCAGGTCTCCCCCGCGTCGGTCGAGGTGAGCACGCCGAGCCGGCTGGTGTGCCCGTCCACCTGCGTCAGGTAGTAGCGGGTGGCGAACAGGCGCCCGTCGAGCAACTGGAGCGGAGCCTCGCGCAGGGGCGCGGCCCGGGGGACGCCGAAGGTCTCGCCGTCGTCGGCGGAGACGGCCAGCTCGCCGGTGTGCTCCATCACCTCATCGACGTTCGTGGACCAGGTGGCGATCACCTTCCTGGCCGCGTTGCCGTTCCTGTCCACCAGGTCGATCGCCGCCACGCCGGGGAACCCGGCGAACCTGGCGCGCTGCTCCAGCGTGGGCTCGGCGGCGGCCGGCGCGGGGACGGGCTGGATCCAGGCGATCGGATCGAGCAGCGCCGCGTCGACGAAGTCGTCCGGGATCCCGCAGTACTCCAGGGGTACGATGCGGTTCGCGTGGGCGACGCCGTACGGGGCGGCGAGTGAGAGCAGGAATGCGGCGAGGAGCACGAACAGGACAGCCACGGTCACGCCCGCTTCTCTCAGCCGCGCGAAGGAGAAGTGTGCTTGACCATGTCGGCGGTATCCCTTGCGCTTTCGTCGAGCCGCCAGGCGAAGTGCCCGGCGGATAAGGCATGACACTAGATGAGGTGTCGGCCGATTCCGTGGATTTGCGGGCGGGTGGGCGCCGTGTCGCCGCCGGGCGAACCGGCCGGTCAGCGCGGGGAACGAGTCGGCGTCCAGCCGCGTGCCCGGACGAGGGGCAGGTCCCGTTCGCACGGAAGCGGGAGAGACCGCGGCTGGACGCCCACGTGGCTACGGCTTGATCGTGCCTCGGTAGCCGACCGGGCCTTCACCCTTGAACTGCGCGGACCCCGAGAAGCTGTTGCCGTCCTCGAAGAACGTCACCGATCCGTTGCCCTGCGGGCTCGCCCAGGAGACCTGGGTGCCAGTGCCCGGCATGCCCGATGCCGGGACGACCCCGGCCCGGTTGTTGATGACGATGGTCAGGTCTGCGTCGTCGTGCCAGTCGGCATTGGGTCCGCCCCACTGAATCTGGGTCTTGTACGTCGCCATTGCGATCCCCTCCCGCGTCACTCCGGTGAATGGTGAACCGTGCTGAGTGGAACGACAGCCCGCTGGCACCCCTCACCCATGTTCTTCGCGGCACCCGGAGGGCTCCGAGCGAACCACCGAACAGGCAGGAGCTCCTGGTAGGAGGCCAGGCAGGGCCTTATGCCGCCATTGACTATGTGATGTCCCTGTCCGGCGGTCAATCGAGCGCCGGAATACCGGTGACTTTGCGGCCGTCACAAAAGCCTCGCGGCTCCTCGGCCACGACTCTCTGACCTGGCGCGGGCCGGGGCCGCGGTGGGCGCCCAGGCCGGCGCCGAACCGGCCCGGCCGCCGCTACCAGGGGCGACGGTCCGGTACCTCACCGTATGGCTAGGGTGGCGTGTGGGCCCGTTTGGGTGGATGCCGATATGGCTGTTCGCGGCCCCATTCCCCTGCTCGCGGCGGTACAAGTCAAGCCGGACCTGGTGCAACACCTCGACCTCTCCTCCCGTCTTAGCCGGGCCCCGCACGGCAGGGGGCGTGCGCGGCGGCGCTCTTCCTGGGAGCCGTCAGGTGGTGCCGGGGGTGGGTGGGGGGCCTTCGGTGCTGAGCAGGACGACGGTGGCGGTGCGGTCCAGGCCGAGCCGGTCGAGCGGCAGCCTGCGCACTCCCGCGAGTGCCGCGGCGCCGCACGGACCGGCCGCGACGCCGAGCCCGGCCAGGTCGGCGACGGCGGTCGCGACCTGCCCCTCGCCGACGGCGACGGCCCCGGACAGCCCCGCCAGCAGGTGCGGCCACGCCGCCGACGAGGGCGTGCCGCAGTTGAGCCCCGCCATGCTCGTCACCCCGGTACGGACCCGCACGCGCTGACCCGCGATCAGGCTGCGGCGCACGCAGTCGGCCGAGTCCGGCTCGACGGTGACGACGTGGGCCCGGCCGCGGTAGTGGGTGACGACGGCCTGGGCCAGCGACCCGACCCCGGCGGGCACCACGACGAGGTCGGGTGTGGCGCACTCGTCGATCTCGGCGGCCAGCGTCCGGTAGCCGTCCACGATCCAGGCGGGCACCCGCTCGTATCCGTCCCAGGCGGTGTCCTGGACCAGCTCGGCGCCGGTGTGGGCGGCGTACTTGGCGGCCCGGCGGACCGCCTCGTCGTAGTCGCCGTCCACCCGCTCGATCGTGGCGCCCTCCTCCGCGATGAGGTCGACCACCCCCTGCTGCAGCACCTCGGGCACGAAGACGTACGCGTGCGCGCCCACCAGCCGGGCCATCCGGGCCAGCGCCCGCCCGTGGTTGCCGTCGGTGGCGGTGGTCAGCACCACCGGCTCCCGCGTGACCGCCGCCCGCAGCGGCTCCGTGCCGACCGGGCCGGCCAGCCCGAACCGGTCCGCCAGCAGCCGGGCCACCGCCCACGAGGCGCCGAGGATCTTGAACGCGGACAGTCCCAGCCGGGACGACTCGTCCTTGACCAGCACCCGGCCGACGCCCAGCTCGGCGGCCAGATCGGGGAGCTCGGCCAGCGGCGTCGGGGCGTAGCCGGGCAGCCCGGCGTGGAAGGCGCGGGCGGCGCCGTCCCACGCCGGGGCGGTCGGGCCGCCACGCAGGCGTGCTTCGGGGTTCAGATACATGGCTCCAGGATCCGGCCCTCGCGATCACCAGGTCCAGCGCGGCTCGCCCGCCGAGCGAGGTGCCCGGACACGTCACGGCTCGCCCGCACCGCCCGCCGGCGAGGCGCCGGACAGGTCACAGCTCGCCGCGGAACCAGGCCCCCGGCCGTCAGAGCGGGCCGGCCGGGCCCGCTCGATCCAGCGGAGCAGGTCGTCGGCGAGCTGGGCCACGTGCTCCGGCTGCACGGATCCGTGGGCGTCGAAGTACGCGACGATCGGGCCGGCGACGGGGTCGTCCGCGTCGCAGCGGGCGCACAGGAGGACCTCGCTGACGCCGCATACCTCGTTCCCTGATCCGTCCGTCCAGGTGTGCGGCACGCGCAGGGCGGCCAGGACGTTGTCGGTGCGGCAGCGGGGGCACGGCCAGTCGCCGGTCATGCCACGCCGATCGCGCCGGCGCCGAGCAGCGCCTTGACGTCGCCGTAGAACGCCGGCTCCGGCGTGACCTGGAACGGCTGCAGGAGCAGCAGCACGCCGGCGGCGCCGCGGCGGTGCAGGCGCACGTGGACGGGTGCCCGGCCGGGATGGGTGGTCAGGATGTGCCGGAACTCCCGGACGAGTCGCGGGCTGAGCTGGGTCTCCTGGATCGAGATCACCACGGGCGGCTCGGCGTCCCCCTGGGCGACGTTGAGGAAGGTCAGCTCCTCGCCGTAGACGCTCACCGTCTCGTCGCGTACGTTGATCCGCCCCCGTACGGAGACCACGCGGTCCTGGGCCAGCTCCTCGCCGTACAGGAGGTAGGTCTTGGGGAAGACGAGGCACTCCACGGCGGCGTCGTGGTCCTCCAGGGTGAGGATCGCCCACGGGCTGCCCTGCTTGGTGACCTTGCGTTGCAGGCCGGAGATGATGCCGCTGATCCGGGTCACGCCGTCCTGCCGCCCGGAGGCCAGCAGGTCGGCGATGGCGGTGTCGCGGTGGGCGTTCAGTACGTGCTCGGCACCGTCGAGGGGGTGGCTGGAGACGTACAGGCCGAGCATCTCGCGTTCGAAGGCGAGCAGGGTGGCCTTGTCCCATTCGCCCTCGGGGATGGCGACCGCGAAGGCGCCGGTCTCGCCCGGCTCCCCGAACAGCGAGTCCTGGCCGTGGGCGGCGTTGCGCTTGAGGTCGATGACCCCGTCGATGGCCGGCTCGTGCACCGCGACCAGGGCCTGCCGGTGATGTCCCAGGCCGTCGAAGGCGCCGGCCTTGGCCAGCGACTCGACCACGCGCTTGTTGCAGACGACGGACGGGACCTTGGCCAGGAAGTCGTTGAAGCCCTCGTAGGGGCCGGCGGCCTCGCGGGTGGCGACGATGGCGTCCACGACGTTGGCGCCGACATTGCGTACGGCTCCCAGGCCGAAGCGGATGTCGGAGCCGACGGCGGCGAAGTCGAGCTGACTGGCGTTGACGTCGGGCGGCAGCACCTTGAGGCCCAGCCGCCGGCAGTCGGCCAGGTAGACGGCCATCTTGTCCTTGTCGTCGCCGACGGAGGTGAGCAGCGCGGCGAGGTATTCGCTGGGGTGGTTGGCCTTGAGGTAGGCGGTCCAGTAGGAGACCAGGCCGTAGCCGGCGGTATGCGACTTGTTGAAGCCGTAGCCGCTGAACGGGACCAGCACGTCCCAGACCGCCCTGATCGCCTCGGCGGAGAAGCCGCGCTCGCGCATGCCCGCCGAGAACCGGTCCCATTCGGCGTCCAGGACCTCCTTCTTCTTCTTGCCCATGGCCCTGCGCAGCATGTCGGCGGCGCCGAGGGAGTAGCCGGCCAGTTGCTGGGCGATGGCCATGACCTGCTCCTGGAAGACGACCAGGTGGTAGGTGTCGCCGAGGATGGGTTCGAGCGCGTCGGCCAGTTCGGGGTGGATCGGCTCGACCGGCTGCCTGCCGGTCTTGCGCAGGGCGTAGTTGGTGTGGGCGTTCATCTCCATCGGGCCGGGCCGGTAGAGCGCGTTGACCGCCGCGATGTCGGTGAACGTGGTGGGCTGCATCAGCTTCAGCAGCACCCGCATGCCGCCGCTGTCGAGCTGGAACACCCCGAGCGTGTCACCGCGCGCCAGCAGCTCGTACGTCGCGGGGTCGTCGAGCGGGACCTGCCGGATGTCGAGGTCGATGCCCTTGTTGGCGCGCACGCCCGCGATCGCGTCGCCGATGACGGTGAGGTTGCGCAGGCCGAGGAAGTCCATCTTCAGCAGGCCCATGTCCTCGGCCTGGGTGAAGGGGAACCCGGTGATGACCGGGCCGCCGGCCTTCGGCTTGACCAGCGGGATCACGTCGACCAGCGGCTCGCTGGAGAGGATCACCCCGGCGGCGTGGATGCCGGTGCCCCGGGTCAGGTTCTCGATGCCGGCGGCGGTGTCGATCACCCTTTTGACGTCGGGGTCCTGCTCGTACATCTGGCGCAGCTCGGCCGCCTCGCCGTGGCGCGGGTGCCCGGTGTCGTGGATGGCGGCCAGCGGGATCTCCTTGCCGCCGGCCGCCGCGGGGAAGGCCTTGGTGATGCGGTCGCCCAGCGCGTACGGCAGGCCGAGCACGCGGCAGGAGTCCTTGATGGCGGCCTTGGCCTTGATGGTGCCGAACGTGACGATCTGGCAGACGCGGTCGTCGCCGTACTTGCGGGTGACGTAGTCGATCATCTCGTCCCGCCGCCGGTCGTCGAAGTCGAGGTCGACATCCGGCATGGTGATGCGCTCGGGGTTGAGGAAGCGTTCGAAGATGAGTTTGTGCTCGATCGGGTCGAGCTGGGTGATTCCGGTGCAGTAGGCGACGATCGAACCGGTGGCCGAGCCGCGGCCGGGGCCGAGGCCGATGCCGTGCTCCCGGGCGTACCGGCAGATGTCGGCGACCACCAGGAAGTAGCCGGGGAAGCCCATCGCGTCGATGACCGACAGCTCGTAGTCGATGCGGTCCAGCACCGCCTGCGGCGGGTGGTCGCCGTAGCGGTGCCGCGCCCCCGCCAGGCTCTCCTTGCGCAGCCAGCTCGACTCGCTCTCGCCCTCGGGGACGGGGTAGCGCGGCGTCAGGTCCCGGTGGGCGAACACCTCGCCGTAGTCGCCGACCCGCTCGGCGATCAGCAGCGTGTTGTCGCAGGCGCCCGGCACCTCGCCGTCCCACAGCGCGCGCATCTCCGCCGCGGACTTGATGTAGTAGCCGCTGCCGCTGAACCGGAACCGGTCGGTGTCGGCGAGCCGCTTGCCGGTGCCCACGCACAGCAGCACGTCGTGCGCCCGGGACTGGTCCTCGGTGACGTAGTGGGAGTCGTTGGTGGCCAGCGGCGGCAGCCCGAGCTCGCGGCCCAGCCTGAGCAGGTCGTCGCGGACCCGGCGCTCGATGGCGAGGCCGTGGTCCATCAGCTCCAGGAAATAGTTGCCGGCGCCGAAGAGGTCACGATACCGGGCGGCGGCCTCGACGGCCCGGTCGTACTGGCCGAGCCGCAGCCGGGTCTGCACCTCGCCGGACGGGCAGCCGGTGGTGGCGATGACGCCCTGGCCGTGCTCGGCGAGCAGCTCATCATCCATGCGGGGATATTTCTGGACGTGTCCCTCCAGCCATGCCCGGGACTGCAGCCGGAACAGGTTCCGCAGCCCCTGGGCGTCGGCCGCCCACATCGTCATGTGCGTGTACAGGCCGCGCCCGGAGACGTCGCCGCCCTCGCCGGTGTCGTCGTTCGACCTGCGCAGCGCGAGGTTGTCGCTGTAGTACACCGGCTGCCGGTGATGGCGGGAGGCAGGCGCGACATAGCTCTCCATGCCGATGATCGGCTTGATGCCCGCCCTGCGGGCCGTGTGGAAGAACTCGTACGCGCCGTGCACGTTGCCGTGATCGCTCATCGCCACGGCCGGCATGCCCTGCCGGGACACCTCGTCCACCAGCCGCCCCACCTTGGCGGCGCCGTCAAGCATGCTGTACTCGGTATGCACGTGCAGGTGCGCAAAAGACTCCACAGAAACCACGCCTCCTGGTTGTAGGCTCACCCCAGCGAGCGAGTATTCGACCCGAGGGCAGGACCGGTTGTCCAACAATCGACACGCCGATTTGCAACAACCATCAGTTGTGGAGGAGGTGATGCCGGATCTCGATCTCGGCACCGTGCGCGCCTTCGTCGCCGTCACCGAGGACCGCTACTTCAGCGAGGCCGCGGCGCGGCTGGGGGTGAGCCAGCAGGCCGTCTCCAAGCGGATCGCGAAGCTGGAGTCCGACCTCGGCGTGCGGCTGTTCTACCGCACCCGCAACGGGGCCGACCTGACCGCCGACGGCAGCGCGTTCCTGCACCACGCGCGCACCCTCGTCGGCATCGCCGACCAGGCGATCGGGGTGCTGCGCGGCCGGCGCCGCTCGCTCCGGGTGGACGTGCTGGACACCAGGCTGGCCGGATCCGTCGATCTGATCCGGGCCTTCCACCGGGACACTGCGGACGTGGACGTGGTCGTCACCACCTCGAACGGGCTCAGATCCGCCCGCGACACGCTCGTCCGCGGGTCCGTCGACGCCGCCTTCGTCCGCGTCAGCGGGACGCTGGAGGAGGAGCTCCGGCCCGTACCGGCCTACCTGGAGCCGGTGCACCTGCTGGTCGGCCGCGACCACCCCCTCGCCCACCGGCCGGAGGTGGCGATCGGGCTGCTGGCCGGGGCGACCGTGTGGATGCCCGGCAACGCCGCGGGCAGCGAGTGGGCCGAGTACTACCGCCTGCTCGGGGCCGCGTTCGGCTTCCGGATCGACGACTCGGGGCCGGACTTCGGCTGGGACTACTTCGTGGAGGGGGTCGGCGCCGGTGACCGCCTGGGGTTCGTGGGCGAGCGGAGCCAGCTCCCCTGGCATCCGGGCACGGTCCGGATCCCGGTCGTGGACCCCGTCCCGGTCTACCCGTGCTCCTTGTTGTGCCACCGGCAGAACCACCATCCGCTGCTGGCCAAGCTCATCCGCTTCGTCGAGGACAACTTCCGGCCCTACGATCCGCGCCGCCAGTGGCTGCCCGACCTCGACCGCGCCGCCTTCGCCGGAGCCCCCGGCCTGCCTCCGCCCCTGTCGTAGCGGCGGCACCCCGCGCGCAGGGCTGTCCGCCGCGCGCGGGAGCGGCTACCGCTGTCCGTGGCGCAGGCGCATGCGCAGCCGTATCAGGCCGAATCCGGGCCGGCTGTCGATCCTCAGCTCGTCGCACGTCTGCCGGATCAGCCACAGGCCGTGGCCGCGGACGCTCGGCCTGGGCTGCCGGTGCGGCACCTGCTCGGGGGACAGCCGCCCGCTGGTGTCGGTGACCTGCACGGTGATCGTGTCCCGGTCGTGCCAGCAGCACACGGTGCCCCGCCCGCCGCCGTGTTCCAGCACGTTGACGGCCGCCTCGTGGACAGCGATCACCAGGTCCTCGACCCTCGGCGCGGGTGTCAGTCCCGCCGCGCGGGCCAGGCCGCGCACCCGTGCTCGTAAGGTGGCCAGATCCCAGTCGATCGGCCACCTCCGAATGGAACGGAGGTCGTCTGTCGGGGCCAGCTCTACACGTTCGCCGGTCATCACGGAACTCGCTTGCACTTCGATGGTCGGGTCGCCATGGCGACGCCCACCTACCCGGATTTTTCGCGGAAAGTCACGCTTGACCCAGCAATCATGCCGCTGATCGAACCTTGTACGGTGGCACCGTGACTCCGCAAGCCGCCGAGACGATCGGCACCAGGCGCCTGATACTCCGGCCGCTCCAGGTCGAACACGCCGATGAGATGGTCTCCGTCCTGGGCGACCCGGCCCTGCACACGTTCATCGGCGGCGCCCCCGCCGACCTGGACGGTCTGCGCGCGCGCTACACCCGCCTGGTCGCGGGCTCGCCGGACCCGGCCGTCTCCTGGTTCAACTGGGTGATCGAGCTGCGCGACCAGGCGTGCCTGGCAGGCACGGTCCAGGCGACGCTCAGCCCGTCCCCGCCCGGGGTCGTCGCGGAGATCGCCTGGGTGGTCGGGACTCCGTGGCAGGGCCGGGGCATCGCCACCGAGGCCGCCGCCGGGCTCGTCGCCTGGCTCGGCGAGCAGCAGTACGTACACACCGTGATCGCCCACATCCACCCCGACCACCGGGCCTCCGCCGCCGTCGCCACCGCCGCCGGGCTCGCTCCCACCGGCGAATCGCACGACGGCGAGATCAGGTGGCGCAGGACGATCGCGCGGTAGGCGCGCGTCTCACGCCGGCGACGCGTCATCGTCCTCGCCACCCCGGGGCCGGTGCCGGTGCGGTTCACCGGGCTCGCGCTCGATACGCGCATGACCGCCTTCGCTAAGGCCGTCGACCGCCTGCGCCGGCCGGAGTCCTGACCACCTTCGGGCGACACGCCGTGCTCGGCGGCGAATCAGGGGCGAGGGCTCCGAGGTGCGACGATGTGAGGCATGTCCTTCCTGATCAAGCGGATCTACGACGAGCCGGACGCCGGCGACGGGTTCCGGGTTCTCGTCGATCGGCTCTGGCCGCGGGGTGTCGCCAAGGAGCAGGCCGAGCTGGATCTGTGGCTGCAGGAAGTCGCGCCGAGTCCGGAGCTGCGGACCTGGTTCGGCCACCGGGCCGAGCGGTTCGAGGAGTTCTCGGCCCGCTACACCGCCGAGCTCGACGGCAACCCGGCGGTGGACGTGCTCCGGCGGGCCGGTCGCGAGCACCCGTCGGTGACCCTGCTGTACGGCGCGAAGAATCCCGAGATCAATCACGCCGTCGTGCTGGCCGGCTACCTGGCCTCCACGGCCGGCAGCACCTGATCCACCGCCGGGCCGGGACTTGGGCAGGGCGCCGGATAAGGGCCCGGCCCGCGGGTCCAGGAGCCGGGGAAGGGCGGCCTGCGGCTCCCGGAGCCAGGGAAGGAAGGGTCGGGGGAAAGTTTTACCTGGGGCGCGAACCGCCGGTGGATACGGGGTTTCTCCCGCTTTCCAGCGACGTACATTGCAAAATCTGATTTATCTGACTTGCCGCGATTTGTGCAGGTATATACCTTTTTGCGTAATCGCGGTAAACCCCGGGCAGACCATCGTCCGCGCAGGCACCGCGCCGCCGCCCCTTTGACCGAACCGTGCAGTGGTGTCCTGGGTCTTCAGGATCACCGACCCGGTAGGCGGCATGGAAGCAAGGAGTCAAAGCCCCCATGCTCAAGCCCCGGCTCGCCGCAATGGCCCATACCCTGAAAGATCGTCTCCGCCCGTACACCAAGCATCTCAGCTTCGTCGTCGCCGCCGCGCTCGTGGCCGGAATCCTCGCCGTCGCGAGCGTGACCGGCACGGCTCTCGCCAGGTCGAACGACGTCGAAGCCGCGCCGGAGGCCGGGTCGTACACCTACGGCCTGGACGTCTCCCACTACGAGCCCATGTACGACTGGGCCGACAGTCCCGCCCAGTTCGGCATCATCAAGGCCACCGAGGGCCTCGACTTCCGCGACGCCTCCTTCGCCCGGCACTGGCAGGAGCTGGGCAAGAAGGGCATCGTCCGCGGGGCGTACCACTACGGGCATCCCCGCGACAATCCCATCGCCGAGGCGAACTTCTTCCTGGCCACGGTTAACGCCCAGCCCGCCAAGCGCGGCGACCTGCTGGTCCTGGACCTGGAGACCACCGACGGCAAGACCGTCTCCGAGGTCAACGACTGGGCCAGGACCTGGCTGTCGTACGTGAAGGACAAGACCGGCATCACCCCGATGTTCTACAGCGGCTGGCGCTTCGCCAACACCTACGGCCACGGCCTGTCGGAGTATCCGCTGTGGGTCGCCCACTACGGCAAGGAGAAGGGGACGGTCGTCCCGCCCGCCGACTGGAAGTCCTGGACCATCCACCAGTACTCCGAGTCGCCCATCGACCAGAACGTCAGCACCCTCACCCCCGACCAGCTACGCGACCTGGGCCGCCCCGCCGTGTGAGCGGGGCGGTTCGGGGGCGTCAGCAGGCCAGGACCTGCCGCAGCGTGACGGCGAACGCGTCCGGGTCTCCCGGCATGCCGAACTCGTCTCCGAGGAAGCCGCCGTGGTTGCCGGGGAACGTCACCGGCTCGCTGCCGAGCCGGTCGGCGATCGCCCGGCCCGCGCGGCAGGCGAGCTGCCCCTCCGACTCGATCCCGACGCCCACGACGACGCGGGTCGAGGCCGCGCGCAGGGCCTCGAAGTCGTGCTCGTGGTGCGTGCAGGTGATGAGGTTCTGTCCGAACAGCGCGTCGTCGCGGGCGCCGTCGTCCTCCGCCGGCAGGCCGAGTTCCGCCGGGCTCCGCATGGGCCGGCCGGCGAAGTCGGCCGGGATCTCCCCCTGCAGACTGGAGATCGCGAGGAACTTCACCATCGCGGGCCCGAAGCCGTCCTGCTCGTACGTGCGGCGGATGTCCAGGGTCGCGGCCAGCGCCTCCTCCCGGTCCGGCAGGACCTGGACGGCCGGCGGCTCGTGCGCCACGAGCGTGCGCACCTGCTCCGGGTGCCGGGCCACCAGCACCAGCGCGTTGACGGCGCCGCCACTGCTGGCGAAGATGTCCACCGGCCCGCCGCCCAGCTCGGTGATCAGCCGGTGCAGGTCGTCGGCGTGCTGGTCGGGCGTCGACTCGGCGGCGCCGTCGGTCCGCCGGCTCCGGCCCACCCCGCGCGGGTCGTAGGTCACCACCGTGTGGTCGGCGAAGTGCCCGGCCAGGGTGCCGAAGCCGGTGGCGTCCATCGGCGATCCGATCATCAGCAGCACCGGGGCGCCGTCCGCCTCGGCCTCCCGTACGTCGTAGTGCAGAACCGCGCCAGGCACCGTGAGGGTGTGGGTCTTGGGCTCGGGCATGTGCTCGCTCCTTCTCGATGGTCGGAATGTAGACCGGCGGGAGCGGCGGAACTCATCGATGGCGGGCCGGGCTCAGGGGCGCAGGTGGGGCAGCACCGCGCGGGCGTAGAAGTCGATCACGCGTGCCTGATCCTCCTGGCCGGAGTGGACGAACGGCGTGCCGCCGGCGTCGATGATCCGCTGCAGCGCCTTGACGTGTACGTCGGGATCGGTGCCGCGCGGCCACGATCGGTAGACCTCCGGCAGCGTCCAGCGCCTCTCCGCGATGCGCTGGATGGTGACCGGGTTGGGCTGGTAGAGCAGGTCGCCGAAGCCGTGCACGGTGAAGCGCCACTTCTGGGCCGCCTGCTCGGCCTGGGCCCGGTCGCCGACGACCACCCAGGTCTCCACCAGCTTCGGCATGCTGTCGGGGTCCTTGCCGGCGGCGCGGGCGCCCTTGACGAACTGGTCGTGCAGGGCCGGGTTGGTCAGGTCCTTGACCTGGGTGATCCAGCCGTCGCCGTACCGGCCGGCCAGGTGGGCGCTCCTGGGCCCGCTCGCGGCCACGTAGATGGGCACCGGCTGGTCGGGCACGTCGTACAACCTGTACTGGTCGGTCCGGTAGTAGTCGCCCTTGAAGGTGGTGCGCTTGCCGGTCCACAGGCGGCGGATGAGCTGGATGGCCTCCACCAGGCGGTCGTGGCGTTCGGGGTAGCGGCCGAAGCGGCCGGTGCCGGCCTGCTCGTTGAGCGCCTCGCCGGTGCCGCCGCTCGGCGCGTTCGGCGGCCGCGACCAGTTCGGGCGTGCGGAACTGCTCGTGCCCGAGGACGAAGCCGGCCGGCGTCGCCGGCCGCCGCCCCGCCGGTCCCGGAGACCCCGTGGGGTCCGACGCCGCCCTGCCGGGGGGACGGGACGGCGCCGGCCGCGACAGCCCGGCCGCCCCTATGGCCGCCGCTCCCAGCAGCGAGAACCGCCGCCGCGACATCTCACCGTCGGCCCCCAGCCGCTCCTCACCGTCGCCTGGCCGTTCCCTGTGCTCGTGTCCGCTCATCGTCCAGCCTCCCCCCGGAAACTGGACTACCCGCCATAAAACAGACATACATCAGCAGGCGGGCCGCACCGGTCACGGACGGAGGCCGGAGTACACCTTCAGCGCGTTCCCCGCGAGCACGGCGCGGGCCACCTCGTCAGGCAGGAGGCCGGCCACCGCGCGCGCGTTGGCGGCGGTGCCGGGGACGCCGGGCCAGTCGGTGCCGAAGATCCACTTTCGGGCCAGGCGGGTGAGGTCGTACCGGGCGTAGTACTCGGGGAGCCGCTTGGGTGGCAGGCCGGCCAGCTCCAGCCACACGGTGTCGTTCGACAGGGCCAGGAAGGCGGCCGCGTCGTACCACCAGCCGCGCCCGCCGTGCGCCAGCACCACGTTCAGGCCGGGGAAGTCGCGCACGACCGGGATGAGGAAGGCGGGGTCGGCGTTCTCGTTGGCGGAGCCGGGGAAGGAGCTGGTGCCGCAGTGCACCACGAGCGGCACGCCCCGCTCCTCCAGCACGTGGTAGGCCGGATAGAGCGCGGCGTCGTCACACCGGAACCCGCCGTGCACCGGATGCAGCTTCAGCGCGGCCGCGCCCAGGTCGAGCTGGCGGCGCAGCTCGTCGGCGACGGGGAAGTGCAGGTGCGGGTTGATGTTGGCGACCGGCCGGAACCTGCGCGGATTGTGCTCCACGATGGGCAGCAGGTCCTCGAAGGGCTGCGTGCCGGTGGCCTTGGGACTGTACTCGCAGAACAGCAGCGCGACGTCCACCCCCTGGGCGGCGAAGAGCTCGTCCAGGCGGGCCGGGCGCGGCCGGCCCGCGGCGTCCCAGACGTCCTCCAGCACGCCGTCCGCGCCGAAGTCGTGCGTCCACCGCACCCAGGCGGGCTTGAGCGTGCCGAGCACCGGCACGTGGACGTGCGCGTCGATGAGCGGCATCCCGTCGATCATGGTCACACCCGCTCGCGGTCGTAGTCGCCCGTGCGGCCGGTGCCGTAGCGGCGCAGCGCGCCGCCGGGGCCGGAGGCGTTCGGGCGGACGAAGATCCAGTTCTGCCAGGCGGTGAGCCGCCCGAAGATCTTCGTCTCCACGGTCTCGGGGCCCACGAAGCGGTGGTTGGCCTCCATGCCGGTCAGCGCGTCCGGCGACAGCGAGGCGCGTTCCTCCAGCGCGATGCGCAGCTCCTCCTCGAAGTCGATGTCGTCGAGGGCCATGGTGACCAGGCCGAGCTCCACCGCGGCGGCCGCGTCGAGCGGCTCGCCGAACCGGCGGCGGGCCGCGTCGAGGTCCTGCTCGTGGCCCCAGAACCGGGACCGCAGGCGCGACAGGCCGTTGCCCATCGGGTAGTCGCCGTCGTTGGAGGGGGTGAGGACCAGGGTGGCGGGGTCGGCGCCGGGGTCGCGGTCCTCGTAGACGCCCTCCAGCATGTACTGCCGGTCGGCGGAAAGGGCCAGCTCCGCCAGCAGACCGGCGAAGGCCGTGCCCGGGTCGATCACGGCGATGAGGCTGCGGCTGGTGACGTCGAGGCGTTTGAGCGTGCGCTTGTAGTAGTGGCGCACCTCGTTGACGAACCAGTCGCCGGCCATCTCCCGTAGCTGGGCGTCGTAGGCCAGCACCCGCCCGGCGTCCCCCACCGCGCGCAGCACCCAGATGCCGAGGTCGGGCTCGTTGGTCCTCAGGTGCAGGACGAGGTCGTCCAGCGCGCGGGTCACGGCGAGCGGCCAGTAGCCGGCGCCCTGGGCCACCGGCTCGGCCGGCGGGGCGTCCTGGGGCCCGGACACCGCGATCTCCACGCGGTGGTTCGCCCGGTCGATCCGCGCGGACACGTGGGGATAGGTGATGGCCTCGCCGTCGTCCTCGCGGTCGAGCGGCGTCAGGGGCACCCCTGTGGCGCCCGAGGGCCGGCTGGACGCCGCCGCGGCCTCGCGAGCGCGCCCGGCCACCTCCTCCCGCAGGGCCTCGCGCGGCACGGCGGCGTCGACCAGGCCCCACTCGACCGCCGTGCGGCCGCGGAAACCCTCGGACCTGGTGGCGAACAGGTCGGCGCGGTCCTTGCGCACGTGCCGCTTGTCCACCAGGCGGGTCAGGCCGCCGGTGCCCGGCAGCACGCCGAGCAGGGGCACCTCGGGCAGGGACACGGCCGAGGAGCCGTCGTCGGCCAGGACGATCTGGTCGCAGGCGAGCGCCAGCTCGTAGCCGCCGCCGGCGGCGGCGCCGTTGAGCGCGGCGATCCAGGTCTGGCCGGAGTGCTCGGTGGCGTCCTCGATGCCGTTGCGGGTCTCGTTGGTGAACTTGCAGAAGTTCACCTTCCAGGCGTGCGTGGACTGGGCGAGCATCCTGATGTTGGCCCCGGCGCAGAACATCCGCTCCAGGCCGCCGGTCAGCACCACCGCCTTGACCCCGGGGTGCTCGAAGCGCAGCCGCTGAACGAGGTCGTACAGCTCGATGTCCACGCCGAGGTCGTAGGAGTTCATCTTGAGCTCGTAGCCCGGGACCAGGCCGCCGTGCTCGTCCACCCGCAGGGTGACGGTGGCCACCGCCCCGTCCACGTCGAGCCGCCAGTGGCGGTAGCGGTCCGGGGAGACGGCGAAGCGGACCACCGGCCGGGCCGCGTCGGTGGTTTCAGCGGTGACAGTCAAGGCGCGCTCCGTCAGACGAGGGGGTTCCCTGCCAACTTTCGACGTATACGATACTCATCGTCAATCCCCTGTAGCATTTGTCGCCGGCCGGGCGGGCAGCGCAGGCGCTCCCTGCCGCCCCGCCCGACCTGGCAGAATGCGCGTCGTCGTCGAAGGACAGGAGGCCCGCGTGACCCCGCGCGAACCGCGCCCGGAGCCCGGCCCGGCGGCCGGGACCGTGGAGCGCCGGCGGGAGAGGGGCTCGGCCGGCGCCCGTTCGCTCCTGCTGACGGTGCTCGGCGAGTTCGTGCTCCCGCGTGGCGGCGAGGTGTGGACCGGCACCCTGGTCGACGCGCTCGGCGCGCTCGGCGTGGAGGAGAAGTCCGCACGGCAGGCGCTGTCGCGCACGGCCGCCGAGGGCCTGCTGGAGTCGGTCCGGCACGGCCGCAGGGTGCGCTGGAACCTCACCGAGGCCGGCGACCGGCTGCTGCGCGCGGGCACCGAGCGCATCTACGGCTTCATGCGCCGCCCGCACGCCTGGGACGGCCGCTGGCTCGTGCTGACCGCCGGGGTGCCGGAGACCCAGCGCCGGCTCCGCCACCGGCTGCGCACCAAGCTCACCTGGCTCGGGCTCGGCTCGCCCGCCCCCACGCTCTGGGTGGTGCCCGACGCGGCCAAGGAGGCCGAGGTGCGCGAGGTCATCCGCGAGCTGGACCTGGCCGACCGGGCCTACGCCTGGACGGGGTCGTCGGCGGAGATCGGCGACACCGCCAAGCTGATCAGCGCCGCGTGGGACCTCGACGACGTGGAGAAGCGCTATGTGGGCTTCATCGAGGACTTCGAGGGCCGGGTGGTCGCCTCGGACCGGGCGGCGTTCGTCAACCAGGTGCTGCTCATCCAGGAGTGGCGGCGCTTCCCGTTCCTCGACCCCGACCTGCCGGCCGAGCTGCTCGACCACGCCTGGCCGGGGCCGCGGGCGGCGGCCGTCTTCCACGACCTGCGCAACCGCTGGCACCGGCGGGCCCAGGCCGAGTGGGACCGGATGGACGCCGGGGCCGCCGCCCGGCACTAGAGGAGCCCCTCGTCGGCCAGGTGCACGTAGTCGAACTCGACCGGCTGGTCGTTGATCCCGGTCTTGGGCGGGGCGATCCAGCCGGCGAACTTGCCGTACTCGTACTCCGGGACCATGAGGGCGGCGACCTTCTCCCGGTCCGCGGGCGTGGGCAGCCACAGGTCGGCGCCGTCCTGCCAGGCGGCCTCGGTCACGACCTCGCCGTGCGGGGTCACGTGGTGGCCGGCGTAGCCGCCGACCTTGCGGTTGAAGCCCTCGTGCGGCAGGTAGAGCCGCTCGGCCACGCCGGCGGCCGCCAGCACCCGGTTCCAGCGGCGCACGCCGCCCGCGCAGTCGGCCGCGTATTCGTCGCGCAGGTCGAGGTTGAGCGCGCTCAGCATCGGCACGGTCCTCGTACGGATCTGCCCGTCCTCGATGTGACGCAGCTCGCGGGTGGCATCCAGCAACACGTGGTCGTCCTTGCGCCGGGTCTCCATCCAGCGGCCCTTCAGGCCGGCGGTGTAGTAGTTGCCGGCGTTGGTGGACTGCTCGGAGCCGAACAGGTCCATCGACACGGCGTACTGGAAGTTCAGATATTTCTGGATGACGTCCAGCGAGATGCCGCCGTACGGGAAGACGTCGGCCGTGCCGTGCTCCCTCATGAGCCCGGCGGTACGCTCCAGGATCCGCTCCACCCCGGTGGTGCCCACGAACATGTGGTGGGCCTCCTCCTTGAGCATGAACTGGCAGGTACGCGCCAGCGGGTCGAACGCCGACTCCTTGAGGGTGCCGAGCTGGTATTTACCGTCGCGGTCGGTGAAGTAGGTGAACATGAAGAACTGCAGCCAGTCGGTGGTCTCCTCGTTGAAGGCGCCCAGGATGCGCGGCGCGTTGAGGTCGCCGGAGTTGCGCTTGAGCAGTTGCTCGGCCTCCTCCCGCCCCTCGCGCCCGAAGTAGGCGTGCAGCAGATAGACCATCGCCCACAGGTGGCGGCCCTCCTCCACGTTGACCTGGAAGAGGTTGCGCAGGTCGTAGATGCTCGGCGCGGTGTTGCCGAGGATGCGCTGCTGCTCCACCGAGGCGGGCTCGGTGTCGCCCTGCACGACGATCAGCCGCATGAGGGCGGCCCGGTGCTCGCCGGGCACCTCCTGCCAGGCGGGCTCGCCCTTGTGCTTGCCGAAGTTGACCCTGCGGCCGGGGTCACGCTCGGCCAGGAAGATCCCCCAGCGGTACTCGTCCATGGGGACGTGCTCGAAGTGCGCCCAGCCGTCACGGCCCACGGCGACCGCCGTCCGCAGGTAGACGTCCTTGGTGGGCAGCGCCGGGCCGAGCTGCTTCCACCAGTCCAGGAACTTCGGCTGCCAGCTCTCCAGCGCCCGCCGCAGGCGGCGGGCGCCCGCCAGGCCGACGTTGTTGGGGATGCGCTGGCTGTAGTCCACCCGGTTGAGCGGGCCGGTGGGCGCGGGTGCGGCGCCGGTGCGGGAATCGGTGCTCATCACTACTCCTGAAGATCGACGTCCTCGCCGCCAGGCGTGCAGACACTCCCAACTTGCCACACTTCGATTGCGATGTGGAAGGACAGTGTAGAAACTCGGTGCGATGATCTCTCCCGCGATCGGCCACCCCCGCGACAGCCGGGTGACCGGGGGCGGAAAGTCGACACCGCGGCCGACCCCTACCTCGGCGCCGAGCGCGGCGAAGCGCTGGAGCTCGCGGTGCTGGTCCTGCTGGAGCGGCTCTCGCCCACCGAACGCGCGACTACGTGGCGTGCTCGACGGGCACCAACCCCGCCACCGGCGGCGCGGCGATCCGCGCGGCACTCCCCCGCAACGCCATCATGAAGGCCCCCCGCCCAGTGACTCGAAGCACCGACACCGCGAATGCCGGCCGGGCACGCCCACCGGTGAAGGCAGGCGGCCGCCCGATTGTCACCACTCACCACTTCCCGCTCGCCGCTTCTCACCTTCTTGTGAAGCGCCGCACCCTTTACAACGTAGATCGCTATCCGACGTGGACGATGGGACGGCGGCCGGGATCGGCCTCGGCCTGGCGGAGGACCTCCCTGGTCAGGGGCGGAACGTCGCCGCCGCCGAAGACGAGATAGCGCAGCAGGGCGGCGATGGGGTTGCCCTCGGCGGCCCAGTGGAAGTAGACGTGCGGAGTCTTGCCGGTCTGGTCACGCAGGTACAGCAGCAGGGCCGCGATGGCGTTGGCGATGGTGGTGCTCCGCATGCGCAGGATGCGGAAGCCGTGGCGTTCCTCGCCGGTGACGCGGAGCTCGCCGGCGAACTCGGAGGCGTCGGGGATGGTGACCTCCAGGAAGAGCAGGCCCTCGCTGGTGCGCAGGCGGTGCAGCTCCCAGGCCTCGCGGGCCTTGTCGATGTACTCCTTCTGATCGCGGAGATGGGGTTCGTTGGCGACCAGGTAGATCTCGCCGGCTTCGTTGATGAAACGGCGGGCGTGGTCGTCCAGGTGGATGTGGGTCACGCGCAGCTCGGTGGAGCGGGTGGCCCGGGAGATCAGCGAGATGACCACGATGGCCAGCACGAACAGCGACGCGATCACCAGCCCGTCGGGCCGTTCGATGATGTTGGCGACGGTGGCGTAGGCGAGGACCAGCGCGACGAACCCGAAACCGACGGCGGCCCTGGCGCGCCGCCGGACCCACGCCGACAGGGTGACCGCGACGGCGGCCGACAGGATCAGGGCCAGGACCCCGGTGGCGTACGCGCCGCCCTGGGCGTCCACCTCGGCGTCGAAGAACAGGGTGATGAGGAAGGCGATGCCGGTGAAGACCAGCACCATGGGCCGGATGGCGCGGGTCCAGTCCGGGGCCATGCCGTAGCGGGGCAGGTAGCGCGGCACGATGTTGAGCAGCCCGGCCAGCGCGGACGCGCCGGCGAACCACAGGATGGCGATGGTGGACAGGTCGTACGCGGTGCCGAACCGGTCACCCAGGTACAGGTGGGCCAGGTAGGCCAGCGCACGCCCGTTGGCCGAGCCGCCCTCGGCGAACTCCGCGGCCGGGATGAGCACGGTGGTGGCGAAGCTGGAGGTGATCAGGAAGACGCTCATGATGAGCGCGGCGGTGGTCAGCAGCTTGCGCGCGCCCTTGATCCGCGGGGCCAGGTCTCCCCTGATCAGCGGCATGACCGCCACCCCGGTTTCGAAGCCGGACAGGCCCAGGGCGAGTTTCGGCATCACGTACAGGGAGACGGCCACCATCGCGACCGGGCTGGAGTAGTCGGCGGCCAGGATGTTCTGCCAGTTGTCCACCTGTCCCGGGCGGGCGATCACGCGCTGTACGGCGGTGGCCACCACGACCACGTTGAACAGGAGGTAGACGGCGACCAGGACGACCGCGATCGAGATGGCCTCGCTGAAACCGGCCAGGAACACGCCGCCCAGCGCGGCGATCAGCAGCAGGGTGACCGGCACCTGCCAGTCCGCCCAGGCGGGCGGCACGAACGGGTTGTGCAGGATGTGCGCGGTGGCGTCGGCCGCCGACAGGGTGATGGTGACGATGAAGGCGGTCGCCACGAACCCGAGCAGGAACAGCACCAGCAGCTTGCCGCGCCAGCCGGGCAGCAGGCGCTCCAGCATCGACAGCGAGCCCAGCCCGTGCGGGCTCTGCTCGGCCACCGCCCGGTAGGTGGGTAACGCGCCGAACAGTGTCAGCGCGACCAGCAGCAACGTGGCCACGGGACTGAGCGCGCCGGCGGCCAGGGCGGCGATGCCGGGCTGGTAGCCGAGGGTGGAGAAGTAGTCCACGCCCGTCAGGCACATCACCTGCCACCACGCGTGGCGATGGCCTGGGGTCTCCTCCCGCTGCGGATGGCTCATGAGGCCCTCGGGGCGTTGCAGGCCCTTCAGCAGCCACTGTCGAAGGGCTCCCGGCGCCGCCGCACGCCGGTCCACGTCGGCCACCGGGGCCACCTCCGTCAAAGAGAACATCAAGACGAGTGAACCCTAGTTAGGCATGCGCTCCGGTTACGTGATCATGCCGTCAAGAAAACGTCAATATTTCGACCGCCCGGGCCGGCCGCCGGCGGTCGTGCCGGCGGCGCCCGCCGGGCTGGAATGTGCCGGGAGGCGTGTTTGTGGCGCCGCTGCCAATGAGAGGCATTCTGGACAAACGGGGCAAAAGTTCCTTACCGGCCCTCAGTGACTGTTGTTCGTAAACATCAAAATCGTGGCTGAATAACACCTTTAGGTTTTGACAGGTTGTTTGGGCTTAAGGAGGTAGCTGAGACTATCTGTAGGGGTACGTCTGCTTCTGTCTGAGTGTCCGCAGAAATGGCGGATACCGGATTCCGAGCCGATCTATCCATGAACGGAAACGAGAGCACGTGAATACAGAGAATCGGCGAACGTCACGCCATGGGCGGTTCGCGGCACTAGCTCTTGCCGGCGTGGTCGCCGGTGGCATGTTCCTTCCACTCGCCCAGGGGATCGCCGGCGCGAGCGCCGGGTTCCCCGCCGTCCAGGCCGGTGGGCCGCCGGCGCCGAAGCCGGCACCGCGCGTGGTGCACGTCCCGCAGCCGGTCGTGAAGCACCACGTCAAGCGCCCCTGCGTCCGGTGCGTCCGCCCGCGCCACTTCAACCGCGAGGACGTCCAACTCAACGTCCACAACTTCAACCACAACTTCAACCGCGACGACCAACGGCGCCGTCACTTCGAACGCCACCACGACCACGACTTCTGGCGTGGCGATTTCAAGCAGGAGGAAGAAGATCACCAGAAGTGGTGGTGGCCGACTGGTGACGACGCAGAAGAGTGACACCCACGCCAGATGACAGCTTGGGAAACGGGGCCGTGAGAGCGCCCATCACCAATACCGCGGTCGGCACCGGGTGAAATCGCCCGCGTCTAACCAGTGATGGGGATGGTCGGCACTTCACTGCCTCACCTGGCGGGCGGCCGCCGCGTGCGAACGCGCAGCAGGCGGAGCGACCAGCGGACGCGCGGCTCGCGCCAGCGCCCGGCTGGCGTCCCGGCCTGGCCTGCCGACGGTCTGGGACACGCTGTTACGGCTGGTACGCGAGGCACCCGAACACACCTTTCCGGCGGGCTCGGGTGCCTCGCCGTCGACATCGGCCCGGCCTCCGGCGCGGGGCGGTCTCCGGCGCGGGGCGGTCTCCGGCGCGGGGCGGTCTCCGGCGCGGGGCGGTCTCCGGCGCGGGGCGGTCTCCGGCGCGGGGCGGTCTCCGGCTCAGTGCTCCACTCCCAGCATCATGTCCGACGCCTTGACCATGGCGACCACCTCGCTGCCCTCCCGCAGCCCGAGCTCGTCCGCGGCCTCCACCGTGATGGCCGCCACCAGCCGCACCCCGGCGGCATCCAGTTCCACGTTCGCCGTCGCCTCTCCCCTGGTGATCCCCACCACTCTGGCCGGAATCCTGTTGCGCGTGCTCACCAGCATCGCCGTCTCCTCCTTCGCCGTGGGGGCCCATCCACCCTCCTGCCCATCCCCGCCCGGTCCAAAGGCGATCCGGGCGACGGTTCCCGGCGTGCGGATGCGGGCCACGTACGTTGTGCTCCCCGGGCGTTCCTCACGATGGTGGATGGTCAATGCCGCATCGTTAGCAGGGTGAGCGCGGGTGCCGCCGCCACGATGGCCATCACGAGCACGGCCGGGCCGAGCATCCCCGCTGCGAGCAGGGGCGTGACAATGGCGGCGCCGATGGGAGGCGTTGCCTGCATGAGCGTCCTGAGGATGGCGAAGCCCCTGCCGCGCAGCGGTGCCGGGATGCGCGCCATGCGCAGTGACTGCGCCCAGATGGTCATCGGCGCGCTGAACATGCCGATGACGAAGAAGCCCGCGGCGACCCCCAGCGTGTACGGGACGCTGAGGAGCGCCAGGAACCCGGCGCCGGCGATGAGCTGGACCACGGCGATGGCCCGCACCGGGCGGCCCTGCGGGGACCGGGCACCGGCCGCCGCCGCGCCGGCCAGTTCGCCCGCGGACAGGGCGGCCATCAGCAGGCCCAGAATCTGCGGTCCGCCGCCGAGCTGGGTCTTGGCCAGCCAGGGCGCGACGACGATCAGCATGCCCATGGCGATGTTGAAGGCCATGAACGAGAGCGTGGTCATGACCAGCACGCGATCCTTGAGCAGTGTCAGAACCTTGCTCCTGGTGCCATCGCCCGGAACGTGGCTCGGCCCGGTCTCGTCCGCCGGCGCCTGGGGCGTGAGGGGGCGGCGGATGGCGAGAGCGGCCAGGGCGAACAGCGCGTACGAGAGCGCGTCGAAGGCGAGCACGGCCTCGCTGCCGAACTGCGCGATCAGGAGCCCGCCGAACGCGGGCCCGATCATCCCGGCGAGGCTGAAGCTCAGGCTCTCCAGCGCGTTGGCCGCGTCCCTGTCCTCCTCGGGGACCAGATCGGGGATCGCCGCCGGGAAGCCGGCCAGCGGCACCATCTTGAACAGCCCGTACACGACGGCCACGACGAACGGGAGCGCCTGGGGCACCTCCCCCACGGCCGACATGATCGGGATGGCCGCCATCGCCACCCCGCGGACCGCGCTGTCGACGGCCAGTACGTGCCGCTTGTCGAACCGGTCCAGGATCGGACCGGTCAGCAGCCCGCCCACGAACACCGGCAGCGTGTAGCAGACGGTCAGCAACCCCACCCGCTCGACGCCGCCCGGCTGGGACAGCACCAGCCACGTCAGGGCGACGAGCGTCATCCCGTCCCCCACCAGCGAGACGGATGAGCCGAGCCAGAGCAGGCGGAAGTCCCGCCGGGACAGCGCCCGGCGATAGGTGGCCGATCGGCCTTGAGCGAGTTGGTTGACCATCATGCGGCAAGCCTGGCCGCCGCCCGCGGCCGGCGCTGGCGGGCATCGGTCGGCAACGTCACCACCAGACACCCGCGCCGGGAGGCGGCGGCCGGGAAGGTCGGCGTCCGATGCCCGCCAGTCCGGGCCCGGGCCCGAGCGGCAGAATGTGCAGGGTGATCGAGGACGAGGTCGCGTTCGCGGCCATGGAGAGCCGTGACCCGCGCTTTGACGGGTGGTTCTACGTCGCCGTCACCACGACCGGCATCTACTGCCGCCCGAGCTGTCCTGCCGTCATGCCGAAGCCGGAGAACGTCCGGTTGTTCCCGAGCGCGGCGGCGGCGCAGGTGCACGGATTCCGGGCGTGCAAGCGCTGCCGCCCCGACGCCGCGCCGGGCTCGCCGGAGTGGAACACCCGCACGGACCTGGTCGGCAGGGCGATGCGGCTGATCGCGGAGGGCATCGTCGACCGCGAGGGCGTGGCCGGGCTGGCCGCGCGCCTCGGCTACAGCCAGCGCCAGGTGCACCGCCAGCTCGTCGCCGAGGTCGGCGCCGGACCGCAGGCCCTGGCCAGGACGCAGCGGGCGCAGACCGCCCGGATGCTGCTGGAGGCCGGCTCGCTGCCGGTCAGCGACGTGGCCTTCGCCGCCGGGTTCGCCAGTATCAGGCAGTTCAACGACACCATCAGGCAGGTGTACGCGACCACGCCGAGCCGGCTGCGCGGGGCCGTACGCGACGCCCACGTGCCAGGTGCCATCACCTTGCGGCTCGCCTACCGGCCGCCCATGGACGTCGCCGCCTCATTGGACTACCTCGGCGCCCGGGCCGTGCCCGGCATCGAGGACTATCGCGCGGGCGCCTACAGCCGGTCGCTGGCGCTGCCGCACGGCGCCGGCGTCGTCACGTTGCGGCCCGGGGCCGCCCATGTCTCGTGCGAGCTCCGGCTGGAGGATCTCAGGGACCTGGCGGTGGCCGTGCAGCGCTGCCGGCGGCTGCTCGACCTGGACGCCGATCAGCAGGCGATCGACGCCTTCCTCGGCGCGGATCCGCGGCTCGGGCCTCTGGTCGCGCGCCGTCCCGGCCTGCGGGTGCCCGGTTGCGCCGATCCCGGCGAGCTGGCGATCCGGGCCGTGCTCGGCCGCCGTGCGCGGGCCGGGGAGGTGCGCGACCGGCTCGCCGGTCTGGTCGCCACCCACGGCAGGCCGCTCGCCAGGCCCTTCGGGCCGATCACGCACCTGTTCCCCGACATGGCCGCCCTCGCCGGGGCCGCGGGCTGCCGTACGCAACTCGAACTCGCCCGCGCCCTCGCCGAGGGATCCATCAGCCTGGACGTCGGCTGCGACCCGCAGCACGTACGCAAGCAACTGCTCGACCTGCCGGGCATGAGCCAGTGGGCGGTCTCCTGCATCCGGATGAGAGCCCTCGGCGACCCCGACGTCCTCCTGCCGGACCCGTCCGTACGGCGCGCCGCCCACCTCCTGAGCGCCCAGCCCGGCCACTGGCGCCCCTGGCGCTCCTACGCCACCCAGCACCTGGTGCGAATGGACCGCACGGTCCCATGAGCCCACGGCCTCGCGGACCACCGCCCGCGTTCGCTGATCGCTTGTCTGCTTCGCCGGCGGCATCGCCTCGGTGATGGGGCCGAGGGCATCACCGCGGTCGCCCAGCCGGCGGCAGACCCGAACCCCGTCACCCGGGCGGCTGAGCGGCCCGCAGCCACGGCTTGAGCGCCACGTCGGTCGCCCGGCGGACGGCCGCCCGCACGGCGGCGGGGTCGCCGATCTGGTCGGGGTCGGCGAGCAGCACCTGCAGCGCGCCCGCCACCGCCCCGACGAACGCCCCGGTCAGCGCGACCGCGCTCACCTCGTCGAGCTCCTCGGGAAACGCGGCGGCCAACCGCCTGCCGATCTCGTGCTGCGCCTCGAACTGGATCTGCAGCGCCCGCCCGCGCACCGCCGGCACGGTCCGTATGAGACGCAGCCGCAGCGCCGCGAGCCGGCTCGCCATCTCGTCGCTGTCGTCACCGACCCTGCGCAGCGCGCGCAGGAGCACCTCGGCCGGCCCTTCGTCCGGACCGCGGGAGGCGATGGCGTCGAGCGCCGCCCGCACGCGCGCGTCGCTCTCGGGGAACAGCAACTCTTCCTTGCTGGCGAAATGGCCGAAGAACGTGCGCGTGCCGATCTCCGCCGCGGCGGCGATGTCGGCGATGGTCGTCTCGTCGTAGCCGTCGCGCTCGAACAACTCGGTGGCGGCGTCGATGAGGGCCTGGCGGGTGCGGGCCCGCTTGCGGTCACGTAGGGAAGGCACGCGGCCAGCATACCGGCAGTCGGCGCAAACAAGCAGTTGAGGCGATACGGCACCCTGAACATATTGGCACTTATGGCTAAATGGCACTGGGTGCGATTATGGTGGTGGCATGACCTCTCGGAGCGTCCTGATCTCCGGCGCCGGCGTGGCCGGCCCCACACTCGCCTACTGGCTGGCCCGCCACGGGTTCCAGCCCACCGTCGTGGAGCGGTCCCGGGACCTGCGCTCCAGTGGCAACCCCGTCGACGTACGCGGCCCGGCGCTGCCCGTGGCCGAGGAGATGGGCGTCATGCCCCGGCTGCGCGACGCCGCCACCCAGGCGACCGCGCTGCGCGTCGTCGATGCCTCCGGCCGGCAGGTCGCCCGCGTCAGCATGCCCGCCGCCCGCGGCACCGCCGGCTACCGGGAGGTCGAGCTCCCGCGCGGCGACCTGGCCATCGCCCTCCACGAGGCCGCTCGCGACGGCGCCGAGTTCCTGTTCGACGACACGATCGCGACGCTGCGGCAGGACGCGGACGGCGTGGACGTGACGTTCGAGCGCGCCGAGGCCCGCCGCTTCGACCTGGTGATCGGCACCGACGGGCTGCACTCCACGGTGCGGCGGCTGGCGTTCGGCCCGGAGAGCGACTTCGTGACGCACATGGGCCTCTACGTCGCGACCCTGCCGCTCGACGGCCCGGCCGATCCCCCGCACGACGTGGTCCTCTACAACTCCCCCGGCAGGCTGGTCGCCCTGCACCCGTCGCGGGGTCAGGCGGGGGCCGCCTTCATCTTCCGCAGCCCGGCGATCGCCGGCTTCGACCACCGCGACACCGGGCAGCACAAGCGGATCGTCACCGAGGCGTACGCGGGTGCGGGCTGGCGGGTGCCGGAGCTGCTGGAGCGGTTGGGCGAGGCCGGGGACCTGTATTTCGACTCGGTCAGCAGGGTCCGCCTGCCCGCCTGGGCGCGCGGCCGGATCGCGCTGCTCGGCGACGCGGCGTCGTGCGTGTCCCTGTTCGGCGACGGGTCCAGCCTCGCCATGGCCGGCGCCCGGACCCTCGCCAGGGCGCTCGCCGAGGAGTCCGGCCACGCCGGGGCGTTCCGCCGCTATGAGAGCGAGCACCGCGCCCTGGCCGGCCCGAAGCAGCGCAACGCCGGGCGGAGCACCGCGCTGCTCGTCCCCAGGACACGGCTCGGGATAGCCGCCCGCAACCTCGCGGCGCGACTCTGGCCCAGCGGGCAGGCCGGATGAGCCGGTAGAAGGGGGCGCCGCCACCTCTCCGCCGGGGAGCCGCGGGACGTGGGCGAACACCGACAGGTCGATCACCCACCGGCTCAGCGCCAGCTCCTCGCCGAGCGCGAGGCCGACCACGGCGAAGCAGGGGTCAACGCGGAGCCCGCGAACGCCGTCCTCACGGCAGGACGGACCCGGCCGAGTCGGTCGGCGGCTACGCGCTGTCGGAGTGATCAATCCTGGCCCACGAACCGTTCCGGGGGATGATGGGATTGGGTAAAGGGTGCGTCGAGCGGGGGTAAGGTCTCGGCCATTTCTTGGTGCCGCATTGGGCCATACGCGTACCGTGCCTTATTTGGCCATTACCTTCGGAAGGAGAGCTGACCTGGACTTTTACCGGAGGGACGAGTCGCCGTGGGGGGCGGACGGGCATCACGACTTCCGCAGTCGCTCCGCGCCCGCACCACGCTGGCCGTCGGGGCGCTGGCTCTGATCTTCCTGTCCCTGATCGGGACCGCCGTCAACTACCTGGTCCTCGACCGGGTCCAGCAGCACCTCTCCCAGGAGTCGCTGCGAGCCGCCGCCGTCTACATGCAGTCCCTCCAGCCCGGCCGCCCGCAGCCGCCGGCCCCGACGACGCGGATCGACCTGCTCCAGCTCGTCGACTCCCGGGGCCGGGTGGTGGCGGCCAGCGCCGCGGCGGCGGGCAGGCCGGCTCTGACCACGATGAAGCCCCCGGCCGACGACCCCGAGCAAGATCGCGTCGAGTGCTCCGCGCGGGACGGGTGCGTCATGGTGACCGCCCTCCGGGTCCCGTCGCTGGTGACGGCGCAGCTCTGGCAGGGCGAGCCGCACTTCGTCTATGCCGGGATGGTGGAGCCGGCCGTCCTGGCCACCGACAACCTGGAGCTCTTCACCGCCGCCGGAATCGTGGCCATCACCGGTCTCGTGGCGTGGGGGAACTGGTGGGTGGCGGGCCGGACGCTGCGTCCGATGGCGACCATAAGGGAGCGGATGTCGGAGATCACCGTGAGCGATCTGAGCCTGCGGGTCCCCACCCCGCCGGGGCGCACCGAGTACGCGCTGCTCGTCGGCACCATCAACCGGACGCTGGCCCGGCTGGAGGAGGCCGTACGGCAGCAACGCCGGTTCGCGGCCACCACCTCTCACGAGCTCAGGACGCCGATCGCGGGACTGCGTACGAGCCTGGAGGAGGCGGTGCTCTACCCCGACGACGTCGATCCCCGCCAGACCATCCGCGAGGCGCTGTCCACCACCCAGCGCCTGGAAATGATCGTCGACGACCTGCTGGTGCTGGCCCGCCTGCGGGCCGGCGAGCACGCGGTGCGCGAGCGGATCGACCTCGGCGCGCTCGTCCGGGAGGAGGCGGCGAACCGGTCCGGCCGGGTGCCGATCCGCGTGCGCGCCGCCCAGGACGTGCGCGTTCTGGGGAGCCGGATCCAGCTCATCCGGGTGCTGGACAACCTGCTGGCCAACGCCCTGCGCCATGCCGACCACGAGGTCGTGGTCACCGCCGAGCGGATCGGCGGCCTGGCCGTCGTCACGGTGACCGACGACGGTGACGGCATCGCGCCGCCGGACCGCGAGCGGGTCTTCGAGCGCTTCGTCCGCCTGGAGGCCGGCCGGCGCCGCGAGCAGGGCGGCAGCGGGCTCGGCCTGACCATCTCCCGGGACATCGCGCACGCCCACGACGGCACCCTGCTGATCGAGGACTCGCCGCGCGGCGCGCGGTTCGTGCTCCGGCTCCCGGGCGTGCACGATCTGCAGGGGGAGCCGAGCCCGAGCCAGCGATCGGCCGCCCCGAAGGCCCCGCCCTCGCGCCCTCAGGCGCCTGCGCGGCACGGCGCCAAGGCCCCGCGCCGCGACCAGGCCCGTGTCAGGTGCAAGAACCCCCCGGCCGACGGGGAGTAGAGCCGCCCCGCCGCCTCGGGTCACGACCGCTGTGGTTGACGACGATCACCGAGGGGCGCGAGCAGGCCCGGCGGTTCCCCGACGCCCACCGAGCTCGGGCCCGCCCCCGCCTGGTATGTGCCCGGCGACGGCGCCACCTGGGTCGTCGCCGTTCACGGGCAGAACGGGCGGCGCAAGGCGGAGCTGAAGATCCTGCCCGTCGTGCACGAGCTCGGGCTGCCCTTCCCGGACATCAGCCACCGCAACGACGAGGGGGCGCCGCCCGAGGTCAGGCCGCCCCTCCTGCTGATCCACACCGAGCCCGACGCCGAGCACCACATCCAGGAGGCACGCGACCTCGCCACCGCCGGCGCCCGGCTCGGGTGGAAGATCCGGTTCGAGTCGTTCGCACGGGGCGAGCACACGGAGGCGTGGAACGTGGACCGCGCCCGCTACGACCGGCTCGTACGCGACTTCCTGGCCGCGGACGATCGTTCCGGCTAGCCGCCGAAGGCGAGGCCGGCGTCGCTCGCCCGGCCAGGACCCGCCCGGCGACCTGGACGATGCCGCCGGCCGGCGATGACTTACGCCCCCGTCGCTGATTTTGGTCGTCCCCATATGTCAGGATGATCGTCATAAGCAGAGAGTGGGAGCGCTCCCATATGGCACGGTGCCCGCTGGTGACCGCGCGGGGCCGGATCTCCCGGCTCGGGAGACCCCCGCCCTCCCGCACGGACAGAAAGGGAGACTTTGTCCCCACGCCGTCACCACCGCCTCCTGGCGGGTTTATCCGGCCTCGCCCTCGCCCTCACCACCGGCGTCGCCCCCGGCCACGCCGCCCAGACCAGTGGCGACGCGACCCCCGCCGGCGCGACCCCCACCGGCGCGCCCCCCGCCAGTGCGACCGCGGAACCCCGGCAGGCCGGCTCCACGACCGTCACGCTC
Organism: Nonomuraea sp. B12E4; assembly: GCF_039871825.1. NCBI lineage: Bacteria > Bacillati > Actinomycetota > Actinomycetes > Streptosporangiales > Streptosporangiaceae > Nonomuraea > Nonomuraea sp. B12E4. Next base: position 103,984 of record NZ_JBDPME010000005.1, on the reverse strand, counting down.
ATCACCGGCGACGTCGTCGACTACCGGCCGACCGGCGGCGGCCCGCCCTCGCTCGGCATCCGCCCCGCGCCCCGGCCCGGCAACGCGCCCGTCACGTTCGCCACCCTCCCGGACGCGGACGGCGGCTACCTGGTCATGCCGTCGGACGCGGCCGGCCTGGTCTCCGCCGGGACCCTCGACGACGAGCTGTTCGACGTCGAGACCCTGGTACGCGAGCAGCGCACCGAGACGATCCCGCTCATCGTCACCTACTCGGGTAAGCGGCCCCTGGCGCAGACCGCGGACGCCCTGCCCGCCACCGAGGACGCCCGCCCGCTGAACGCCGTCAACGGCGCGGCCGTCAGGGTCGAGGCGGGCGGCACGGCCGCGTTCTGGGCCGGCCTCCAGCAGGACCGGCGGACACTCGGCAGGTCCGCGACCGGCATCGCCAAGATCTGGCTGGACCGCAAGGTCACGATGTCGCTCGACCAGAGCGTCCCGCTCATCGGCGCCCCCACCGGCTGGGAACGCGGCCTCGACGGCACGGGCACCAAGGTCGCCGTGCTCGACACCGGCATCGACCCGAAGCACCCCGACTTCGCCGGCCGCATCATCGCCGCCGAGAACTTCACGAACACCGAGAGCGTGATCGACCGGAAGGGCCACGGCACCCACGTGGCCTCCACGATCGCGGGCTCTGGCGCCGCCTCCGGCGGCAAGTACAAGGGCGTCGCCCCCGGCGCCTCGCTGATGATCGGCAAGGTGCTCGACGACAGTGGCAACGGCGAGTGGTCGTGGACCATCACCGGCATGGAATGGGCCGCCCAGCAGGGCGCCGACGTGGTCAACATGAGCCTCGGCGGCACCCTCAGCGACGGCACCGACCCGCAGAGCCAGGCCCTCAACACCCTCAGCAAGCAGTACGGCACCCTCTTCGTGGCGGCCGCGGGCAACGGGGGCGACCCGCTCGAGATCGAGTCCCCCGGCGCGGCGGACGAGGCGCTCGCCGTGGGCGCGGTCGACAAGGTCACCGGCACGACCCTGGCCGACTTCTCCAGCCGGGGCCCGCGCGCCAACGACGCGGCGGTCAAACCGAACATCGTCGCCCCCGGTGTCGACATCGTCGCCGCCCGCGCGGCCGGCTCCGGTCTCACGCCGGCCCCGGACAACGACCAGTACACCGCCGAGAGCGGCACCTCCATGGCGACACCGCACGTGGCGGGGGCGGCCGCGATCCTGGCCCAGCAGCATCCCGGCTGGAACGCGACCGAGCTGCGCGACGCCCTGGTCTCGACGTCCCGGCGCGACGACGAGCACAACTGGTTCGAGCAGGGCGGCGGCCGGGTGGACGTCGCCAGGGCCGTCACCCAGCAGGTGTTCGCGACCTCGGTCGTCGACTTCCACCTGCTCGATGGGAAGGCCGTCACCAGGCAGGTCACCTACCGCAACACCGGGACGGCGGACGTGACGCTCGACGTCGCGACCGTCACCCGCGGCTGGAGCGGCAGGCCCGCGCCAGAGGGCGCGATCAGGCTCGGCGCCGGCACCGTCACCGTCCCGGCGGGCGGCACCGCCGCGGTCGACCTGACGGTGGACCCGTCCGTGGGGGACGTCGGCGCCTACGGCGGCTGGGTCACCGCGGCCGCGGGCGACGTCCGGCTCGTGACCCCGTTCAGCTACTACACGGGCCCGGCGGCGCACCAGCTCAAGATCTCGATGAACAACTCCTACGGCACCAAGGAGTTCTACCACGGCTACCACGCCGAGCCGCTGGTCTACATGATTCCGCTGCGCCGGGGCAACAGCCCGGAGGACCCGTTCAACCCCGCCGGCTACTACACCGTGCACACCGACTACTCCGGCGACGCGGAGGTCACCCTCCCCGCCGGCGACTACGAGGTGATCGGGCTGCCCAACGACAGCCGGGTCAGCAACCGCAGCGGCATCGTGGTCGAGAACGTGCACCTGGACGGGGACCGGACGGTCACGCTGGACGCGCGGAAGACCGTACCGGTCAATCCGGTCGCCCCCGAGGCCGCCCAGGGGCGCGGCGACCTCTACTACGTGCGGACGTTCTCCGACCGGGAGAACCCCATCGGCATCTGGCGCTCCGTCGTGGACGGCGGGGAGCTCTACGTCACCCCCGGCGCGCCGGAGGCGGGCGAGCTGCGCCTGACGCACCAGTGGGAGCTGGAGCAGCCCGCGGTGGCCACCGCCACGGCCGGCCGGCTCCGGCTGCATCCCGTCTACTCGATCGAGGAGATGCGCGCGTTCCTGACGGCGCCCCAGAGCCATCCCGTCGTCTCGGTGGGGCGGGGCCGGGCCGAGGACTTCGACGGCATCGACGTGACGGGCAGGTTCGTGCTGGCCGGGATCCCGGTCGGCGGCGGCGAGAGCCCCTATCTCGACGCGGTGCGCGCGATGGACGAGGCGGGCAGGCTCGCGGCCGAGCGCGGCGCGGCGGGCATGCTCGGCTACCTCGACGTCGAGCACGGCATGGCGCGGATTCCCGCGCTCGACGACCCGCGCTTCCCCGGGCTCGGGCTGACCGCCGCCGAGGGGCGGGACCTTCGCTCCGCGCTCGACCGGGGGCCGGTCACGCTGCGGCTGGAGCCGTACGGGCAGCGGCCCTTCGTCTACCACCTGCGCTACGACCGGAAGGGCCGGGTGCCCGGCAAGCCGGAGAAGGTGGACAGGCGGGAGCTGGCGCGGATCGACGCCGACTACCACGCCGCCCTGCCCGACACGGCGGGCCGCGTGTACGGGGAGTCCAGCACCGGTGAGGAGCCGGGCGGCCACATCACGTTCGGCGGGCCGGTACGGATGCCGGTCTCCAGGACCGAGTACTACGGGCCGGTCAGCGACCGGGTGGTCTGGTCGCGCACGGTGGACGACGGCGACCTGCTGCTGCACGCCGACGACCGGTTCACCCGGCACGACCGCACCCGGTCCGAGCAGTGGTTCAAGGCTCCCGTGGTGCCGGGTGCCGCCGATCTGCCGGACGGGCAGCCCGTCCCCATCCCGTGCGCGCTGTGCCGGGACGGCTCCGAGTTCGTCCCCGCGGCCCAGTGGCGTGACTCCGATCCCGGTCACTACGGCACGCTGATCAATCCGGTGAGCTCCTCCACGCCGGTGCTGTCGGTGGACGGCGCCCCGGTGCCGCCGAACGGCAGGTCGCTGCAGACCTTCACCGTCCCCGCGGACGGGAAGGACTACCGGCTGGACACCGTGGACCACCGGCAGCGTCCGCTGTCGCCGCAGGTGGTCACCTCTTCGCGGTTCACCTCCGCGCCGCCGTCGTCGGGGACGCCCGAGGGGTACGCCTGCTCGTTCGGGCCGCCCTGCGCCTTCCAGCCGGCCCTCCAGGTCACCTACGACCTGCCGCTCGACCTGCTCAACCGGGCGCGGGCCGGGCACCGGTTCGCCTTCGACCTGCGGGCGGCCCCGCACTCCGGCCTCCGGCGGGCGCCCGAGGTGCGGGATCTCCGGGTGGAGTACTCGGTGGACGACGGCACCACGTGGCGCGCGGCCTCCCGGGTCAAGCGGCAGGGCGAAGGCCGGTTCCAGGCCGAGGTGTCGCACCCGCCGCTCGACCGGACCAGCGGGTACGTCTCGCTGCGGGTCACCGCGACGGACACCGAGGGCGGCTCGGTCACCCAGACCGTCACCCGCGCCTACGCCCTGAAGTGATCGAGGCGGCCACGGGACGCCCAGTCCCGTGGCCGCCACGAGAAAGCCACCGCCACAAGAACACGCCCGCCGCACAGGCGTGTGCCCCGGGGGCGGTCAGGGGAGGCTGGGCCCCGGGCTTGGCTGGCGTGGGCCGTGCCCGGGGCGGGGGCCTGGTCCGGCCGGGGGGCGCCATTCCCGCCGGCCAGGCCGTGGCCCGCGGCCCTTTCCTTTCAGGGCCGCCGTCCGAGTGGCAGGACTCGAACCTGCGGTGCTCCTGCTCCCAACGCAGGCGGGCTGACCAATCTGCCCCACACTCGGTCCTGCCGGGGGACGGAGAAGGCGCCGCGCACATACCCCGGACGGTTTCCGGGAAATGCCGCGCGAAATCAACCGCTAATGCCGTCACCCTGCTTTTTTCGTGGTCGGACGCTGTCCACGGTAAACCCCGGATATCCGCGGGTGCCACTTTATTTCGGCGGCTGCGCGCGGGATTCCGGGGTCTCGACACGGAATCGGGGCAGGGCCTCCGGGTGCTTCTCCCGGACGTAGTCGACCAGGAACTCGCGCACGTCGCACTTGAGGTCCCAGGCGGACGGCGAGTCGGCGGCGCTCATGAGGGCGCGCAGCTCGACCAGGCCGTTCGGCAGCACGTCGGTCACCTGGAGAATCCAGTCCTTCTGGTCCCACAGCGGATTTCCCTGCAGGAACTCGTAGAGGGCCTGGCGTATTTGGTGGACCGGGACCGACCAGTCCACCCGGAGAAACACGGCGGCGACCACCTGGCTGCCGTGCCGGGTCCAGTTCTCGAACGGATTCTGCGTGAAATAGGAGACGGGCAGCACCAGGCGGCGTTCGTCCCAGAGCCGGAGCACCACGTACGTGAGGGTGAGTTCTTCGATGCGGCCCCATTCGTCCTCCACCACGACGACGTCGTCGAGGCGGAGGGCGTCGCTGAAGGCGAGTTGCAGCCCGGCGAGGGCGTTGCCGATGGTCGGCTGGGCGGCGATACCGACGATGGCGCCCACGATGCCCGCCGAGGCGAGCAGCCCGGCACCGAGCGCCCGGACCTGCGGGAAGGAGAAGAGCATCGCCCCGATCGCGAGCAGGATGATGACCGCGGCGGCGACTCGGCGGACCAGCCCGATCTGCGTCATGATCCGCCGCGCGCGGCGGTTGCGGTCGCCCTCGACCAGCACCAGCCGGTCGTGGGCGACGTCCGTCAGCGCGTACGCGGCCTGAATGATCAGCCAGGTGACGACGCCGATCGTCACCAGGCCGAGCACCCGCTCCACCGAGGCCGCCACGGCCCGCTCGCCCGGCGAGTCGCCGAACATTCCCGGCCCGAACACCAGGTGGAAGGCGACCACGGCGGCCGTCGCGAACGCGGGCCACGTGCAGTGCTCCACCAGGTGCCGGGCGAACGCGTACTTGCGCCCCGCCCTGTTCAGCGCCCGCCGGGCCAGCTCCACCAGAAGAATGGCACCGACCACCGAGATCACGAGAACCGGCCAGTTCGCCGGAGACTGCACGCCTATACCCCCTTATGAGCTAAAAGGTCTCGTCAAAGGTCACACTGCCCTCTACCGCCACTTGGTAAGCGGACACACGCCGTTCGAAGAAGTTGGCCAACTCCTGTACATCCTGCAACTCCATGAACGCGAACGGGTTCGCCGAGCCGTACCGTCTGGGCAGCCCGAGCCGGACCAGCCGCTGGTCCGCGACATACTCCAGATACCGGCGCATCTGCTCGGCCCCCATGCCGGGCATGCCCTCGCCGCACAGGTCCTCGGCGAAGGCCAGTTCGGCCGCCACGGCCTCCTCCATCATGAGGGTGACCTGCTTGCCCAGGTCGTCGTCGAACAGCGCGGGCTCCTCGGCCCGGACTGTGTCCACCACGCTGAACGCGAACTCCATGTGCATGGACTCGTCCCTGAAAACCCAGTTCGTCCCGGTGGCCAGGCCACCGAGCAGGCCGCGGGAGCGGAACCAGTACACGTAGGCGAAGGCGCCGTAGAAGAACAGGCCCTCGATGCAGGCGGCGAAGCAGATGAGGTTGAGCAGGAACTGGCGGCGTTCCCCGGCCGTCTCCAGCCGTCGCAGGCCGCCGATGGAGTCGATCCACTTGAAGCAGAACTCCGCCTTGTCGCGGATCGAGGGGATGTGCTCGATCGCGGCGAAGGCCTTGACCCGCTCGTCGGGGTCGGGCAGGTAGGTGTCCAGCAGGGTCAGGTAGAACTGCACGTGCACGGCCTCCTCGAAGAGCTGCCTGCTCAGGTACAGGCGCGCCTCGGGGGCGTTGACGTGCTGGTAGAGGTTGAGTACGAGGTTGTTGGCCACGATGGAGTCGCCGGTGGCGAAGAAGGCCACCAGGCGGTTGATCAGGTGGCGCTCCTGCGCCGTCATCTTGCCCAGGTCGGCGAGGTCGGTGTGCAGGTCCACCTCCTCGACCGTCCACGTGTTGCGGATGGCGGCGCGGAAGCGGTCGTAGAAGTCCGGATAGCGCATCGGACGCAGGGTGAGGTCCATGCCGGGGTCGAGCAGCATCGGGCGGGGGCTCCTTACTGGCAGGCTTCGCAGATCTCGGGGTTCTCCAGCGAGCAGGCGACCGCCGCCTCGACGGGCACGTCCTGCGCGGGGACGGCCGCCGCCGGGGGCCCGGCCACGGTGGTCTGGGCGATCCGGGTGGCGGGGCGGGAGCGCAGGTAGTAGGTGGTCTTCAGGCCCCGCTTCCACGCGTAGGCGTACATCGAGGAGAGCTTGCCGATCGTGGGGGCGGCCATGAAGAGGTTCAGGGACTGCGACTGGTCGATGTACGGCTGGCGCGCGGCCGCCAGGTCGATGAGCGCCTTCTGCGGCAGCTCCCAGGCCGTGCGGTAGAGGGCCTTGAGGTCGTCCGGGATGCCGGGGACCGCCTGGACCGAGCCGTCGGCGCGCTTGACGTCGTCGCGCATCTGCCGCGTCCACAGCCCGCGCTCCTGCAGGTCGGCCACCAGATAGCGGTTGACCTGCAAGAACTCGCCCGACAGCGTCTCACGCTTGAACACGTTGGACACCTGCGGCTCGATGCACTCGTAGCAGCCGGCGATGGAGGCGATCGTCGCGGTCGGCGCGATGGCGATCATGAGCGAGTTGCGCAGGCCGGTGCCCGCGATCTTCTCCCGCAGGGCGTCCCAGCGAGGCGTGCCCGGCAGGTAGTGGTCGGGGTGCAGCACTCCCCCGGCGGCCCGGGTGTCGGCGAACGACGGATGCCTGCCACGCTCGGCGGCCAGGTCGGCCGAGGTGTCGTAGGCGGCCAGGGCGATCTCCTCGGCGATCCGGGTGGACAGCTCCAGCGCCCGCGGCGAGTCGAACGGCAGCCGCAGCGAGAAGAACACGTCGGCCAGCCCCATCACGCCGAGCCCGATCGGCCGCCAGCGCTTGTTGGCCGCCTCGGCCTCGGCCGTCGGGTAGAAGCCGAGGTCGATGGTGCGGTCCAGGAAGCGCACGGCGGTGCGGACGGTGCCGCGCAGCCGCTCCCAGTCCATGTCCCCATCCACCAGGTGCGCGGCCAGGTTGATCGAGCCGAGGTTGCAGACCGCGGTCTCGCCGTCGCTGGTGACCTCGAGGATCTCGGTGCACAGGTTGGACAGGTGGATGACGTTCTCGGGGCGGGCGGTCTGGTTGGAGGCGCGGTTGGCGGCGTCCTTGAACGTCATCCAGCCGTTGCCGGTCTGCGCGAGCGTGCGCATCATCCGGCCGTACAGGGTCCTGGCGGGAATCTGGCGGACGAACCGCCCCGCCGCCTCGTGGGCCCGGTACGCGGCCGTGAACGCATCCCCGTACAGGTCCGGCAGATCGGGCACCTCCTTCGGGTCGAACAGCGACCAGACCTCGTCCGCCTCCACCCGGCGCATGAACTCGTCCGGCACCCAGTTCGCCAGGTTCAGGTTGTGGGTGCGGCGGGCGTCCTCGCCGGTGTTGTCCCGCAGCTCCAGGAACTCCTCGATGTCGGCGTGCCAGGTCTCCAGGTAGACGCAGGCCGCCCCCTTGCGCCGCCCGCCCTGGTTGACCGCCGCCACGGAGGAGTCGAGCGTACGCAGCCAGGGCACGATGCCGTTGGAGTGGCCGTTCGTGCCCCTGATGAGGGAGCCGCGCGAGCGCACCCGGGTCCAGGAGATGCCGATGCCGCCGGCGTACTTCGACAGCCGCGCCACCTGCCCGTACCTGTCGTAGATCGACTCCAGCTCGTCGCGCGGCGAGTCGAGCAGGAAGCACGAGGAGAGCTGCGGCCGGCGCGCGCCCGCGTTGAACAGCGTGGGTGAGCTGGGCAGATACGACAGCGTGCACATCAGGCCGTAGAGCTCGGCCGCCTCCGCGACCGACTCGGCCACACCGCACGCCACGCGCAGGAAGAAATGCTGCGGTCGCTCCAGGACCGCCCGGGTCTCGGGATGGCGCAACAAGTAACGGTCGTAAACGGTTCTCAAGCCGAAGTACTCGAACCTGTCGTCCGCGTCGTCGGAGATCAGCGCGTCCAGCTCGGCGGCGTGCGCGGCGACGAACTCCGCCAGCCCGTCCTGGAGCAGCCCGGCCGCGTGGGTGGCGGCGACGGACTCGGAGAACGACCGCACCCCGTGCCCCGCCGCCTCGTCGGCGATCTCCTCGGCCAGCAGCCGGGCGGCGACCCGGGAGTTGGCCGGGTCGGCGATCACCCGGGCGGCGGCCTCCTCGATGGCCAGGCGGCGGTCAACCTCAACGATCTGCGTCACGTGCTCTCTCTCCTCGCGAGCGAATCCTCGTGAGGGCACGCCAGAGCACGGCGGCACGGTTTTCCGTCCGCGTACGCTCCGGCCCTCCCTCGAGGCCCTGGACACTTCCGCCGGGCACGCGGCCCGGCGCATCGCCGGCAGGTCTTCGGGCTCGCGGGCGCGCCTACGTGCTCCTACTGGCCGTTGCTTCCCGGATCTCTCCAGTGCTCATGACGGCGGTCGTTCCCGCTCACCGCTGCGGGGCAGCCCCGGTTTCGCACCGGGTTCCCTTTTGCTCCGCCTCCGGGGAGGCGAACCAGCGACGAGCAGGATCCTACATCTAGTGGCCATTCTCGCAACCACCACAGCATCTTGTGTCACTAGCGGGTGTCGAGCAGGCCAAGATCCCGCAGTACGCCGCGGGTGCGCGTGACCTCCGAGGCCAGCCACATCACGAAGTCGTCGCCGCTGAGCGGGATCGAGATCCACCCGTTCGTCCGGCAGGCCGCCGCCCACCCCGGCGAGCCGGTCACCTCGTCGCACATGCGCAGCGCCGCCTCGCGCTTCTCGTCGGACATGCCATAGGGGCCGACGGCGGCCACCCAGTCCGTGAAGTCCACCCGCACGCCGCACTCCAGCAGCGTCGGCACGTCGAGGTCCGGCGCCCGGCCGGCCGAGGACACCGCGAGCGCCCTGACCCGGCCGGCCCGGATGCTCGGCCGCCAGTCGGAGAGCAGACCGGCGGCGGTCGCGGCCTTGCCGGACAGCAGCGCGGTGACGGCCTCCTGGCTGCTGGGGTAGCCGGTGTAGTCGACCTGCCGGGTGTCCGCGCCGAGCCCCTTGGCGATCAGACCGAACAGCAGATGGTCGGGCTCGCCCTGCGGCCCGCCGGCCAGCAGTGTCCGGCCGGGTTCGGCGAGCAGGTGGGCGCCGAAGTCGTCGAAGTTCTTGAAACGCGAGTTGGCGGGCACGACCACCACCTCGACGTCGCCGGCGAGCCTGGACAGCGGGGTGGCGGTGTCGGCCAGCGGCTGGCTCCTGTTCAGCTCGGATGCGGCCAGCGCGGGCAGGCCGGTCACGGTGATCCTGGTGCCGGTGCCCGTCTCGTATCCGGCCGTACGGGCCAGGCCGGCGAACGTCCGGCAGACGCGGGACCAGCGGCTCGCGTCCGGGTTGATCGAGAATCGGGTGCGTGGCCGTACGAGGTCACTGGTGGCGCGCTCGGTGCCGCAACCGGCCGCGCACGTCACGGCGCCCAGCCCCCACGCGAGAAATCGCCTCCGGCGCATGCGCCTCTCCCCCCGAAACCGCTCCCCTTACTTTCAGTTATTCACGCAATACGGACGGCTACACCTGGGGGTTATGTGTTTACGAAATTTCGGACCTTATTCCACTTCGGTAGAGGCGTCAGGCTTTCGCGCGACCCCCGCCATCAGGGACGAGGGCAACGACCAGTCGCCCACCAGCTTGGGCCGCTCGGGACGCCAGTCCACGGCCTGCACCAGCCCCGGCGGCTCCAGCGGGAAGTCGCCGAAGAACTCGCGGATCTCCGCCGGCGTGCGGTCGGCGCCGCCGCCGGACGAGCCACGCCGCCGCACCGGCCTGCCCTCCTCCAGCCGTCCCATCGTGGTGGCGTGGGTGATCACCAGGTGACTGCCCGGCGCCACTCTCTCGCGCAGCGCCGCCACCGCGCGCTGCGGCCGCGCCGAGTCGGGCAGGAAGTGCAGGATCGACACCATCAGCACCCCGACCGGCCGGGCCAGGTCGAGGAAGGCACCCGCCCTGGCCAGCACCTCGTCCGGATCGAGCAGATCGGCCTGGACGAACGCCGCCCGGCCCCGCTCCCCGGGCCCGGCGGGCCGCAGCAGCACCCTCGCGTGCGCGCCCACCACCGGGTCGTGGTCGACGTAGACGACCCGGGCATCGGGCACGATCTCGTGCGCGCTGCCCTGGGTCGGCAACCCGCTGCCCAGGTCGAGGAACTGCCGCACGCCGGCGGCGGCCACATAGCGGACGGCACGCTGGAGGAAGGCCCGGTTCGCGCGGGCCAGCGGGACCGCCTCCGGGATCAGCTCGGCGAGCTGATCGATGGCCTGGCGGTCGACCGCGAAGTTGTCCCTCCCGCCGAGCATGTAATCGTACATGCGTGCGAGATTGGGCCTCTCATGGTCGAAGCGCCGCACAGTATCGAATTTATGTCGTCTCAAGCCAGATAACACTACCTTGAGGCGATTGTGGCTGAATTGGCGTTACTTATTCGACCGTTACGCTCTTCGCAAGGTTGCGTGGCTTGTCCACGTCGCGGCCGAGCGCCACGGCGGCATGGTAGGCGAGCAGCTGCAACGGGACCGTGAGCAGGATCGGGTCGAGCTCGAGCTCGTTCTTCGGGATCACGATCACGTCGTCGGCCAGCTTGGCGTCGGGCTCGCGATGACCCACCATGAGCACCTGGCCGCCCCGGGCACGGATCTCGCCGAGCGTGGTGAGGTTCTTGTCGAGCAGCTCGTCGTCGGGCACGATCGCGACGGTCGGCATGTCGGGGCCGATCAGCGCGAGCGGACCGTGCTTGAGCTCGCTGGCCGGGTAGGCCTCGGCGTGCACGTACGAGATCTCCTTGAGCTTCTGCGCGCCCTCGCGGGCCACCGGGTAGCCGCGCACCCGGCCGACGAACATCATGCTCGGGTGCTTGGCGTACTTCTGCGCCAGCTCGGCGATCTTGTCGCCCTGGGTGAGGATCTCCTCGATCTGCCCGGGCAGCCTGCGCAGGCCCTCCACGACGCGCCGCCCGTCGGCGGGCGACAGGTCGCGCACCCGGCCCAGGTGCAGCGCGAGCAGCGCGAACGCCAGCGACGTCGAGGTGAACGCCTTGGTCGAGGCCACGGAGACCTCCGGTCCCGCGTGCAGGTAGATGCCGCCGTCCACCTCGCGGGCGATGGCGCTGCCCACCGCGTTGACGATGCCGATGACCCGGCCGCCCTTGCGCTTGAGCTCCTGCACGGCGGCGAGCGTGTCGTAGGTCTCTCCCGACTGGCTGATCGCGACATAGAGCGTGTCGGGGTCCACGACCGGATTGCGGTAGCGGAACTCGCTGGCCGGCTCGGCGTCGGACGGGATGCGGGCCAGCTCCTCGATGAGCTGCGCGCCGATCTGCCCCGAGTAGTACGCCGACCCGCACCCGATGATCTTCACCCGCCGGAAGGAGCGGGTCTCGCGGGCGTCCATGTTGAGCCCGCCCAGGTGCGCCACGTGGAAACGTTCGTCCAGCCGCCCGCTCATCGTCCGGGTGATCGTCTCGGGCTGCTCGGAGATCTCCTTGAGCAGGTAGTGCTCATAGCCGCCGGTGTCGTAGTGGCCGGCGTCCCAGTCGACCGTCAGCGGCTCCTTGGCCGTCTCGCGGGCGTCGCTGGCGAACGTGTGGAAACCGTCGGCCTTGAGCACGGCCAGCTCGCCGTCCTCCAGGTGCACGACCTGGCGCGTGTAGCGGACCAGGGCGGCCACGTCGGACGCGGCGAACATCTCCTTCTCGCCGATGCCGAGCACGATCGGGCTGCCGTTGCGCGCCACGACCACCTCGCCGGGCCGCTCGGCGTCGATCACGGCGATGCCGTACGTGCCGACGACGCTCTTGAGCGCCTTCCTGACGGCCTCCTCCAGGGTGTCGTTCTCGTCGGCGGCGCGGGCGATCAGGTGCGCGAGCACCTCGGTGTCGGTCTCAGAGGCGAACACCACGCCGTCGGCCTCCAGCTTGGCCCGCAGGTCGGAGGCGTTTTCGATGATGCCGTTGTGCACGACGGCGATGCGCTCGTCGGACGACAGGTGCGGGTGCGCGTTGATGTCACTGGGGACGCCGTGCGTGGCCCACCTGGTGTGCCCGATGCCGAGCCCGCCCTTGAACCGCACCGGGACGACCTTGGCCAGATCGGCCACCCTGCCCTTGACCTTACGTACCTTCAGCCCTCTGTTGGACACGACGACCCCGGCCGAGTCATAGCCCCGGTATTCCAGCCGTTGCAGGCCCTCCAGGAGGATGGGCGCGGCGTCCTTGGGGCCGACGTAGGCCACGATTCCGCACATCGAGGTCTCTCCCTAATCCGACTGTCCGGCCTCCGGTTGTCCGGCGGCCGGGCGTCCGTTTATCCGTAGACGATCCTGCGTAGCTGCCGCAGGGACAGCTCCGGCGCGGCCACCCGGCGGCCGCGTAAATCGGCGGCGATCCTGGGGAAGATCTCGTCGTTGGTGAAACCACTCGCCTTCAGCTCGCCGTGACGACGGCGGACGAACTCCTCGACGGACTCGGAGAAGTACGCCAGCACGTCGGCGACCACGCGGGCGGCCTCACCCGGGCCCAGGGGACTGCTCCTGGTCAGGTGGGCGATGAGATCTTCGTAGGGATGCCGCGCCGGAGACACAGACGAGGACACTACGTCTCTGGAACGAGACATGCCAACATCCTGCCCGATATCGGGCAGGAATTAACTCCGAGGCGCGTCGATCGGGTGCGATCCTTGCCATGGAAGCCGTGGCGCGGGCAAGTTCGACAGGTTCCATCCCTCGAAGAACCTTGAGGCGGCTTGCGGGGGCGAGGCCGCCCGCCTGTGCCCGCCCAAACGCGTCCAACGGCCGATGCGGACTTCGCCGGGGATACACGGCTAATCACATGCGTATCATCCGACCCGTCTGACACATCCCTTTCCTGGGAATGGTCACGCTTAGTAGTCGCACCGTGACGTTCCATGGGAGATGTTCATGCAGCTCTGGCTCGCCGTCGTCCTGACCGCCGGAACCCTCACCGCACCCGCCGGCTTCACCCAGGCGGCCGCGCCTGGCCGCCAGGCCGAGCGGCCCTCCACGGGGCGGCAGGGCGACTTCGCCGCCGCCGCAAGGGAGTACGGGGTGCCGGAAAGCGTGCTGCTCGGCGTCGCGTACCTGGAGTCGCGCTGGGACGCGAACGCGGGACAACCGAGCACCGCCGGCGGCTACGGGCCCATGCACCTGGTGGACGCCTTCCAGCCGGGCACGCTGTCGGCGGGCCTGGTGGCGGGCGAGGCGTCCGGGGAGATGATCGGCGACGCCCTGGGCGACGGCAGGGGCGACCCGGCCCACCCGATGCGGCAGCAGTACACGGACCACACCCCCACCTCGGCGCTGCGCGTGGCCCAACCGCCGCCGCAGAAACCGACGCTGCCCGAGGCGGGACGGCTGATCGGCGTCGACGCGGCCCGGCTGCGGCACGATCCCACGGCGAACATCCGGGCCGGTGCCGCCCTGCTCGCCTCCTACCAGGAGCGCCCCAGCGCCAACCCCGCCGACTGGTACGGGGCCGTCGCGCGGTACTCGGGGGCGGAGGACGTACAGGGCTCCCATGAATTCGCCGACGAGGTGTTCTCGGTGATGAGGCAGGGGATGGAGCGCACGACCGATGACGGCCACCTGGTCCGCCTGCGCCCGGTGGCCGGCCTGCCGGTCCCGGGCGCGGCCCGGCAGGCCACCGCCGTTCCCGGCTCGCGGCCCGTCCCCGACGAGCAGTTCGACACCGACCGACCGCCGGCCAACGGCCCGGAGATCTACACCGACGACCAGACCGACATCGAGGAGCCGCCGCGATCGCGCTGGAAGCCGAGGGCGAAGAAGCGCCGGTTTCCCGGCTACGGGCGGCCGGGAGAGTTCGGCGCCACCGGGGGGCCGGGCACGACCGGCCAGTCGGGGCCGTCCGGTGAGCCGGGATCCTCGGACGGGTTCACGCCCGACGAGTCCTACGACACCGACGATCCGGGCACGTCCGGCTATCCCGGAACCTACGGCCAACCCGAAGCCCCCGACGAGTTCAGCGCGCTCGGCGCGGCCGAATCGCCCGACCGCTCACCGTCCGGCGACCGGACGGAGTGCCCGGAATCCCTCACCTGCGAATGGATGCCCGCCGCCCACAAGCGTTTCGGCAAGAAGGAGCACCGGGGGTACGGCAACCACGACCGCATGAGCCGGACCCGGGCCGTCGACTACATCGTCATCCACGACACCGAGGGCACCTACCAGGGCATTCCTTCCATGATCCGCAACCCGAGGTACGTGAGCTGGCACTACACGATCCGCTCACGTGACGGACATGTCGCCCAGCACGTCTCGACCAGGCACATCGCCTGGCACGCCGGCAACTGGGACGTCAACACCCGCTCGATCGGCATCGAGCACGAGGGATACCTGGCCAAGGGCGGCACCTGGTACACGGAGGCGATGTACCGCGCGTCGGCCAAGCTCGTGAAATATCTGGCCGCCAAATACGACATTCCCCTCAACCGAGCCCATATCCTCGGTCACGACAACGTGCCCGGCACGACTCCGGAAATGGTCGCCGGAATGCACGAGGATCCCGGCCCGTACTGGGACTGGGCCCACTACTTCGCCCTCATGGGCAAACCTTTCAAGCCCGCCAAGAACGGCGATTCCATCATCATCCGGCCGTCGTACAACGATCACCATCCGCACTTCACCGGATGCGTGAGCACCAAGCCCACCCAGGCGTGCCCGCGCCACGGCGCCGCCACCGTCTGGCTGCACAAGGAGCCCAGGGAGGACTCCCCCCTGATCCTGGACGTGGGCAAGCACGGGGGCAAGCCGAGCACGTACAGCGTGTACGACCACTCCGCCCGCGCCTCCACCGGCCAGCGCTACGCGGTCGCGGGCACGGAGGGCGACTGGACGGCCATCTGGTATCTGGGCCAGAAGGCCTGGTTCCACAACCCGCCCGCCAACCCCACCGCCATCCCGGCCAGGGGTCCGGTGGTCACGCCTCTGACGTCCAAGGTCAGGGTGTACGGGCGCGCCTACCCCGAGAGGTCGGCGTACAGGCTCGCGTCGTACCAGGCCCTGACGCCCCTCCGGTACAGGATCGCGCCTGGTCAGGAGTACACGGTGGGCGACACGATCACCGGTTCCTACTACTCGGCCCACGCCCCCGATCCGTCCAGGCACGTCACCACCACCGGCGCGCTGCGCTATCACCAGATTCAGCTCGGACACCGGGTGATGTTCGTCATGGCCAAGGATGTCCGCCTGATCCGCTGAATTTGGCCCCACCCGCCTCCCGTTGCGCACGGGCACTCCGGGAAGACGATATGGTTTTCCCGTGGCCCGGCGCACGTTGTGTGGGGTTCACGCGGAAGTGGCTCAGTGGTAGAGCATCACCTTGCCAAGGTGAGGGTCGCGGGTTCGAATCCCGTCTTCCGCTCGGAGCAAGACTCCTGGTGGAGTGGCCGAGAGGCGAGGCAGCGGCCTGCAAAGCCGTCTACACGGGTTCAAATCCCGTCTCCACCTCGGTGATCAGCGGGCCCTTTGGGATCCACTAAAGTAAGTCAACGCCATGCGGAAGTGGCTCAGTGGTAGAGCATCACCTTGCCAAGGTGAGGGTCGCGGGTTCGAATCCCGTCTTCCGCTCTGAGTTACGACAACTCAATAGGGACGATTAGCTCAGCGGGAGAGCGCTTCCCTGACACGGAAGAGGTCACTGGTTCAATCCCAGTATCGTCCACCATAGTTTCTCACCAGAGCTTGGCCGCCGAAGGCCGGGGCTGATGAGGCCGTGTGGTTATCTGTGGCGCCGTACCCGGGGTTCCGGGTGCGGCGTTGTTGTGTTGTGAGGTCTGTGCTCCGGTGAGTGGGTCTCGGCGTGGTCGGGTGATGCTGTTCCGTTCGGTTCGGATGGCGTCGACCAAGAGTGGCAAGCGTACGGCCACCACTCCAACGCGCCAGGCTCCGGGAGTTCGCCGCCGGGCGGCAGGTCTTGCGGTCGTGCGGGCGCGGTGCGAGGCTTCGACTCGTGTCGATCTTGATCAGGGCCGCCGGGCGTGAGGACGTGCCCGCGCTCGTCCGCCTGCGTCTCGCGAACGCCGAGACGCATGTCCGGCTCGCTCCGGCCATCTACCGCTTGCCCGACCCCGAGGCCGTGCGCAGGCACTTCGAGGACGCCCTTTCGGCGGAGACGAAGGCACTGATCTCGGTCGCCGAGGTGGGCGGCGAAGTGGTGGGCATGGTGGAGGTGGTCCTGCTGGCGGATCCCCCGGACCATCAGATCCTGATTCCCCGCCGTGCCGCCGAGGTCCACACCGTCGTCCTGGACGGGCATCGCGGCGAGGGCATCGGGGCTGCCCTGCTGAGGGCGGCGGAGCGAACGGCCGCGGAGCACGGCGTCTCGATCATCTATGCCGGCATCTTCACGCCGAACGAGCAGGCCGTCGGCTTCTACTCTTCGGCCGGCTTCGGACCACGGGGGACCTTGCTCAGCAAGGAGCTCGGCGTACGCGTTCAGCCACCCGCCCGCTTCGGGGAGAGCTTCGGGGAGAAGGACAAGGAGATGCGTCAGGGGCGCTCTTGAGCTCGGCACCGTCCGCCGCTCGCGGGAGCGCTCAGTCGCTCGGCTTCTTGGCGGTCGAGGAGGCCATGAGCACCTTCTCCACTTCGTCCGCCGCCGCTGGGGCCCCGCCCGCCGCGGCCAGTTCGTCCCGCATCCAGCTCAGCCGCTCGCGTATGCGCGGGTCGGCGGCCACCTGCTCCACCGCCTCCCACAGCCCGGAGTCGCTGAGCCCGCCGGCCGGCAACGTCTGGCCCAAGCCCAACTCGGCGATGCGGTCGGCGTTGGCGCGCTGCTCGGCCATCTGTGGCACCGCCACCATCGGCACCCCGAAGTGCAGGCTCTCCATCGTGCTGCCCATCCCGGCGTGGGTGACGAATGCGCGCGCGTGACGTAACACGGCCAGTTGCGGCGCGCTGCCATGCACCTCCACGTTGGGCGGGATCGGGCCGAGGTCGCCCGGATGCACACCGCCGATGGCCAGCACGACGTGCCATGGCCGGCCCTCGGCCGCGCGCAGCACCGTACGGTAGAAGTCGGGCCGGTCGTTGTACCCGGTGCCCAGCGAGACCAGCACCACCGGAAGGTCGTCGCCGGGCGGCTTCCATTCGCCCTGGTAGACCCGCTCGGTCAGGCCCGGCCCCACGAACGCGTAGCCGTCGCCGAACGTCTCCCCCGCGTGCTGGAACGACCGCGGCAGCAGCACCAGCCTGACCGCGGCCCGGTCGCCCCGCATGAACGCCTGCACGTCGCCGAGCCCCTCCTGACGCAGCAGCCGGCCGAGCCGCCAGGCCATGCGCAGGAAGCCGAAACTCAGGGGATTGAAGGTCGTGTACTGGCGATGCATCGACCAGTGCTCGTTGCTGACCAGGTTCGGCCAGGTCTCGACGGAGGGGACCTGCCAGCGGGCGGCCAGGATCCGGCCCCACCAGCACATCGGGCCGTCGTGGACGACCAGGTCGGGGCGTTCGCCATCGGCGAGCTGGGCCAGCGCCGACCTGGTCTCGTCGAGCAGCAGGCCCATGGCCCTGATCAGCTCCTTTCCGTGCATCTGCGGCACCGCGCTCCGGTCGAGCGCGTCCCAGGACGAGGTCCACGGGACGATCTCGGCGCCGGTTTCCGCCACGCGCTCCGCGTTCGCCTCGGTGGTGGCGTACGTGACGCGGTGGCCGCGCCGGACGAGCTCGGCGGCCAGGCCCAGCGTGGGGTTGACGTGGCCTGCTCCGATGGGAGCGAAGAACGCTATGGTTGCCATACCGCTGTATTATAATACGACGGTATGAAAAAGGAGGCGGATGCCGAAACAGGTCGATCACGATGAGCGTCGTCGGCACATCGCGGAGGCGGTGCTGCGGATCGCCGGCCGTGACGGGCTCGACGGAGCCAGGTTGCGTGACGTCGCCGTCGAGGCGGGCATGTCGCTCGGCTCCGTGCAGCACTACTTCGCGAGCAAGGACGAGATGCTCCGCTACGTGGTGCACTACCTGGGCGAGCACGTCACCGAGCGGATCGTGGCGGGGATGTGCGCGCCCGCGGTGGCCTCGGTGCCGCCGGTGCGGTCGTTCCTGCTGTCGATGGCCTCCGAGATGCTGCCGCTGGACGCCCGCCGCCGGGCCGAGCGTCGCGCGGGGCAGGCGTTCACCGCGCTGGCCGTGGGCGTGCCCGAGCTGATGGAGGACCTGGGTGAGGGCGACCGGTGGCTGCGCGAGCGGGTCGCCGAGCTGATCGTCCGCGGGCAGCGGGACGGCGAGTTGCGCGCCGGGCTGGATCCCCGGCTTGAGTCCGCCGTGTTGCTCTCCATGATCGACGGGCTCGGCTCCGAGCTGCTCCTGGGCGTACGCGATCCCGAGGAGGCCCTCGCCGCCGTCCGCTACCACCTGAACCGGCTGGCCCCCGACTGAGTTCTCGCCACCGTGTCCGTGATCTCCGCCCATGGGCGCCCCAGGCGAGTTCGGCGATGAGCCGGTCGCGCGACGTGATGGAGATCCTCAGCGGGCGCGTGCCGCGAGGACGACCGCCGGCACGATGGCCAGCGCCAGGATGCCGCCGCCGACGGCCAGGAACGGGTAGCCGACGGCAGCGACGACCAGGCCCGAGACCAGGGCGCCCAGGGCACCCGCGATGGCGATGGAGACGTCGACCAGGCCCTGGATCCTGGCACGGCCGGCCAGCGGTACGGCGTCGGTGACGATCGCGGTGCCACTGACGAGCCCGAGACTCCAGCCCACACCCAGCAACGCGAGCGCCACCACGAACCCGGCGACGGAGCCGGCGGGAGCGCCGGCCGCGACGATCCCGGCGGCCGGCAGGACCAGCGCGGAGGCGGCGGCGACCGCGAGCCGGCCGTACCGGTCGACGAGCCAGCCGGACAGCGGCGAGGGCAGGTACATCGCGCCGATGTGGATCGCGATGACCAGCCCGGAGGCGGCGGCACCGTGACCGTGGGCCTGCATGTGGACCGGTGTCATCGTCATGATCGCAACCATGACCAGTTGGCCGAGCGCCATGATCAACGCCCCCGCCAACACACCGGACCGGCGTCCGCCCCCTGCCCCCGGCCCGCCCTCGCCACTCCCCGAAGCCGCGCCCCCCGTCCGCGACCTACCCTCGGCACCTTCCGAAGCGGCGGCCCCCGACCCACCACCGGAACCAGCCAGGGACGCGATCCCCGGCCCCGACCCACCACCGGCACCACCCGGAGGTGCCAAGGCCGTGGTGGCGTGCTCGGCCTCCAGCGTGCGGGCCAGTTGCAGCGGGTCGGGACGCAGCCAGATGGCCAGCACCAGAGCGGCGAACCCGTAGGCGGCACCCGAGACGAGGAAGAGCCCCGCCAGGCGGGGGACGCCGAGGGCGTGGGCGAGGTCACCGGCGGGGGCGGCCAGGTTGGGGCCGACCAGGCCGCCCAGGGTGGTGGCGACCAGCACGGTGGACACGGCACGGGCGCGACGCTCGGGGGCCGCCAGGTCCGCCCCGGCGTAGCGGGCCAGCAGGTTCGTGGCCGCACCGGCGCCGTACACGAACATCGCGACGAAGAGCAGCACGGGGCTGCGGGCGACGGCGGCGGCGATGACGCCCGCACTGCCGAGAGCACCGGCCAGGTAGCCGGTGGCAAGACCTGGGCGGCGGCCGCGCGCCTGAGAGATACGCCCGACCACGACCGCCGCCGACGCGGAACCGGCGGTGCCCAGGGCACCGAGCAGACCGGCAAGGCCGGTGGAGCCGAGCATGTCCTGCGCGAGCAGGGCACCGACGGTCACACCTGCTGCCAACCCGGCGCCACTGAGGATCTGGGCGGCGGTCAGAACGATCAGGACGCGACGCTGCGCCCGAGGCCGCGGGACATCGTCGATCCGAGCAGGGACAGTAGTCGTCACAGGAAGCTCTTTCGCTAAGGGAAGGCCCGGCTGGACACCACCACCGGCAAGTCCGACAGCTCCGGCGCCCCCGCAGGCTGGGGCCGATCCAGGCACCCGGACCGATCCAGCGGTCCCGGCAAGCCAAGCCAGGCGACAGGACCAGTCCGGCGGTCCCGGCAGGCCAACCAGGCCAGGACACAACGTGCCACCGAACCCGAGACGCACGACGCCGCCCGAAGCCCCAACGTGCCAGGCGGCCACCCGAGCCCGGGACGCGAGGCGTCGCCCGAGTCTGGGACGTGAGGTGCCGCCGGGTGCGGCTCGCGAAGCGCCATTCCTCAATGAGGGCAAGGTGCGGTCCGCGTGGCGGGTTCTGGCTCCGGGGGGCGGGTGATGGTCAGGGGTGGGTGCCCAGGTCCAGGTGGGTGAGCAGGCCGGCGGCGGTGAAGGCGGTGGTGAGGTCGGCGCGGCCCTCGGTGAAGTGGGTCCAGCCGTCGTAGTGGACGGGGACCACCTGGCGGGCGCCGAGGATCTCGGCGGCTTCGGCGGCCTGGGCGCTGTCGAGGACGATCGGCGCGCCGTCGAAGAGGACGGGGATGCGGGGAGCCCCGGCGAACAGGATGGCGGTGTCCACCGGGCCGAACCGTTCGGCGATCTCCCTGACCAGGTCGAGGGAGGCGTTGTCGCCGCTGACGTAGACCGTGGGCAGGCCCTCCCCGGTCAGGACGAATCCGACGACCTGGCCGGTGATCGGCTCGACCTCCTCGCGCGGGCCCGGCCCGTGGAGGGCGGGTACGCCCGTGACGGTGATCGTGCCGCCACCCGGCCGGTCCAGCTCGACCGGCTCCCAGTCGGCCAGCCCCCGCGCCCCCGCCCCCAGTCGTCGCCCGCCTCCGGGCGTGGTCAGGGTCAGCGGGACGTCGGCGAGCAGTGCCCTGCCGGATTCATCCAGGTTGTCGGGGTGCTCGTCATGGGAGAGCAGGACCACGTCGATGGGGCCGAGGTCGGCGGGTGCGGCGGAGGAGGGCGCCGCCTTGGTCAGCAGACCCCCCGGTACGTGGTAGTCGCGGGGCGCGTCGAAGGTCGGGTCGGTCAGGAAGCGCAGCCCACCGTATTCGAACACGGCGGTCGGGCCGCCGAGGACGCGGACGGGAATGCGCTGAGCGATCGTGTCAGACATGTGAACCTCACGGATAGGAAGCGGTTCATCCGTGAATGGAAGGTAGCGCTTCTCACGGATGATGGCAACCCGTACCATGAGGGGCATGAGTGAGCCCCCGACCGCTCCTCCGCCCGCGCCCGGGGCGGAGGAGTACCTCGCCCTCGACTTCGTCAACAGCGCCATCGCGCTGCCCGCGGGGCACTTCATCGATCTCCTCGGCACCCCCGAGGCCACGAATCGCTGGCTCACCGAGCACGGCCTCGCGCCGTCCGACGCCGGGGTCCAGGAGATGTGCGCGGCACAGCTCCGCTCCCTGCGCGAACACCTCAGGTCGTTGTTCGCCGCCCGGGTCGCCGGGGCGCCCGCCCTGCCGGCGGCGCTGTCCGCCGTCAACGACGCGCTGAGCCGGGCCCCCTCGGCCGCCCTGCTGTACTGGGACGAGAGGAACGGTCCCTACCGCGCGGCGCCGTGCCCCACCAACGAGATCCTCGACCGCGCCCTCGCGGCCCTCGCGGCCAACGCGGCCGAACTCCTCACGAGCCCCGACGCCGACCGCCTCACCGGTTGCGGCTCAGCTCCCTGCAACCGCTACCTGCTGCGCCATGGCCGCCGCCACTGGTGCTCCACCCGCTGCGGCGACCGCGCCCGCGCCGCCCGCGCCTACACCCGGCGCGCCCAGGCCCAACCGGGCTGAGGGGCGAAGGGGTCCCGTCAGCTCGTACCGGCGTCCTGCTCGTTCGCGGGGCCGGTCACGACGGTGTGCACGCCCTTGGCCGTGAACGGCGCGAGGGAGTCCGGGGTGGCCGACGCGTCCGTGACCAGGGTCCAGGTTTCCGGCATGCGGGCCCAGGCGTGGAAGGGGCGACGGCCCAGCTTCGCGGCGTGCGCGAGCACGTAGACGTGACGGGAGCGGCTCATCATCAGCTCCTTGAGGTGGGTCTGCTGGAGGCTCGCCTCGCAGATGCCCTCCTCCGCCGTCACGCCGTCGGCCCCCAGGAAGACCCGGTCGAAGGTCATCCGGGCCAGGGCCGCCTCGGCGAGCGGGCCGATGAAACCCTGGCTCACATGGCGCAGCGTGCCGCCCAGGCACTCCACGTGCACTCCCGGCGCGCCCACCAGCTCCTGCAGGGCGTTCAGGCCGGTGGTGGCGACCGTCAGGTCCGCGGCCTGTCTCAGCTCGTGGGCCAGGGTCCCGGTGGTCGAGCCGGCGTCCAGCAGGATGGTCTCGCCGGGGCGGATCCGGCCGGCGGCCCAGGCGGCTATGGCGCGTTTCGCCTCGAACGCCTCGCCTATGCGCTGCCGCAGCGACGCCTCCGGGTGGGTGACCACCGCCATCGCGCCGCCGTACGTACGGGCCAGCAGCCCCGCGGCCTTCAGGTGGGCCAGGTCGCGGCGGATGGTGGAGGCCGTCACGCCCAGCTGGGCCGACAGCTCCTCGACGCTGGCCAGACCGGTCGTCGTGGCCAGGCGGA
Organism: Nonomuraea sp. B12E4; assembly: GCF_039871825.1. NCBI lineage: Bacteria > Bacillati > Actinomycetota > Actinomycetes > Streptosporangiales > Streptosporangiaceae > Nonomuraea > Nonomuraea sp. B12E4. The sequence goes on along the minus strand of NZ_JBDPME010000005.1, from coordinate 81,272 downwards.
CGATCTCCTCGCGGCGAGCCCGCGCTGCGTGGCGCATCGATGGCCCCCTCCCGTCATGTGCGCTGCGCCGAGGACAGCTCAGCCGCCTGGCGCAGGGCCTCGATCATGCTACCGGCGTCCGCCACACCCTTCCCCGCGATGTCGAACGCCGTGCCATGGTCCACCGACGTACGGATCACGGGCAGGCCCACGGTGATGTTGACCCCGGCCTCCAAGCCGAGGATCTTGACCGGGCCGTGGCCCTGGTCGTGGTACATGGCCACGATCAGGTCGTAGTCACCCCTGCCCGCGAGGAAGAAGGCGGTGTCGGCGGGGAGCGGGCCGTGCACGTCCATGCCCTCCGCGCGGAGGCGTTCCAGCGCGGGGACGATCTTCTCCTCCTCCTCGCCGTACCCGAACAGGCCGTTCTCGCCCGCGTGCGGGTTGATGCCGCAGACGCCGATCTTGGGACGGGCGATCCCGGAGCCGCGTACGGCCGCCTCGCCGCGGCGGACGGTGCGCTCGACCAGGCCGGGCTCGATGCGGGCGACCGCGTCGATCAGGCCGACGTGGGTGGTGACGTGGATGACCCTGACCTTGGCGGTGGAGAGCATCATCGACACCTCGGCCGTCCCGGTGAGGTGGGCGAGCAGCTCCGTGTGGCCGGGGTAGAGGTGGCCGGCGGCGTGCAGGGCCTCCTTGTTCAGGGGGGCCGTGCAGATCGCCGGTACGGCTCCGGACATCGCGAGGTCTGCGGCGATCCGTACGTACTCGTACGCGGCGTTCCCCGCCACCGGCGACACCTGGCCCCAGGGCAGGTCGCCGGGGAGCAGGCCGGGGTCGATGACGTTGATCCGGCCCGGCTCGAACACCGCCTCGCCCACCTCACCGACGGTGACCACCTCCGGTTGGACGCCGAGGACCCGGGCGGCCGCGCGCAGCCGTCCGGCGTCACCGATGACGACCGGGCGGCAGAACGTGGCGGTCTCGGGGGCGAGCAGCGCGCCGACGATGACCTCCGGGCCCACGCCGGAGCCGTCCCCCATGGTGAGGGCGATGAGAGGAGTGCTCATTTCGTTCCTTCGATGCGGCGTTTCCGAGGGTCTGCGGGGGCTTGCTCCGCGGGGAACCGGTGGGGTTTGAGGTGGGCGGCGATGCGGAGCAGGCTGTCGGGCTCGCCGAAGCTGCCCGGTCTGGTGACCACCGAACGGCCCTGGGGGGTGCGGCTGTGGACGGCGCCGTGGTGGATCTGGGCCACGGGGATCAACTCGCGCACGTCCAGTGCCTCCAGGACCCTCCTGGCGGTCTCGCCGCCGGTGAGCACCAGGTCGGAGGTGGGGCCCGGGGCCGGCCCGTGCAACGCCTCCCGGACGATCCCGGCGAGCCGCGCGGCGACGAGGGCGGGCGGTGCCGCGCCCTTGATGGTCAGCACGGCGGCGGGGCCGGTGGCGAGGGCTTGCCGTACACGTCGCGCGGCCGTGGGTGGCGGTGGGGTCGTCGCGAGGTCCGTGGCGTCGAGGGTGACGGGGATGGTGCCGTGGTCGAGAAGGAGCTCGACCTGCTCGATCGCGGCCGGCGCCGCTGTGCCGACGACGATGAGGAGGGAGGGGTCGGGGCACGGAGGCACGGGCGTGATGGCTGCCGGGCCGGTGGTGGGCGGGCCGGTGGTGGGCGGCGTTGTCCCCGGGTCGGTGGCGGGTGCGGCCGCCGGTGAGGAGGCGGCCCCGTCCAACGCGCGGCCGAGGGCGGCGGCGAGGCCGCCCGCGCCGATGAAGCAGGCGCTTCCACCGCCCGCGCCGCGCAGGGTGGCGGCCACGATGGCGTCCAGGTCCGCGTCCGTTTCGGTGTCGCACACCGCCACCCGGTTCCCCGCGGCGCCCAGCGCGTCCGACAGTGCCTGGTGACCGGCTCGGATGACGGCCAGGGGGACGGGGAACCACGGGGTTCCGTCCAGGAGGTCCGTCACGGAGGCGGGAGCGAGGGCGGGGCCGGGCTCGGCATGCCAGGCGCGCGTTTCGCGCAACCGCACTCCCCGGACATAGGGCACGCCGCCGACCACCGTGCGCCCGGCGGATGGCAGGGCGGGCGCGAGCACGACGACAGCGGCGGACGCGACCGCGGTGGTGGCGGCGGCGCGAGAATCAGCAGCGGCAGTAGCGGCGGCAGCACCGGGAACGGCAGCGGCAGCGGTGACAGCGGCGGCGGACACGGTGGCTGGGACGTTGCCGCGGAGCAGGGAGTCGATCTTGACGAAGACGTGGCGGCCTGCCGCGTGGCCGAGCGCCTCTCGTACCAGGTCGAAGGTCTGCGGGTGGTGGCGGCAGTCGAGGTCGGTCACGTGTACGGGCTCCGGCCCCGGCGAGGAGGCGGAGAGCGTGATTCGCGCGGGTCGCTCCGGAGACATGAGGACGGCGGCCACCTCCGCCGCGCCCGACAGGTCGTCGGCCAGGGCGAACACCCTGATGCCGCCCATCTCACACCCCCGCGCGACGCCGTACTGCGTGAATCACGCTCCAAGCATTGCACGAAATGCGCAATACATGCCAGAGTTGCCGGCAGACGTTCCCCGTACCCCCTCCGAGTCGTGGTAAGAGCGGGCTCGCGGCAGTGAGAGAAGCCGTTCGCATGAACCCCGAGCCGATTCTCGGCACGATGACGTTCGGCGACACCGTGGACGCCGCGACGGCGGGGCGATGCCCGCCTACAACCGTTGAACACCCGTCAGGCACCTCCGTCATCGCCGCGAAGGAGATCGATCCCGCATGACCGCCGCCGAGTTCGCCAGGAAGATCCGCAACCGGGAGAAGTGCGTCGGCTACTGGGTGGTGCTCGACGCGCCCGTCGCCACCGAGCGCCTGGCCCGGCTGGGGTACGACTACGTCGCGCTGGACGGCCAGCACGGGCTGATCGGTAACGCGGGGCTGCTGTCCAACCTGATGGCCGTCGACGCGGGCGGCCGATCGGTGGGCCTGGTACGCGTCGAGTCCGGCGACCCGGCGGTGATCGGCCGGGCGCTGGACTTCGGCGCGGGCGGCGTGTACGTCGGCCCGTCCGACCTGTGCCTGGCCGTGGGCGGGCGGTTCCCGAACGACCCCGAGGTCGCCGGCGTGTTCGAGGCGGCGCTGGAGAGGATCCGGGTGACCGCCGAGAAGGCGGGGATCGCCGCCGGGATCCACAACGCCTCGGGCGAGCAGGCCGCCCGCCGCCTGGCCGAGGGGTACACGTTCGCCACCGTCTCCTCCGACCTCCTCCACCTGGAACAGGCCGCGGCCGCCCACCTCAGGGCCGCCCGGGGCCAGTGAGAGGCCCGATTCCCGCGGCCCGGGGTCAGTCGGCGCGGGCCGCCTCGGCGCTCCGGCAGGCCAGGCAGTAGCGGTAGAGGTCCACCCGGCTCAGCGTGCGCGGCGGCAGGGCATTGCCTGGACTTTCACCGGTCACGTCCGTCCGCCGTCCCCGGCCTCTCCGTGGACGGCGGCGAGGGTGGCCGTGCCGGAGCCGTTCTCGCGGACGAGAGCGAACTGGGAGAAATGTAGCTTTGTGCGAAGTTTCGGTGGCTCTACGTGCATAGACCGGTTTAGCCCGGGTAGCGCCGTTGCATCGGCTTCTCGGGGAGGAACACGTGGACATCAACATAGGCCAGGGCATTACGGACGCCTGGCGGCAGATAGCGACGTTCGTTCCGAGGCTGATCGCCTTCCTGGTGATTCTCATCATCGGATACATCGTGGCCAAGGCACTGGAGAAGATCGTCGACAAGATCCTCGCCCGGGTCGGCTTCGACCGGGCCGTGGAGCGCAGCGGCGTGCGGCGGGTGCTGGAACGCAGCAAGTACGACGCCAGCAGCCTGCTCGCCCGGATCGTCTTCTACGCGATCGCGCTGGTCACCCTGCAGATAGCCTTCAGCGTCTTCGGGCCCAACCCGATTTCCAACATGCTGAACAGCGTGGTCGGATGGTTGCCCAAGGCCATCGTCGCCATCGTGATCATCGTGGTCGCCGGCGCCGTGGCCAGGGCCGTCAGGGACGTCATCGAGGGCATGCTGGGCGGGCTGTCCTACGGCCGCTGGCTGGCCGCCGCCGCGTCGGTGTTCATCTGGGCGCTGGGTATCATCGCCGCGCTCAACCAGATCGGCGTGGCCACGGCGGTCACCACTCCGGTGCTGATCACGGTGCTCGCCACCCTCGGGGCGATCGCGGCGATCGGCTTCGGCGGCGGGCTCATCCGGCCGATGCAGCAGCGCTGGGAGCGCTGGCTGGGCCGGATCGAGACGGAGGCGCCGCAGGCCAGGGCGCACGCGGAGGCGTACCAGCGGGGGCGCGCGGACGCCCGGACGATGTCCGAGACGACGCAGCCCATCCAGACGACTCCCGAGGGCGGTGGCGCCCACCGCTCGGACCTGCCACCCGGCTGACCGGCGCCGGGTCAGGCGGGGCGGGTCAGACGGGGCGGGTCAGACGGGGCAGGTCAGGCAGGGCGGGTCAGGCAGGGCGGCCGTCTTCGAGGTAGCCCAGCTCGCGGGCGACCCAGCAGACCGCCGTCAGCCGCAGCGCGGGGGCGTCGAGCCGCCCGTCGAAGACCCAGCCGCGATCGCGCAGCTCGTCGAGGAAGCCCAGCAGGTAGTCGCGCAGCGTCTCCTTGTCGAGCGGAACCGTGTCACGCAGCTCCGCGGCGTGCTGGTCGATCGCGGCCACCAGTCCCGGCTCGTCGCCCATCCTGGCCAGCTGGGCTTCGCCCAGCTCGTCCATCAACCAGCGCAGGGGCGTGACCGCCCATCCCTCCTCGAAGACCATCTGCCAACCCTATGACATCAACCAGCTCACGGGCCCTCGCCGTCGATCTCCGCGAGCGTACGCCGGGCCACCGCGAAGGCCGCGTTGGCCGCCGGAACACCGCAGTACACGGCGGTCTGGAGCAGTATCTCTTTGATCTCGTCCCGGGTGAGCCCGTTGCGTAAAGCCGCGCGTACGTGCATCGCCAGCTCCTCCAGGTGCCCGCGGGCCACGAGCGCGGTCAGCGTGACGCAGCTACGGGTGCGCCGGTCCAGGCCCGGCCGGTTCCAGATCTCGTCCCAGGCGTAGCGGGTGATGAGCTCCTGGAAGTCGCGGGTGAAGTCGGTGGTGGCCGCGACCGCCCGGTCCACGTGGGCGTCGCCCAGCACCTCCCGCCTGGTACGCATCCCGGCCGCGAGCCCGCCTGAGCCGGGTGAGGCATCCGCCGCGCCGGAGCCGGGTGCGGTGTCCGGCGCGGGCCCGCCGGGGGACGCCGTACGGTGGTCGCCCGTCAGATGGCCGGCGATCGCGGTGGTGACGGCGTCGGGCCGTTCCACATTGGCCAGGTGGGACGCCCGGGGCACCACCGTGAGGAACGCCCCCGGGATGCCGCCGGCCAGCGTGAGCGCGTGGTCCAGCGGCGTGGCCGGGTCCTCGGCACCGGCCACCACGAGGGTGGGCGCGGTGATCTCCGCCAGCCGGCGCGTCAGGTCGAAGGCGGCGATGGCCTCGCAGCAGGCGGCGTACGACCTGGCGTCGACCTCCGTCGCCATGTCCACCACCCACTGGCCGTCGAAGCCGGGGGTGAACCAGCGGTCTCGCAGGATCGGCACGAGCGCCGCCAGCCCCTTGCCGCGTACCAGCGCCGCCCGTCCCAGCCACGGTCCCGGCTCGCCGAACCTGGCCGACGTGCAGACCAGCACCAGCTTGCGGACCCGGTGGCGTTCGCGGATGGCGATCGTGCCGGCCACCGCGCCTCCGAGCGAGATGCCGCCGGCGACGAACCGCTCGTCCTCGACGAGATCCAGCACGGCCGCCGCCAGGTCGTCGACCGTGAATCCGGCCGCGGCGGGCGGGGAACCGCCGTGGCCCGGCAGGTCGTACCGCAGGACGCGCCAGGAGCTCGTGAGGGCGGGGAGCTGGGGCCGCCAGATCTCCATCGTGGTGCCCAGCGAGGGCCCCAGCACCAGCAGCGGCGCATCGGCGGGGCCATCGATCCGGTGGTGCAGTTTCACGGTTGCTCCCGATAGGTGGCGAGAATGCGATCGACGAGCTCCGGCGCCGCCCCCAGATATCCCTCAAGATCGAGCAACTCGTCGAGAGCCGCCCGCGCCCCTTCCGCGGCGGCCACGGAGGACTCCGGCGACCCCTCCCGCGGCTTCCCCACGGCGGGCTCCGGTGGCCCGTCCTGCGACCTCCCCACGGCGGGCGGCAGGGTTTCGCGGAGCGGGCCGTCGGCGGACAGTGCGCCGGTCAGGGTGTCGCGGCCGAAGTGGGCGCCCAGGCGCTCGGCGACCAGGCGGCCGCCGGTCAGCTCGGCGTTGGCGCGCATCCGCGCCGGGAACACCCGCAGCCCCGCCACCACCTCGGCGGCGGTCTCGGCCGCGCCTCCGGTCAGGCGCAGTGTCTCGCGCAGCGGCAGCCACTCCGCCTGCCACGCCCCGGCCGCCCGCTCGTGCTCGCCCACCTGCCCGAGCAACTGCGCGTACACGGGCACCTGCAGCGCGGCCGAGCGCACGAGGACGGACAGGGCGGGATTGCGTTTCTGCGGCATGGCCGACGAGTCGCCGGTGGACGACTCGGCCACCTCGCCTACCTCGGTCTGGGCCATCAGGATGATGTCGGTGGCCGTCTTGCCGAGCGCGCGGGCCGTACCGGCGAGCGCGGCGCCCAGCTCAGTGACGGCGGAGCGCTCCGCGTGCCACGGGACCGCCGGCGCCGCCAGCCCGATCTCCTCGGCGAACAGCTCCACCAGCTCCAGCGCGACGCGCGGCCCCGCGCCCAAGGCCGGTTCGGTGGCGGCCGGTTCGGTGGCGGCCAGTTCGGAGAAGGCCGCGAGGGTGCCGGCGGCGCCACCGAGCTGGGCGGGGAGCCGCAGGTCGCGCAGCCGGGCGCGGGCCCGCATGAGGCCGGCCAGCCACCCCGCCGCCTTCAGCCCGAACGTGGTCGGCACCGCCTGCTGCCCCAGCGTCCGCGCCGCCATCACGGTGTCCCGGTGCTGCTCGGCCAGCTCGGACAGATCACGCATGATCACGCCCAGCTCGCCCACGACGCAGCGGACCGCCCGGGTCGCCACCAGCATCGCGGCGCTGTCCATGATGTCCTGGCTGGTGGTCCCCCGGTGCACGTACTGGGACGCCCCCGGCACGGCCCGCCGCAGGTCCGCCACCAGCGGGACGACCAGGCTGGCCGACTGCCTGGAGCGCCGCGCCAGGTCGGCGGGGTCGATGGCGAGCGCGGCGGCCGCCCGGTCGATGGCCGCCGCGGCCCCGGCGGGGATCAGCCCCAGCCGGCCCTGCGCGCGGGCGAGCGCCGCCTCCGCCTCCAGCATGGCCCGCACCCACGCCTCGTCCGAGGTGATCCGCTCGGCGCTGGTGCCCGCCCAGACCGGGGCGAGCAGCCCTCCGTCGCCGCTCACGGCAGGCCCACGTAGTTCTCGGCGAGCGTGGTGGCCGCCGCCTCCGAGGAGGTCACGTATTCCAGGTAGGACATCTGCAGCCGGCGCCCGTACGGGTCGTCGTCCTCGAACGTGTGCAGGAGCGTCGTCATCCACCACGAGAAGTGCTGCGCCCGCCACACCCGCCGCAGGCACGCCTCGGAGTAGCCGTCGAGCAGTTCGGCCGAGCCGTGCCCGAAGTAGGCGGCCAGCGCCTCGGTGAGCACCCGGACGTCGGCCACGGCCAGGTTGAGCCCCTTGGCGCCGGTGGGCGGCACGATGTGGGCGGCGTCGCCGGCCAGGTAGAGCCGGCCGTACTGCATGGGCTCCGCGACGAAGGCGCGCATCGGCGTGACGCCCTTCTCCGTGATCTCGCCGGTGCCGAGCGTGAAGCCGGGCACGCTCTCCAGCCTGGCCCTCAGCTCGGCCCAGATCCGCTCGTCCGGCCAGTCCTCGACGCGGGCATCGGCCGGGACCTGGAGGTAGAAGCGGCTGACGGTGGGCGAGCGCATGCTGTGCAGCGCGAAACCACGCTCGGTCCTGGTGTAGATCAGCTCTTCCGACGAGGGTGCCACCTTGGCCAGGATGCCCAGCCAGGCGAAGGGATATTCCCGCTCGAAAACGCTCAGTACGCCCTCCGGGATCGACGGCCTGGACACGCCGTGGAAGCCGTCGCAGCCGGCGATCACCTCGCAGTCGAGCCGCTCACCGCCGAACGTCACGTACGGTTCGGACTCCAGCCCGTGCACCGCCACGTCCTCGATCTCGAACCGCACGTCGCCGCCCGCCGCGAGCCGGGCCGCGATGAGGTCCTTGACCACTTCCTGCTGGCCGTACACGGTGATGGATCTGCCGGGAACCAGCTTCTCGAAGGGGATCCGATGGCCCGCGCCGCCGTATCTGAGCTCGATGCCGTGGTGCGGCAGTCCCTCGCGGCGCAGCCGCTCCCCCACGCCCGCCTCGACCAGCGTGTCCACCGTGCCCTGCTCCAGCACCCCGGCCCGCACCCGCCGCTCGACGTAGTCGCGGCCGCGCTTCTCCAGCACCACGGAGGAGATGCCGCGCAGGTGGAGCAAGTGGGAAAGGAGCAGCCCAGCGGGGCCCGCGCCGATGATCCCGACTTGAGTTCGCATGAGGGAAGCATCCTGCCTGAAGCGGGAATAAGCCGATAGCCCCCTTCCACTGAGCGGAAGAACTGTGCAGGATGGCCGCATGGCAGGGGGATCACGCGAACACGGGCGCTCGGTGACGTCCAAGGTGCTGTCGATCCTGGGGGCGTTCGACACAGCTCATCCGCAATTGTCCTTGACCGATCTGGCCAGGCGCAGCGGGCTGCCGCTGAGCACGGCGCACCGGCTGGTCAGCGAGCTGGAGCGGTGGCAGGCGCTGAGCCGCGCGCCGGACGGGCGGCTCCGGGTCGGGCTGCGGCTGTGGGAGCTGGGCCAGCTCGCCCCGGGCCGGCTGCGGGAGCTGGCGCATCCATGGCTGCAGGAGCTGTTCGTCACCACGGGCGAGAACGTCCACCTGGCGGTCCGCGACGGCCTGGAGGTCCTGTACGTGGACAAGGTGCACGGCAGGCACGCCGTCCCCATCGTCTCCAGGACCGGCGGCCGGCTGCCGATGCACCCGACCGGCGTGGGCAAGGCGCTGCTGGCCCACGAGCCGGACTGGTTCGTCAAGTCGTACCTGGCGCGCAAGCTCGAACGCCCGACCGCGCACACCATCACAGAGCCGGGGCGGCTGGCCAGGGAGCTGGCGGGGGTACGGTCACAGGGCTACGCGCTGACGTACGAGGAGATGACGCTCGGCTCGTGCTCGGCGGCGGCCCCGATCCTGGTGGACGGGCGGGCCGTGGCGGCGCTGGGCGTCGTGCTGTCCTCCCGGCGCGCCCGGGAGCTGACCCGGCTGGTGGAGCCGCTGCTGAGCGCGACCGCCGGGATCTCCAAGGCGTGCGCTAGTCCCCCAGCCGCTGGATACGGTCCTTGAACAACGTCGTGGCGATGGCGGCCCTGTGCGGCTGCCCCTTGAGGAACGCCTGGGCGAAGTGCTTGGCCTGGTCGTAGGAGACCTTGCCGGGCATGGGCGGCTCGTGGGGGTTCACGTCCACGTCGACCAGCGCGGGCCCGTCGTGCTCCAGCGCCTGCCGGATCGCCGGGGCCACGTCGCCGGACTTGGTGACCTTGGCCCCGAAACCACCGCACGACCGCGCCCAGACCGAGAAGTCGGCCTCGGGCTGGTCGAAGCGCACGCCGTGCTCCGGGTAGCCGAGCACCATCTGCTCCCAGAGGATCTGGCCGAGTGAGTTGTTGTTGTTGACGATCACCTTGATCGGCAGCCGGTGCTGCGCCGCGGTCAGGAACTCGGCCATCAGCATGGCGAAGCCGCCGTCGCCGACGTACGCGATGACCTGCCGATCAGGGAAGGCGTGCTGCATCGCGATGGCGTACGGGAGGCCCGGCGCCATCGTGGCCAGCGTGCCCGACAGGTAGAACTCGCGCTCGCCGCGGATGGTCCAGTGCCGGGCCGCCCAGGTGGCGATGGTGCCGCTGTCGCAGGTCAGGATGGCGTCGTCGGCCGCGAGGTCGTCGATGACGGACATGGCGTACTGCGGCGCGATGGGATCCCGGTCCGGGTTCTCCAGGGAATCCATGTCCGAGCGCCATTTGGCCATCATCTTCTGATATTTCGCCAGATGAGCTTGATCGTCCCGGCGGAACAGCAGCGGCAGCAGCGCCCGCAGCCCCTCTTTGGCGTCGCACACCACCGGCACGTCGGTCGCGATCCGCGCCCCGGCCCTGGTCGGCTCCGCCTCGAACTGCACCACCCGCACCCTGTTGTCACCCGAGCCCGGCTCCGGGAGGAACGCGGAGTAGGGGAAGTTCGTCCCCACCATGAAGAGCACGTCGGCGTCGTCCATCAACTCCTCGCTCGGCCGGGTGCCGAGCAGCCCGATCCCCCCGGTCGTGTACGGCGAGTCGTCCGGCACGACCGCCTTGCCGGGCAGCGTCTTGACCACGGGCGCGCCGAGGACCTCGGCCACGGCCAGCACCTCCTGCCGGGCGCCCAGCGCCCCGGCCCCGACCAACATGGCGGGGCGCTCGGCGTGGTTGAGCACCTCGGCCGCCCATTCGACGTCCTCCTGCCGGGGGATCCCGGGCTGCGGCAGGTAGACGGGCATGGTGTGCGGCACCCTGGCCGGGGCCACGTGCCGGTACGGGTCCGACCCGGCCTCGGCCACCTGGATGTCGTTGGGCAGCGTGAGGTGGGCGACGCCGCGCCGCGCGTACGCGGTCCTGATCGCCAGGTCCACCAGCGAGGGGAGCTGGGACGGGTTGCTGATCAGCATGTTGTACTCGGCCACGTCGGCGAACAGCCGGTCCAGGTGGACCTCCTGCTGGTAGGCGGTGCCGAGCACGGAGGTCTCCTGCATGCCCGTGATCGCCAGCACGGGGGCGTGGTCCAGTTTGGCGTCGTAGAGCCCGTTGAGCAGGTGGATGCCGCCCGGCCCCGAGGTGGCCAGGCACACCCCGATCCGGCCGGTGGCCTTGGCGTAGGCCGTGGCCATGAACGCGGCGGCCTCCTCGTGGTGGACCAGAACGAAGCGCACGCGGTCACGATGCCGGCGCAGAGCCTCCATGATCCCGTTGATGCCGTCGCCCGGCAGGCCGAAGACGGTGTCCACGCCCCACTCCGCGAGCCGTTCTATCAGGGATTCCGATGCGATACGAGCAGCCATGGGGGGCGACTACCCCGCTCGGCCACGTGCAGACACGCGCGGGAGATCTCAGGCGGGCTCCCGGCGTCGGGCCCGGTGTCATGGAAGGAGATCCGCCGGGTAATCGAAGGGGATTCGCGGGGTAGAGGAGCGGCATGCGCATTCTGGTCACCGGAGCCACCGGGACGCTGGGCGGGGCGGTGCTGCCCGCGCTGGTCAAGGCCGGTCATCAGGTGCGGGCGCTGAGCCGTGCCGGGAGGGATGGCCGGGGGAACGTCGAGTGGGTGCGGGGCGACCTCATCTCGGACGGCGGCATCCGCGACGCGGTACGCGGTGTCGAGGCGATCGTCCACCTGGCCACGAGCGGCCGCAGGGGGCGCGGCGCCGTGGACGTGCCGGGCACCCACATGCTGCTCGCCGCGGCCCGCGCGGCGGGGGTCTCGCACCTGCTGTTCACCTCGGTGGTCGGCGCCGACCGGGCTCCGGTCGGCTATCTGAAGGACAAACTGGCGGCCGAGCACCTGGTCGCGGAGAGCGGCCTCGGCTGGACGGTGCTCCGCGCCACCCCGTTCCACCAGTGGCTCGACCGGCGGCTCGGCGATTTCGGGTCGTACCCGGCGCTGCCGGTGGACCGCTCGCTGCCCTGGCAGCCGGTCCACACGGGCGAGGTCGCCGCGCGGGTGGCCGCGCTGCTCGCCGCGGGCCCCGCCGGCGGCGCGCTCGATTTCGGCGGTCCGCAGGTGCTCGGCATGGAGGACCTGGTCAGGACCTGGCAGAGCGCCCACGGCCGGAGCCGCCCCCTGCTGCCCGTACACTTCCCCGGCAGGCTTTACGCGGCCCAGCGCGCCGGCGACTTCCTCACCGACGCCACCCCCAAGGGTGAGATCACCTGGCACGCCTACCTGTTCCCGCCGCCGCCCGAGCCGTCGGACGACTTCGCCTCCGAGCACACCGCCTCACCCACCAGCCCGGCGACCCAGCCGGAGCACGATCCCGACCTGCGCGTCTACGGCGGGGACGAGGGCTACCAGCGCCCGACCCGCGGCTGACCTCCCTTTACGCACTCGTTATTCCACTTCCCCTTGCTGGGAATTGTCCTGCCTCTGTACGGTCCTTTCATTGTCACTTAACAACTTGTTCAGTGCAGCCAATCGAGAGGTTCGATGACGGAGTCGGAGAACGCCCGCTTGGGTGCGCGGATCCGCGCCTACCGCAACATGCGCCACATGACCGTGCGTGCCCTCGCGGCCCAGGCGCAGGCGAGCGCGAGCTTCATCAGCCAGCTGGAGCGCGGGCAGACCAGCTCCAGCATCGGGATGCTGCGGCGGATCTCCTCGGCGCTGGGCCTCACGGTCGCGGACCTGTTCAACGAGGAGGACCACGTCGGGCACCGTGTGGTCCGCCGCGAGGCACGTCCGGAGCTGCGGACCGCCCCCGGCACCCGCAAGTTCCTGATCTCCCAGCGCCCGCTGCGGAACGTCGAGGTGTACGCCGGGGAGTTCGAGCCCGGCTCCTCCACCGGGGCCGAACCCTACGCCCACGGTGACTCCCAGGAGATCCTCCTGGTGCTCCGCGGGCGGATCACGCTCTGGCTCGGCCCCCGCGGAACCGCCGACGTCCACGTGCTGGACCCGGGAGACAGCGTGGAGTACCGGACCTCGGTCCCGCACCGGATCGTCAACGAGAGCGACGGGCCCGCCGAGGCGCTCTGGGTGATCGCCCCGCCCAGCACGTCCTCCTGAACCCGGCAAGGAGGGACGGCGCGCCTCCGACTTCATCCCGCTGCCTGACTTCCTCGATGTGGAGGCTGTACGTATATGAGAGGCATCCCGCTGACCAAGGACTTCGCCAACGGCGAGGTCTCCTTCTGGTATCGGCAGATCGGCCTGCCGGACCGGCGGGCCGCGCTGCCGGGGCCGCGTCCGTACGACGTGGCCATCGTCGGCGGCGGCTACACCGGCCTGTGGACCGCGTACTACCTGAAGAAGGCCGACCCGGGACTGCGCATCGCGATCCTGGAGAAGGAGTTCGCCGGGTTCGGCGCCTCCGGGCGCAACGGCGGGTGGCTGTCGGCGGAGTTCGCCGGCTCGCGCAAGCGGCACGCCAAGGCGCGCGGGCGGCAGGCGATGATCGACCTGCAGCACGCGATGTTCCGCGCCGTGGACGAGGTCATCTCGGTGACGCGCGAAGAGGGCATCGACGCCGACATCCACAAGGGCGGCCTCATCCACGTGGCGACCAACCCGGCCCAGCGGCGGCGGTTGCACGATGAGCTGAAGGACCTGCGTACCTGGGGTTACGGCGAGACGGACCTGCGCCTGCTGGACCGCGACGAGCAGCGTGAGCGCGTGCAGGCGGCGGGTACGCTGGCGGCCGCCTACTCCCCGCACTGCGCCCGCATCCAGCCCGCCAAGCTGGCCGTCGGGCTGGCCGCCGCGGTGGCCCGGCTCGGGGTGGACATCTTCGAGAACACGCCGGTGACCGAGATCCTGCCGCGGCGGGACGGCGGCCAGGCCACGGCGATCACCCCGCGCGGGGCGGTCACGGCGGACTACGTCATCCGCGCCACCGAGGGCTTCACCGCGTCGCTGGCCGGGCAGCACCGGCAGTGGCTGCCGATGAACAGCTCCATGATCGTCACCGAGCCTCTGCCTCCCGAGGTGTGGAAGCACATCGGGTGGCCGGGCAACGAGCTGCTCGGGGACGAGGCGCACGCCTACATCTACGCGCAGCGGACCGCCGACGACCGGATCGCGATCGGGGGACGGGGGGTGCCCTACCGGTTCGGCTCGCGTACCGACAACCGGGGGGCCACGCAGCCGCAGACCGTGGCGCTGCTGTGGCGGATGCTGATCAAGCTGTTCCCCGCGGCGGCGGACGCGCGGATCCAGCACGCGTGGTGCGGCGTGCTGGGCGTGCCGCGCGACTGGTGCTCGACGGTCCACCTGGACCACGCGACGGGTCTCGGCTGGGCGGGCGGCTATGTGGGCAGCGGCGTCACGACCACGAATCTGGCCGGGCGCACCCTGCGCGACCTGGTGCTGCGGCGGGACACCGAGCTGACCAGGCTGCCATGGGTGGGCCGCCAGGTGCGCCAGTGGGAGCCGGAGCCGCTGCGGTGGGCCGGCGTGCAGCTCATCTACGCGCTGTTCCGCACGGCCGACCGGCGCGAGAACGGACACGGCACCACGACCTCGCCCTACGCCCGGCTGGCCAACCTGATCTCAGGCCGCTGACCCGGCACCCGGTCCTCGGCTCGCGGTCAGCCCGGGGAGGCGCCGTGCCAGGGGTCGTAGTCGACCTCCAGCGGCTCCTGCGGCGGGCGCTCGTCCTCCGGGACGTGCTGAAGGTTGACACGGATGCGATACCAGACGCTGCTGCGCCCCCGCATGGCGTCCACCAGCACGTCAGCGGGCTCCAGCTTGGCGGCGGCCGCCGGGTGGCGGGCCTTCCACCGCTCGAACCCCGCCAGCGCCTCCTCCTTGTGCTCCGCCTTGGCGATCTCGAGGAGGGGCATGGTCTGCTGCCTGCGCCCGCTGCCCTTGGGCGCCTTGGGCGCGGGCCCGAGCTCCTCGGCCAGCGCGAGCAGCCCGTCGAGCGAGCCCGCGTGCAGGTCCATGTCCGCCCACGGGTCGCCGACCTCGGCCAGCCGCTTGGGCACGGTGTCGATGGTGAAGCTCCCGGGCCGGCAGCCGGGCACCTCGTCCCAGCTCAGCGGGGTGGACACGCGGGCGTCCTGCACGGCGCGCACGGAATAGGCGGAGGCCACCGTGCGGTCATAGGCGTTCTGGTTGAAGTCGACGAACACCCCGTGCCGCTCCTCCTTCCACCACCGGCTGGTGGCCAGGTCGGGGGCCCGCCGCTCGACCTCCCTGGCCACCGTCTCGGCCGCCTTGCGGACCTTGGCGAACGGCCAGCGCCGCTCGATCCTGGCGTAGACGTGGAACCCCCGCGAGCCCGACGTCTTCGGCCACGCCACCAATCCGTGGTCGGCCAGCACCTCGCGGGCCACCTGGGCCGTCCTCAGCACGTCGGCCCACTCCACCCCCGGCACCGGGTCGAGGTCGATGCGCAGCTCGTCGGGCCTGGCCAGGTCGTCGGACCGCACCGGGTGCGGGTTGAGGTCGACGCACCCCAGATTGACCACCCACAGGAGCTGCGCCAGATCGGTGCACACCACCTCTTCGGCGCTCAGCCCCGACCGGTATTTCAGCTCGGCGACCTCGACCCACTCGGGCCGCTTGGCCGGGGCCCGTTTCTGGAAGAACGCCTCCTCTTCGATCCCGTGCACGTACCGCTTGAGCACCATCGGCCGCCCGTGCACCCCCCGCAACGCCCCCTCGCCCACGGCCTGGTAGAACCGCAGCAGGTCGAGCTTGGTGTGCCCCGACCGCGGGAAGACGACCTTGTCGGGACTGGTGATGCGCACCTCACGGCCCGCGACCTCGATGTCAGGCATACGGGTCACCATACGCGGCCCCACCGACAACAGCCGGACCGAAACCACACTGACACTCACGGTCAGAACCGGCCGACGACATCGCCCATCACAGCCGGTCGAAGCACGCACTGGGCCGGCGACCACGACAGTGCGGACTCCGCCGGCCACAGCTTGCCGAAGTCGCCGTAGCGGCCGTTGCGGCCGCCGGCTACAGCTTGCCGAAGTCGCCGTGGCGGCCGGCACCGGCGGCGAACCTTGCCGCGCCCCCGCTGGCCTCCGGCAGCGAGACGAGCCCGTGCCGCAGCTCGTTGCGCATCGCCTCCCGCTCCCCCAGCCCGTCCTGCTCCAGCAGGGACAGCCGGTCCCCGCGCAGACAGGCCTGCGGGAAGCGGGCGAGGTCCCGGGCCAGCGCCTCGGCGTGCCGCCGCGCGGTGCCGGTGGGGACGAGGCGGTTGACCAGCCCCCACTCGTACGCCTCCCGCGCCGCCACCGGCCGCCCGGTGAGGATCATGTCCATGGCCCGCGACGAGCCGATGAGCCGGGGCAGCCGTACGGTGCCGCCGTCGACGAGCGGCACGCCCCACCGCCGGCTGAACACCCCGAACACCGCTCCCTCCTCGGCCACCCGCAGGTCGCACCAGAGGGCGAGCTCCAGCCCGCCGGCCACGGCATGCCCGGCGACGGCGGCCACGACCGGCTTGGTGAGGACCATCCTGGTCGGCCCCATGGGCCCGTCGCCCTCCTCGCCGACGTGGTTGTCGAGCGCCTTGAGGTCGGCTCCGGCGCAGAACGTCCCGCCCTCGCCGCACAGCACCGCCACGGCGGCATCGGACCCCTCGAAGTAACGGAACGCGTCCGTGAGCGCGTCGGCGGTCTTGCGATCGACGGCGTTACGCGCCTCCGGCCTGCTGATCACCACGGTGGTGACGAGTCCGTCCCGCTCCACACGTACGGTCATGCGGCCCTCCTCGGAATGCGATCATGCGGCCTTCCTCGGGAAACGTGCCGAGCGTACGCCTCCCCCGGAGCTCGGGCCAGAGCCACCGCCCACGGGCCGAGACACCTCGCGGGCAAGCCCCACCGCACCACAGTACGACGTGGGGCGGCAGGACCTCCGATCGAAGCATGCGAACAACCGTCACGTTCCGCGCTCGCATGATTACAATGAGCGCCATGCCGTCTCCCCCGCACGACGCCCTCGTAAAGATGTTCCAGGACCGCCCCCAACTGGCCGTGGACATCCTGCGCGACCGCATGGGCGTGCAACTGCCCGCCACTCCGCTTCTCCACTTGGAGAAGAACACCTTCAACACCCGGCCCTCCGACGACTTCGAGGCCGACGTGGTCATCTCCATGGGGCCGCCGAAGGACCTGGCGCACGCGATCATCGTCGAGGTCCAGAACGACCAGTCCAAGGAGCCCCGCCAGCTCGCCCGCTACGCCGCGGCGCTCTGGTTGCTGACCCGATGCGACGTCACAGTCCTGGTCGTCTGCCCCGATCGTGCGGCCGCCAACTACTACTCACCACCGATCGAGACCGGGCTGACCGGCTATCGGCCGCAGGCCCACGTGCTGGGTCCGGACGACATCCCGGCCATCACCGACCCGCAGGACGCCGCCGCCGACCTGGCATTCGCGGTCATGTCCGTCATGGTGCACGGCCGCAACCGCAAGGTCGTCGAGGCGTTCAACGAGGCGCTGCCGTACGCGCCCGCCGAACACGCTACGCAGTACACTGAATACGCATACAGCATGGCCGCGCCAGATATCCGGCGCATCATGGAGGAGATCATGACGTCCACCGACTGGCCGGTCTACAGCCCCTTCGCTCGCGAACACTTCGGTCGCGGACGCGAAGAGGGCAAAGCGGAAGGAAAAACGGAAGGGAAGGCTGAGGGGAAGGCCGAGGGGAAGGCCGAGGGGAAGGCCGAGGAAGCGGCCGGGTCGGTGCTGCTCGTGCTGGCCGCTCGCGGCTTCGACGTCCCCGACGACACCCGCACGCGGATCACCACCTGCACGGATCTCACCCAGCTCCATGCCTGGCTCACCCGCGCGGCCACTGTCCCGGCCCTCGAAGACCTGTTCAACCCACCGAGCTGACAGCGCCCTCCGAGACCCGATCCCGCACCGCTCACCTCTCACGCCCCCGCGCTCCGAGACCCGATCCCGCACCGCTCACCTCTCACGCCCCCGCGCTCCGAGACCCGATCGCACACCCCCTCACAACCCCACCGCCCCGCCCGAGCGGGCCAGTGGTTTGCAGGTGGCGCGTCCGTACGGGTTCCTGTTGCCGATGGGCTGACGGCGTTCGAAAACCGCGACACGGGTCAGAGCTCGATCGCTCCGGCGAGGAGGTCGTCGAAGCGTTCCAGGTCCTCGGCCGGGCGGTCGAGGCAGCGGAGCGGTCCCTGGTCGGCGAGATGAGACTCGCAGTACAGGCGGGCCACCAGGGCCTTGCGGTCACCGGCGCCGGCGCGCTCCTCCCAGCCCGCCTGCTCCACCAGCAGGGCCGCCGCGTAGATGTCGGCCATGAGCTGGGCCAGCGGATACAGGCGGGCCTCGGCGACGTCGGCGCTCAGCCCGGACCAGGCGGTGATCGCCTTGCGGAGGTCCTCGATCCGGGTCCGGACGAGGCCGGCGGTCGCGGAGTCGCTGGCGGGCGCCTCGGACACGGCGGCCGCCAGGCGCTCCAGGAAGGGCTCGTGGGCGCTCTCGCGCACCATGGCCCGGCGCACGTCGAGGCAGAGGATGTTGTCGCCGCCCTCCCAGATCGGGTTGACCTGGGCGTCCCGCAGCAGCCGGGCCACCGGCCACTGCTCGATGTAGCCGTTGCCGCCGTGCACCTCGATCGCGTCGCTGGCCGCCGTGACGCCGAGCCGGGCCGCACGCAGCTTGGTCAGCGCGGGGGCGAGCCGCAGCCGGGGCCCCACCATACCGTCGAACACCATCGCCTGAGCGGCCTCGACCTCGACGATCAGCTCGCTCAGCTTGCGGCGCATCAGCGGCTGTTCGATGAGCGGCCGGCCGAACGCCTCGCGTGCCCGCGCGTAGCAGACCGACTCCACCAGCGCCCGCCGGGCCACGCCGACGCCCATCATGGCCACGCCCAGCCGGGAGGCGTTGGTGAGCTTCATCATCGTCCCGAGCCCGGACCCCGACCCCTGGCCGGCCAGCAGGAACGCCTCCGCCGCGGCGAACTCGACCTCGGCCGAGGCGACCGACCGCGTGCCGAGCTTGTCCTTGAGCCGCCTGATCCGCACCCCGTTGCGCGTACCGTCCCGCCGCTCCCACAGCACCAGGAACGGCGCCACCGCGCCCTCCGGCAGCCGGGCCAGCACCACGAACGCCGAGCCGTTCGCGTTGGAGGCGAACCACTTGAACCCGGACAGCGACCACGCCTCCCCATCGGGCGCCGCCGCGGCCTCGAGCGCCGCCAGGTCGGAGCCGCCGGTCCGCTCGGTGAACATCTGAGCGGCCTCGCCGGAGTAGTAGCCATTGGCGAAGATCTCCCGCACCCGATCGCGTACGTCCGGCGGCGCGTACTTCTCCGCCAGGGACACCACCATGTCCCCGCCCGTGCCGAGCGCGCACCCCATCCCGATGTCGGCCTGGTCGAGCAGGTACATCCAGGCGGCGGCGAGCGCGGCGGGGTCCGCCCCGTTGGCGCGGGCCTCCTCCGCGAAGGTGGGCGCGGTGAAGTTGTCCGCCATGAGCGCCCGCCGGGCGGCCTGGAACGACGGCGGCATGACGACTTCGCTGACGTCCCTGCCCCACTTGTCGTACTTCTCCAGCCGCGGCGGGTTGCGGTCGGTCTCCTCGGCGCACTCGGCGACCAGCCCGCCCATCAGCGCGCCGAGCCGGTCCAGGCGCGGCTCGGCCCAGGTGTGGCCGGCGCCGAGGTGACGCCGCATGAGCAGCCGCAACGCCGGGTCGCAGCGCCACCAGTTGCGCCCGGTCGCGCCCTGGTAGTGCTCGGTGGCGTAACGGTCACTGTGGTCGAAGGGTTCGACGAGATAGCGCCCCATACTCGCGAGTGTTACATATACTCGACATGCGATGGAAGAGCGTAATAACCTCAGTGCCCGATCGGCCGTGCTGAGCGCGTTGCTGGGCATCCATCCGCCTCGCCTCCCGGCCCGTCACCTGGTGCGTCTCGGCGGGGTGTTCGGCATCGCCGAGGGCACGGTCCGGGTGGCCCTGTCGCGCATGGTGGCCGCGGGCGACCTGGTGCTGTCGGACGGCCACTACACGCTGTCGGAGCGGCTGATCGAGCGCCAGGCCCGGCAGGACGAGAGCCGCGACCCGCACACCAGGCCCTGGGACGGCACGTGGGAGGTGGCCGTCGTGACCGCCGAGCGGCGCGCGCCCGCCGACCGGGCCGCGCTCAGGCACGCCATGACCGCGCTGCGCCTGGCCGAGCTGCGCGAGGGCACCTGGATGCGCCCGGCCAACCTGGTGCGGGCGTGGCCGGGGATCGTCACCGGCCAGTGCACGCTCATCGACGGCCGCCCGCACGGCGACCCCACTCCCCTGCTGTGGGACCTCGACGGCTGGGCGGCCGAGGCCCGGCGGCTGCGGCGGGCGCTCGATGACGCGGAGGGCCTGGCCAGGGGCTTCCTGGTGTCGGCCGCCGTGCTGCGCCACCTGCTGGCCGACCCGCTGCTCCCCGCGGAGCTGCTGCCGGCCGGCTGGCCCGGCGCCGCGCTGCGGGCCAGGTACGACGACTTCGACCGCCACTACCGCCAGGCCCTGCTCGCGCACCTGGAGGAGTGACGGCCCGCCCGTGCCGGGCCGCCCGGGGCGTCCGGAGCCGGGCGGCCCGGCGGCACGGGATCAGATCCAGCCGGACTCCCTGGCGATGCGGATGGCATCGATCCGGCTGCGCGCCCCGAGCTTGGCCGTGGTCCGGCACAGGTAGTTCCGTACGGTTCCCTCGGCGAGGTAGAGAGAGGCGGCGATCTCCCCGATGGAGGCCCCGCCCGCCGCGGCCCCGATCACGTCCAGCTCACGCTGGGTCAGCGGCGTCTCCGACGGGCGCATCGCGGCGATGGCCAGCTCCGAGTCGATGACCCGCTCTCCCTCGGCCACCCGGCGGATCCCGTCGGCCAGCCGCCCCGGCGGCGCGTCCTTGGCCATGAAGCCCTTGACGTGCGCGTCGAGCGCCCGCTTGAGCAACCCGGGCGTGCCGACGCCGGTGAGGATGAGCACCCCGCACTCGGGGAGCTTGTCGTGCAGCTCCTTGGCGGCGGCGAGCCCATCCTTGCCGGGTAACGCGATGTCGATCACGGCGACGTCGGGACGGCTGGCATTCGCCGCGGCCAGGATACGGTCGCCTCTCTCGACCTCGGCCACGACCTCGATGTCCTCCTCGTAGGCCAGTAGCGCCACGAGCGCTCCCCGTACCAAGTGCATGTCCTCAGCGAGCAACGTTCGAATCACCAGGCGGTCCTTGTGGTCGACAGGCTTGCAACGGCTGGGGGCCCCTCAATCCTGGCCCATTGACCTGATCGTGCAAAGTCCTTCTGTTTGACGGTCAATCATTTCCCCGTGCCTTGCCACGCTAACAAGCGATCGCTCGATTTTGGGAATGTTCACGACCATGGATCCCCGAGTGCGCCCCCTTCCCCCCGATGAGTGGGACGATTTCACGAAGACCAACCCCTACAACGTGTTCGCCACGCTGGCCCGTCATCCCGAGCTCTACCAGGGCTGGTTGCGGTTCGGCGGCGCGCTGCTCAACGGCAGGCTCCCGGCACGCGACCGGGAGCTGGCCATCCTGCGCACCGCGTACCACGCTGACAGCGCCTATGAGTGGGCCCACCACAGCCGCGCGGCCCTGGCGGCCGGCCTGACCGCCCAGGAGGTCGAGTCGGTACGCCAACTGGACGCCCTGTGGTCCGTCGAGGACCAGTTAGTGCTCCAGGTGGCCGACGACCTCCACTACGCGGGAGACCTCACCGACGCCACCTGGCGGGCGCTCTGCGACCGCTACGACGAGGCACGCAGGATCGAGCTGGTCATGCTCGTGGCCCACTACGGCATGCTGGCGCTGGTGCTCAGGACCCTCCGAGTGGCGATCGAGGAGTGATCATCGTGACCCCCGGCACCGACCCGATCGACGCCAGCGCCTTGCCGGCGTCGGCCAGCCCGATCGTGCGGGTGACGAGCTGGTCGGGGTGCAGGATCCCGGCCCTGATCATCTCCAGCATCGGCGGATAGGCGTGCGCGGCCATGCCGTGGCTACCGAGCAGCCGCAGCTCCTGGCTGATCACCCGGTCCATCGGCACCGGCGTGGGCCCGCCGGGCAGGAGCCCCACCTGCACGTGGCGGCCGCGCCGGCGCAGGCTCTCGATGCTGGCGGCACAGGTCGCGGGATTGCCCAGCGCGTCGATCGACACGTGCGCGCCGCCCCTGGTCAGCTCCCTGACCTGGGCCGCGGCGTCACCGGCCGAGCCGTTGACGAAGTGCGTGGCCCCCGCCAGCTCGGCCAGGGCCAGCGCGTCGCTGCTGATGTCCACCGCCACCACCCTGGCACCGGCCGCCGTGGCGATCATCACCGCCGACAGGCCCACGCCGCCGCAGCCGTGCACCGCCACCCACTCGCCGGGGCGTACCTCGCCCACCTGCGACACGGCCCGGAACGCGGTCGCGAACCGGCAGCCGAGCCCGGCCGCCGTGGCGTAGGCCATGTCCTCGGGGACCGCGATGAGGTTGACGTCGGCGTGGTGGACGGCCACGTACTCGGCGAACGAGCCCCAGTGCGTGAAGCCCGGCTGGGTCTGCCGCTCGCACACCTGCTGGTCGCCGCTGGCGCAGGACGGGCAGGAGCCGCAGGCGCAGATGAACGGGACGGTCACCCGCGCGCCGGGCAGCCAGCCGCGCACGTCGGAGCCGACCGACTCCACCACGCCTGCCAGCTCGTGCCCGGGAACGTGCGGCAGGACCGCGATGTCGGGATCGTGCCCCTGCCAGCCGTGCCAGTCGGAACGGCACAGCCCCGTCGCCTCGACCCTGATCACCGCGCCGTGCCGGGCGGGGGTGGGATCGGGCAGCTCACGCACGTCGAGCTCGCCACCGAAAATGTCAAACGCTACCGCTCGCATCTCATGAGCTTATGGTCAATTGCCGCAGCTCGCGCAAGGCCTGGTGCGAGGGAGAACCGGGTTCGGTCGTGTAGAGGACGAGGCGGAGGTCGTCCCGGTCGGGCACCGGCATGACCTGGCAGATCGCCTCGATCACGCCCACCCGCGGATGGTGCACGCACTTGCGCTGCTCCCTGCGGACCTCGACCTCGTGCCGGGCCCACAGCTCGGCGAACTCCGGGCTGAGCGCGAGCATCTCGGCGACCAGCGCCTGCAGCGGCGCGTCGTCCGGGTAGCGGCCCAGCGCCACGCGCAGGTCGGCGACCGAGGCGCGGGCGAAGCGGCTCTTCTCCTCGTCCTCCAGGTACTCGGCGATGTCGGGCGACTTGAAGACCCAGCGGATGACGTTGCGCTGGTCGGGCGACTGGCTGTCGAGGTCGTGCATGAGGAGGTTGGCCATCGGGTTCCAGGCGCGGATGTCGCACCTGGCGTCGAGGACGTAGGCGGGCACGTCCTCCAGGAACGCCAGCAGGTGCAGCAGGCTGTCCGGCACGTCCTCCCTGATCCTGGGCGCCTCCAGCGCCTGGCCCGCCAGGTCGAACAGGTGGGCGCGCTCGTCCTGGGTCATCATGAGCGCCCGGGACAGCGCGTTGAGCACCTGCCTGGACGGGTGCGGGCCGCGGCCCTGCTCCAGCCGGATGTAGTAGTCGATCGACATGCCCGCGAGCTGCGCGACCTCCTGCCTGCGCAGGCCCGGCGTGCGGCGACGCTCACCGCTCGGCAGCCCCACTTCCGTCGGGGTCACGCGGGCGCGCCTGTTGCGCAGGAAATCGGCCAGCTCGTCGCGGTTCATGCCTCCATACTCGGCCATGGCGGGCGGAGCGTGGGTGGTACCGCCGATCCCAGCCTTCGCACGTCTCTCCCGCACCCCCACCACCAGCGCGAACGTCGAGACATGACAAAGATCGCCCTCGTCACAGGGGCCAACAAGGGAATCGGCTACGAGATCGCGCGGCTGCTGGCCGGGCAGGGCGTCACATCGATCGTGGGGGCGCGCGACGAGGAGCGCGGGCGGGCCGCCGCCGAGCGGCTGGGCCAGCCGTACGCGCGGATCGACGTGACCGACGAGGACAGCGTGGCCGCCGCCGCGAAGTGGATCGAGCGCGCGTACGGCACGCTCGACATCCTGGTCAACAACGCCGGGATCTCCGGCGACCTCGCGCGGGCCGTGCCCAGCGCCACCCCGGTCGCGGAGCTCAGGCAGGTCTACGAGACGAACGTGTTCGGCGTCGTCACCGTGACCAACGCCATGCTGCCGCTGCTGCGCAGGTCGCCGGCCGGCCGGATCGTGAACATGTCGAGCGAGCTGGGCTCGCTGGCCATGGCGACGGCCCCGGACAGCCCCTTCGCGGACGCGAACTTCATCGCCTACAACTCCTCCAAGACCGCGCTCAACATGGTCACCGTCTGCTATGCCAACGAGCTGAAGGACACCCCGATCAAGGTGAACGCCGCCAACCCCGGCTACTGCGCCACCGACCTCAACGGGCACTCCGGGTTCCGTACCGCGCAGGAGGGCGCGGCCATCGCCGTACGGCTGGCGAACCTGGGCGCGGACGGCCCCAGCGGGGCCTGCCTACAGGATTCCGGCGTCGTTCGCTGGTGAGGTGTCGAACCTAGCAATTCGGACAGAAGGGGGGCATGGGAAGAGATCTGGATAAGGAGCGATTTACCGAAGCGGAGTATGCCCGCTTCGGGGAGCGCATCCAGGAGCAGCTCACCGTGCTGCGCGAGCTGCTCGACACCCCCGGCTTCGGCCAGGGCGCCACGACGGTCGGAGCGGAGCTGGAGCTGTTCCTGATCGACGGGCGGGGCCGGCCGCTGCCGCGCAACAGCCAGGTGCGCGACACCCTGGACGACCCGCGGGTCGTGCTGGAGCTGGGGCGCTTCAACATCGAGGTGAACCTCACCCCGGTCCCGCTGGCGGGCCGGCCCTTCGAGGTGCTGAGCGGCGAGGTCCAGGAGGCGATCACCATGGTGGACGCGGCGGTCGAGGACGGGGGCGCGCTGCCCATCGGCATCCTGCCGACGCTCGACGCCGAGGACTTCACGGTGGGCGCGATGAGCGACCAGAACCGTTACCGGGCCATGAGCAGGGGCATCCGGCGGCTGCGGCTGGAACCGTTCCTGGTCAAGATCGAGGACCTGGAGCTGGCCGTGGAGGACGTGATCCTGGAGAGCGCCAACACCTCCTGGCAGGTGCACATCCGCACGCCGCCCGAGCGTTTCGCCCGGCTGTTCAACGCCGCCCAGATCGCCATCGGGCCGGTGCTGGCGGCGTGCGGCAACTCCCCGTTCTTCCTGGGCCGGCGGTTGTGGGAGGAGACGCGCATCGCGCTGATGGAGGAGGCCGTCGACGATCGGGACGTCGAGCGGCGCTACCGCAGGGAAGGGCGGGTCGCGTTCGGCTCGGACTGGGTGCGGGAGGGGGCTTATGAGCTGTTCGAGCGGTACGTCCGGGACTACGACCCCGTGGTGCCCAACCTGACGGACGACGCGGAGCCGCACGAGGTGCCCGAGCTACGCCTGCACCAGGGCACGATCTGGCAGTGGAACCGGCCCGTCTACGACCCGGCCGACGGCGGGCACCTGCGGGTCGAGATGCGGGCGCTGCCCGCCGGGCCCTCGTGCGCGGACATGGCGGCTAACACGGCCTTCCTGCTCGGGCTGGCGATGTCGCAGGCCGAGCGGGATCTGACCGGTTACCGGTTCGCCCAGGCGTACCAGAACTTCTACCGCGCGGCCAGGGACGGGCTGGACGCCAAGCTGTCGTGGCCGGGGCGGGACGGCGAGTTCATGGCCGCGGAGCTGGTGCTGAGCCTGCTGCCCGAGGCGAGGGACGGGCTGCTGGCCGCCGGCGTGGCGCCCGGCGACGCCGACCGCGCGCTGGAGGTGGTCGCGCAGCGGACCCGGACGCGGCGGACCGGGTCGGCGTGGCAGCGCGAGGCACTGGCGCGCTTCGACGGGGACCGGGAGCGGCTGGTGCGGCGCTACCGCGAACTGGCGTTGTCGGGCACGCCCGTGCATTTGTGGCCGTGATCGGCAGAACCTTTCGCCAACCTCAGCCGTCACCGA
Organism: Nonomuraea sp. B12E4; assembly: GCF_039871825.1. Classification (NCBI taxonomy): domain Bacteria; kingdom Bacillati; phylum Actinomycetota; class Actinomycetes; order Streptosporangiales; family Streptosporangiaceae; genus Nonomuraea; species Nonomuraea sp. B12E4. The sequence goes on along the minus strand of NZ_JBDPME010000005.1, from coordinate 55,495 downwards.
TCCGTCAAACTAGGTAAAGAGACGGAAAAGCGAGGAGAAAGTGGCGGCATCGGGGATGGTACCTACAGATAAAGCCCGTTTCGCGCTCCGGCGGGAGACGGGTGATCTGCCCGAAGGCGCGGCCAAGCTGGCCGAGGAGATCGGCGGCACGGCCGTGGAGGCGGTGCTGGCGCAGGCCAACAGGACCGCCGTACGCAGGGGGGCCACGGCCGCGATCGGCTCCATGCGGCCGCGCCCCGCCGAGTGGTACGCGTTCGACGACGGCGACCAGGACACCGCCGACTGGTATCCGCAGGGGCTGACCGGCGGCTCGGACTCCGGCTCCATCGGGGTGCCGGTGTTCATGGTGAGCTGGTACTTCAAGCCGGAGGCCGGTGAGCGGGGGATCAGGCTTTCCTTGCTCAGCCCGCAGACGCTGAAATATCGCCATGCGCTGCTGGTCGCGGCCGGCCCGGACGGCGGCTACGGGCCGATCGACATCCACGCCGGCGGCATCGCCTGCTTCGGCGACCTGCTCTACGTCGCCGACACCGTCCGCGGCCTGCGCGTCTTCGACCTCGGCAACCTGCTCGACCTGCGCACCGCGCAGAACGACCTGGGCGACCCCGAGCGGGTCGGCCGGCACGGCGGCAAGTTCCACGCCTTCGGCTACCGCTACATCATCCCGCAGACCGACCACTGGCAGGTGGTGGCGGCGGGGCCGCGCTTCTCGTTCGTGGGGCTCGACCGCAGCGGCGACACGCCCCTGCTGATCACCGGCGAGTACCGGGCCGGCGATTCCGACGGGTGGGTCGGCCGGTGGGGCCTGGACCTGGCCGGGGGCGAGCCCCAGGACGCCTTCGTGATGGGGCACCCCAAGATCCAGGGGGCGCTCTCGCACGCGGGCACCTGGTACCTCAGCCAGGCGGGCGAGTCCAACACCACCAACGGCAAGCTGATCGTGCACGCCGGTGAGGAGTCACGGACCAGGCCGTTCCCGATCGGGCCCGAGGACCTGACCGTGCAGGACGGGAAGCTGTGGAGCGTCAGCGAGTTCCGGAACAAGCGCACGGTCTTCGGAGTCGCCCTCTGACGCTCACGGGTCAGGTCCGCGGGGCCGATCGGGAACGGCCTGGCCCTCGGGGTCTCCGGCTGAGGCCCGCCGGTCAGGTCTGCGGGCTTAGGCCGGTGTGGGCGGCCAGGAAGGCCAGTATGTCGGCCGCCAGGCCGACCGACCGGCTGACCGAGCGCGCGCCGTGCCCCACGTCCGGCTCGTTCCTGAGCAACACCGGCCGGTCTCCCCCGGCCGCCCACTGCAGCGCGGCGCACATCTTGCGCGCGTGCATGGGGTTCACCCGGGTGTCCGCCGCCGAGACCGTGAACAGCGTCGCCGGGTAGTCCGCGCCCCTCCTGACGTGGTGGTACGGCGAGTAGCCGAGCAGCCAGCCGAGTTGCTCGGGGTCGTCGGGGTCACCGTACTCGCCGGTCCAGGTGGCGCCGAGGCCGCTGCGGTGGTAGCGGGCCATGTCGAGCAGGCCCGCCGAGCACACCGCCGCCGCGAACAGGTCCGGCCGCTGGGTGACGGCCGCGCCGACGAGCAGCCCGCCGTTCGACTCGCCCCAGACGCCGAGTTGCCGGGGGGTCGTCCACCCGTCGGCGACCAGCCGCTCGGCCGCCGCCACGAAGTCGTCGAACACGTTCTGCTTGCGGTCCAGCATGCCGTCCCGGTGCCAGGACTCGCCCTCCTCGCCGCCGCCCCTGAGGTTGGCGATGGCCAGCACGCCGCCCGCCTCCACCCAGGCCAGCGAGTCGGCGGCGTAGCCGGGCATGAGGGGGATGCCGAAACCGCCGTACCCGCTGAGGATGGCCGGGCGGGGACGGCCCCGCGACGGGCGCGCGACCACGACCATGCGGACGAGGGTGCCGTCGGCGGAGGCGTACTCGATGTGGTGGCTGCGCACCTCGGGCAGCCAGGCCCGGCCGGGCGGGGCCGACCAGCGGCTGGTGGAGCGGGTGTGGGCGTCGTAGCGCCAGATCTCGGCGGGGGTGACGGCGTCGGTGTAGGCGAACCACGCCTCGCCGCCGCCCTCCGGTCGCGAGGTGAGCGAGGCGACCGAGCCGCTGCCGGGCAGCGGCACGTCGGCCAGCCACTCCCCCGTACGGGCGTGGTGCACGGCGATCTCGCCGACCGCGTGCCGGGTCCTGGAGACGAGCAGCAGGTCGCCGTCGAGCAGCGTGAACGTGCCCAGCACCGCCTGCGGATCCTGCGGAATCAGCTCCCGCCAGGCGGTGGGCTCGGCGGGGTCGGCGACGCAGAGCCGGCGCCGCGGGGCGTCGCGGTCCGTGAGCAGGTAGAGGCGGCCGTCGCCGGCCACCGCGCCCGCCGTGCGGGCGTGCGACCCCTCCTGCACGGGCCGGAGCTCCGGCCGGGCCGGGTCGCGGCCGGACAGGTCGGCCAGCCAGAGCGAGTTGCCCGACGCCGTGCCCGCGGAGATCGTCAGCCAGCGGCCGCCGGCGCTGATCTGCACCCCGTACGAGACCGCGCCCCGGGTGAACACGGGGACGTCCGGGCCGCCGATCCGGTGCAGGTACACGCCGTCGTGGAAGCGCACGTAGTAGAACGCCTCGCCACCCGGCAGCCAGGCGACCGCCGAGTACCGGCAGCCCTCGATGGGGCCGTCGATGACGACGCCGCTGTCGAGGTCGCGCACGTGGAGGGAGGCCTTCTCGTCCCCGCTGCGGGAGATCTGGTACGCCAGGCGGCGGCCCTCCTGGTCGGGCTGCCAGTCGTCCAGCGTGGTGAGCCCGGTGGGGTCGAGGGCCATCGGGTCCAGCACGGGGCGGTCGTCGCAGTAGAGGACGGGGTGTTCCTGGGAGGCGTGCTGGCGCAGGTGGAACCGCCGCTCGCCGCGCCACACGGGCGGGGTGACCAGGCCGGTGTCGCCGAGCTCCGCGAGCCTGGCCAGGAACCGCGTGCGCAGCGGCAGCCGGGCGGCGCTGTCGTGCCACAACCGGTCCTGCGCGGCCAGCCAGTCACCGGTGCGGGGGTCGGCGGGGTCCTCCAGCCAGCGGTACGGGTCGGGGATCTCGTGCCCGTGGACGCGGTCGGTGAGGGGGAGGCGTTCGGCGGGCGGGTAGCTGTGGGGAAATTTCATGACACGGGCTCCGGGTGCCAGTGGCCGGCCAGGTCCGCGTACAGGGGCGAGGTCCTGACAAGCTCGTCATGGGTTCCGACGGTGACCCGGGCGCCGTCCATGAGCAGGATGCGGCGGGCGCGCAGGGCGGAGGTGAGGCGGTGAGCCACCACGATGAGCGTGCCGCCGCGCCGCGCGAAGGCGTCCTCGGCCCGTGCCTCGGCGGCCGGGTCCAGGTGGCAGGTGGCCTCGTCCAGGATGATCAGCGGGGCGGGGGCGAGGTGGGCGCGGACGAGCGCGATGAGCTGCCGCTGCCCGGCCGACAGGGCCGCCGGGTCGAGCGGGGCCTCGTACCCGCCGAGTTCGGCCACCAGCCCGGTGGCGCCGACGGCCGCGACGGCGGCGGCCAGCTCCGCGGGCGTCGCTGCGGGCCGGAGGTAGGCGAGGTTCTCCAGGAGGGTGCCGCGGAAGACGTAGGCCTCCTGCGGGATCAGCACCCGGGCGGCGGGGTCGACCTGGTCGGCGGGGATGCCGCCGACCAGGGCCCGACCCCCCTCGGGGCGGAGCGTGCCGCTGATGAGAGCGGCCAGCGTGGACTTGCCCGCGCCGCTCGGGCCCACGATCGCCAGGTGGTCGCCCTCGGGGATGGTGAGGTCGAGGCGGTCGAGGACGGGGGCGGAGTGCGGTCCGTACGCGAAGGTGACGACGTCGAGCCGCACGTCGGAGGTGGCCGGCCGGATCCTGTCGCGGGGCGGCCCGGCGGGCGGGACGGCGGTGGCGATGCGCCGCAGGGTGGCGGCGAGGCGCACGCCACTGACCCCGAGGCCCTGCACCAGGCCGCCGAGCGCGGGGGCCAGGGACTGGGTGACGTACGCGAGCGCGCCCACGATCACGCCCGCCCCGGCACCGCCGCTCAGCAGCCACGGGGCCCCGGCCAGCAGCAGCACGACCGGCAGCCAGCCGCCCACGGCCAGCGCGGCGGTGCGCACGGCGGTCACCCGGGCGAGTGCGCGGGCGGCCCCCGCCTGCGCCCCGGCCTGCCGCCGCAACCGGCCCGCCACGCTCTCCTGCAGGCCGCACGCCTCGATGTCGCGCAGCCCGCCCGCCATGTCCGTCATCGCCTCGGTCAGGCTCTCGTCGGCGAGCAGGAACGCCCGCTGCCGCCGCGCCAGGGCGGGCAGCGACGCCAGGAACAGCGCCAGCCCGGCGACGAACGGCGGCAGCACCAGCACGAGCGCCTGCGGGGCCAGCGTCAGCAGCCCCAGCGCCACGCTGGCCACCGTGAACACGAACCCGCGCACGGTGGTGACCACGGCCGCGAAGGCGTCCCTGGCTATCTCGACCTGCAGCCCGGCCCGGGCCACGGCGGCGCTGTCGCCGCGGGCCTCCTGGCGCAGGGCGCCCTCGACGACGTGAGCCAGCAGGTCGTCCCTGAACGGCTCCGCCACCGCCGCCACGCCCAGCACGACCTGGCGCGCGGCCACGGCGGCGGCCGTCCACGTCACGCCGAGCGCCGCCAGCCACGCCAGCCCGACCAGCGGCTCGGCCCGGGCGAACCCGTCCTCGATGGCCCGGGCGACCGCGTGCCCGATCAGGAACGCGGGGCCCGCCTCCAGGACGGACCAGAGCATGATCCTGACGAGCTGCCTCGGCTCCCGCCGCAACGCCCGCCAGAACCCGGCCTCCCGCCGCTCCACGCCCCCGGCACGCCGATCCGGTGTTCCGGGAGGCGTCGTCCGGCGGGGCGGCCTCATGGCGCCGTCCCCTGGAAGACGGCCCGGTAGTCCGGGTCCTGCCACAGGACGTGGTGCGGGCCGCGGGCGCGTACCCTGCCGTCCTCCAGCCAGACCACCTGGTCGGCGCGGGCGGCGGTGGCCAGCCGGTGGGCCGCGATCAGCCGGGTGCGGCCGAGGCGGTCGGCGGTGAGTGCCCGGCTGACCTGGCGCTCCGTGACGGTGTCGAGGCTGGAGGTGGCGTCGTCCAGCACCAGCAGTCGCTCGCCCTGCGCGAACGCCCTGGCCAGCCCGATCCGCTGCCGCTCGCCGCCCGACATGGGGGCCTCCCGCAACGGGGTGCCGTAACCGAGGGGCGAGCGCCGGATGAAGGTGTCCGCGCACGCGGCCCTGGCGGCCTCCACCACGGACCGCGCCACCACCTCCGAAGCCGTGCCCGGCGTGTCCGAAGCCGTGCCCGGCGTGTCCGGAGCCGTGGCCGGGGCGGGGTTCCGGGCGATGGCCTCGCCGAGGGTCTCGCCGATCAGCACCGGGCGTTCGAAGGCGTACCCGATGGCGCGGCGCAGCTCGGCGCGCGACAGCTCCCGCAGCGGGACCCCGTCGAGCAGGACGGTCCCGCGCTCGGGGTCGGTCAGCCGGCCCGCCAGGGCGGCCAGCAGCGACTTGCCTGACCCGGACCGCCCCACCACGGCGGTCACCGAGCCGCCCGGGATGGTCAGGTCGCCGACGGTCAGGCCGCCCGCCGTCACGTCGCGGAACTCGACGCTCCCCGGCCCGGCCGGAAGGGTGCGGGTGCCGTGCGGGACGGCGGGCAGGGCGAGGACCTCCGCCACCCGGGTGGCGGCGGCGCGGGCCCTGGCCAGGCCGCCGAGGTGGCCGAGGGACGTGCTGAGCGCCGTGCCGAGCACGGCGTAGCGGGCGGCGGCGTACAGCTCGCCGATCGTGAGGTCCCCGGCGGCGAGCATGAATCCGCCCGCGATCAGCACGGCGACCTCCAGCAGCGGCACGACCAGCCCGGACTGCACGGCGGCGGCCGCGTTGGCGCGCCACAGCTCCATGCCGCGCGCCCGCAGCCTCGGCAGCGGCTCCAGCACCCGGCGTGTCTCCTGGGCGGCGGTGCCGGCGGCGGCGATGGTCCGGGCGCCGTCCAGGGCGTCCACGAGCCGGGCCGCGATCTCGCCCTGGACCTCCTGGTAGCCGCCCGCGATCACGGTCGAGGCGCGCAGGAAGGCGCGCAGTGCGAGCAGGATGACGACGATGCCCAGGCCGAGTGTCAGCGTCAGCCAGGGCGAGATGAGGGTGAGCGCCACCAGCGCGCCGGCCGTCGGCACCAGCAGCGCGAGCGCGCTCATCACGGTCTCGGGTGCCCGGCCGGTCTCCTCGGCGTTGAGCCCGGCCCTGGTGACGAGCTCGCCTTCGGGGAAGCGCCGGGTGGCCGCGTGGCCGGCGCCGAGCACGTGCCGCAGGACGCCGAGCCGCAGCCTGGCGGCCGCGTGGGCGCTGCTCGCGCCGCTCGCCCAGACGCCGAGACTCTCGCACAGCATGACGCCCGCGACGACGGCGACGCAGACGAGCAGCCAGGTGCCTGCGCCGGGGCGGCTCGCGACGATGAGGTCCAGGGTACTGCCGACGAGGTACGGGATGGCCAGCTCACCGGCCGCGCCCGCGACCGCGGTGACCGCCAGCACGACCGGCCAGGGGCCGCCGCGCCGTACGGTGCCGATCACGAGCCGGTCTCCGGAACGCACCCCGGCCTCCTTCGTCGGCCCCACAAGGGGGGATCGCAGGGCGTCCCCGCGCCGTCACGAGCCGGCGACGCGGGGACGACCGATATTTCAGGTGTCAGTGGCAGAGAGCGACACTGAGGTTGCTGGGCTTGCCGGAGTGGCATGAGAGAACGGTGAGCGTGCTACCGCCGCTGGCCACGTCACTGGCCGCGGGAGCCTCAAGACCCTGCAGGTCGAGAAGAACCATGTGTTACACCTCCTTCCGATGGCTCGTCGGGGGCAGGCCGCTCGGGTGCGGCCTCCAGGAACGGCAGGTGGACCGGCTGGTCACCCAGCACCGCAGCGAGGGCGAAGAGCACGCCCGCCGTTCCGGTCGCGAAATCCATGGACAGGCGCAGCAACTGGTCTCCGGGGAAGGCCAGTCCTCCGCCGTGGGGCAGCGCGTGCCAGCGCAGACCCCGTATGTCGCCGTCGAGCGCCGCGATGATGCCCGCCCGCCCGGTGAACAGCCCGGACTGCACGAAGAAGCCGGAGCGCCCGGCCAGCCGCAGCCGGGCCAGCGCCGTCGCGAACTCCTCGTCGTGCCGGTGCGCGAGGTAACGCGCCAGCACCAGGGCGATCCCGGCCGACCCCTCATCCAGGTACGGCAGCACCCGCCACCCCTGGTTGACCTGGAGCGAGCCGTCCTCGGTGGCCCGGCACCGGCGCAGGTCCTGCCGGAGCGCGGTGGCCGCGAGGTCGAGCAGCCCGTGGTCGCCGGTGTGCTCGTGGGCGCGCAGGAAGAGCAGCGCGGGCCCCGACGAGCCGTACATCAGCCCGGCCCGGGGGTGGGCGCCGCCGCTGATCCCGGAAACGGGGACGCCGAGGCGGTCCGCGCAGATGTCCACCGCGCGCAGGGCCAGGTCGGGGCGGCCGAAGCGGAGGAGGTTCAGCCCGATGCCGGATAAGCCGGAGAACAGCGCCGATTCCAGGCTTTCCCACTTCTCGCGCAGGCAGACGTCGATCAGGTCGCGGGCGTGCCCGTGGTGGCCGAGCAGGTCGAGCACGTACGCGATGCCGTGCATCCCGTCGTACAGGCCGAGGCCGGAGCCCTGGGCCGGGCGGAGCGCGCGCTCGCACAACCACTGCTCGTAGGCGGGGAACGGCCCGAGGCCCGCCCGCGCGAGCGCGAACAGCACGCCGGCCGCGCCGTGGGCCAGGTTGAGACCGCCACCCGGCTGGAACTGGGCCACATCGCCGGGGAACAGCCGGTCGTCCCGCTCGGGCGTGGCGCTCGCCGTGATGGCCCGGCTCATCGCCTCCCGCAGCTCGGGCCAGGTGGCCGTGCCCGGCATGGGCAGGCCCCGCGCCCAGTCCTTCGCGTCGGAATCGGCGTCGGAGACGGTGGCCACGGCCGTGTCCACCAGGTCCTCCGGCACCGGGAACGTCTCCTTGACCAGCGCCCCGAGGTGGGCCGCCTTCGGCCGGTGCAGCGGCAGCATGATCGTGCACTGCGGCGCGAACAGGCCCAGGCGCAGGCAGGCGAGCGCGTACCGGTCGATGTCCACGCCCTGCCGGTCGGCCGGCGGGGCGAAGGCCGGGTGGGCGAGCGCCGCGCGGGCCCGCTCTTCGGCGAGGGTGGCGACCTCATAGTCGATGAGCGCCACCCGGCCGTCCTCGGTCAGCAGGATGTTGTCCGGGTGCAGGTCGCCGAAGACGACCCCGCGCTCGTGCACGGACGCGACGGCCCGCGCCACGTCCTCCAGCGTCCGGACCGCCCACGCGGTGTACTCGGCGAGGTCGGCGTCGGTGCAGGTGGCGCGGGTGAGCGGGTAGCGGTGCACCAGCCGCCGCTGCAGCGGCGTGCCGTCCACGAACTCCTGGACGAGGAAGTGGTGCTCGCCCAGCGTGAAGTAGTCGCGCAGCGCGGGCACGGCGGGCAGCCCCGACAGGCGCTCCAGGATGTCGCGTTCGTGCCGGATCCGGGTGACGGCGTCGCGTCCGGCCGCGTCGAGCCCGGCGTGCGGCCTGGCCTCCTTGAGCACCACCCGCTCCCCCGTGCCGGTGTCGCGGCCCAGGTAGACGCCGCCGCCGTTGGAGAAGTGCAGGACGCTCTCGATCGCGTACGGCAGCCCGCTCATGGTGACGGCGTTGCGGGCGGCCAGATGGGGCTCCAGGAACCCGGGCAGCGTCGTCCACGGCGGCACCGAGAACGTGGCGCCCCGCACGTCGGGCACGAGCCGCCCGTCGCCGTCCTCGACGGCCAGCACGCGCTCGCCGGAGGAGGACAGGCAGTGGCGTTCGTGGAAACCGCCGTACCTGACGAACAGCGGGCCGGTGCCGTAGCGCAGGTCACTGAGGATGTAGGGGCCCTGCACGTCGCGCAGCAGTTCGTCGAGCTCCTTGAGGACGAGTTCGAGCTGGCCCTCGTCCCGGGGGTAGACGGTGAGGAGCTTGCCGCTGGAGGCGCGGGAGGCGGCCTTGGAGTTGACCATGACGAGCACGGGGGTGCCGCGCAGGAACTTGAAGGCGATCCCGCGCGGGACGCAGTAGTCCCATACGGCGGTGATGGCCCGCTCGGCGTCCTCCACGCGGGCGGACACGTGGATTTTCCAGCCTTGCGCGGGGAGCGGCGGCTCGTTGTCAGGGGCGTAATAGCACCAGGTGTCGGTCAGCGCATTCGACCAGCCGGCGGGAATCGGCCGGCTGAGAAGGGGAAAGTCGGCGTTCTCGGCCGTGCTGTGTTCCAGCGTGTCGTAGAAACGCTGGTCCACCAGGCAGTGGAGCTCGTACTTGTCCATCTGGCGCTGACCTCCGGGGCGGTGTCACAAGAAGAGTGCCGCCGGCGGACGGTCCGGTCTAGTTACACGGTGCACGGGCCGATTGCGGCTATTTAATAGGCATTGGTGTGTTCTACACAATTGACCGGGTGCCGATTATTTCTTTTGTGGGACGTACACGGTGAAAGTGAACTGGCCGGAGCGCGACGAGGTGGCCTCCAGCCAGCCCCCCAGGCCGGACACGCGCTCGGCCAGGTTGAGCAGGCCCTGGCCGGCGTCGCCGGGGCGGCGTGGGGGGCGTACGCCGTCGTTCCTGATGGACAGGCGTACGAGCTGGTCACGTTCGAGCAGGTGGATCGAGCACTGGCGGGCCTCGGCGTGCCGCAGGACGTTGGTGACGCCCTCACGCAGGGCGTGGGTGAGCGCCTCCTCCACCTCCGGCGGTAACTCGCGGCAGGCCATCTTGATCTGGCAGCGGACGCGTACCGACTCCAGCAGCGAGCGCGCCGAGCCCAGTTCGGCCGCCAGCGAGGAGCTGCGCAGGCCGTGCGCGACCGCCCTGACGTCGGCGGACAGGTTGGTGAGCAGCACCAGCATCTCGCTCACCTCGGCCCTGGCGCGTTCGTCGCCCTCGGCGACCAGCCGCTGCAGCAACTGCGTCTTCAGCACCAGCACGGTGAGCCGGTGCCCGACCAGGTCGTGCAGGTCGCGAGTGAAACGGCGGCGCTCCAGCGCGACCGCCTTGCGCATCACCTCGGTACGCGCCTCCCCCAGCAACCGGGCCCGCCTGGCCAGCGTCACCAGCGCGTATTCGACCAGGCCGACCAGCGGGCCGACGATCGCCCAGCCCGCGTGGATCTTCGACTGGTCCGGTGCGAACAGCAGGACGGGTCCGCACGCCAGCGCCAGCGCCACCAGCACGATGGAGCGGATCCGGCCCGCCGTCACCAGCAGCGCCCCCGCCAGCAGCCCGCACACAGGAGTCCACGCCGCCCCGAACACGGTGATCGGCAGGTACGTCAGCCACGCCTGCACCGCCACGATCCACCACGACCCCGCCAGGATGAACTTGACGTGCAGCGCCAGCAGGACGAGCAGCGTCACCGTCCCCTCGACCGCCGGCCCCGCCCTGGCCAGCTCCACCACGACCGGCACCGACAGCGTGATGAGCCCCGCCGCCAGACCGATGCCGCCCGCCCAGAAAGGTGAGGAGAAATCATGAAATTTGGAACGCGCCCGAGACAGAAGATTGCGCTCTCTACCCTCCACCCCACCCCCGTCCGCGCCCGGGCCGGCAGGCCCCGCCGAGCCTTCAGCGCCCCTACGCTGCCCTGTTCCTCCATAATCGACCCGATCCGTACGGCCGTGTAAGGGCGATGCCGCTTTTGGACAGCCATGACTGCCCGTGGAGTCCGCAGTGAACCGGTCCAACGGCCTAGTGTGAGGGTCATGGAATACACGCGGCTTGGTAAGACGGGCCTGAAGGTCTCGCGGATCTGCCTCGGCATGATGAGCTACGGCGATCCCGGCAGCCAGGAATGGGCATTGACGCAGGACGCGGCCGAGCCGATCGTCCGCAGGGCCGCCGACGCGGGGGTGACGTTCTTCGACACCGCCGACGTCTACAGCAAGGGCGTGAGCGAGGTCGTGACCGGCAGTCTGCTGCGGGGCATCTTCCCCCGGCGGGAGGACTACGTGCTGGCCACCAAGGTGCACGGGGTGATGGGCGAGGGGGCCAACGACCGGGGGCTGTCGCGCAAGCACATCCACGCCGCCATCGACGCCTCGCTCCAGCGGCTCGGCACCGACCACGTGGACCTCTACCAGATCCACCGGTGGGACAACGAGACACCCATCGAGGAGACCATGGAGGCGCTGCACGATGTGGTCAAGGCGGGCAAGGCCCGCTACATCGGCGCTTCGACCATGTGGGCCTGGCAGTTCGCCAAGGCGCAGCACGTGGCCGAGCGGCACGGGTGGACGAAGTTCGTCGCGATGCAGAACCACTATAACCTCCTCTACCGAGAGGAGGAGCGCGAGATGCTCCCGCTCTGCGCCGACCAGGGGGTGGGCTTGATCCCGTGGAGCCCGCTGGCCCGTGGCGTGCTGGCCCGGGCGGACACGACGGCCACCACCACCAGGGCGGGGTCGGACCCGCGCATCGACTTCCTGTACGACCCGGAGAACGACAAGCTGATCCTCGACCAGGTGGCGCACGTGGCCCGTGAGCGCGGCCTGCCGGCCGCCCAGGTCGCGCTGGCCTGGCTGCTCCACCAGCCGGGCGTCGACGCGCCGATCGTGGGGGCCACCAAGGACCGGCACGTGGACGACGCGGTGGCCGCCGTGTCGGTGTCGCTGTCGGCCGAGGAGCTGGACTTCCTCGGGGCTCCGTACCGGCCGCGCGAGGTGCGCTTCTGAGTCCGGCCGCCGCCGTCACCCGATCCGTGCCGTGCCCGGCCGCCCGCTCCGGCGGCCGGGCACGGTCGTCGGGGGCGGTCGTCGGGGGCGGTCGTCGGGGGCGTGATCGTCAGGGCGGTGATTGTCGGGGGCGGGCCCTAGGGTATGGGGCATGCGGGCAAATGAGGAGGCGGCGGCGGCGCTGCAGGAATACGCGGAGCTGTTCGCGCTCTGCGGTGGCGACGCCTTCCGCGTGCGGAGCTACCAGAAGGCGGCCAAGGCGATCGCCGGGTTCCCCGAGGACATCTCGGCCGTCGACGTGCGCGGCGTCCCCGGCGTGGGCGAGGCCATCGCCAAGAAGATGGAGGAGTTCCTGCAGCGCGGGAGTTTCCGTCAGCTCGACGACCTGCGGGGCCGGGTGCCGGAGGGCGTGCGCAGGCTGACGCGGGTGCCGACGCTGGGGCCGAAGACGGCGATCATGCTGTTCGAGGACTTCGGCATCGACTCCCCGGCGGCGCTGAGCGAGGCGATCACCGCAGGTCGCCTCGACGGCGTCAAGGGCCTCGGCCCCAAGACCCTGGCCAACCTGGCCAAGGGCGTCGAGCAGCTTGAGCAGTCCGGCCGCCGTGTGCACATCGGCGTCGCCATGTCGCTGGCCGAGCAGGTGATCGGGTCGCTGAAGGCCGAGCGGATCGCCTACGCGGGGTCGCTGCGGCGGATGAAGGACACGATCGGCGACATCGACATCCTCGCCGTGGCGCCGGAGTCCATCATGGACGACTTCCGCGCCCAGTCCTACGTCGCCGAGATCATCGCGGCGGGCGAGAAGAAGACCTCGGTCCGCACCAAGGCCGGCATCCAGGTGGACCTGCGCGTGGTGCCGGCCGAGTCGTGGGGCGCGGCCATGCAGTACTTCACCGGCTCCAAGGAGCACAACGTCACCATCCGGGAGATGGCGGTGAAGAAGGGCTGGAAGCTGTCCGAATACGGGCTTTTCGAGGGCGACCGGGTGATCGCCGCCGAGTCCGAGGAGGACATCTACGCCGCGCTCGGCATGCAGTTCGTGCCGCCGCCGATGCGGGAGGACGGCGGAGAGGTCAAGGCGGCGCTGCGGGGCGAGTTGCCGGTCCTGGTGGAGCTGGCCGATCTCAAGGGCGACCTGCACACCCACACCAACCTGACGGACGGCGTCGCCTCGCTGGCCGACATGGTGGCGGCCGGTCACGCCCGGGGCTACTCCTACTACGCGGTCACCGACCACGCGCCCGATCTGACGATGCAGCGGATGACCCTGGAGAAGGCGCTGGAGCAGCGGGCCCAGGTGTCCGAGTTGCAGCGCGACTATCCCGGCATGCGGCTGCTCCACGGCACCGAGCTCAACATCGCTCCCGACGGGTCGGTGGACTGGCCCGCTGAGGTGCTGCGGGAGTTCGACGTGTGCGTGGCCTCGGTGCACTCGCACTTCACGATGTCACGGGACGAGATGACCCGCCGCTTCATCACCGCCTGCGAAAACCCCTACGTCGACATCATCGGCCACCCCACGACCCGCAAGATCGGCAAGCGGGCCGTCGTCGACGCCGACTGGGACGCGATCTTCCGCGTGGCGGCCAGGACGGGCACCGCGATGGAGATCGACTCCTTCCCCGACCGCTCCGACCTCCCGTCGGACCTGGTGCGCCTGGCCAAGCACCACGGCGTCAAGTTCTCGATCGACAGCGACTCACACGCGGTCCCGCACCTGGACAACCAGCGCTTCGGCGTGGGCATCGCCCAGCGAGCCTGGCTGACCACGGACGACGTGATCAACACCTGGCCCCTCGACCGCCTCCTCGGCTTCCTGGGCCGCTAACGCCTGGACGACCTGCGGGCCGGGGGCGTTCCGGGGATGAGAGTACGGCGCGAACGCTGACCATGGGCTCCATCGCAGGCTCGGCTGTGGGGTTCCACTGCGGTGCGCGCCTACCGGCCTGCCTGCCGCTGCCGCACCACATGCCCCGCCGGCCGGCCCCGCCCATTGAGGGAAGGCCATAACTCACGAAAAAGCCTGACCCGGACCGGCACGGTCACCGGATGGGCCCCCTGGTGTGCGCCCCACCGCCCCGCGCACCACCCCTCACGCGAAGGCTGTCGTTCGGGTGCGTTCTCCGAGGTCGAGGGAAGGTTAGAGGAGGGCGGCGGGTGGAACGTTCCGCGTCGGATCGGCGGGAGTTGGCGATGAGCGTCGCGAGAGTGGGCCGGGAGGAGATTAAATGGTTTCCAGGTAGGAAATAGGTATTGTGGAGGTGGGACCATGAAGCAGGCCGTGGTGACGATCTTGAAGCCGTTGCCCGACCATCTGTTCCTGGTGCGCGACACCAACGCCGAGATGCGCTGGGAGGCCATGGCGGGGCAGGGGTACCACACTCCGAACGACCGATTCTTCGTGCGAAACCACACCTCCACCCCGCTCATCGACGCCGCCACCTGGCGGCTGCGGGTGCACGGCGCCGGGGTGCGATGTCCGCGCGAGTTCGGATACGAGGAGCTGCTGGCCATGCCGTCCCGGACGCTCGACGTGGCGATCGAGTGCGCCGGGAACGGGCGGCGGTTCTACGGGACCCAGCAGCACGACCCCGTGCCCGGGACGCAGTGGGGTCTCGGGGGCATCGGGGTGGCGCGGTGGCGCGGGGTGCCGCTGAAACACCTGCTCAAGGAGGTCGGGCTGCTTCCCGGCGCCGTGGACGTGCTGGCGACCGGGCTGGACGCGCCGTTCGAGGACCACGGGCACGTACGCCGCCCGCTACCGGTCGGCAAGGCGATGGACGACGTCCTGGTGGCCTACGAGATGAACGGCGAGCGCCTGCCCCCCGACCACGGTTTTCCGGTGCGGCTGGTGGTGCCGGGATGGGTGGGAATTGCGTCCATCAAATGGCTCGGCGAGCTGGAAGTCGCCACCGAGGATGTGCACACCCCGTGGAACACGGTCTTTTACCCGGACATCACCACGCAGCCGGTGAAGAGCGCTTTCGAGCTCCCCTGGAATGCCCGCCTGCCCGCCCGGGGACTGCACGTCCTGCGCGGGCGGTCATGGTCCGGCCAGGGCCGGATCGTCCGGGTCGAGGTCAGCCTTGACGGCGGCACGACCTGGCGCGAGGCCGAGCATCATGGGCGACACCTGGTCAGCGCCTGGCTCCCGTGGCACGTCAGCTGGGCGCCGCGCCGCACGGGACCACGGCTGCTCATGGCGCGGGCCACCGACGAGACCGGCGCCACCCAACCCCCGAGCACGCCCCGTCATCCCTTCGGCTACCGGTTCGACGCCGTCGTGCAGCACCCCATTCAGCTCGTCAATGGATAGGTAATTGTCACCGATCCCGACTGAGCTGCGCATTTACTAAACAGTGGTCCGGCGCACCCGAATTCATCTGGAAGACTTTCGCGGAAACGTTCTGGAAATGCCCTTGTGTGATGCTCCCCGCATCACCGCAAAAGGAGAGCAGATGCGCCAGTTGACCGCACTCGACGCCCAGTTCCTCAATGTCGAATCGGCCACCACCGCAGCGCACGTCGCCGGACTGGCCATTCTCGGCCCCGCGGCCGGCACCGTCGACCGGGCCGCGCTGGCGAAGCTCCTGCTCGACCGGGTCCACCTGTCCCCCGCGCTCAGCCTGCGGCTGGCCGAGGTGCCGCTGGGGCTGGACCACCCCTACTGGGCGCCCGACCCCGGCTTCGACATCGACAACCACCTGTTCGAGATGACGTTGCCCGCGCCGGGCGACGACCAGCTGCTGGCCGAGGCGGTGGCCGAGCTGCACGCCCGCCGGCTCGACCGGGCTCACCCGCTGTGGGAGACGCACCTGATCAACGGGCTGGCGGGCGGCAGGGTGGCCGTGTACACGAAGGTGCACCATGCCGCGATCGACGGCGTCTCCGGCGCGGAGACCCTCGCCACGCTGCTCGACCTCACCCCCGACGGCAACATCCCCGCACCGGCAGGCAAGGGTCCCGCATCCGACGGCGACGGCCCCGTACGGACCGGCAAGGGTTCCGTGCGCGACGGCGGCGGCCCCGTACGGACCGGTGATGGAGAGGTGGGGAGCGGGGCGCCCGGGCTGGCCGAGATGCTGGCCGGGGCCGCCGTGCGGACGGCGACGCACCCCGTGCGCGCCCTGCAGTCCGTGGTCAGGGCCGCGGAGGACCTGGACGCCATCCCCCTGGCGGCCACCATCCCAGGGGCGCGGCTGATCGCCAGGGCCGCCCGCCTGGTGGCCCGCGACCGGCACCAGCGCCCCGAGCTGCCCAGCCTCGCCGTCCCGCGCACCCCGCTCAACGGCCCGATCAGCGCCCGCCGCCGCCTGTCCTTCGACTCGCTCCCCCTCTCCGACGTCAGGCGGGTCGCCAGGACCAACGGCATCAGCGTCAACGACGTCGTGATGACCCTGTGCGCCTCGGCCCTGCGCTCGTGGCTGCGCGAGCGCGACGCCCTGCCGGCGGCGCCGCTGGTCGCGGCCGTCCCGGTCGCCGTCCGTACGTCCGCGGCCAGGGACCTGGCCGGCAACCAGCTCTCCGCCATGGTCGCCCCCGTGCCCACGAACGTCCCCGACCCCAGGGAGCGCCTGCGGGCCGTCGGCACCGCCATGGGCCAGGCCAAGCGGCGGTTCGCGCTGGCCCCGGCGACGTGGCCGAGCGAGCTGTGCTCGATGCTGCCCGCCCCGGTCACCAGCCTGGTCACGCCGGCCATCTTCCGGCTGGCGGCGCTGGCGTTCCCGCCGATCAACCTGATCATCAGCAACGTGCCGGGCCCGCAGTTCCCCCTGTACATGTGCGGCGGCAGGGTGCTGGCGTACTATCCGCTGTCCGTCCTGACAGACATGAGCGGCGGCCTGAACATCACCTGCTTCTCCTACGACGGCCGGCTCGACTTCGGCATCGTGGCCTGCCCCGAGCGCGTGGACGACGTGTGGGGGCTCCTCGGCCACCTGCGCACGGCGCTCGACGAGCTGCTAGACGAGCGCGTGGGCGATGAGCTCCGCGACCGCGTCGGGGTCGATCTGGTGGCCGGTTAGCTGGCAGAGGTTTTCCTGGTAGATCAGCACGGCGGCGAACATGGCCGCGGCCACCTCCAGCCGCGCGGCGTCTCCCCGCGCGCCGGGCAGCGCCAGCCCCAGCGCGAACCTGGCGCGTGCGACCAGCTCGCCGTTGAGGCGCCCGAGCCGCTCCTTGACGGCGATCGGGGTGGCCGCGTAGCCGCCGCCCGCGAACAGCTCCTCCGCCGCGTCCAGGATGCGCGTGCGCGCGTCACTGATCACCACAGCTCGCACCCTAGCCGACCTGCGGCTTCTCCGCCATGCCGGGAAAGCGAGACCCCTCTCCCCGCCCCCGTGGCGAAGACCGGAGCCGCCCGGCGGGTGAGTCAATGATGTATTGTATGAGACAGATTTGTCTCAAACGATACGGAGTTGTCGGATGTCGATGAGCCGTGAGCAGATCATGACCGCGGCGATCCAGCACCTCAACGAGAACCCGGCCGCCTCCATGGCCCAGCTCGCCGAGGCGGTCGGGATCAGCCGGGCGACCTTGCACCGCCAGTTCAGCAGCCGCGAGGAGCTGATGGTCGCCCTCGGCCACCGCGCGCACGAGCAATGGGACCGGGCCCAGGTGAACGCCGGCATGGCCGAGGCGACCACGTCGGCCGACCCGCAGGTGATCGGCAAGGCCATGCACACCCTGCTGCTGGGCCTCATCGAGGTGGCCGACGAATACGGGTTCGGCCTGACGGAAACCGCCATGGCGTTCCACCCCGAACTGAAGGACCGCTCGGACGAGCTGGAGGAGCGCGAGGTCGCGTTCTACGCCGCCGCCCAGCGCGCCGGCCTGCTCCGCGCCGACCTGCCGGTCCGCTGGGTCAGCAACGCCGTGTACGGCCTGCTCGTGACCGTGCGGGAGAGCCTGAGGCGCGGCGACGTGGCCCGCCGGGACGTGCCCCGGCTGCTCCTGACCACGTTCCTGCGGGGCGCCGGACCCCGGGAGGGGAGCTCATGACGATCACCACCGCACCCGTTCCGGCGCGGCACCGCTGGGCCGGACTGGTCGTGCTGTCGGCCAGCGTGCTGGTCGTGGTCATGGACATGACCGTGCTCAACGTCGCCCTGCCGGCCATGTCCGAGGACCTGCGGCCGGACTCGGTCGCGCTGCTGTGGATGGTGGACGCGTACTCGCTGGTGGTCTCCGGGCTGCTGGTCACGGTCAGCGCGCTGGGCGACCGGTGGGGTCGCAAGCGGATGCTGCTGAGCGGGTTCGCGGTGTTCGGGCTGGCCTCGCTGGCGGTGCTGGCGGCCGACAGCGCGCCGGAGGTGATCGCCGTACGGGCGCTGCTCGGGGTGGGCGGCGCGATGATCATGCCGTCCACGCTGTCCATGATCCGCAATCTGTTCACCGACCCCGCCGAACGCGCCAGGGCACTGGGCGTCTGGGCGGCGATGGCCGCGGTGGGGGCGGCGCTGGGGCCGATCCTGGGCGGGTTCCTGCTGGAGCACTTCACCTGGCGCTCGGCCTTCCTGGTGAACGTGCCCGTCATGGTGGTCGCGACGGTCGCCGGCCTCCTCCTGCTGCCGGAGTCCAGAAGCCCGCGGGCGGGCCGCTGGGACGCCCTGGGCCCGGTGCTGTCGATGGTCGGCATGGTGGCGCTGACGTACGCGGTCAAGTCCTTCGGCAAGCACGGCCTCTCCTCCCCCGCCGCCCTGGCCACCACCGCGGTGGCGGCGCTGGCGCTGGGCTGGTTCGTGGTGCGGTGCCTGCGCAGGCCGGATCCGCTGCTGGAGATCAGGCTCTTCCGCAGCGGCTCGTTCTCCGCCGGGGTGGTGACGGCGCTGACCACGTCGATCGCGATGGCGGCGGTGTTGCTGCTGCTGGCCCAGTGGATGCAGCTCGTACGGGGGGACTCTCCGCTGTGGGCGGGCGTCCTGCTGCTGCCCGCCGCGCTGGCCGCTCTCGTCTCCTCCCCGCTGGCCCCGGTGCTGGCGGCCCGGATCGGCGCCCGCGCGGTGCTGGCGGGCGGCCTGGCGGTGACCGGGCTCGGGTTCCTGGCGCTGCTGCTCGCGCCCGAGCCGCTGGGCTACGGCCCGGTCGCGGTCGCCCTGCTGCTCATCGGCACCGGGAACGGCGCGCTCGCCATCGCCTCCGCGGCCATCATGTCGGGTACGCCCGCCGCGAAGTCCGGCAGCGCGGCGGCCATCGAGGAGACCAGCTACGAGGTGGGCGCGGCGCTGGGCGTGGCCGTCCTGGGCAGCCTGGCGGCCGCCGTCTACCGCGCCGAGCTGGACTACACCGGCGCGGCCGCCGGCGCGGCCCGCGAGTCCCTGGGCGGGGCTGTAGACGTGGCCAGGGAGCTGGGGCCGGCCGGCGGGCGGTTGCTGGAGCAGGCCAAGGCGGCCTTCACCGACTCGCTGGTCTTAACCGGCGGCGCGGGCGCCCTGCTGATGCTGGCCGGGGCCGTGACGGTGTGGCTGCTGACCCCCCGCGACCTCGACGTCTCCTCGACCGGCGCCGACCACCACTGAGCACCGGCCACTGAACACCGGCCGCTGAACACCGGGCACCGGGCACCGGGCGGCTACAGGTGCTCGGTGCCGGCGACCCGGGCGATCCTGGCCAGCCGGGCCAGGCCGGGCCGGGCGAGCACCTCCCTGATGTCGTGCAGCGCGATGATCAGCTCCTCGACGCCGTCCAGGGGCATGTCCGGCTCCCTGTTGAGCAGGATCCCCCGGTATTCCTCCTGGGAGACGGCCCGGCGGGGAAGCTCGATCCGGTCGTCCTCCGCGCGGAACAGCACGGGAACGGAGGTGTCGAGGGCCAGCGCGAGAGCGGCCAGCTCCGCCGCCGTGAACAGCCGCCGGCCGCGCTCGGCCTGGTGGACGGCCTGCCTGCTCCAGGGCCTGTCCAGGTAACGCCCGAGGGCCTCCCCCAGCTCGGTCAGTGACAGCCGCCGCTCGGTCCGCAAACGCGCGATCTGCCGTCCGATGGCCTCTTCGACCCGCATTACTCATCCCTCATTCATGTCATTCTACACAATGACGGCGAAAGCCATCGATTGACGGGATGCTGTTTTATGAAGTAGCGTAAATGGGCATATTTCTCTGTCAATGCAACTAATGACAAGGTGAGGGGTGAAATGCGAGATATCGAGGTAGAGGTGATCGGCCCGGTGGGCGACTGCGCCGTGATCACGGTCGCCGGCGAGATCGACGTGTTCACCGCTCCCCAGCTCCGCGAGCACGTGCTCGACCTCGCGGCCAAAGGCGTCGTGCACATCGTCGCGGACATGAGCGCCGTGGAGTTCCTCGACTCGACCGGGCTCGGGGTGCTCGTCGGCGGCCTGAAGCGGCTGCGCATGCACGACGGTTCGCTCGCTCTCGCGAGGACCACGGACCGCATCCAGCGCATACTCCGGATCACGGGGCTGAACGCCGTGTTCCCCGGCAACCCCTCGGTGGCGGCCGCCATCGAGACCAACCCACATTGGGTACGCACGGTGGAGCGCAAGGCGGTCACCGTCGAGGAGTGGTGCCGCCAGAACGGCCTGGCCTGACCCCGGCGGCGTGACCCGACCCCCGCGCGTCCGGTGGATGGGCGCGGGGCCGGGCATCGCTGTTCCCCGGGGTCAGGGACAGGGGACCTCGTCCAGGAAGGCGAGCCGGGCGGGGGTCAGGGACGGGAGGCCTCGTCCAGGAGCGCGAGCTGGGCCGGGGTCAGGGACAGCGCGGCGGAGGTCATGAGCGCCTCCAGTTGCCGCACGTCGCGCGCGCTGGCGAGCGGCGCCGCGACCGTCGGCTGGGCGGCGACCCAGGCCAGCGCCACCGACGCCGGCTCGGCATCGTGCTCGGCCGCCACCTTGGCCAGCGCCTCCAGCGTCCGGGGCCCGTGCTCGGTCGTGAGGTACTGGGCGGCCTGCCCGGCCCGCGGGCTGTCGACGTCCACTCCCGGAGCGTACTTGCCGGTCAGGAAGCCACGGGCCAGCCCGAAGTACGGCGTACTGGACAGCCCTTCCCCGGCCACGACGTCCCGCAGGTCACCCTCGTACCCCCGCTCCACCAGGTTGTACGGCTGCTGCAACGCCACATACTTGACCAGCCCCTCCGCGCCGGAGATCCCCAGCGCCTCCGCCAGCCGGTCCGCGCCGTAGTTGGAGGCCCCGACGTGGCGGACCTTGCCCTCCCGCACCAGCGCGTCGAACGTGCTCAGCGTCTCCACCAGCGGGGTGTCGCGATCGTCCACATGAGCCCAGTAAAGGTCGATGTAGTCGGTACGCAACCGCCGCAACGAGTCCTCGACCGCCGCCCGGATGGTGGCCGGAGCCAGCCCCTTCCGCCCTTCCAGCGCGCCGACCTTGGTGGCCAGCACGATGGACTCGCGGTTGCCGCGCTCCGCCATCCACTCACCGATGATGATCTCGGACGTCGACTCCCCGGTCGCCCAGTACGGGTACACGTCCGCCGTGTCGAGGAAGTTCCCGCCGCCCTCGACGTAGGCGTCCAGGATCGCGAACGCGGTCTCCTTGCCGGCCGTCCAGCCGAAGACGTTCGTGCCGAGCGCCAGCGGGAAAACGGACAGATCCGTCGTGCCAATTGATCGCATCCCCCTATTATCGGCGGACCCGAAAAGCCAGTGGTCACAGGCCCCTATCTCAGGCGACCCGGTGCACCAGGGAGTCGCACAACCCCCGCAGGTCCGCGGCCCCGGGCAGGCACTCGTCCATGACCCGCAGCGCCGCCGCCAGGTGCCGATCCGCCATGGCCTGCGCCACCGCCCGGCCGCCCGCGTCCGCCACGAGGCCGGCCGCCCGCCGGGCCGAGTCGTCGTCCGCGACGCCCGCGGCGAGCACGGCGGACAGCTCCCGAGCCTCGGGGCCGCCCGCGGCCAGGGCCGCCAGCACCGGGAGCGTCTTCTTGTCGCGGCGCAGATCGCTGTGCACGGGCTTGCCCGTGAGACCGGGATCCCCCCAGATGCCGAGCATGTCGTCCACGACCTGGAAGGCCACGCCCAGGTCCCGCCCCATGTCCCACATCCGGTCCGCCAGCTCTGGCGCGCCGCCCAGCACCACTCCCACGGCCGCGGCGGCCCCCAGCAGCCCGCCGGTCTTGCCCGCGACCATCGCGGTGTACTCCTCCACGGTGACCCGGCCGGCCCCGTGCCAGGGCCGCTCCTCGAACGCCATGTCCGCCGTCTGCCCCTGCACCAGGTCGACCAGGGCCGCCGACAGGTATTTCATCGCCTCGGGCCGCTCGGCCAGCCGGCTGACCGCCAGGGCCAGCAGGGCGTCGCCGGCCACCAGCGCGGGCCCCACCCCGTAGGCCTTCCACAGCGCCTCACGGTGCCTGCGGCGCTCGTCGTTGTCCACGATGTCGTCGTGCACCAGCGAGAACGCGTGCACCAGCTCCACCGCCACGGCCCCGGGCAGCGCCGACTCCGCAGTGCCGCCCACCGCCTCCGCGCCGAGCATGGTGATGGCGGGCCGCAGGCCCTTGCCGCCGTCGCCGCCGTACGGCCGGCCGTCGGTGTCCGACCAGCCCAGCGCAAACGCGACCATCCTGCCGCCCCAGGGATGCAGCACTGAGACCGCCTCGCGGAGGGCGGGCTCGAGCAGACTACGGCAGCGTGCGAGCACACCGCCGTCCGGCGCATAGCTGAGGTTCACTAGGTGCTCCTACCCCCGTACGATCTTGAATCTACATGCACAAGCATGTGATACTCCACCCAATGGTTGACCCTTGTCGGGAAATATCCGTCGCCTGAGACGGATACCGTGGGCGATGGAGGACTAACCCGTGGCGATCAGCGCCGCCCCCACCAGATCACATCCATTGCCCTCGAACCCTCACCGGCCGGACCGCCTTCGCCGTCATGTTCGAGCAGATCAACACGGACCTCGCCACCCATCCGGCGTCTCGGACGAGGGCCGGGCCGTGAGCGAAGTCACGGCCGGCGCCTCCCGGCCGCCGCCCACACGGCGCCGGACGATGCCGCGGCACGGCCGGCCGTCGGACAGCGGATCCGAGCAACTGTACGCGCGGGCGACCGAAACCTCGTGAGCCAGTGAGCCGTATCCGCGCTTGGCCCGGACGGACCCCGACACCGGGTACGAGCCGATACCGGCAGCCGTCATCTCTTCGCAAGCCAACCAAAGACCCGATCCCCATGACAAGCGGACTATCACGCAAAAACCGCGCATATCGCTACAAATATCTCAACAGCTGACAACCAACAAAAGAATCATCAGGATCGGGGATCGTCGCCATGCCGCACGCCACGGGCACCTCCGTGACCAGGCCGAAAGTCGTGCCCTTCCATCAGGCCGTCTCTCGGCTCTATCGAAACCCAGTCACCGAGCTGGCCAGACTGGGCACAGAGGCAGGAGGTCGGCTCGTCCGCCTCAACCTCGGCCCCTTCCGTCCTTACCTGGTCTCGCATCCCGACCACGTCGAGCAGGTACTCAAGACGAATTGGTCCCACTTCGGCCGCGAGGGTATGTTCTGGCGGCCAGTGCATCGCCTGACCGGCAACAGCATCCTCGGCGACGGCGAGAGCTGGGGGGTCGCCAGGAAGGTCCTCGCGCCGCTCTTCACCCCGAAGTACGCGAGATCTCTGGCCGAGGACATGGCCGACATGATCGATGAGTGCGTCTCCGAACTCGACGAATACGCGCGGAGCGGCCGGCCGGTCGACAGTGGCCACCATATGACGATGATCGTCAACCAGACGGTCATCAAGGTCCTGCTGGGCGGCCGGATCTCCAGGGACACCGCCGAACGGCTGGAGCCGGAGTTCGCTACATGCGCCACCTCGGTCGTCTTCCGCCTGCTCGTCCCCTTCGCCCCGTACTCCATCAAGGTGCCCGGCGACCGCGCCTTCCTTGGCGCCGTCAAGGCGATCGACAAGGTCATTTACCCTCTGATCGACCAGGCGGCACACCGCGAGAACGCGCAGACCAAGGACATCATCTCGGCTCTGCTCACGGCCAGACGCGATGAGGAGGGCAGGCCGGACTTCCGGCAGATCCGCGACGATCTGGTGAGCGTCTACGGTGCGGCCTCCGAGACAACGGCGGGGACGCTCACCTGGATGTGGTCGGCGCTGAACGAGCATCCCGACGTCTACGCCCGGCTGCGGGACGAGATCCACCGCGTGGTGGGCGACGAGCCGGTGCGGCCGGCCCACCTCGCTCAGCTTCCTTACCTCCACATGGTCCAGCAGGAGGTCATGCGCGTGCACCCGGCGGCATGGATCATCCCCCGGCAGGCGGTCGTGGACACGGAGGTCGGCGGCGTCCCGATCAAGGCCGGCTCGCAGATACTGATCAGCCCGTTCGCCACTCACCAACTGCCGGAGTTCTGGGACCGTCCGCAGGAGTTCGACCCGGAGCGCTGGGCGGAGGAAAAGGGCGAGCACCAGCACCGCTACGCGTACATTCCGTTCGGCGCCGGCCCGCACATCTGCATCGGCCAGCACGTGTTCCAGGTGCTGGCTCCCCTGGTGACCGCCAATCTGCTGAGCAGGTACGAGCCCGTGCTGACCAACCCCCAGAAACTCACGCCCCTGGCGGGCATCTCCGCCCGGCCGAAGGAGAAGCTCATGCTGCGGCTGATGCCGATCGAACGGAACCGTGCAGCGTGAGCCACGGGAAGACCACCGTCGGCGATCCGGTCGACATCGCCGCGGCCGCCGGCGAACTGGTCGCGAGCCTCATGCTGAGACCATGGGGGCAGGTGTCACCGTCGGTCTACGAGACCGGCCGGCTGGTCTCGTTCGCACCTTGGCTGACCGGCCATCAGGAGCGAATCGACTTCCTGATCCGCACACAGCACCGGGACGGCTCCTGGGGCGCGCCCGACGGGTTCGGGCTGGTGCCGACCTTGAGCGCCACTGAGGGGATCCTGTCCGCGCTGACGCGCGGGGACGCCGGTACGGACCGCCATCGGCTCGGGCACACCGTGCGACGCGGCCTGCGCGGGCTGGCCGACTGGCTGAGCCGCCGTCTCGAACTCCCGGACATGCCGGCGATAGAGCACATCGTGCCTTCGCTCGTGGCCCTCATCAACCGGCGGTGCGAGGGCATCGAGGGCATCGAGGGCCTCGGGGGCCACGCGCCCCTGCCACTGCCCGAGGGGATGAGCTACGACACCCTCCACCTGGTCAGATCGTGGATCAAGTCGGGGGCGGAGATCCCGGAGAAGCTGCTCCATGCGCTGGAGATCGCCGGCGAGGAGGCCGCCGGAGCCCCCGGCATCCGGCCCACGGTCATCGGAACCATCGGCGCCTCGCCCGCGGCGACCGCCGCCTGGCTGGGCGAGCGGGCCGCGGCCGACGCGGGCGAGCCGGCGCGCGAGCACCTCGAGGCGGTCGTCCGCCTGCACGGTGGCCCGGTGCCCGTCGGGCTCCCGATCACCGTGTTCGAGCGCACCTGGGTGTTGAGCTGCCTGGTCCGCGCGGGCGTGCCCGTCGACGTGCCGCCCGAGATGGTGGCCGACATCAGGGCGGCCATCGCGCCCGCCGGCACGCCCGCGGGATACGGGCTGCCGCCCGACGCCGACACCACATCAATGGCGCTGTACACGCTGGCGCTGCTGGGCTCGCCGTACGAGCCGGACAGCCTGTGGCGGTTCCGCACCGGAGTGCACTTCTCCACCTGGCCGGGAGAACAAGGCACCTCGGTCAGCGTCAACGCGCACGTGCTGGACGCTTTCGGCCAGTACGTGGCCCGCAAGCCCACCGCCGCACCGCGCTACCAAGAAGCCATCGCCGACCTGGCTGCCTGGATTCGGGACCAGCAGCGACCGGACGGATGCTGGAGCGACCGGTGGCATGCGTCCCCTTACTACGCCACCGTCAGCTGCGCGCTGGCGCTGGACGCCTTCGGCGGGAGTGCCTCGGAGCAGGCGGTGCGGGCGGCCGCCGAGTGGGTCCTGCGTACCCAGCGTGAAGACGGATCCTGGGGCCGTTGGCAGGGCACGACGGAGGAGACCGCATATGCGATGCAGACCCTGCTGCTCACCCAGGGGCGGACCGATCCGCGGCGCCTATCTGCCGCCGATCGGGGATATGACCATATGACGCGTTCGACGGGCCGAGAACATCCCCCGCTCTGGCTGGACAAGGACCTGTACGTGCCGCTCGCGGTGGCCCGCGCCGCGGTGATCGCCTCGTCGCACCTCGCCCGGCAGGCGCGGGTGCCTGACAGCGTCTCTCCCTAGTCGGCCCGATGCGTCTCCACGTCCTTGGCCAATTCCTGAACGGTGTACGCGTGCGTGTCCCTGGACCTGTACCAGGCGCCGTTGAACGACACGCATCTGTGCTGGCCTTCAGCGATGCCCGCCAGCTCGCCAGGCAGATCGGCGAGCGCGGCCGCGAACTCCGCGTTGAGGTCGGCCACCTGTGCGGAAACCCGCTCGACCGCCGCCTCCGTGCTCATGCCGCCGTGTTCCAGGATGAGGACGGAGTTCGGCTTGCCCTCGCGCCTTTCCCGTTCGAAGGTTCTGATGTCGTTGGCCAACCGCATACATGCGGCACCGAGGAGAGTGGCTTGCTCCATCGACTCCCAGTGACCGGCGTCGGCGGGGACCGGTCCGCGGATCCCCAGGGCGGCTGCCCACCACGTGGGGTACAGGATGGTGGGAGCACCGTTGGCCAGATATCGCCCGTAGTCCGGCCAGGGCTCGCCACCGGTGGCCCAGGCGCGTTCAAGTGCCATGGCAGCACCGGCCAGCTCGAGCTGCCGCAGCAGGTTGGGCGTGTGAACGGCGGCGCCCGGGTGCCCGCGGAAGCGGTCGCACCACCCGCTCCAGGCGTGCAGGACCTGCCCTCTGACGTCTGCGGCATCGACCTCTGGCTGCGCGCCCGCGAGAACGGCCCCGATGCTCTCGAAGAACGCGCCCACCTCATGGTCGGACCAGTCCCCGGCGATGCCGTCGGCGACGTCGTCCATACCGAACAAGATCATGGTCAGCGCGCCGAGATCGGCGATCTGGTCCCGTCGCGCTCCGGGGAAGGTGGCCGAGGCCGTCAAACAGCTGTAGGCCAGGCGGCTGGCCGCGCTGTCGCCGTCAGCGAAGAGGATTGGGTAGGGGCGCAGAAGCTGTGCCGCCTCCGGCACGGCGTCCAGCGCGGCGGCCAGGACACCACTCCGATTTTGTTGGGGCACGCCGGCGAGTTGGTGCGACGCCTTGAGCAAGCGATCCGCGAGGTCATTCCGGATGCCGAAGTACGCGAAGCTGGGGTCGTTCACCAGCGAAGGATACCCATCGTAACCCATTTTTGACTAAGTCAGTCAAAAATGGGATATTTGTGGCCAAAGGGTTTACCGTTGCTTGAGGGCCCTTTGTGCCTGCGCTACAGTTTCGTGACCGACACCGTCTGTGGCCGTTGCGTGGCCCGGTGTCAGCACTCCATAAAGACATTTACAGGGTGGGTGTAATGGGCTTCCGCAATACGCGGCTGCGGACCAAAGTCACGGCTCTGCTACTCTCCCTGGCAGCGCTGTGGGTTTTCGCGGCATGGGTCACCCTCCGCGAGGGCATCAACCTTCTCTGGGTCAGCCAGCTCAACGACAGCGTGATCGCCCCCAGTGAGCCCCTGCTCGTCGATCTCCAGAGCGAGCGCCGATTCTCGGCCGTCCAGTTGAGCAACAGAGGGATGCAAGGGCACAAGGAGCTGGAAAGCCACCGCAAGAACACCGACACGCGCATCTCCACCTTCAAGGATGAGGCAGGCGCCGCCATCGTCGGATGGGCGATGGATGACGAGGCGGCCGCGAGGCTCGACGACGTGTTCAAGCGGCTCGACATGCTCAAGCAGACCCGGCAGGCCATCGACCGGGGCCGCATGAACCAGATCCAGGCGACAGGCGCTTACAGCGACGTCATCGACTCCATCTACGGCCTCTACGGCTCGGTGGCGACCCTCGACGACAAGACCCTCGCCAAGGACGTCCGCACGCTCGTTTCCCTGAGCAGGGCGCGAGAACTCCTCACCAGGGAAGACGCCATGCTCTCCGGAGCGCTCGCCGACGAGGGTGGCCTGACCCCATTCGAGCATGCGCAGTTCACCCAGACCGTGGGTGCCTGGCACGTCATCGCCGACCAGGCCGGGGCAGAGCTGTCCGGCCTGGACCGGGGCGAGTACGACAAACTGATCAAAAGCCAGTCGTTCACGCGCCTCACGGACCTGGAGAAGCTGGTCGCGGAAGAGGACCCGGGCAGCGGGGGCCTGCCCTTCAGCGCCGCCACCTGGAGGTCGGCGACCGATCGCGCACTCGCCGACTACAACGCCATGGTGCTGGCCGCCGGAGACCGCGTGGTGGACCGGTCGACACCGGTCGCCGTCGGCGTCATCGTCCGGCTGGTCCTGGCCGGCGGTCTCGGCCTCCTCGCGGTCATCGCCTCGATCGTCCTGTCCATCACCACGGCCCGCTCCCTGTTCGCCCAGCTTCAGAAGCTGCGCGACGCCGCCCACGAGCTGTCGGACGACCGGCTGCCCGGCGTGGTCGAGCGCATCGGCCATGGCGAGGAGGTGAACCTGGCCAAGGAAGTACCCGCGCTGGACTTCGGTGACGACGAGATCGGCCAGGTGGGCCAGGCGTTCAACGCCGTGCAGCGCACCGCGATCGGCGTCGCCGCCGAGCAGGCGGAGCTGCGCCGCAGCATCCGCGACATCCTGCTCAGCCTGGCCCGCCGGACCCAGGGTCTGGTCCACCGGCAGCTCACCGTGCTCGACGTGATGGAGCGCCGCGAGACCGACCCCGAGGAGCTGAAGGAGCTCTTCCGGCTGGACCACCTGGCCATCCGCATGCGGCGCAACGCCGAGAACCTCATCGTCCTGTCCGGCTCGGCCCCCGCCCGTACGTGGCGGCGCTCGGTCCCCATGGTCGACGTGGTCCGCGGCGCGCTGGCCGAGGTCGAGGACTACACCCGCGTCACGCTCATGCCGATGGGTGAGGTGGTGCTCATCGGCCGGGCCGTCGGTGACGTCATCCACCTGCTCGCCGAGGTGATCGAGAACGCCGTGTCGTTCTCCCCGCCGTACACGAACGTGCAGGTCAGCGGCCAGCTCGTGGCCAACGGATACGTGATCGAGATCGAGGACCGGGGCCTCGGCATGAAGCCCGAGGACCTCGACGCGGCCAACGCGCGCATCGCCGACCCGCCCGAGTTCCGCATCACGGGCACCGCCCGCCTGGGCCTCTACGTGGTCAGCCAGCTCGCCAAGCGGCACGACATCCAGGTGGTGCTCAAGGCCTCTCCCTACGGCGGCACCACGGTCGTGGTGCTGCTGCCGCAGGAGATCGTACAGCTCGATCCCACGCCCGGGCCCCAGGAGGGCGACGGCCAGGAGCGGCTGCCGCGCAGGCAGGCGGGGGTGGCCACGGCGACGCGGCAGGCCCCGGCGGAGAACGTACGCACGCTCAAGCCGCCCCGCCCCGCTCCGCCCCCCGCCCCCGCGCCGCGCCCCCCGGCACCGCCGGTCGCCGAGCGCGAGCCCAAGACCCCGACCAACCAGCCGCCAGCGGAACCGGAGCAGCAGTCTGTGGCCGAGTTCACGCCGTCAGGACTACCACTCCGAGTGCCTCAGGCCAACCTGGCCCCAGCGCTGCGTGACGACACGCCCACGCAGCCCGACCTGGAGGAGGACGATGACGAGCGTTCCCCGGAGGAGATCCGCGCGATGATGGGATCTCTGCAGTCAGGCACCCGTCTTGGCCGCTCGCAGGCGGCCAAGATGATGGACGAGCAGTCCGGAGGTGGTAACGCATGAGTCCCTCCGCGGGCACGGACCTCAACTGGCTGCTCGACGACCTGGTCAACCGCATCAACGAGGCCCAGCACGCCATCGTGCTGTCCTCGGACGGCCTGCTCATGGCCTCGTCCGCCGGGCTGCAGCGGACCGACGGCGAGCACCTGTCCGCCGTCGCCTCCGGCCTGCAGAGCCTGGCCAAGGGCGTCTCGGACCACGTCTCCGGCGGCGCCGTGCGGCAGACGGTCGTGGAGTGGAAGAACCAGTTCCTCATCGTGACCACGGCGGGCGAGCGGGCCTGCCTGGCGGTGCTGTGCGCGCAGAACGCCGACATCGGGCTGATCGCGTACGAGATGGCGATGATGGTCGCCCGGGTGGGCCAGTACCTCACCTCGGGAGCTCGTAACGAGGCCGTCAGGAGCGACCGGTGAGAGGCCAGGAAGAGCCCGGCCACGAGCACTGGGTGGATCCGGAGATCATCCGGCCCTATGTGGTGACCCGGGGCCGGACCCAGCCGGCGCACGGCAGGTTCGACCTGATCTCCATGGCCCTGGCGGTGGGACCGCCGCCGGGGCCGGATGCCGGGCTGGATCCGGAGCACATCCGGATCCTCAAGCTCTGCCGTGAGCCGAAGTCCGTCGCCGAGATCGCCGCTTATCTCAATCTGCCGGCCGGCACGATCCGGGTGCTGCTCGGCGACCTGTTCGACCGCGAACTTGTCTCTGCCCAGGAACCACAAGCCGAGGTGGACATGCACGATATGAATTTGTACAGGGCGGTGCTCGATGGCCTTCGCTCGCTCTGAGCGCCCGCGCCTGCCGACGGCGATCAAGATCCTGGTCGCCGGCGGCTTCGGCGCGGGCAAGACGACGATGGTCGGCGCGGTGTCCGAGACCCGGCCGCTGCGCACCGAGGAGGTCCTGACCGACCGCGGGATCGGCGTCGACGACGTCTCCTCGGTGGAGGCCAAGCGCACCACCACCGTGGCGATGGACTTCGGCCGGATCACCCTGGGCAACGACTACGTCCTGTACCTGTTCGGGACGCCGGGCCAGGAGCGGTTCTGGTTCGTGTGGGACGAGCTGGCGGAGGGCTCGCTGGGCGCCGTCATCCTGGCGGACACGCGGCGGCTGGCGGACTGCTTCCCGTCGGTGGACTATTTCGAGCGGCGCGGCACGCCGTTCGTGGTGGCGGTCAACTGCTTCGAGGGCGCTCCCACGTTCGAGCTGGACGAGGTCCGCCTGGCCCTCCAGCTCAACCCCTCGATCCCGATCATTCTGTGCGACGCCAGGAAGCGCGATTCGAGCCGGGAGGTTCTGATCGCCCTGGTCAAGCACTCGGCCCGGCTCCGCGCGGAACCGGTCGGCAGCTAGGGCGCCCGGGCGGCGAGCAAGGTCCTCTCGCCAGGACGCCGCCCTGGATCCCGGCGAGCAGGGCCGCCGCCGTCCGGTCGGGATCCAGGCCGGGGTCGATCCCGACCGCGCCCTGCATGTGCCGTACGCCGGCGGCGAGCTCGGCCTGCCGGCGCCGCATCAGCTCGGTGACCACGGCCTGGGCGCCGGAGGTGCGGTCACCGACGTTCGGATGAGCTTCGAGCCCGACCTGTGCGAGCTCACCGTGACCAACCCGTTCGACCGCCCCGGCGCGAACTCCGGGAGGGGCGGTGGGGGAGGATACGGAGTCGTGGGCATGCGGGAACGAGCCGCCCTGCTGAACGGGACGCTGGAGGCGGGCGAGCGGTGCGGACAATTCCGGGTACGGCTGAGCCTGCCGGCGGGAATCCGATGACCGCCCGCGTGATCGTGGTCGACGACCAGACGGTGGTCCGCGAAGGGCTCACCCTGCTGCTTGGACTGCTGCCCGGCGTCGAGGTGGTCGGCTCGGCCGCCGACGGCGAGGCGGCCGTCGAGCTGGTCGAGGCCGAACGGCCGGACGTGGTGCTGATGGACCTGCGCATGCCCAGGATGGACGGCGTCGAGGCCACCCGCCGCATCCGCGCGGCCCATCCGGACACCCAGGTGGTGGTGCTCACCACCTACTCCGACGACGAGTCGGTGTTCACCGCGCTCCAGGCCGGGGCCAGGGGGTTCCTCACCAAGAGCGCCGACGCCGAGGAGATCGCCCGGGCGGTGGCCACGGTGATGCGGGGCGACGCCCAGCTCGACACCGCGGTACAGCGCCGCCTCCTGGAGACCATGCTCCCCCCGGCCGCGCCCTCCGGACGAAAGCGAATGACCGAACCCGGGCCCCGGGCCGAACCCTCCGGCCGAAAGCCCCTGACGGGAGTCGCCGGCCGCGAACCTCAGGTCGAGCCCGCCGGGCGGCATCCGACGGCAGGGGCTCCCGGACGGGAGCGGCCGCGGCGGGACGGCGGCCTGCCGGACGGGCTGACCCGGCGGGAGGCCGAGGTGCTGCGGCTCATCGCCCAGGGTCGCTCCAACGCCGAGATCTCCGCCGACCTGTTCATCAGCGAGGCCACCGTCAAGACCCACATCAACAACCTGTTCGCCAAGATCGGCGCCCGGGACCGGGCCCAGGCCGTCAGCTACGCCTACCGCCACGGCCTCGCCGAGCCCTGACCCCGCCCGGGACCGGGCACTCCCGCCACGCGCCGGCACCCGCCACGGGACTACGCGATGCGACGGTTCTCCGCGCTGGTGAGCATGGGACGGTGGCGCCGGCGGTCGCCTCAGTGCGCCGTGGACAATGGGCGGACGCCCCGACTTCACGCGGGCTCCACCACCTCGACGACCACCTCACCCCCGTCGGGTCCGACGATCACCACGGCTCCACCGTGAAGCCGCCCTTGCGGGTGGCCAGTTCGACCAGGTCCGTCTCCGTGGCGGCGAGCGGGTCGTCGAGCGGGATCCGGAAGGTGCGGATCTGGTTCGGCCCGAACTCCGCCGTGAGCACCACCCGTGCCAGCGGGACGCGCAGCGTGGCGACGGCGGCCTCCCCCGTCGTCTCGACGGCCCTGACCACCAGGTCGCCCGGCCGGTCCTCGTGGCACTTCACGGCGGTGACCATGACCTGGCCGCCACCGTCGTCCACGTGGCTCCGCTCCGCCGGGAGCGGGCCGTCGTGGAAGCCTTCCAGCATCGCCCGCACCGGGGAGCCGAGCAGCGCGGCCCGCCGGGTGAGCCCGGCGGCACGCCAGTCCCCCGCGTGCGGCACCAGCAGGTACGTGAACCGCTGCACCCCCTGGTCCTGGTAGGGGTAACAGCCCTCGGGATCCAGCGGCCGCGGGTCGTGCCAGGCGTGGACGGGGCTG
This sequence comes from Nonomuraea sp. B12E4, assembly GCF_039871825.1. Classification (NCBI taxonomy): domain Bacteria; kingdom Bacillati; phylum Actinomycetota; class Actinomycetes; order Streptosporangiales; family Streptosporangiaceae; genus Nonomuraea; species Nonomuraea sp. B12E4. Next base: position 22,732 of record NZ_JBDPME010000005.1, on the reverse strand, counting down.
CGCACGGCGGTGATCCCGATGCTGGGGCTGCGGCCGGGGCCCGCCGGGGAGACGTCGTAGCCGTGCTTGGCGTTGTTCACGACGGCGAGCCCGGCTCCGGCGGCCGACAGGTCCACCCACGACTGCGCGGGCTCCTCGGCCCCGTCCACCGGCCTGGCCAGGTGCCCGAACGGGATCTCGTACGTGGCCGCCGGGTCCCTCAGCGCCACCGGGAAACGCAGCTTCATCAGGTGCGCCGGCTCGCGCCAGTCGAGCGTGACCCGTACCTCCACCGCGTCGTCGCCGGGCCCCAGGACGAACTCCTCGGCCATCGTCGAGCGGCCCCACTCGCGCTCGACCCGGACGCGGGCGCGCAGCGGACCGTCCTCGCGCACCACGATGCCGGTCGTCTCCATCACCGCGCCCGGCCAGGCGTAGGACACGACGCGGTGCCCCCAGGTGTCGGTCGGGTCGGCACAGATCTGGGTGTGCTCACCGGCCGCCCCGGCCACCAGGTCCACTCCGGTGCGCTTGTCGAGCAGGCTCGCCGGCCAGCCGGTCGCCGGGTCGAGCTCCAGGCGGAGCAGGTCGTTCTCGAGGTGGTGAGCGCTCGCGGACAACCCGCTCAGGTACGCCGGCGGGCCCGGCCGCAGCCGGTAGAGGCGGTGGCCGAGCCCGGGCAGCTCCGCCCGGAACACGGTGGCGCCGCGCCTCCTGTCGTCCGTGCTCGCCACCGGCTGGACGGCCTGGCTGGGCACCTCGCCGCCATCGGCGTCCACGACGTGCACGCCGCCCGGCGCGAGGCCGTACTGCAGCTCGACCCGGGTGGTGACGGGCCACGGGTGCGGGTTGAAGACGATCACCGGCTGGGTGCCGGGCTCCTCCGGCACGCACACGTCGCGGGCGATCACGTTGTGCGCCCTGGCGATGATCCGCTTGGCCCCGGCCACGGCCTCGCCGAGCTGGTCGCGGGCGTCGTCGTAGGCGGGCTCGATGGCCGAGCCGGGCAGCACGTCGTGGAACTGGTTGAACAGCACCTGCTTCCAGGCCCGTTCCAGCTCGGCGCGGGCGTCGTGGCCGGCCACGGCCGCCCACCGCTCGGCCGACAGCACCGCGGCCTGCGCCCTGCGCTGCCACGCCTTGATCCCGGAGTGCGCGGAGTAGCAGCCGGCCGCGTGGTGCTGCAGGTCCTCGCGCCACACGGGCAGCGCGGCCAGCCCCTGCTCGCCCAGGCGCTTGGTGATCTCGTCGAAGTAGCGGCGCGGCGAGGACATCACCAGCTCGCCGAAGGTGCCCATCCGGTCGTAGCGGTGGATGGACTCGATGTTGGCCCTGGTGGGGCCGCCGCCGTGGTTGCCGACCCCGTAGAAGACCATCAGGTCGCCGAGCGAGCGGTCGAGCTGGCCCAGCGCCTTCTCCGTCTGGCCCGCGACCTCGCCGGGCGGACTGCAGTATTCGTACGGGATCCGGTACGCCAGCACCCGGCTGCCGTCGGGGGCCTCCCACCAGAACAGCGTGCCGGGCAGCTCGCTCTCGTGCGGTCCCGGGCGCAGGAAGCAGTAGGAGTCCATGCCCTGGCCGCGCAGGATCGCGGGCAGCATGGCGTGGTGGCCGAACGGGTCGACGTTCATGCCGACCGTGGCGGTGATGCCGAACTTGTCCTTCAGGTAGCGCTGGCCATAGAGGCCCTGGCGGACGAACGACTCCCCCGCCGGCATGTTGCAGTCGGGCTCCACCCACCAGCCGCCGGTCATGACCCAGCGGCCCTCGGCCACCCTCTCCCGGATCCTGGCGAACAGCTCCGGGTCCGACTCCTCCACCCACGACAGCAGCACGACCTGGTCGCAGGTGAAGACGAAGCCGGGGTATTCGTCCATGCGGTGGATCGCCGACCAGAACGTCGCCCGCGCCTCCTGGTAGCCCTCCTGCCAGGGCCACAGCCACACCGGGTCGAGGTGGGCGTTGCCGATCATGTGCAGGGTGCGGCCGGGCGCGGCGGCCGGGCGCGGGGCCACCGGCAGGCCGCGCGGCTGCTCACCCGAGGGGGCGTTGGCCAGGGGGGCAGGGGGTCGATCGTGGTTCATGGGGCCTCCGACGGAACGAACTGCCATGAAAGGGATGTGACATCGTTCCCACACGGATGGTAGGTCGGCCTTATCCGCAGGTCAAAGCGGTCGCGGGGATCACTGCACCAAGACTCACAGCAGCTGGGGTCAGTGCGGCGGGGCTCAGAGCGGCGGGGGCGGTAAGACCGGCGGGGGTGGCGCGGTGGACCCGCGGGGCAGCAGGCGCACGCCGAGCACGGTGGTGACGGAGTCGGCCTCGGGCAGTTCGATCCGCGCGTCCAGCCGCCGCACGGCGGCCACGCCCAGGTGGAACGCGTCCTGCTCGACCGTGCTGACCGGGGGCGAGACCATGCTCATCCACGGCGCGTCGTCGAAGGCCACCAGGCTGACGTCGGCGGGCACCCGCAGCCCGAGCTCGCCGGCGGCCCGCCAGACGCCCTCGGCCAGGACGTTGTTGGCGGCGAAGACGGCGGTCGGCCGGTCGGGGCGGCGCAGCAGGTCGGAGGCCCGGCGCCGGGCGTCGGCGACGTCCCAGCCGGCGGTGACGACCAGGTCGGGATCGGCCTTGAGGTCGGCCGCGTGGAGCGCCTCCAGGTAGCCCTGGTGGCGCTCGTAGCCGGTGGTCCACTCGGTCTCGTCGATGACCAGCGCGATCCTGCGGTGCCCGAGCCCGGTCAGATGGGCGGTGGCGGCCCGCGCGCCGACGCGGTTGCCGGCCACGACCCCGTCGGTCGTGCCGGCCGCGAACTGCCGGTCCACCTCGACGACCGAGACGCCGCGGGAGCCCAGGTAGCCGCTCACCGCCGGGGAGTTGGGCGTCACGATCACCCCGGCCACCCTGAGCGCGACGAGCGCCTCTGCGGCCTCGTCCTCGATCTCGGCCGACAGCCCGGTGTCGGTCAGCACCATCGTGTAGCCGCGCGCCCGGGCCTCGCGGCCGGCCCCGGCCGCGAGCTCCGCGTAGAACGGGTTGCGCAGGTCGCTCACCAGCACCCCGATGGACCTGCTCACCTGCTGCTTGAGCAGGCGGGCCGCCACGTCGGGCACGTAGCCCAGCTCGGCCGCCGCCCGCAGCACCCGCTCGCGTACGTCGTGGGCCGCGTATCCGCGCCCGGTGAGCACCCGGGAGACGGTGGAGCGGGAGACCCCGGCGGCCGCGGCGACGTCCTTGATGGTGGGCCGCCCGGAGCGGCCGCAGGGGAAGGGCCGCTCCGCGGTCATCGGATCCCTTCTCCGACCACGTCGACCAGGGCCTCGGCGTGCTGCCCGAGCCGCAGGTCGCCGATGGTCACGTCGACCGCGAGGCGTACGCGGCGGCGCGGCACGAGGTCGGCGCCGAACCGGAGGCGCACCTGCTCCACGCCCCCGGCGGGGAGCAGGTGCGTCAGCGGCCCGTGTTCGAGCCGCCAGCCGGGCGGGACGACCGGCCGCAGGACGGCCTCGGCCTTGTCGGGCCACGGGTTGCGCACGGTCGCGGTCAGCACGACCTCGCCGCCCGCGGGGACGCGCGACCAGTAGGGGGTCAGGCGGCAAAGCACCCCGTCCGCCCCCAGGTCCAGCGTGTCCAGCGGGAGCAGGTCGTGGTGGAGCGCGACCAGCTCCTCACCACGCTCGGCGAGCATGCGCAGGTAGTCGTCGTCCACCCAGCGGGGCCGCCAGTGGCCGCTGACCATCAGGTCGGGGCGGATCCGCCGGTAGAGCGCGGCGCTCTCGCGGTAGTCGTCGATCCTGAACCTGTTCTTGTACTGGAAGTTGAGGATCTCCTGGCGGCCCGGCTCGCAGGCCCCCGTAGTGCCCATGCCGTCCTGCTGGTCACCGGTCACCAGCACCCGGTGCCCGTCCACCTCGAACCCGTAGGCCGCCGCGAACAAGGTGTGCCCCGGCAGGTCGTGCACCGTGATCTCGTATTCCCGCCAGCGGACCGTCTCCCCCAGCGCCAGCTCCCGGTCGGCGGGGATCGGGTCGTACCACTGGCAGGGCAGGTCGTGGTGCAGCGGCACGGCCAGCACCGGCGCGATGTGGGCGGGCACCCAGATCTCGGTGCCCTCCACGTCGCGCAGCAGCGGCATGCCCGCCACATGGTCGTCGTGGTAGTGGGTGGGCGCGGCGACCTCGACGCGGGTGACGCCGTAGTGCTCGCGCAGCGCGGGCATGGAGGCCAGCCAGGGGCGGCGGGCCTCGCGCGCGGCGCTCCGGGGCAGGCCGGTGGACATGTCGTAGCCGAAATCGAAGACCATGGCCGCGCCGGACTCCGACAGCAGGACGTAGCTGAGGGACTGGCTGCTCTTGTTCATGAGCAGGTGGGGGGTCACCCGGACGAAGGGATTGGCCAGCAGCCCGCGCAGGTCCCAGGGGTGGGGGCGGCGGAAGTCGACGTAGCGCTGCATGGAGGCGGACAGCCGCGCGAGCGCGCCGGCCGGGTCGGTCATCGGCTCGCCATGGGACGGCAGTAAGACGTCGAGCTCCTCCCGCCCGAGCAGTTCGCAGCTCAGGATGGTCATGGCCGGTCCCTCGTTCTCGGTGTAGGACCACTGGGTGGCGGCCAGCGACCACACCTTGCCGGGGGCGTAGATCAGGTCGCCGGTGAACGCCACCCGGTCCACGACGTAGGTGATCGAGCCGGGGGTGTGCCCGGGGGTGGGCAGCACGCGCACGTCCACGCCGCCGTAGCGGGCGGTGCGGTATTCGGGGACGACGCCGGTCACGGGCACGGACTCCAGCAGCGAGAACCGGTCGTCGCGCAGGTCGTAGTCGTTGAGCAGCGGGCGGCCCGCCCACATCTCGCCGGCCCGGTCGAACAGGTCGCGCTCGACCGGCGGGACGTGCACCGCGATGCCCGCCTCCACCGCCCGCGCGAGGCCCTGGGCCTGGTCACGGTGGTGGTGCGTCATGAGGACGTCGGTGAGGCGGTCGATCCCGAGCTCGTCGAGGAGGTCCAGCACACGCCCGGAACCGAAGTCGATGGCGATCCCGGTGCGCTCCCGCCCCGCCCGGACGGGGGACACGACGACATAGACGTGACATGTGTCCGACACCCGGTAGATCCCCGGTATGACCTCGGTTACCTCCATTGCCATAACACGGGATTGTATCGGCAATCGTTCCCACATGGACAGGTCGTCGCTGGTGAGGGGCTCAGCGGGCCCACCAGCGGGCCACCATCCGGAGGTCCGCGCCGCTGATCGGCTCCAGGGAGTTGTCGATGGCTTCCACGTAGTACAGGGCGGGCACGCCGTGGGCGGGTTGCGCCCGCGCGTACGCCAGCCAGTCCGCCCTGCTGGGCATGGGCCACTGGTCGGTGTCGACCAGGTGCCCCGGCATCGCGTGCGTGACCACCGCGTGGCGGAAGCGGAGCTGGTCGAGGGCCGGGACGGGTTCGCCGCGTGGGCCCACCTCCAGCACGTCGTTGAGCCGGATCATGTCGGTGACGTCGGCGAAGGCCGGGTGCGGGGTGTGGGTGGCCATCAGGGCGTCCGGCTTGACGCGTTTGGCGGCGGCGTACAGGGTGGCGAGCAGCTCGTGCAGCAGGGCCGGCCCCCAGGCCGGCCCGTACGCCTTGAGCTGCGACCCGCTCGGCGACCACTGCGTGAAGTCGATCTTGAACCCGTCGGCGCCCAGGTCGCCGAGCAGCCGTTCCATGATCTCCTGGACGCGGCGCCGGTAGGCCGGGTTCGACGGGTCGGCGGCCACGGGGCGCCCGCCCGCGTCCGTCACGCACTCCTCGGCGGGCAGCCCGTCGGCCGCCCACGCCCGCCACCACAGCAGCACCCGCTGCCCGCGCTCGTGCCGGGCGGCGATCCACTCGCGCAGCGCCGGCCACTTGTCCGGGTCGGGGCGCGGGTCGCCGTAGGCGAGCTGCCAGCGGTCGTCGATGACCACGGTCCCGGGCACGAAGCCGTGCCCGGCCAGCCGGGACAGCCACGCGTCGTAGAGCTCCTGCCGGGACAGCTCCGCCGGGGAGCCGCGGCCGGCCCTGGCGCACTGGGCGCCCCAGCCGCAGAAGATCGGCTCGCTCCACCAGGCGGGCCGCTCGCCGCCGTACTCAGGTGCCAGGCCGTGTTCCAGCAGGTCGGCCCGGTGGTGCGAGATCGCCTCCCAGGGGGAGGCGGCGGCCCGTAGCACCACGGCCGGAGAGGTCCAGGTGCCGCTCACCACGGTGTGGCCCTCGTAGCCGAAGCGCAGCAGCGCCCCGCCGTCCAGCGGCTCGTACGCCAGCTCGGTGAAGGTCAGGCCGGCGATCCCGGCGCGTACGGAGGCGCCCAGCCAGGGCCCGCCGGGCACGTCGGTGGCGCCCGCCGGCTCCCCCTTGCCGAAGGCCAGCACCAGCGGCGGCGGTGAGAAGACCGCGTGCAGCCGCCCCGGCGAGGCGTCGCCGACGACGGTGAGCGCGGCCGGCACCGACACCGGCCGGACGACCTGGACGGGATGCGTGGGCGTGGGGTTGAACAGGCCGCGCGCGTGCACCCCCGACCGGAACGTGCCCGAGCGGCCGTTGAGCACCGCCCGGCCGCCGAGCAGCGTCACGTCGGCGAGCGCGCCGCGGCCCTCGACCCGCACCTCGACCGCGACGGTCTCGGGGGTGCAGGTCAGCCGGACCGTCTTCGTCTCCCAGGCGGTCGTGCGCTGGGGGAAGTCGAAGATCGCCAGGTTCTCGCGCTCGACGAGCACGGGCGGCAGCGTCTCGTACGTCTCGTCGCGCCCGGCGCTGGTGTCGGCCGAGGCCAGCAGGCTGAGCGTCAGCCACCCCTCCAGCTCGGCGCTGGCGTCGGTGCGCGAGACGGTCAGCCGGTAGTGGCCGCTGTCCAGGTGGTGGCAGGTGTCCGTGGTGGTGATGCGCATGGCCTGGCATCCGGGGGCGGCGTTCATCTGTGAGAACGTACCCACGCCCTCGAAATTCCGTCAAACTCCCGCAAACCGAAGGGCCCGGCCGCTGCGCAGGCCGGGCCCCCGGGAGAAGGCGATCGGGGGAGGGGGGGTCAGTGCCCGGTCGCCTTCTCCGCGCCGACGCCGGTCAGCGAGCGGACCTCGATCTCGGCGTACTTGGCGGCGTTGTATTCCCTGCTGAGCACCGTGCCGAGCCAGCCGCACAGGAAGCCGACCGGGATCGAGACGATGCCGGGGTTGCTGAGCGGGAACCAGTGGAAGTCCACGCCGTGGATCAGCGCCGTCACCGGTGCGCCCGCCGGGGGCGCCGGGGCGGAGACGACGGGCGAGAAGATCACCAGGAGCAGCGCCGAGCCGAGACCGCCGTAGATGGCCGCGACCGCGCCCGCGGTGTTGAACCTCTTCCAGAACAGGCTGTAGAGGATCGCGGGCAGGTTGCCCGAGGCCGCGACGGCGAAGGCCAGGGCGACCAGGAAGGCCACGTTCTGGCCCTGGGCGAGGATGCCCAGGCCGATCGCGACGGCGCCGATGACGAAGGCGGAGACGCGGGCCACCACGACCTCCTGGCGCTCGCTTGCCTGGCCGCGCCGGAAGACGTGCGCGTACAGGTCGTGGGCGAAGCTGGAGGAGGAGGCCAGCGTGAGACCCGCGACCACGGCCAGGATCGTGGCGAAGGCCACGGCGCCGATCAGCGCCAGCAGGATCGTGCCGCCCACCGGGCCGAAGATGTCCTCGCCGATGCGCTGGGCCAGCATCGGCGCGGCGGTGTTGCCCGCCGCGTCACCCTCGGCGATCGCCGTCTTGCCCACCAGGGCGGCGGCGCCGAAGCCGAGGACCAGCGTGAGCAGGTAGAAGACGCCGATGATGCCGATGCCCCACAGCACCGACTTGCGGGCGTCCTTGGCGGTGGGCACGGTGTAGAAGCGGATGAGGATGTGCGGCAGGCCGGCCGTGCCCAGCACCAGGGCGAGGCCCAGGCTGATGAGGTCGATCTTGCCGGCCAGGCCCTGCGCCTCGGTGCCGTACTTCAGGCCGGGGATGAGGAAGTTGCCGGGGTTGGCCTTCGGGCCGCTGGTGGCGGCGGCCTGGCCCAGCAGCGCCGACAGGTTGAAGCCGAACTTGCCCAGCACCAGCACCGTCACCAGCGCGGCGCCGCCCATCAGCAGCACGGCCTTGACGATCTGCACCCAGGTGGTGCCCTTCATGCCGCCGAACACCACGTAGATGATCATCAGCGCGCCCACGCCGATGATCGTCCACATCTTGCCGGCCTCCGTGGTGATGCCGAGCAGCAGGCCGACCAGAGCGCCCGCGCCGACCATCTGGGCCAGCAGGTAGAAGATGCTGACCACGATCGTGGACACGCCCGCCGCCGTACGGACCGGACGGGGGCTCATCCGGAAGGCCAGCACGTCGGCCATGGTGAACTTGCCGGAGTTCCGCATCAACTCGGCCACCAGCAGCAGCGCGACCAGCCAGGCCACCAGGAACCCGATCGAGTACAGGAACCCGTCGTAGCCGGACAGGGCGATGATGCCGGCGATGCCGAGGAAGGAGGCGGCCGACATGTAGTCGCCGCCGATCGCCAGGCCGTTCTGCACGCCGCTGAAGGACCGGCCGCCGGCGTAGTAGTCGGCGGCCGTCTTGGTCTGCCGGCTGGCCCAGAAGGTGATCCCGAGCGTCGCGGCGACGAAGGTGAGGAAGAGGATCATCCCCAGGGTCGTTGAGCTCACTGGGTCTTCTCCTCAACGTCGTGACGGAGCTTGTCGGCGATGGGGTCGAGCTTCCGCTCCGCGTGCCGCGCGTACGCCCACGCGATCAGGAACGTGGATACGAACTGGAGCAAACCGAAAATCAGCCCGACGTTGATCTCACCGAGCAGCTTGATCCCCATGAAGTCGCGTGCCCATCCCGACAGCACCACGTACAGCAGGTACCAGACCAGGAACGCCACGGTCATCGGGAACGTCCAGGCGCGGAAACGCCTCTTCAGATCCTGGAACTCACTGCTCTCCTGCACTTGTTCATAGACCGACGCGTCGTGTTCTCTAGTCGTCACGAGACCTCCACTGTGATGCGGATCACGCCCAACGTAAGAGCGCAACCTACCCGCCGTGGAGATCCGGAGAGGTGTTGTTCGGCGAGTCGCTGCCGTCCGGCGATTAGTTGGTCCGGGCTTGCGGTGAAAGGTCTATTGAGCGCGACGAGCGGTCGGCCATCCCTTTCACCCCTTTACGGCCGCTGCGGTGCGGCCCTCGACGAGATAGCGGCGAATCGCGGCGAAAGCACGAGGGTGGGCACGACAGACACCACGGCGGCGGCCATCGAGCCCCAGTCGATGTCGTACTGGGCGATGAAGGAGTTCATGGCCACCGGGATCACCACCCGCGCCAGGGCCACCAGCCGCGAGGCCCCGTCCACCTGGGCGGCCTCCTCCAGCGCGCCCGGCACCCGCTCGCAGAAGCCCCGCATGAGGGGTTTTCACATGACGAGCCTCCCGCGTGCGAGAGACAGCGCTGTCAGTCACGCTAGGCGAGCAATCCCTCCAGCGCCATACCGAGATCCTTGACCAGCTCGTCGGCCGGCTCCAGGCCGGCCGACAGGCGGACGAGGCCGACCGGGATGCCCATGGTGGCCCGTACGCTCTCCTCGGTGGACAGGGCGGGCGCGTTCACCAGGCTCTCAAAACCACCCCAGGACACCCCAATCCTGAAATGTCGCAGCTTGTCGAGGAAACGTGCGACGTCTTCCCGTGACTCCGTGTCGAGCTCGAAGCTGAACAGGCTGGAGAACCCCGACATCTGACGCACCGCGATGGCATGCCCGGGATGCGACGGCAGCCCCGGATGGTTGACCGCCCGCACCCGGGGATGCCCTGCCAGGAACCCGGCCACCGCCAGCCCCCGCTCCTGGTGGGCTGCCATGCGCACGGGCAGCGTACGCAGCCCCTTGATCACCTTGGCCGCGTCGTGCGGCGACATGGCGGCCCCGTAGAGCTGGTACTCGGTCAGCGCCAGCGGCCTGACCAGCTCGGCCGACCCGGCGACCACCCCGCCGACGAGGTCGCTGTGCCCGCCGATGTACTTCGACAGCGAGTGCACGACCAGGTCGACGCCCATGGTCAGCGGTTTCTGGAAGAGCGGCGTGGACCAGGTGTTGTCCATCACGCTGACCAGCCCGCGCTCCCGCGCCCACCCGGCCACCTCGGCGATGTCGACCACGGCGTAGGCCATGTAGGAGGGCGACTCGAAGTAGAGCAGGCGCGTGTCCGCCCTGATAGCGCCGTCACATCCCGCGAGGTCGTCGACGTGCGTATGCGTGACGCCGAACTTCTCCAGATATCGCAGGAACTGGGTGGTCGGGCCGTACACCGCCCCCAGGACCAGCACGTGGTCGCCGGCCGAGACGAGCGAGGAGATGGTCGCCGAGATGGCCCCCATCCCCGACCCGAAGCACTTGGCCCGCTCACCCCGCTCCAGTGCGGCCAGCTTGCGCTGGACGACATCGACCGTCGGGTTGGTGCCCCGCCAGTAGACGTAGCGCTCGTCCTCGTTCCTGATGGCCTCGCCCAGTTCCTGCGCGGACTCGAAGGTGAACAGCGAGTTCTCGAACACCGGCGGGTTGACCGCGTTGAGCATCCAGGGCTCGTCCTCGCCCAGCCTGCCGCAAATCCAATCGTCATTCATGGAGGCAGCGTATGGCAGCGCGGCATCCGGGCGACCGGGCCACCGCACGGGGCGAGGCCGTCAGCACCACCCGGGGCGAAACCACCCTTACACGCAGGCCGACCATGGCCGACGCCGCCCGGCATGCCGACGTGAGCCTGAAGACCGTCTCCCGGGTGGTCAACCAGGAGCCGCACGTCCGGGACTCGCTGCAGCAGCGGGTGCAGGTGCGGCGCTGCGCCCCGCCCCCGGGGCCCGGCTTGAGCGCACCCGCGCCCGCTCCCGGCACCCGCTCAGGAGGCGGCGCGGTAGGCGTCGCGCAGGACCTCGGCCAGTTCGTCGGCCAGGTCCGGGGTGGCCGCGACGACGCCGCTCCAGCGCTTGGTCAGGTCGGTGTCCAGCTCGACGGCGCGGCCGAACACGTCCCTGACCGCGCCGCCCGCCGCCTCGGCCAGCACCACCGAGGCGGCCAGGTCCACCAGGCGGTGGGTGTCGGTGGCCGCGTCGGCGAAGGCGTCGGTGGCGCCCTGGGCCACCAGCGCGCCCTCCAGGCAGCTCGTGGACAGGATGCGGATGCGCGCGGCCCGGCGGGCCACCTCCCACCAGGCCGCGGCGGCGGGCGGGTTGGCCGGGTGCGGCCGCAGCAGCGAGACGGCGGCGCCGGCCAGCTCCCTGCGGCCCGTCGTACGCAGCGTCGAGGCCACGCCCGGCCCGGCCCACCAGCTCCGGCCGGTCTCCAGCCAGACGGTCAGCGCCTCGGTGAACTCCCCGTCCACGGCCACGGCGGCCGAGAAGGCGGACAGCGGGACCCCGGCGGCGGCGTTGGCCGAGCCGTCCACCGGGTCCATGACCAGCGTCACCGCCGACCCGTTGTCCACCCAGCCGGTCTCCTCGGACAGCACGTTGACCGGGTGCCGGGCCAGCGCGCCCAGGATGGCGTTCTCCACCAGCACGTCGATGCGCATGGTGGGGGTGCCGTCCGCGCCCTCCGCCACGATCGCGGCCAGGGTGGCACGGTCGTGCTCGGCGGTCGCGACGGCGTGGGCCTCCAGCGCGGCGGAGGCCGCCGCGGCCAGCGCCGGGTGCGCCTGCACGGGCACCCCGACCCCCCAGCCGCGCCCGCTCGTCACGTGTCCGGGCTCCTCTCCTTGCCGTGTCGTCATGCCCCTACCCCCGTGAGCAGCGGCATGTCGGCGGCGGCGACCGTCATGCGGACGGTCGGCCAGCCCCGGTCCAGGGTGACGACGGCCAGGTCCCCGCGCTGGCCCTCGACCAACTCACCCCGGTCGGACAGCCCCGCGACGGCCGCGGGACCGGACGTGACCAGGGCCACCGCCCGGGGCAGCGCGACGACGTCCCGCTCGGCCAGCAGCAGCGCCGCCGCCAGCGGGGCGGAGGGCAGGTAGTCGCTGGACAGCCCGTCCACCAGCCCCGCCGCCACCAGCTCGGCCGCGGCCACGTTGCCCGAGTGGGAGCCGCCCCGCAGCACGTTGGGCGCCCCGGCCACGACCCGCAGCCCACGCTCGCGGGCCGCTCGGGCGGCCTCCATCGTGGTCGGGAACTCGGCCACGGACACCCCGTTGGCCACCGCCACGTCGATCTCCGCCGCGGTCACCGGGTCGTGCGCGAGCAGCCGCGCCCGCCCCAGCGCCGCGTGCTCCGCCAGCCGGCCCAGGGCGATCTCCCGGTGCCCGATCCGCGTGTCACGCTCGGCGACGAGGGCCTCCACCCGCCGCTGCGCCTCCTCGGCGGAGATCCCCTCGCTGCCCTCCAGCCAGCGCCGGTAGAAGGCCGAGTCCCGGTACTGGCCCTGCCCGGGCGTGTGGTCCTCGAAGGAGACCAGCGGCGGCGGGACGGGCGTGCCGGTGAGGCAGGTTTCCAGAGCCACCAGGCCCTCGGGGTCGCGGGCGTCGAGCCGGTAGAGGGTGTGGTGGTCCACGAGCGCGCGCCCCGAGCCCGCGCGCTCGCGCAGGGCCGCGTCCAGGCGGCGCGCCCGCTCGACGGTACGCCCCTTGCGGTTGTGCGACTCGAACGCCACCCCGTGGAACACGGTGGTGGTCCCGGCGGCCCGCACCCGGCCCTCGAAACTCGCCACCGCGAACTCGACCTCGAACTCCGCCCCCGGCCGCGGCCGCAGCTCGGTCTCCAGCCCGTCCGAGTGCGTGTCCACGATGCCGGGCAGCAGCAGCGCGCCCCGCAGGTCCACCGCCTCGGCCGGGACGGCGCCGGGACGCGCGGGCCCGACATGGGTGATCAGCCCGTGCTCGGTGACGACGAGCGCGTCGTCGATCACGCGGTCAGGCAGTACGGCCTTGGCATGGGCGAGCACCCTCGTGCCCACGTTCATCGGGCCACCTCCAGGTTCAGTCCGGAATCACGCAGTACGGCGGCGGGCGGCCCGTCGGCGGCCACCCTGCCGTCCTCCAGCACCACCACCCGGGTCGCCAGCCGTTCGATGGCGTCCAGGTCGTGGAAGACGGACAGCACGGCCACGCCCGCGTCCGTCAGGTCGGCGATCATGGCCAGCACGGCCTCCCGGTTGACCGGGTCCAGCGCCGACACCGGCTCGTCGAGCAGCAGCAGCCGGGGCGGCGAGATGGTGCCCGCGGCCAGGTTGACGCGCTGCTTCTGGCCGCCGGACAGGACGGTGGTGTGCATGGCCCACAGCCGTTCCTCGATGCCGAGCCTGCTCAGTGCCGCCGCCGCGGCGTCGCGGGCGGCCTCAAGGTCCATCCCGCGGGCCGCGCCCGCGCGGGCCACCACGTCCAGCACGGCCCGGCGCGGCTCGGCGCGCAGGAACTGCGACACGTAGCCCAGCTCGCGGCCGCGCAGGTCGGCCACCTGGGCGTCGGGCAGCGCGGCCAGGTCCACCTGCGCGCCCTCCGAGGTACGCAGCAGGATCCGGCCGGCCGTCGGCACGTACGTCCGGTAGACGCACCTGAGCAGCGACGACTTGCCCGCGCCGGACGAGCCCGCGAGCGCGACGTGCTCGCCGCGGGCCACGTCCAGGTCCACGCCGTGCAGCGCGCCCACGACGCGGCCGTCGATGGTGTGCAGGGTGAAGGACTTGACCAGTCCCCTGATCTCCAGCACGTTCATCCGCGGGCCGCCGCGACGAGCCGCTGGCTGTAGGGGTGCTGCGGGTCCTCCAGCAGTTGGTCGGTCAGACCGGTCTCCACGACCCGGCCGTGTTGCATCACCATCACCCTCCTGGTCAGCATCTCGATGACGCCGAAGTCGTGGGAGACGACCACGGCGGCCACGCCGAGCCGTTCGAGCAGGTTGCGCAGCAGGTCGAGCACGCCGGCCGCGACGGAGGCGTCCAGTCCGGTGGTCGGCTCGTCCAGCAGCAGCACCGGGGGCCGGTTGGCCAGCGCCTTGGCGATCTGCACGCGCTGGCGCATGCCGCCGGAGAAGGTGCGTACCGGGTCGTCCATCCGGGCCAGCGGCACCTCGGTCAGCTCCAGCAGCTCGGCGGCGCGCTCGCGGATGCGGCCGAAGTGCCGGCCGCCGGCGGCGGTGAGCCGCTCGGCGATGTTGCCACCGGCGCTGGTGTCCAGGTCGAGCCCGGCGGCGGGGTCCTGGTAGACCACGGCCACCCGGTCGATGCGCAGCCGCCGCCGGGCGCCGTCGTCCAGCGCCAGCACGTCGGTCCGCCCGTCGTCGTATCCGCGCAGGTAGGCGCTGCCCCGGCTGGGCCGCTCGTCGCCGGCCACGCAGCGCATGACGGTCGACTTGCCCGACCCGGACTCGCCGACGATGCCCAGCGCCTCGCCGGGCTCCACCTCGAAGCCGACATCCCAGGCGGCCACCACCGCCCCGGTCGCGGGCGAGACCGAGGTGCCGTGGTCCGGCCCGGTCCCGGGCAGCGACCGCGGTCCCTGCTCGCCGTAGACCCGGCCGAGCCCGTCCACCTTCAACGCCCAGCTCATCGTTGCCCCCTGTTACGCGTGCAGAAGTCCGTGTCGCTGCACACCCACGCCACCCTGACTCCGCCTGGGCCGTCCATCGACGGCACCTCCACCAGGTACGAGTCCATCGCGCCGCAGTGCCGGCAGGCCGCGCCCGGCGTGTGCTCGACCTCGAACGGGACGTCCTCGAACACCAGCGGCTCCACCCGCGTGTGCGGCGGCACCGCGTAGATGCGCTTCTCCCGGCCGGCGCCGAACAGCGTCAGGTGCTCGGCCTGGTCCAGCTTCGGCACGTCGAACCTGGGGATCGGGGTGGGCGAGATCAGATACCGGCCGTCGACCATGCACGGGTATCCGGCGCTCTTGGTGACGACGCCGTTGCGCACGAGGTCCTCGTACAGGCCGACCCACATGCGCGAGTAGTCCGCCTCGGCGTGCATCCTGCGCTGCTCGCGTACGTCGTGCTCGACGGCGCGCAGCGGCTCGGGCACCGGGACCTGGAGCACGAGCGTCTGGTCGGCGCGGAGCCGCGTCTCGGGGATGCGGTGCCTGGACTGGATCAGGGTGGCCTGCCCGGTGTCCGATTCCTCCTCGCAGCCGACGTGGCCAACGACCAGGCGGCGCAGGTTGGAGGCGTTCACGCCGCCGTCCTCGCCCTGGTCGATGACCTTCAGCCGGTCCTTCGGGCCGACGAGCGCCAGCGTCACCTGCAGCCCGCCCGAGCCCCAGCCGCGGGCCACCGGCATCTCCCTGGAGCCGAACGGCACCTGGTAGCCGGGCACGGCCACCGCGGTGAGCGCCGCCCTGCGTACCTCGCGCTTGGAGAGCTCGTCGAAGATGCTCCGGGGGCCGCCGGATCCGGCCAGCTCCGTGACCGTCCTCATCGGGCGACCGCCTCCTCCACGGCGGCGCGTACCGCCCGCTTGCGGTCGAGCACCGACCGGAAGTCCACGTAGTGGGGCAGCTTGAGGTGCTCCAGGAAGCCGGAGGCCTCGATGCCGTCCAGGGTCAGCAGCACCTCCTGCTCCAGGCTGGTCCGGCCGGCGTCGCGGTGCACCATCAGGTCGAGGCCGGCCATGGCGATGGCCTTGCGCTCGTTGTGGCCGAAGCACATGCCGTAGCCGAGGTCCAGCTTGCTGCGGTCCTCCTCGGCGCGGTCGAGGTCGTCGATGGTCTCCACCTCGGTGACCCGCACCTCGGCGACCGCGACCGGGGCGCCGGTGAGCGGGTGGCGGACCCGGACGGGGAGGGTGCCGTGGCGTACCTCGCCGGGGAACTCGTGGTTGTGCTTGCCGGGCCTGAAGGTGTGGGAGTACCAGAGGTGGACCAGGGCGCCGGTCTCGGCCCGCGCCATCGCGGTCAGGCGGGCCGACCTGGGCACGCCGGGGCGGATGGGGGCGCGGGTGATGTCGTACGGCTCCGCGTCGCCCTCCGCTCGCCTGTCCACCACCATGTCCATGGAACGCAGCAGGCGGAGCAGGCGCGGCGGCCTGCGCGGGTCATCCCCCGCGGCGCGGCCCTGCCCGCCGGCCTCGTACCCGCTGGCTTCCTGCCCGTTGGGCTCGTGCCCGTTGACGGGCAGGTGGCCGTGGCCGGCGGGAACGGGCTCCGGGGCGGCCTGGAGGCGGGCCTTGGCCTGGTCCTCCGGCATCAGGTCCAGCAGGCGGCCCACGTAGTCGAGGGTGCGGCCGAGAAGCTGGCTGCCCGGCGGGTTGCGGAAGGCGGGCGAGATGCGGCGCGAGACCCGCAGCTCGTCGGCGTGTACCGGCTCCGAGTAGGCCACCCGTGGCACCGTCGAGCGGTGCGCCCTGATGAGCTGCGCCGCCTCCTGCACGTCGCCCTCCGCCTGGCGCAGCGCCCTGGCCGCGAGCTCGGGGGCCCACAGGCCGCCCTCCCCCATGACCCGGTCCACGGCCAGGCCGAGCCGCCCGGTGATCTGGTCGATGCCGAGCCAGGCGCTGGCCCCGCCGTAGCGCCGGCGTTCGACGAGCTTCTCGGCGGCGAGGATGGCCTCGTGGCCACCGCTCGCACCTGAGTACCCCATGGTCAGTCGTCTCCGTTCTCGATCTCGATGCGGGTGCTGCGCGGCAGCCCGGCGACGGTGCCGTCCGCGGCGACGAGGAAGGTGTCGATCCCCGCCGGGAAATCCGCGTTGGCCTCGGCGAGGGCGCCGAACACCGCGCGGTCCAGTCCCGTCACCCGGATCCGCCGCGTCCCGGGCACACCGGGCCCGCTGAGCGCCAGGACGACCTCGGGCCCCTCCGCGCCCGGAACCGCCGACCCCCCATCCCGCCGGTCACCCGGATCCGCCGCCAGGGCGGTGACGGCGGCGATCAGGCGGGTGCCGAACTCGGGGTGCAGGGCGTCGCCCCGGGTGAGCGCCGCGATCTCGGCGGCCGCCGGCGGGCGCAGGGCGACCACCATGCGGGCCGTCTCCGGCGGCGCGGCCGGGGCCGAGGTCGCCAGGTGCAGGGCCCGCGCCCAGTGCTCCTCGCCCGGCTCGGTCAGCACCGCCGTGGGCACCTCGACGTCGGCCAGCCCGGCGGCCACGGCCAGCGCCGCGGGACCGTTCCCACGGTGGACGGCGTCCAGCAGGCCGGGCCGGGACAGCACGTTGAGCAGCGCCCGGAAGTCGTCCTGCGCCTGCGCGGCCGTCGGCGTCACCGCCTGGACGTACGTGCCGCTGGTGGGGGCGCCGGTGAGGGCGGGGGTCGTCATGTCAGCTCCTCGAAGGCCACCCGGGTGGTGGACACCTCGGCCCACTCGGCGACGTCCTCCCTGGTCCGCCGCTCGGCGACGGCCGCGCACAGGGCGTGTACGTCCCCGGCGGCCGGCAGCCCGGCGGCCGCGGCGGCGTCGAGCAGGGCGGCGGCGAGGGCGGCCACCCGGTCGTCACCGCCCCGCATGCTCCACCCGGCGGCTCCCGCCACCTCGACGGTGCACGAGGTGACCAGCACCTCCCCCAGGTGGAAGCGTTCCTCGGCCACCGGCTCACGCACGGTGAGCATCACCATGCCCACCTCCGGCGGGTGCAGGACGGTCGGTTCGCCGAGGTCTCCGGACTGGAGCAGGCGTTCGGCCAGGGGCAGCAGTTCGTCGGGAGTGGCGGCGGCGAGCAACTCGGCGCGCTCCTCCCTGGTCATCACGTCGATCAATGGGTTTCCTCTTCGATCTCGAAGGTGACGTCGAGGACGTCGGGCCGCAGGTACGTCCGCGCGTACTCGACGTACGGACCTGCGGCGGCGCGGTTCACGCTCTCCGCGAGCCAGGCGGGCCCGCGGCTGCCGCCCGTCAGGTGGTCGGCGATGCCCGCCGGCGGCACGTCCAGGCTGATCCGGTAGCGGGAGCGCACGACGGTGAGCCCGTAGCGGCGGCGCAGCACCTTGTGCAGGGAGACCTCGTCGCCGAGCTCCCTGTCCAGGTTCAGCAGCGGGCGCCGGGGCAGGACGCTGGTGGCGTACGCGGCGATCTCGCCGTTCACGCTGAAGACCCGCTCGATCGCCCACACGGCGGCGCCGGTGGCCAGCCCGAGCCGGTCGCGTTCCTGCTCGACCGCGCGGCGGGCGCCGCAGCTCACCAGCCGCGCGCCCGGTTCGGCGCCCGCCAGCCGGACGGTCTCGCTGAACGACGGCGGGACGTGCGCGGAGATCACGTACTCCACCCGCCCGCGCCGGAAGGTGCCGACCCCCTGGACGCGGCGCACCAGCAACCGCCGCTCCAGCTCCTGCAGGGCCGCGCGGGCGGCGGGCCTGCTGACGTGGAAGCGGTCGGCCAGCACGTGCTCGCTCGGCACCTGCGCGCCCACGGGCACGTGGGCCAGCTCCGCCTCCAGGATGTCGGCCATCTCCAGGTAGCGCTGCGTGCTTGTCATGACAAGCAGCCTCGGCGGGCTTCCTGACCGGCAGGTGAACGGCGGGCGACGCCGCACGAGCGTGGAGGCCAGCAACATACGAGATCTGAGCCGGGCCGGCGCGCTCAACGCAGCGCGGACCTGAGCCGGGCCGAGATCGCCTCCACGGCCAGGACCAGCACGAACACCGGCAGCACGATCGCGGTGACGACGTCGTAGTTGAGCGCGCGGATGTGCTGGCTCAGCGCGTAGCCGAGCTCGCCCGCGCCCACGATGCCGAGGATGAAGAAGGCCCGCAGGTTGACGTCGAGCGCGTACAGGGTGGTGGTGACCAGGCGGGGCGTGAGCTGGCCGAAGACGGCCAGCGCCAGCTCCTGCAGGGGACCGGCGCCGGCCGACAGCACCGCCTCGCGCGGACCCGCGCGCAGCTCCTCCGCGTCGTCGGCGACGAGCTTGGCGACCAGGGCCGCGGTGAAGACGGACAGCGCCAGGGTGCCCGCGACGGGCCCGTCCATGAGCCCGAACGCCGCCACGAAGATCAGCACCAGCAGCAGGTCCGGGATGGACCGCAGGCCCACGAGCAGGGTGCGGGCGGCCAGCCGTACCCCGTGGTTGGGGGCGACGGCCCGCGCGGCGAGCAGCCCGAGCGGCACTCCGGCGAGCGTGCCCAGGAGGGTCGCGCCGAGCGCGATGGCGGCGGTCTCCAGGAGGCCCTGGCCGAGCAGGTCCGCCACGGGCCCGAAGTCCGGCGGGAAGAACTCGCCGAGCGCGGCCACGGAACCGGCGGCCGCGTCGGCCAGCGCCGCCGGGCTCGCCCCGACCTGCCGGCAGGCCACCGCGGCGAGCGCCAGCCCGCCCCAGCCGGCCACGTGCGCGGCGATCCTGCCGCGCGTCCACGGCACCCGAAGCTCCCGTACGCGCGGGACGGCCACGGTACGCCCGGCGCCCAGCAACTGCCCGCGCAGCCCCACCGAGACGGCCTCGACCAGCAGCACCACGGCCACGGTGACCAGGGCGATCCCGGTGGCCTCCGGGTAGTCGGTGAATCCGAACGCGGTCTTGAGGTCGAGTCCGATGCCGCCCGCGCCGACGGCGCCGAGCAGCACGGAGCCGCGGAAGTTGATGTCCAGCCGGTAGAGGGTGGCGGCGATCCAGGCGGGCGCCACCTGCGGCGCGACCCCGGCGAACAGCCGCTGCGCGGGCCCGGCCCCGGTGCCCGCCACGGCCTCGCGCACGCCCTCGTCGGCCTGCTCGACGGCCTCGGCGAACAGCTTGCCGAGCATGCCCACCGAGTGCAGGCCGAGCGCCAGCACGCCGGGCAGCGGGCCGATGCCGATGGCGGCCACGAAGAACACGGCGAACACGATGTCGGGGACGGCCCGGCAGGCGACGATCACGGAGAGGGCGACGGCCCTGACGGTCCTGCCCGGGGAGGTGGTGCCGGCGGCCAGCACGCCGAGCACGGCGGCGAGCAGCGCGGCCAGCGCGGTGCCCGCGATGGCCATCCACAGGGTGTCGAGCACGTGGGCGAACGTCGTGGCCGGGTCGGCCAGCGTGGGCGGCCAGGCCCGTGCCAGCAGCCCGGCGACCTCGCCGAACCCGCTGATCAGGCCGCCGACCCCGACGCCGAGCCAGTCGAGCGCGATCAGCCCGAGCAGCACGAAGGCGATCGGGAATCCCCAGGCCGCCAGCCTCCGCGCGCCGCGGGGCGGCTTGGGCCGGGTGGTGCCCGCCGCGCCGCCGGGCCGCGCGGGTGCCGTCCGGGTGGTCATGGCACCGTCACGGGGTCGGACAGGTAGAGCCCGCGCAGCCGTACGGCGTCGAGCCGGTCCGTGGGCTCGTCCAGCCGGATCGCGCCCATGCGCAGCCCCACCACCCGCCGGGTCCACTGCAGGGCCAGGTCGATCTGGTGCAGCGTGCACACCATGGTCAGCCCGTCCTCCCGGCACACCCGGACCAGCAGGTCCATCACGGAGGCGGCCGTCTCGGGGTCGAGCGAGGCCACGGGCTCGTCGGCGAGGACCAGTTCGGGCCGCTGCAACAGCGCCCGCGCGATGGCGACCCGCTGCTGCTGCCCGCCCGACAGGCTGCCGGCCCGCTGGTAGGCGCGGTCGGCCAGCCCGACCCGGTCGAGCTGCTCGAACGCCTCGGCCCGCACGGACTTGGGCCAGGTGACGATGCCGTAGCGGGGGCCGCGCACCCGGCCGAGGGCGCCGCTGAGCACGTTCTCCATCACGGTCAGCCGTCCCACCAGGTTGAACTGCTGGAAGACCACCCCGACCCGGCGCCGCAGGGCGCGCAGCTCCGCGCTCTTCGCGGCGACCACGTCGACCCCGAGCACCCGGACCGAACCCTTGTCCGGCCTGGTCAGCCCGTTGAGGTGGCGCAGCAGCGTGGACTTGCCCGACCCGGAGGGCCCGAGCAGCGCGACGGTCTCACCCCGATGCACGGTCAGGTCGATGCCCGCGCAGGCCGGCACCAGCCCGAAGGTCTTCTGCAGGCCGCGCGTCTCGACGATCGCCTGGTCGCTCATCACGCTTTGGAGCACTGTTCGTTGTGGGTGGCCGCGCACACCTCGCGTACGGGGTCGAAGGTCGCGTCGGTCACCGGCTGCCAGCCCCACATGGTCGAGTCGGCCGTCACGCGGCAGGACGCGGTGTCCTTGCAGACGCCGAGCTGCACCATGCGGTCCCGGTTGGCGTCCTTGGTGAAGGTGTCGGTGAGCTTGGTCTTCAGGTCGGCGGGCAGCTCGTCGCGGATGGCGATCGGCGACATGGGGATCGGCGCGGACTTCCACACCACCTTGACGTCGCCGGGCTTGAGCTTGCCCTTGTCGATGAGGATGTGGTCGACCATGGCGTTCTCGGCGAACCCGGCCTCGCACTTGCCGGAGGCGACCGAGAGCACGGAGTTGTCGTGGCCGCCCGCCATGACGGGGCTGACGCCGGTCTTCGGGTCGATGCCCGCGGCCAGCAGCCCCTGGCTGGGGAAGAGGTAGCCGGAGGTGGAGCCGGGGTCGACGAAGCAGACCTTGGCGCCCTTGTAGCCGTTGATGTCGGTGATCTTGCTGTTGGCGGGCACGATGCCGTAGCTCTGGTACGTGGGCTTGCCGCCCTTCTCGACCATCGACGCGACCGGCGTGATCTTGGCGCCGTTGCTCTTGGCGAGCACGTACGACAGCGGCCCGAACTCGGCCAGGTCGATCTTGCCGGACACCATGCCCTCGATGACCGCGTTGTAGTCGGTGGATCGCACGAACTGCACCTTGCGGCCGGTGTTCTTCTCGATCAGCGCGATGATGTCCTTGTACTCGGCCGTGGGGTCGATGCTCTGCTCGGCCGGCACGGCCGCGAAGCGCAGCACGTCACCGTCAGCCGCCTGCCGGTCGACGGCACTATCCGCGCTGCCGGCGCTGCCGCTGGCCGAGGAGCAGCCCGCCGCCGCCGCGAGTGCGCCGAGAATGGCCAGGACGGTCAGGGATCGTTTCACAGTGGGTCTCCGAGCGTGTCACAGGTACCAAGGCCTGCCACGCTGCTCCTCGACTGTGATGAGCAGGTCAGACGCTGCTTACTGTGCACGAGCCGGGGGGTTAACTCCGGGCGAACCCACCCCTGCGCCACCTGGCCGCCGGTGCACGGCCACCGTCCCGTCATCCGCTGGTCACGCCACCGCGCTCATCATGCTGTGATAAATCCGCGCGAATCATCTTAAAAGAGGACACTCATGCTTTCTCGGGATGAATTGTTCGACCTGTTCGAGGGCCTCGCCGGACTCCCGTACGGCGGCGAGGCCGTCGACCAGCGCACCCACGCCCTGCAGGCCGCGGCACACGCCGTGGCCGCGGACGCGGACGACGAGCTGGTGCTGGCCGCCGCCTTCCACGACGTGGGCCGCGCCCGCCCGGTCGCCACGGCCCACCGCGGGATGCCGCACGAGGAGGCCGGCGCCGCGTTCGCCCGCGACCACCTCACCGAGCGCTCGGCCTGGGCGATCCAGCAGCACGTGGCGGCCAAGCGCTACCTCGTCGCGGTGAACCCCGCCTACCACGGCACGCTGAGCCCGGTGTCGGTGCGCTCGCTGCGCGTCCAGGGCGGGCCGATGTCGCAGGAGGAGGTGGCCGCGTTCGAGGCGCACCCGTGGTCGCAGGACGCGGTCTCGCTGCGCCTGTGGGACGACGCCGCCAAGGACCCGCGGGGTCCGGTCCTGCCGATGGACGATCTGGTGGCCGCGTACGAGCGGGTGGTGCGCGCCTAGTACTACTCCGCTAGATCTGTAGGACCTGGAGGCGCAGGCGCTGGATGAAGTGGTGCCTGCGCGCTCGGGATTGCTTCCTGCGGCGCTGCTCCGACCAGTAAAGGCCCAGCTCAACGACGTGAT